>NZ_SLXH01000013.1:0-27601 GCF_004341365.1 Simplicispira metamorpha | reverse complement strand
AGCCATCGCCGTTGCTGCCTGCGGTGAAACCCACCGTGACCGTGTCGCCCTCTTCGTCGGTGGGTGCGCTGTAGGTGGCCACCACCAGGCCATCTACTGTAGCCGCTGCACCTTCCACCACAGGCGCGCCCACAACCACCGACAGCACCGGCGCATCGTTGGTTGCCAACACCAGCACCGTTTCAGTGGCTGCGGGCGATGTGCGTATGCCGTTACCAACCTTGAACTCAATGGTTCGATCCGTGGTGTCTGGATGCCCGGAGGTATTGTTGAACTTCACCGACTCCAGCGCCACCTCAAAGTCTTTATTGGCAGGCGTCTGCCCCGGCTTTGCACTCAGCGTTAGCACTACGTTAGCGCCGCCCCCAACTGTTGTCACTACGCCTTGAATTTTGCCGGTGTTCGTGAACAGCAACTCATCGCCTGCTTTCGCATTGGTGATAGTCACTGTAGCCTTGGTCACCGTACCGGTGCCCAGGAATGTCAGCCCACTGTTGATGGTGACAGCACCGGACTGGTCGTCCACCCCCTCTTTTTCTGTGAATACCGGAGACTGGTCTGCAGCCCTGATAGTCACAGTGAAAATCGGGGGCTGGGGTGGGTCTGATTCCAGGATCGGATCACCTGGATCGGCAATGGTGCTTTTGATCTGCTCGGTAATTTGCGCAGCACTCAGCAGCGTGGCGGGGTTAGAGGTGACAGTCTTGAGGATATCGCGCGCCGCTTGTGCATCTGCGGAGCCCGCGTAAGTAGCGTTAAAGCTGCTGCCCGTGCCAAATCCGGGGTCGGTCAGCGGACGGCCATCAACTTGTGCCGTAAACAGGTTGGCCACCTGTAGCTTGTGCGCAATAGCCAGGCTGTCATCATTGCGCGCCCCACTCAGTACGGCAAGGGCGATGGAGCCGGGGGTGAAGGTACCCGCCTTGAAACCATTGACAAAGAACTCCTTGCCCGCAGCATCGGGAGCGCGGTTGAACAACGCCAGGTAGATTTGATCTACCACGGCACCAATAGTGGTGTCGTCAATGGTGCTGTACAAAGCCAAGGCTTCGGGCGAATCTGCAAAGGCAGCTATCACTGCATTGGTGTTGCCATCGGCCAGTTCAATCTGCTCGGCCCAGTACCTCAGTCCTGCGGGGTCTGCGGGACGCTGGTAATACGCGATGTAGAGTTGCTGAACGAAGTTGAAATAGCTGGTTGCCGCCATAGGGATTTCCTCCGGGTAAGGACAATTGGTGCCCGCTGGATCAAGAGTGATTCAGCCCAATGTAGGCACAAAAACCCTTTCAACCAACTATTATTTGACAGTAGCTCAGCAGTACAGCAATGCAGCAATGCGTCTTGCGGGCCTTGATTTGCTATATCTTCAATAGCTTTTTGCGCTTATCCCACGCGGCTTTGGGGCCGATTTAGATATAAATCTGGCTACGGTGTTGGTTGCCCGGGCTACGACTGTGAGACCTGGGCTTGGTAGATAGCGCGCAGCACAATAAGCAAAAACTGTATCTGCCGTTGAAAATACAGACGCCCGACGGAATCCATCGGGCGCCATGGCCGTTCTGAACCGACACGTTTAAACGTTGGTGGCAGATAAGCGACGGCCTGGCACTGGCGCTCAGTGCAGCACAAACACCGGCAGGCTGCTGCGGGCGATGATTTTCTTGGTGTGCGAGCCAAACAGGAACTCGCCCACAGGGCCACGGCCATGGGTGACCATGACGATCATGTCGCAGCCGTGCTTTTCAGCTTCTTCGATGATGGCCTGGTCCACGCCATAGGCGGTGACGGAGGCGCCGGTAAATTCCACGCCAGCGGCCTTGGCACGCTCTTCAAACTGGCCCAGCAGGGCTTGGGCGTGCTCGGTGTTGCGGGCCTCGTGGGCCTTGATGCGGTGGGTGAAAGCATCGGCGTCGTGGCTGGTGGCAGACAGTGGCAGGTCTGGCTCAACCACAAAACCCGTGATGCGCGCGCCCAACTGGGCGGCCAGCGCAATGCTGCCCTCCATGGCACGGTGGGACAGTTCCGACCCATCCACGGGCACGAAAAGATGCTTGTACATAACCTCTCCTTTTTAAAAAAACAATCGCTGACAACCAGCGTGACAAAAACCCCATTAGCTTAGCGCGTGATTGCGGCGCCCACTGTGATTCCCGAATGCGCTCAGTGCCCTGCCCCTTGGGGCGCGCGCACACGCAAAGAGCTGCACACCCCGGAAAAAACTGCACACCCTGCCCCCAGCCACAGCGCCACCACTTCCCCCTGGCCGTTGTGCGGTGGCCAGACGGCAAACAGCGCCGCCAGGATCACCGCCCCGGTGGTTTGCCCCGTCAACCGCGCGGTGCCCAGCATGCCGCTGGCCGCGCCGCTGCGCTGCAAGGGTGCAGTGGTGACGATGGTGTGGTTGTTGGGCGACTGGAACAGCGCAAACCCGGCGCCGCACACCGCCAGGCGCCAAACCAGATTCCAATCCGATGGCGCAGCGGGCAAGCTCGCCAGCAACGCCAGGCCGCAGGCAAACACCGCCATGCCGATGCCACCCAGCAGCCCGTCGGGGTAACGGCCAATGAGCCGCCCGGCCAGCGGGGCCACCACCACAATCGCCAGCGGCCAGGCCGTCAGCAGCAGACCCGCCTGCAACGGGGTGCGGCCAAAACCCTCCAGCAGCAAAAACGGCAGCGCCAGATAAGCCAGCATCTGCGCACAAAACGCCCCTACCGATGCGCCCATCGAGAGCGCAAACACCGGTATGCGCAGCAAATCGACTGGCAACAGCGGCACGGCCAGGCGCTGCTGGCGGCGCCAATACACCACGCCCACCAGCACCCCGGCGGCCAGCAGGCCCCAGGCCAAGGGCGAGGCCGTGCCCGATGCCACGCCACCGCGCACACTCAGGCGCTCGGCGCCGACAAAAATCAGCGCAAACATGAGCCCGTTGAGAACCACGTCCAGCCACGAATGGCGCCCGCCCAGCGCTGCCACCGGGTTATGCGGCAAGGCACGCCGCCCCAGCCACACCGTGAAGGCGCCCAGCGGCAGGTTCAGTGCAAACAGCCAGGGCCACGAGGCCACCGACAGCACCATGGCGGCCACCGTAGGCCCGGCCACCGAAGAGATGGCCACCACCATCGAATTGATGGCCATGCCCCGGCCCAGCTGCGCACGCGGGTAAATCAGGCGCACCAAAGCCGCATTCACGCTCATGATGCCCGCCGCGCCCAGGCCCTGCACGGCGCGCGCAGCAATCAGGGTGCCCAGCGAATTGGCCAGCATGGCACCCACCGAGGCCAGCGCAAACAGCCCCAAGCCCAGCAGGTACACGCGCCGGTAGCCCAGGCGCTCGCCCAGCGAGGCCAGCGGCAGCAGCATGATCAGCGTGGCCATCTGGTAGGCGTTGACCACCCAGATGGCGTGCGCGGCGCTGGCGTTCATCTCGCGTGCAATGCCCGGCAGGGCCAGGTTGACGACGCTGCCGTCGAGCACCGCCACCGTCAGGCCCAGGATGATGACCAGCATGGCACGGCTGCGCGCGGGCGCGGGCAGGCCGTCGGGCAAGGCGCTCTGGGGGGGCATCAGGCGCGGCGCTCCTGCAAGGCGCCCGAATGCACCCGGCCCAGCGTCAGCCAGGTCAGCGCCACACCCACCAGGGCGCCTGCGGCCATCCCCACCACCATGGGCAGTGGCTGGCCGCTCGAAAACAGGCCCACTACCCCCATGGCGGCTGCACCCGTGAGCATCTGCAACGTGCCCAACAGGGCCGAAGCCGTGCCCGCAATGGCACCATGCTGCTCCAGTGCCAGCACAGAGGTGGTCGGGATCACCAGCCCCATGAAAGCGCTGGCGATAAAATACAGCGCAATCAGCACCGCCAGCCGGTCGCCACCGGCCAGGTAGTAGCCCAGCAACACCAGCATCACCGCCCCCGAGGCGCTGGCAGCGGCCTTGACCACGCGCACCAACCCGAAACGCTCACCCAATGCCCCCGTCAACTGCGACGCGCCGATAAACGCCACAGCATTGACCGAAAACGCCAGGCTGTACTGGGTGGGCGTGAGCCCGTAATGGTTGATAAGCACAAACGGCGAACTGGCCAGATAGACAAAAAAGCCGGACATGGCGCAGCCCCCAATGAAAACCAGCCCCAGGTAATGGCGGTCGCGCAGCAGCAGGCCATAGGCGTGCAAAGCACTGGCCAAGCTGCTTTGCACGCGCTCAGACGCGGGCCGGGTCTCTGACAGCGTGGTGAACACCAGCGCCAGCCCCGCCGTGGCGGCCAACGCCACGGCCCAGAACACGCCGCGCCAGCCGGTCACGGCAATCAGCGCGCTGCCCGCCAACGGCGCCAGGATGGGCGAGACGCTGAACACCAGCATCAGCAGCGACATCAGCCGCGCGGCCTCGGTGCCGGTGTGCAGGTCGCGCACCACGGCACGCGGAATGGCCATGCCAGCGGCAGCCCCCAGCCCCTGCACAAAGCGCAGCGCAACCAGGGTGTCGATGTCGGTGGCCAGCGCACAGCCCACGCTGGCCAGGGTGAACAGGCCCAGGCCAAAGTACAGCGGCGGCTTGCGCCCGAGCATGTCGGACACCGGCCCATACAGCAATTGGCCCACGCCCAGCGCCAGGAAGAACGCGGTCAGGCTCCATTGCACAGCCCCCACTTCGGCGCCCAGGCTTTGGCCAATGGCGGGCAGCGCGGGCAGGTACATGTCAATGGCGAAAGGCCCGATGGCCGAGAGCAGACCCAAAATCAGGGCCATTTTCAAAAAGCGGGAAAAAAGCATAGCGTTTGATTGTCGCCACCGTGGCCTGGTTCTGCTGGCCACGGGCACCAAGCACCGACCCGCAGTGGGGGCGGTGGGCGGTGGTTAGTGCGGGCCAGACCTCACGCCTGGGCCTGCCGCAGGGTGTAACCAATGCGCGGAAAGTGGACGTGGACGGTGCCCGCGCGCGGGTCTTGGCGGCACAGCGTGTAGCGCGTGCGCGTGGCGGCCAGCAGCTCGCCCTGGGTGGGCTCGGTGCCAAAGCTGTCGGCAGCGATCTGTACGCTGGAGCCCAGCGCAATGCCGTGCTCGTCCTGAAAAACCTCGTCCCCCAGCGGCAGCGGCTCGGCCCTGGCGGCCACGGTGATGGCGTCTTCGGCGCTGAACTTTTCCATGCGCTGCAAGCCCAGCGCGGCGATGCGGTCCATCCACTCCAGCACGGCGGGCGTGGCCGCGAAGATGTCGGCCATCACCGGCACACAGGTGCGCGTGAACCACAGCGGGTGGTAGGCGGCAAAGTCGGCCAGGCAGGGCTCGGCACCGAACAAAAAGTCGTGCTCTTCGGCCATGTGCGCAATGCGCCGCAGGTACGAGCGGTAGGCGGCGGTGGCCTCGGGCGGGCGCAGGCGCGGCATGCCTGCGCTCATTTCACGGCGGTCTTCGCTGAAAGCCTGGGCCATGCCTTCGGGCAGGTTGGCAAACAGGGCGGCAGCGCCACGCGGTTGCAGGTTGTAGGCCATGGCGGCCCCGAACAAGGTGCTGTCAGCCCACTGCGCAAACACCCGCGCCACGCCCTTGAGGTGGGGCGGGTACAGCACGGGCTCGGGCTGCACATGCTCCAGCACATCGCAGATCAGGGCCGAATCGCAGTAAATGTCGGCGCCAATCTGCAAAAAAGGCGTCTTGCGGTAGCCGCCCGTGAGCGCCTGCACATCAGGCTTGGGCAAGATGGTGGGCACGACCACCGACTTCCAGGGCAACTGCTTGTAAGCCAGCGCGCGCCGGATTTTTTCAGAGAACGGCGACGCGGGGTAGTGGTGCAGGATGAGCGCGGTCATAGAGGGCCTTTCCGGGAGGAGATGCACAGGTATCAGACCAGCTGGACGAGCTGCTTGCCAAAGTTCTTGCCCTTGAGCAGGCCCAAAAACGCCTCGGGCGCGGCAGCAATGCCTTGCGCAATGCTCTGGCGCGGGCTCAGTTGGCCGCTGGCCACCAGCTGGCCCAGTTCGGCCAGGGCCTCGGGCCAGACCTCCATGTGCTCGCTGACGATGAAGCCTTCCATCTTGATGCGGTTGAGCAGCAACAGCGCCGGGTGGGCCATGGGCAACGGCGCACCGTCGTAGCCCGCGATCATGCCGCACAGGGCGATGCGGCCAAAGGCGTTCATGCGCAGCATCACGGCGTCCAGGATGTAGCCGCCCACGTTTTCAAAATAGCCGTCAATGCCATCGGGGCAAGCCGCTTTCAGCGCCTGGGTCATGGCGGGGGTGTCGGCATGGACGCGGTAGTCGATGCAGGCGTCAAAGTGCAGCTCTTCGGTGGCGTAGCGGCATTTGTCAGGCCCGCCGGCAATGCCCACCACGCGGCAGCCGCGCGCCTTGGCCAGCGCCGCAAAAGCGCTGCCCACGGCGCCCGTGGCGGCGCTGACCACCACGGTATCGCCCGCCTTGGGTGCAATGATCTTGACCAGGCCGTACCAGGCGGTCACGCCAGGCATGCCCACCGCGCCCAGGTAGTGCGAGAGGGGCACCTGCGTGGTGTCCACTTTTTTCAGGGTGCCGGGCTGGGCGGCGTTGACCACGCTGTACTCCTGCCAGCCGCCAAAGCCCACCACCTTGTCGCCCACAGCGAACCTGGGGTCTCGGGATTCGATCACCTCGCCTGCGGTGCCGCCCTGCATCACCTCGCCCAGGGGCTGGGGTGCAGCGTAGCTCTTGCTGTCGTTCATGCGGCCGCGCATATAGGGGTCCAAGCTCAGGTAGTGGTGGCGCACCAGCACCTGGCCGTCTTGCAGCGCCGGGGTGTCGCTGGCCACCAGCTTGAAGTTGCTGGCACTGGCCTGGCCTTGGGGGCGGTTGTCGAGCAGGATTTGCTGGTTGCGGGGCATGGTGCTTTCCTTTACTACACTTTTGATAGCTGCTTGCGCCCTACCATAGGGCGCCAGAGCCTGATTTGACTATAAAAAACTGGTCATCAATCGGTGGAAATGGCTTTCAGGGCGTGGGTGCTGCGGCTGTCCACGGGCAGGCGCTTGACGTATTTGAAGGTGCCGGTGGCATGGCTGCACACGCGCCCCTGGGCGTCGAACACGGTGCCTTCGGTAAACGCCATGGTGGCCGTGCGGTGGATCAAGCGGCCCTTGGCCACCAGCGGGCCGCGCGCGGGGTGCATGAAGCTGGTTTTCATCTCGATGGTGACCACGCCCATGTCGGGGGTGTCGCTGCGTGCAGCCGTGGCCAGGGTCACGTCCAGCAAGGTCATGGTGGCGCCGCCGTGCGTCACATCAAACGAGTTCAGGTGCTCGGGCTTTGCTTCGTAGCGCAGCTCGGACTCGCCGCCCTCCATGCGGTGCAGGGTAAAGCCGAGGTGGCTGACGAAGGGGATTTCCACACCAAATTTCAACACGACACACTCCAGGAAGCAAAAAAACAGAGCGCGCAGGATACCGCGCGCCATACCACGGCCCCCGATGCGCTCAGGCACCACAGTGGCCTGCCGAAGGGGGCGCCAGATTGTGCGGCTGCGCAGTGCCAAAGGTTGTCGCCGGGGTGATTGGGCGCTTGGTCTGGCGCTGCCGGTATGGTGCAATCGTGCAATTTTTGGCCCGCTATGCAAGACCAACACCCTGCCCCGCTGCCCACACCACCGTTTTCTACCGTGGCCCTGCCCCTGGAGCCCACCGTCACTGCGCCCGATGGCTCGGACGTGCGGGTGCTGGCGGGGGTGCGGGGCGGCTCCATGGCGCACTTTGCGCTGGCACCGGGCCGCTGCTCGGCTGCGGTGCAGCACAAAACCGTGGAAGAGCTGTGGTACGTGCTCAGCGGCGAGGCCCAGATGTGGCGCTGCCAGGGCGAGCGCGAAGAAGTGGTCACCTTGACCGCCGGCGTGAGCCTGTCGATTCCGCAAGGCACCCGCTTTCAGTTCAAGGCCGTGGGCAGCACGCCCTTTGCCGCCGTGGGCGTGACCATGCCGCCCTGGCCCGGCCCCGATGAGGCCGAGCTGGTGGCCGGGCCCTGGCAGGCCTGCTGAGCCTCTACACCTCCAGCCACTCCTGGCGCACGGCATCGTCGGCTTGCAGGCTGGCGGGTGTGCCGTCAAAGACGATGCGGCCCTGGCCCATGACCAGGGCGCGGTCGGACACGCGCAGGGCAATGGTGAGCTTTTGCTCTATCAACAGCACCGCAATGCCGCGCGCCTGGAGCGCTTGCAGGTACTGCGCCACCAGTTCAATGAGCTGGGGCGCCAGGCCCTCGGTGGGCTCGTCGATGAGGATGAGGTCGGGGTCGCCCATCAACGTGCGGCACAGGGTAAGCATTTGCTGCTCGCCGCCCGAGAGCACGCCCGCCTCGGTGTGCTGGCGCGCTTTCAGGCGCGGAAACATGGCATACATGTCATCCAGCGACCAGCGGCTGCCTTTGCCACGGCCCTTTTGCCCCAGCAGCAGGTTTTGCTGCACTGTGAGGTGCGGAAACACCTCGCGCCCCTCGGGCACGTAGCCTATGCCCGCGTGGGCGATGTCGTAGGGGGCGCGCCCGGCCAGGCTCTGGCCCTTCCAGCGCACGCTGCCCTGCCAGTCCACCAGGCCCATGATGGCCTTGGCCGTGGTGGAGCGGCCCGAGCCGTTGCGCCCCAGCAGCGCGACGATTTCGCCGGGCTGCACAGCAAAGTGGACGCCATGCAGCACATGGCTTTTGCCGTAGTAGGCGTGCAGGTTGTCGATGTGCAGCATGTGCTCAGTCTGGTTCTGTCGGGGCGTTGTCGGGGGCGGTGCCCAGGTAGGCCGCTTGCACGCGCGGGTTGGCGCGCACCTGCTCAGGGGTGTCAAAGGCAATCACCTGGCCATAGACCAGCACGGCAATCTTGTCGGCCAGGCCAAACACCACGCCCATATCGTGCTCCACGGTGAGCAGGGTGCGCCCTTCGGTGACTTGCTTGATGAGCTGGACAAAGCGCCGGGTTTCGCTCTGGCTCATGCCGGCGGTGGGCTCATCGAGCAAGACGACGGGGGCGCCACTGGCGATGGTGATGCCAATCTCCAGCGCGCGCTGCTCGGCGTAGGTGAGGTTGGCGGCCAGCACATCGCGCTTGTGCTCCAGGTGCAGTTGCGCCACGAGCTGCTCGGTGCGCGCGTTGGCGTCGCGCATGCCGGAGAGCAAGCGCCAGAAGCTGTAGCGGTAGCCCAGGCTCCAGAGCACGCTACAGCGCAAGTTGTCAAACACGCTGAGCTGGGGGAACAGGTGGCTGATCTGGAAGCTGCGGCTCAAGCCCAGGCGGTGGATTTGAAACGGTTTTTTGCCATCAATGCGCTGGCCGTTCAGCAGCACCTGGCCGCTGCTGGGCGCGCACCGCCCGCTGATGAGGTTGAACAGGGTTGACTTGCCCGCGCCGTTGGGGCCGATGATGGCCACGCGCTCGCCGGGCGCGACAGCCAAGTCCACGCCCCGGATGATGTCGGTTTTGCCAAAGCTTTTGTGCAGGCCGCGCAGCTCCAGCGCCAAGGGGGGTGAGAGCGCCATGGTTACGGCACCTGCGTGTGCGTGACGGGGTGCGCGCTGACCTGCTGGAGCTGGCTCCACTGCCGTGCCAACTGGCGCTGGCACAGGGCAAACAGCCCGGCCCCGGTCAGCAGTACACCAGCGGCGCCCAGCCAGCTGGCCAGCGCACTGGCATCCAGCGTGGTGCCCATAAATGGCAGCTGCGGCCCCAGCGCGGCATTGCGCTGCAAGTGGTACACCATCTCGATCATGCAGGCGGCGCCCAGCAGCGCCAGCAAGGCGGCGCCTGCCAGCGCCAGATAAGCGGGAACCAGTGTGCGCAATGGCCCCCGGCGGGCCAGACGCACATGGGCCACGACCAGGCTGGCCATGCCACCGGGCGCATACATCACCATGCCCAAAAACACCAGGCCCAGGTACAGCAGCCATGCCTGGCTCCATTCCGACAACAGCACCGTGGCCAGAACCAGCAGCACTGCGCCAATGATGGGCCCGGCAAAAAACGCCGCCCCGCCCAAAAAGGTAAACAGCAGGTAGCTGCCCGAGCGGGCCATGCTGAAGCTGTCAGCACCGGTCACGATCTCGAAGTGGATGGCCGCCAGCGCCCCGCCCACACCGGCAAAAAAACCGGCCATGGTAAAGGCCAGGTGGCGCACACGCTGCGGGTTGTAGCCGATGAATTCGACGCGCTCGGGGTTGTCACGCACGGCGTTCAGCAAACGCCCCAGCGGGGTGCCGGTAAAGGCAAACATGGCGGCGGTGCCCATAAAGCAATAGGCGGCAATCAGGTAATACACCTGAATGGCAGGGCCAAAGGTGATGCCCATGAAGGCGCTGCCATACACGCGGTTGGTGGTGATGCCGCCCTCGCCACCAAAAAACTCCGGAAACATCAGCGCCATGGCGGCCACCAGTTCACCCAGCCCCAGGGTAATCATCGAAAACGGGGTGCCCGCTTTGCGCGTGCTGACAAAGCCCAGCAGCGCAGCACACAACAGTCCTGCTGCGCCGCCCACCAGCGGCACCAGCACCAGCGGCACCCGCCACACGCCCTGGCCCGCCAGGTTCATGGCATGGATGGCGATAAACCCGCCCAGCCCGGTATACACCGCATGGCCAAAGCTGAGCATGCCGCCCTGCCCCAGCAAGATGTTGTACGACAGGCAAATCAGGATGAGGTAGCCCATCTGCGAGAGCATGGTCAGCGCCAAACTGCTGGAAAACACCAGCGGCGAGGCCACCAACACCAGCGCAAACAACGCCCAGACGGCAAAACGGCCCATGTCTATCAGCCCTCCCGCGTGCCCAGCAGCCCCTTGGGGCGCAGGATCAGCATCAACACCAACAGCAGGTACGGCAGGATGGGCGCCACCTGCGCCGCCGTCAGCTTGAGCAGCGGCCAGCCCCAGGTGCCCTCATGCACCGCGATGCCCAGGCCCTGCAAGGCGCTGGCCAGCGAATAATCCAGCGCCACGGCCAAGGTCTGCACCAGCCCGATCAGCAGCGAGGCCCAGAACGCCCCCGCCAGCGAGCCCAGCCCGCCCACCACCACCACCACAAAAATAATGGAGCCCACGGCGCCTGCCATGGCGGGTTCGGTGACGTAGGTGTTGCCGCCAATCACCCCCGCCAGCGCGGCCAGCGCGCAACCGCCGCCAAACACCCCCATGAACACGCGCGGTACGTTGTGGCCCAGCGCCTGCACCATCTCGGGGTGCTTGAGCGCGGCCTGTATCACCAGGCCGATGCGCGTGCGCGTCAGCAGCAGCCACACCACCAGCAGCATCCACAGCGCCACCAGCATGATGAACGCGCGCGACTTCGGGAACTGCGTGCCATACAGCGTAAACAGCGGCCCCTGCAAGGCCTCGGGCAGGCCGTAAGGCACGGTAGAGCGCCCCCACACCAGCTGCACCAGCTCCACCATCACATACGACAGGCCGAACGTGACCAGCAGCTCGGGCACATGGCCAAAGCGGTGGACGCGGCGCAGGCAGTAGCGCTCAAACAGCGCGCCCAGCACGCCCACGGCCAGCGGCGCCAGCACCAGCGCCCACCAGAACCCCACCACCCCCGACAGCGTGTAGGCCAGATAAGCGCCCAGCATGTAAAAACTGGTGTGCGCAAAATTGAGCACGCCCATCATGCTGAAAATCAGCGTCAGCCCCGAACTGAGCATGAACAGCAGCAGCCCGTAGCTGACGCCATTGAGCAGCGAGACCACCAGCAGCTCGGCACTCATGGCTGGCGCAGGCGCAAAGGGTGCACGGGAGCCACAGCGCTGACGCCAGCAGCGGCCCAAGCAACGGCAAACGGCTTGAAAAGCAAGGCCGCAGCACCCGCTGAAAATAAACAGTGAAAAATGGCTCTAGAGCTTACTGGGTAAGCGCTAACAGCTATTTTTTCAATAGCAAAAAACATTCTCTGTCCAGATGTAAAAAAGCCCCCCGGCCGCGCAGTGCGTTGCGCAGTCGGGGGGCCGCAAGGATAGCTTGGGCGCCGTGCTACTGGCGCCAGCGCGTGCAATTACAGGCCAGGCAGCCGGTAATCCTTGAGCTGCTCACGCAGCCGGGTCTTGAGCATCTTGCCCGTGGCGCCCAGCGGGATGGCATCGACAAACACCACATCGTCCGGGATTTGCCACTTGGCGGTTTTGCCCTCGTAAAAGGCCAGCAGCTCCTCGCGCGTGACCTCGGCGCCGGGCTTTCTGGCCACGGCCACGATGGGGCGTTCGTCCCACTTGGGGTGGGGCATGCCAATGCAGGCAGCCATGGCAATGGCGGGGTGTGCCATGGCAATGTTCTCGATGTCGATGGAACTGATCCACTCGCCGCCCGACTTGATCACGTCTTTGCTGCGGTCGGTGATCTGCATGAAGCCGTCGGCGTCAATGGTGGCCACGTCGCCGGTGGGGAACCAGCCCCGGCCCTGGGCGTCCTGGACGAGCGGGCTCTCGCCCTTGTAGTAGGTGTCCAGAATCCAGGGGCCGCGCACCAGCAGATCGCCGTAGGTTTTGCCGTCCCAGGGCAGTTCGTTGCCGTCGCCATCGACGATTTTCATGTCCACTCCGTACAGCGCCCGGCCCTGCTTTTGCAGCACCTTCATCTGCTCGGGGGCGGGCCACTGCAACTGGTGGTTTTTCAGGGTACACAGCGTGCCCAGGGGGCTCATCTCGGTCATGCCCCAGGCGTGCAGCACTTCCACGCCAAACTCTTCCTGAAAGGCGGTGATCATGGCGGGCGGGCAGGCCGAGCCACCAATCACCGTGCGCTTGAGGCTGGAAAAACGCAGGCCGTTGGGCTTGACGTGGCCCAGCAGCATCTGCCAGACGGTGGGCACGCCAGCGGCGTAGGTCACGCCCTCGGCCTCGATCAGCTCATAGACCGATTTGCCGTCCAGCGCCGGGCCGGGAAACACCACCTTGCAGCCCGTCAGCGCCGCCGAGTACGGAATACCCCAGGCGTTGACGTGGAACATGGGCACCACGGGCAGCACCGAGTCGCGGGCCGACAGGCACATCACATCGGGCAGCGCGGCAGCGTAGGCGTGCAGCGTGGTGGAGCGGTGGCTGTACAGCGCCGCCTTGGGGTGGCCGGTGGTGCCGCTGGTGTAGCACATACTGGAGGCGGTGTTTTCATCAAACTGCGGCCAGACATAGGTGCTGGACTGCGCGCCAATCCAGTCTTCGTAGCTGCTCAGGCCGGGGATGCCGCTGCCCTCGGGCAGCTTGTCGGCGTCGCACAGGGCCACCCATTTTTTGACGGTGGGGCACTTGGCATGCACGGCCTGCACCAGCGGCAGGAAGGTCAGGTCAAAGCACAGCACCTGGTCTTCGGCGTGGTTGATGATCCAGGCGATCTGGTCGGGGTGCAGGCGCGGGTTGATGGTGTGCATCACGCGGCCCGAGCCGCTGACGCCAAAGTACATCTCCATGTGGCGGTAGCCGTTCCAGGCCAGCGAGGCCACGCGGTCGCTTGGCTGCAAGCCTTCGCTGTCCAGGGCATTGGCCAGGCGCCGGGCGCGCGCTGCCAGGTCGCGGTAGGTGTAGCGGTGGATGTCACCTTCGACCCGGCGCGAAACAATCTCGCCGCTGCCGTGGTGGCGTTCGGCAAACTCAATCAGCGACGAAATCAGCAATGGCTGACTCTGCATCAAACCCAGCATAGATGTGCTCCTTGGTTGTTATGAATGTGAAAACCGGCACATGGTAACGGGTGAATTTCAAGGGCTTTTGCTGCACCACACAGCGCCAGTGCGGCGCTGTCACGCACATGACAGCACCGCCGCAGGGTGCCTTGCATCACCCACCAGCGCACCGCCAGTCCCAGTAACCCTGCAAGCCCTGTGCAAACCACCCACACAGCGACAATGCGCCGTATGAACATGCCCTTTGACGCACCACTGACTGCCAGTCCGGGCCTGCACTGGCGCAACCGCTTTGCCGCGCTGGGCCCGCAGTTTGGCACCCGGCTGCAGGCCACACCGTTGCCTGCTCCGCACTGGGTGGCCCACAGCGCCAGTGCCGCGCAGGCTCTGGGGTTGGACGCGCACTGGCTGCCCTCCGATGAGGCCCTGCAAGCCTTCAGCGGCAACGCCCTGCTGCCGGGCAGCGCGCCGCTGGCCAGCGTATACAGCGGCCACCAGTTTGGCGTGTGGGCCGGGCAACTGGGCGATGGCCGCGCCCTGCTGCTGGGCGAGGTGGACACGCCCCACGGCCCGCAGGAAATCCAGCTCAAGGGCAGTGGCCCCACGCCCTACTCGCGCGGTGGCGATGGCCGCGCCGTGCTGCGCTCCAGCATCCGCGAGTTTTTGTGCAGCGAGGCCATGCACGCCCTGGGCGCCCCGACCACGCGGGCGCTGTGCATCACCGGCTCACCGCTGCCGGTGTACCGCGAGCGCGCGGAAACCGCCGCCGTGGTCACGCGCACTGCCGCCAGCTTTATCCGCTTTGGCCACTTCGAGCACTTTGCGGCGCGCAACCAGCTCGATGCGCTGCGCCAGCTGGCCGACACCGTCATCGATCAGCACTACCCCGACTGCCGCACCGGCGCTGCTGGCAACGGCAACCCCTACGCCGCGCTCTTGCAGGCAGTGAGCGAGCGCACCGCCGCGCTGGTGGCGCAGTGGCAGGCCGTGGGTTTTTGCCACGGCGTGCTCAACACCGACAACATGAGCATCCTGGGCCTGACGCTGGACTACGGGCCGTTCCAGCTCCTCGATGCCTTCGTGCCCGGCCATATCTGCAACCACAGCGACACCCAGGGCCGCTACGCCTTCCACCGCCAGCCGCACATCGCCTACTGGAATTTGTACTGCCTGGGTCAGGCGCTGCAACCGCTGATTGGCGAGCCCGCCGCCGTCCATGCCGCGCTGGCCTCGTACAAAACTGAGTTTCCGCGCCAGTTCATGGGCCGTATGCGCGCCAAGCTGGGGCTGACCACGCCGCACCCGGCTGAAGGCGCGGTGATGGATGGCATCCTGCAACTGCTGGCCGACCAGGGCGTGGACTACCCCATCTTCTGGCGCCGCCTGTCGCACGCCGTGGCGCAGCAGCAGTTCGAACCCGTGCGCGACCTGTTTGCCGACCGTGCCCCGCTGGACACGTGGTTGCTATCGTATTCAGAGCTAGAGGCGCTTACTGGGAAAGCGCCAGATGCCGATTTGATGTTAAAAACCAACCCCTGTTACGTGCTGCGCAACCATCTGGCCGAAGAAGCCATCGCCGCCGCGCAAGCCGGGGATTTTTCTGTGCTGCACACCCTCCAAACCCTGCTGGAGCGCCCGTTTGACGAGCACCCCGACTACACCGCCCAGGCCGGCTTTCCGCCAGACTGGGCCTCCTCCATCTCCATCAGCTGCTCATCATGAACTTTCCTGTCCAGAAAACCCCAGCCGAATGGCAGGCCGTGCTGGCTGCCAAAAACGCCGAACCCGGCGCGCTGCAAGTCACGCGCCACGCCGCCACCGAGCGCCCCTTCACCGGCAAATACAACCAGGTCTGGGCCGACGGCAGCTACCACTGCATCTGCTGCGATGCCAAGCTGTTCGAGGCGGGCACCAAGTTTGATGCGGGCTGCGGCTGGCCCAGCTTCAGCCAGGCCGTGCCCGGCGCCATCACCGAGATCACCGACCACAGCCACGGCATGGTGCGCGTCGAGACCGTGTGCACCCAATGCGGCGCCCACCTGGGCCATGTGTTTGAAGACGGCCCCGCGCCCACGGGCCTGCGCTACTGTATGAACTCCGCGTCCCTGGACTTCACGCCCCGCACCTCCTGACCGGGCCTTGAGAAGCCCCCGCCACCATGAAAATCCTGATCGACTTCTTCCCCATCATCCTGTTCTTTGTCGCCTTCAAGGTCTGGGGCATTTACGCCGCCACCGCCGTGGCCATCGCCGCCACCGTGGTGCAAATCGGCTACCTGCGCTACAAGCACGGCAAGGTCGAGGCCATGCAATGGCTCAGCCTGGGCGTGATCGTGCTGTTTGGCGGCGCCACGCTGCTGGCCCAGAGCGAAACCTTCATCAAATGGAAACCCACCGTGCTGTACTGGCTGATGGGCGGGGCGCTGCTGGTGGGGCAGTTGTTTTTCAAGAAGAACTTCATCAAAAGCCTGATGGGTGCGCAGATGGAATTGCCCGACAGCGTCTGGCGCACCGTGAACTGGGCCTGGGCTGGTTTTTTTGCCACCATGGGCGTGCTCAACCTGTGGGTGGCCTACCACTTTGACACCGATACCTGGGTCAACTTCAAGCTGTTTGGCGGCATGGGGCTGATGTTTGTTTTCGTCATTGCCCAGGCGCTGTACCTGGGGCGCTACCTCAAAGAGCCTGAAAACACCAAGGACGCCCAGCCATGAACACCAACGCCACCACCGAGGCCATCACCGCCCTGGCAATGGAGCAGTGCCTGCGCGCCCAGCTCGCCCCCACCGCCCTGCAAGTGCTCGACGAGAGCCATGCCCACGCGGGCCACGCGGGCGCCAACGGCACCGGCGCGGGCACGCATTTTCGGGTGCGCATTGCGTCGCCGCGTTTCAACAATGTGTCACGGGTTCAGCGGCATCGCCTTGTGTATGATGCGCTGCAAGAATTTATTGACCGCGGCGCCCATGCCATCGCCATTGAAATTCTCTGACCAGGGCTTGGCAAAAACCTTGCGGCTTGCCGACCATCGGTCTGTAGCCAACTTCTCTTTTTTGGATTTCGAATGAAGAAACAGCTCTTGTCAGGCCTTGTGGCCGCCACCCTGTTGGGTGCCGCAGCCCTGCCCGCCTCCGCCCAGAATCTGGCCATTGTCAATGGCAAGCCCGTTCCCGCAGAACGCTTCGACACCGTCAAGCAGCAGGTGGAACGCACTGGCCGCCAGATCACCCCCGATATCGAAGCGCGCATCAAAGACCAGATCATCACTGCCGAAGTTTTTACGCAAGAAGCGCAAAAACAAGGCATTGAAGGCTCCAGCAACTTCCGCGCCCAAATGGAGTTGGCACGCCAGCAAATCCTGATCAACGAGCTGTTTGCTGAATACAAAAACAAACACCCCGTCACGGACGCTGAAATCCAGGCTGAATACGACAAGTTCGTAGCGGCCAACGGTGGCAAGGAATACAAGGCCAGCCACATCCTGGTGGAAAAAGAAGATGAGGCCAAGGCCATCATCGCCTCCATCAAGAAGGGCGCCAAGTTTGAAGACATCGCCAAGAAGCAATCCAAAGACCCAGGTTCTGGCGCCAAGGGCGGCGACCTGGATTGGGCCAACCCCAACAGCTATGTATCAGAATTTACCGAAGCACTGATCAAGCTCGAAAAGGGCAAGATCACCCAAGCCCCAGTGAAGAGCCAGTTCGGCTGGCACGTTATCCGCCTGGATGACCTGCGCCAAGCCCAGCTGCCCAACCTGGAAGAAGTCAAGCCGCAGATTGCCCAGCAATTGGAACAGCAAAAGCTGGCCAAGTACCAGGAAGACCTGCGCGCCAAGGCCAAGGTCGAATAATTCTGTAGCAGGCGCTGCTACCTGAAACGCGGCTTAGGCCGCGTTTTTTCATGGCGTGACACCCCACCACGCTCCCCACGCTAGCAGAACACCCATCAAGATGGGCTGGTGCAGCAGGTAATAGACCAGGCTCCAGCGCCCCAAAACAGCCAGGGGGCGCAGCAATGCAGGCACCGCCATCCTGAGCCAGGAGGGCCTGTGCAGCAACAACCAGCACCCACAGGCTACCCCCCACCACAGCACGCCCAACCAGGGCAGCACTGGCACATAGTCTTCGGTATAGGGCTTGCGCGACACCAGCCCCAGCCAATTGAGCGTGCGCGCATTGAACAACGCAGCCCATTCAGACAACGCCCCAGTCAACAAATGCTGCGCTACCACCGGCAGGGCAATGGCCACGCCCCCCGCCAGCGCCCACCACAATGCTCCCTGCCCTGCGGCCAGGCAGCGCGTGAGCAACAGCATCACAGCCATGCCATGGAGTACGCCAAAGTAAATAAAGCTCTGGGGAAACATGGCGTATGAGCCCGCGCTGACCAGCAACGCTCCGGCAGCAATCTGCCCCCAGCGACGACCAAACCGCCGCCACCCCTGCCCCTGGTACAAGGCAATCGCCTGCCCCAACCCGGCACAAAAAAGAAACATGCTCACAATCGCTGTGCGCTGGCCTGTCCAGAACGGGTCAGCCCGAAAATTTTGCGGCCAATAGCCAAAATGGCTCAGGTCAAAACACAGGTGGAAAACCGTCATCCACACCATGGCCATGCCACGCAGGGCATCCACGGCATCGAAACGGGATGGGGACACGCCAGTGGGCGCAGGAGGGCAAAGATGGGTCACGCGTCACCAGAGCAAAGAAGGCGCCATCATGACAGCCCGCCAAGGCTGCTGTGCCCTGCTGGCAAAACAATGGCCCAAAGCAAAAAAGACTTGCCGCGTAAACGGCAAGTCTTTCAAACAATGGTCGGAGCGGCGGGATTCGAACTCGCGACCCTCTGCTCCCAAAGCAGATGCGCTACCAGGCTGCGCTACGCTCCGACAGCTGGTATTCTAACCCCAAAAATCACTGCATCTGGAGAAAAGTGCAAATATTCACGCTAACCAGCAAGCCAGACGCCCAGCGCCTCAACGGCCAGGGGCCGGGCCCCGGCCAGCCAGGTGGCGGAAGGTGATGCGGCCCTTGGTCAGGTCGTAAGGCGACATCTCCAGCGACACTTTGTCGCCCGCCAAAATACGGATGTGGTGCTTGCGCATCTTGCCGCCGGTGTAGGCAATCAGTTGGTGCCCGTTGTCCAGGGTGACGCGAAAGCGCGAGTCGGGCAGCACTTCGGTAACGCTGCCTTGCATTTCAATGAGTTCTTCTTTGGCCATATTCAATCTCGTAAAAACAAATCAATGGGTATCTGTGTTTGGCGCCTGCGCGGGGGGATGTCCACCACGGCAATGCTGCCCCTGGGGGGCTCGACACACTGTGCGGGCGGGCTGTGGGAGTCGCTGCACCCGGGGCGCAGGTCGGGAAGAAGGCCGGGGGAGACGGCGTCAATGGACAGGCAAGGCGCTGTGCATGAGCTCGTACATTGTAGCGCGCTGAACGCCTGCCTGCGCCCAGCCCGGCGCGATCACGCCTGTGGCACTTGCAGCGCACCGGCCAGGGCGCGCACCAGATCCGTCTGGGTGACGATGCCCACCAGGCGTTGGCGATCGTCCAGGATCGGAATATGGTGGTGCCCGCCTTGTGAAAAAAGCGGCACCAGCTCCATGACCAACTGCCCGGTTTGCGCCGTCTGCACCGGCTGCGACATGATCTGCCCCACCAGCGTAGGCTGTGTGCTGCGCCCGCGCACCAGGCTGCGCAGGCGCTGGCCCAGCCCCTCGGGCGCATCCGTGCGTGCCAGGCGCATGAAATCGGCCACCGTCACGATGCCGCATACCTGGCGCTGATCGTCCACCACTGGCAGCGCTTTGACCCGTTCGCTGCGCATCAATGCCTGCGCGTCCTTGAGCGATACCGCCGCTTCCACCGACAAAGCTGGCTGGGACATGATGTCCTCGCAGCGCAAATCGCCCAGCGTGCGGGCAAATGCAGCGCGCCCCGCCAGGTGCAACAACCCCTCCAGATCGGCACGGCTTACATCGAGCACGCCGTTGTAGTGCGACAGCGCCGCGTCCAAATCAGCGGAAGTGAAAGCGCCCGGCCCACGGGGCGCTACCTCTGGCGCTGACTGGGCGTGCGGGTAGCGGCGTCCGGTCAGGTTGTTGTAGAGCATGCCCACCGCCAGCAAGGCCAGCAGCGTCACGGGGACAGTCCATCCATGCAGCTGTGCCGCCTGCTGCGGATTGAGCACCATGGACAACGCCAGTGCGGCCCCCGGTGGGTGCAAACAGCGCAAAGGCAGCATGACTGCCACCGAAACGGCCACCGCCAGCGCGCCAGCCCAGGCACCATCGGGCACCAGCACCGCACTGGCAACGCCCACCCACATCGACAACAAACTGCCCGCCAACACCGGCCAGGGCTGTGACAACGGGCTCGATGGCATGCCAAACACCAGCACCGCACTGGCCCCCAACGACGCCAGCAGCCAAGGTCCCTGCAAACCCGTGAGCGCACCCCACCCATGCCCCAGCCAGGCCACCAGCAACATGCCGCAGGCCATGCCGATGGCCATGCGCAGCCCTTCGCGCACCGTGATGCCCACGGGGGCAGGCCAAAACCGTTGTAGCCACAACCACACGCTGTGGGCAAAGGACAAAGAACGCGGTGGCAACAAAGGATCAGGCAAGGGCATGGAGATGAAACAGAACGGCGCCAACGCGACCGCGAGGGGTGCAATCATGGGCGCGCCCATTGTGCATCCAGGCCCGCAGAGCGTGCAGGCGCAACGCCTTGTCCCCCTGGCTGGCACAAGGCCACCGATAGAATGCCCCACTCCCGCCACTACCCTGACAGCCACCCGTGTCTGACCGCCTTGCCGTACTGCCACAGTACCTTTTGCCCCAGCGTGCCCTGACCACCTTTGCAGGGCGCATCGCCTCGGCGCAAGCCGGTTCACTCACCACCGCCCTCATCCGGCGCTTTATTGCCCGCTACGGCGTGGACATGAGCGAGGCGGCCAACCCCGACATCACCAGTTACGCCAGTTTCAATGACTTCTTTACCCGTGCCCTGCGTCCGGGCGCACGCCCACTGTCCAAGGCCGACCTGATCTGCCCGGTGGACGGCGCCGTCAGCCAGTTTGGCGCCATCGACAGCGACCAGATTTTTCAGGCCAAGGGCCACCACTACTCCACCACCGCGCTGCTGGGCGGCGACGCAGCGCTGGCCGCGCAGTTCCAGAACGGGCATTTCGCCACCATTTACCTCAGCCCGCGCGACTACCACCGCATCCACATGCCCTGCCACGGCCAGCTGCGGCGCATGGTGCATGTGCCGGGCGCGCTGTTCTCGGTCAACCCGACCACGGCGCGCGGCGTGCCGGGGCTGTTTGCCCGCAACGAGCGCGTGGTCTGCGTGTTCGACTCGGCACGCGGGCCGTTCGTGATGGTGCTGGTGGGCGCCACCATCGTGGGCAGCATGGCCACCGTGTGGCACGGCGTGGTCAACCCGCCGCGCACCGGCACCCTGCGCAGCTGGGATTACGCTGGCAAGCCCCCGATCAAGCTGCGCCAAGGCGATGAAATGGGCCGCTTTTTGCTGGGCTCCACCATCGTGCTGCTGCTGCCCCCGGGCCCGCTGCACTTCAATGCCGACTGGGCACCAGCCCACCCCGTGCGGCTGGGCCAGGCCATGGCCAGCAAGCAGCCACGGTAAGGCTTACCATGCAGCGCATCGCCATGCTTGACAGGAGCTGACCCCCATGATGTCCCTTCTCGGAACCCTTTTCATTGGCCTGATCGTCGGCTTCATTGCCCGCGCCATCAAACCCGGCGACGACAAACTCGGCTGGATCATGACCGCCCTGCTGGGCGTGGCGGGCTCGTTTCTGGCCAGCTACGTGGGCGTGGCCATGGGCTGGTACCGCACGGGCCAGACTGCGGGCTGGATTGCCTCGGTGCTGGGCGCCATTGCGCTGCTGGTGCTCTACGGCATCATCCAACGCACCTCCAACCGATGAACCTCGGCCAGACCACCGCCCAACAGGCTGCTGCACAGGCGGGGCTGCAAGCACAGTCGCCCGCACTGCACGCCGCCGTGCAGCGCAGCCGGCGCCTGCTGCACCGGCGCGCGCTGGTGGCCGCCGCCGCCAGCGCCGTGCCCGTGCCGGGCCTGGACTGGGCCATGGACGCTGCGCTGCTGTCGCGGCTGCTGCCACAAATCAACGCGCAGTTCGGCCTCACCCCCGAGCAGCTCGACCAGCTCACCCCGCACCAGCGCGAACAGGTGCAAAAGGCCGTGGCCCTGGTGGGATCGGTGCTGATAGGCAAATTTGTTACCCGCGATCTGGTGCTCAAGGCCGTGCAAACCGTGGGCCTGCGCATGACCAGCAAGCAGGTGGCCAAATTCGTGCCCCTGGCGGGTCAGGCCGTATCGGCGGCGCTGGGCTATGCCACGCTGCGCTACCTGGGCGAGCAGCACATCCAGGACTGCGTGCGCGTGGTGCAGTCAGCGCACCTGGCGCTGCCCGCGCCGGGCCAATAAGCAGCGTCCAGCGGTGCTTTGCACCCAAAGCCGCTTCTTTTTTGATAGCTGCTGGCGCCCACCCCGCAAGGGATAGAGGCCGATGGGGCCTAAAAACTGATGCCCCATCCCCGGCACAGCCAGCCACGGGCGTTTTCACTTCTTTTTTGATAGCTGCTCGCGCTTACCCTGCAAGGGCTGAAGGCGGATTTGGCTTGAAAAAACTACCGCCCTGAACGCCACCGCCTTCAAGGCAACTCTGGCGCGCGGTACACCAGCACCTTGAGCGCGCGCTGCGCATCCACATCGGCAAAGGCGGGTGGGTTGGCCAGGCGCTCCACCAGCGCCAGCTCAGGCGCCTGGGCCTGCATGTGCTCGTGCAAAAAGTCCACGCCCAACTCGGGCGCATTCAGGCACACCAGCGCGTGGCCACCGGGCGCCAGCAAATCGGGCAGACGGCGCAGCAGGCGCGCGTAGTCTTTGGTGGCCACAAAACTGCCCTTCTGGTAGCTGGGCGGATCGACGATCACCAGCCCATACGGCCCGCTGCGGGTGATCTTGCCCCAGCTGCTGAAGATGTCGTGCGCCAAAAAACTCGCCCCCGCCGTGAGGCCGTTGAGCTGGTGGTTTTGCTGCCCCGTGGCGATGGCGCCATGGCCCATGTCCACGTTGACCACGCTTTTGGCGCCCGCCTGCAAGGCCACCACCGAAAACGCACAGGTGTAGGCAAACAGGTTCAGCACCTTGAGGCCGTAGCGGTCATCGCAGCGCGCGGCGGCGTACTCACGCACCCAGCGGCGGCCCTCGGCCATGTCCAAAAACAAGCCGTGGTTCTGGCCGCGCAGCACATGGACGCGGTAGCGCGCGCCCTGCTCCGTCACCACATGCGGCTCGGGCACGCTGCCCGCCATCAGCCGGGTTTCGGTGCGGCCCTGGGTGCGCAGCGCCTCATTGCGGCACTGGAACACCCAGTTCAGCGGCTGGCCCGGCGCCAAAATCTCCCAGCGCTGGGCCAGCGCGGCGCCGATGGTGGCCAGCTGCGCATCGGTGTCGGCGTCGGCGGGCAAAAAGCTGGTGAGCACCCAAACGGGCGGATAAGCATCCAGCACCCAGTGCTCGCAGCCCGGGTGCAAACCGCCCCGGCCATGGAAGATGCGCTGGGCATCGGTGGGAAGCGGCATCTGGGCGATGGCGTCGAGCAAGGCTTGCATGGTGGTGGTGTGCGGTGATTGCAGTGAATGCGGGCGGTGAAGTGTAGTGGCAGAAAACTTCAAGCCTTTTGGGCCGTTTGCGCCCGTGGGGTGTGCGCAAGCAGCTATCTTTTTTGAATACTTTCTGCGCACCGTAGCCGCGCGTTGTCTGTCTATCCGCCCGGCCACAGCGATGGGCGACTACAACGCCGAATCACTGGCATCGGCCTCCGCTTCAGGCCACAGCCTGGGAAACAAAAAGCGCAGCGCATGTTGCGGCAAGCCAAAGCGCACCTTGCCCTGCGGGCTGTCACTGCGCAAAAAGCCGCGTTTGACCAAGGCCCCCAGGGCATCGGTAGCGATGCGGTCACTCAGCCCCAGCATGGATTTGAACTCTCCCCGCGCCAGCTCTTCACCGCTCAGGAAAAGATAGTGCAAGGCCCGCAGGCTTTCTAGGCGCACCCCCGATTTGTTCACGGTGCCCTCATAGACCAGCGCACCCTCAATGCGCTGTTTGATCGCATCAAAATCCAGCATCTGCTGCATGAACGCCACTTGATCCAGGCAGATGCCCAGCACATAGTCGGCCCACGCCACCAGGGCTTTCTCGCTCAAATTACCACGGCCATCCAGATCACTGCGGCGGGTGTTGTCCGCCTCGGCCAGCAGCAGGTAATAACGCTCCTGGCTGCGCGCAAAACCACGCAGCGGCGACCACAGACCATTCGACAACCCCAAAGCGTGCAGCACCAAATGCGTGTGCAGGCGCATCACCCGGCCATTGCCATCCATAAAGGGGTGAATCCAGCCCAGACGGTGGTGGGCACAGGCCATGGCCACCAAGGCCGCCTCCCCCCGGCGCACGCTGCCGTAACGCTGCGCCCAGCGCGCCAGAAACTCCGGCACATGGGCAGCGGCAGGCGCAATGTGCTGGCCTACGCTCACTTCCTTGTCGCGCCACTGGCCGGGCACCACAGTCTGGCCTTGGTTGACCTCCCAGTCCTGCGCGGGCAAACAGCCAAACAATTCTTGGTGCAAGTCCTGTACCGCCTGCGGGGTGTACAGCGTGGCCACGGCTGCTTCGCCGCTGTAGCGCTGCTCCAGGGCCGCCTCGGCCTCGATGTGCGCCACCGCCAGACGCTGCTTGGCAGCGAGTTCCTGGTTGGCCGAGAAGTCTTTGCGCAACGCCTGCTCAATCTCATGCGGGCGCGTGTGCTGGCCTTCAATGCGGTTGGTGTAGTACGAGTTCATGCTGCGCAGCAGCACATGCAACTCCGGCGGCACGCGCTTGCCCGCCAACGCGGTGGCGGCACGCACCAAGTCACCGGCCTTGGACAGCAAGGCTTCTTGCTTGGCATCGGAGGGCAACAAGGGTTCAAACTGATGGGGCGAGTGGTAGAGCACAGTCATCCGCCAAGCTTATGGCATTACCAAACAATTGTTCTTAAATTACTTTTTGGTAATTTCACCTAGTTTTACGCCAAGTTTTTCACCAACCTGCATGCCAAGTTCTGACCAGGAAGGCAGCACGCCCGGTTTCATCATCAAAACCGCCTCTAACGCCTATCCAGCTTGCGCCTGCAGCTATCAAAATCTGCCAACAGATATAAAAAAAGCAGCCCAAGCTACCTGGATGTCCGCATGAAAACGGCTGATGCTGGTACTGGCATCCAGCACTGCGCATGCACCCAGCGCCTGCGCTGCGGCGTTCACAGCTTCCACCACCCCACCATAACCAGGGCCGACAAGGCCCACATCCACAGCACCGCGCAGGCCGCGGCAATCACCCAGCCATCACGGGCAGCATCGCCAGCAACGCTTGGTTCCACTACGTGCCCGAGGCACCCACATTGCGCATCAGCAGCAAGGCCAGAGGCAAACAACCAGTGATCGACAGAGTGAACGCCGCCAGGGCAAACGACCAGCCATGGTCAGCCAGCACAAGGAAGCAGGCGTGGAAGGCTGGATCATGGTGGGTGATGTTTCTCATGAAAATCAGGTGAAATCCAGAATTTTTAGGTACGTGCAGCCATCAAAACTTTGATTTATCGCAGCATTCATGTGCTATGCGCAAGATTCGCTTTATGCAGCGTTAAATCTACAGACTAAGGCAGCGATGTGCTTATAGCGCCAACTGACATCACAAGTCAGGGCTTCCTACATATCAAGGCTGTACCGTATGTTGTGCATCCGCAGCAGTTGTTGACATGAAGTAACGTAGATAGCGCCAACCCGAACCACCAACGACAGCCTGAGCACACAAACAGCGAGGCGTAGCAGATCAAGCATTAATTCAATACCTTACTAGAGCGTGTTATGAACTTTGAAAAATTCTCTTTTGTGATAAGCACTTACGCACGTTTTTTCAAAAGTGGAAATCGTGGAATTCTTCAATAAAATCAATGACTTGCACAGAAGTTCATAACACGCTCTAACGACATACACTCCATCACTAAAAAACAATAATATATATTAATTCTAAAAATAGAGCATTAAATTCAACTTAACATATATAAATTTTACCAAACCACATAAATAAAATTTAAAAAACCAAAATTATATTATGGAAAATATGAAAATTAATCACAGAAAAATATTTGGCGCCGATGCAGCAGAATATGAAGACGAAGAGAAATTAAGTTCGTATTTTGTCATTCAAAATGAATTCGAAAGATTCACAGATTCAGACGAAAAATTTCTCATAGTGAAAGCCAAAAAGGGCATGGGAAAATCTAGTCTTCTACGTCATACATCAATTGAAATAAAGAAAAAAGAAAATACAGATATTGTCATAGAAATCAAAGGAAATGAACTTCTTGGACTAATAGAAACCAAGAGTTTAGATAATAATCAACTAGAGAATCTTTGGAAGAAAAATATATGCAACAGAATATGCATAGAAATTGGAAAAAATATTGGATTTGCTGCTACAGACACAAGCATAAATTTTGTAGAATCTGCAGAACTAGAAGGATTTAAAGAAAAAAATATAATTTCCATTTTGGCAAAAAATGTAATTAGAATATTTAAAATTCAAAATGGCACAGAGAAAATTTCTGACACTGAAATAAGAGAAGACTTAAAAAGTCCGCATCAGCAATTAATAAGATACCAAGAAAGCAAAGATTCAAATGTTTGGTTGATTGTTGATGACATCGATGCAAAATTTCAGGATGATGAAAATAACAGAATAGTAGTTAGTTCATTTTTTTCTGCTGCTTGCGCAATAGCTCACTCTGTTTACGGGCTAAAAATTAGATCTAGTGTAAGAAGTGATGTTTGGACTAGCTTAAGAAATATTGAAGATCAAGATAAGCTTCGAGATTTTATAGTTGACATTCATCAAAATGATGCAATTTCTGAGGAAATTATTTTCAACAAGATATCAGCATATTTAAAAAAAACAACAGGAATTGATGCTCATTACAAATATCCAAGAGATAAAATTAACGTCATATCTAAAGTATTCGAAAACCCAATGAACTGGAATAAAGGATCCGCCAATGCATTAATAGTTTTAAAGGTATTAGCTGGCGGTCGTCCAAGGTGGATGGGGCAATTATGCAAAGAAGCCGGCAAAAAAGCAGGGGGAAATAAAATAACTTTACAGGACTTTATTAGTGCAATGCCAAATTTCGGAAGAGATAAGATTTCCGATATAGAGAAAGAGCATAAACATCAATTCGATCAAATTAATTCTTTAATAAATTCATTCAGAGCAGGCAGCAAAGACTACACAAGACATAAACTCATTCAAAGAATTGAAAATTTTTATACAACAAAAAATAAATCAAAAATATCAAAAATAAATGGCGCACCTTTCAAGGCATCAGAGCAATTAGCCAAATTTTTATTTGAAGTGGAGTTTTTTGTTGCATTCGCAAATAATGATTATATAAATTTCGAACAAAGTCCTGATTTATTTGACTCACCGGAAAGTCTTTCAAACACGATTAAGTGGACAATTAACTCAAGCTATAGAAATTATTTAAACATAAATCAATAAAAATACTCAACAAGAAACCATATTAAAATCCAGAAAAAATCATAAAAATCCAATATAAATTTCGCGACAAAGCGTGAAACGGCATGCATTGCAACTACTACTTTAAAACGCGGTAGCAATGCAAGGCCCTCTTAAAAAACCAACCTAAAAATCACAGAGAGCAATCGTCATTTACGGTGGTTGTTTGATCTTATCGATACAAAAAAGGCAACCCAGGGGTTGCCTTTTTATTGACTAGAAATAAAACAACTTGAATCAAGCGGCATATTTGACAGAATCCTTCCCAAAAAACTGCTGCACCTTTTTGGGCGATTTCT
>NZ_SLXH01000012.1 GCF_004341365.1 Simplicispira metamorpha | reverse complement strand
TTTGCAGAAATCGCCCAAAAAGGTGCAGCAGTTTTTTGGGAAGGATTCTGTCAAATATGCCGCTTGATTCAAGTTGTTTTATTTCTAGTCAATAAGCCACGCCGCGAAGCGGAGTAGGCTTGAATGAATTATTAGACATTTTTTGTGCTGCGTACTGCTCGCAATTCATAAGTAAATTTTTCCCCTACCTGAGTTGCAGACCAAAACAATCCCATACCTCCTTGGACGGTTTTCGAATAGCTAAGCTTGATAAGATCAAGAGCTTTCAATTGAACAGCAACTGTTTGAAATTCTTGGTCATCTAGGATCGCATTTGTCCCATAGCTGCCAGACTTAGCAAAAAGAGCATCTTTTAGGATCCCCTTAACGGTAGCGTCGTTCGGGTGTTTTATCAAGTAGGGAGCGATAAAACCAAATAACTCACTCCACGTCGCTTGCGCTTTCCACGTACGCCTGCCGCCATCACGGTAATACGCGCCATGGAGCTCGATTACCTCATCAAGCCCCGCAAGGTTAGGTATGGGCGCAGGTCTAGATTTCGGTAATTCTGCTAAAGCGCTTTGCAGTTGCGAGTTTTGCTTCCTGAGATCATTGATTTCCGAAAGTAGCTCTTCGCTTGAAGCACGATCTGCGCGCACCCATCCAATTGCTGGAAACATTTTAATTGTCTTGGAAAGACTTAACGCAACGATTCCAGGCAATTGGTCTGCGGACCTCCAAAATCTGACTAGGCGATCTGTAGCTACCCGATCACGAAATGCCTGTAAAAGGTTGCGAAGCTCCGGATGCTGTTCGGACTTTCCGAATGGAATCTCATCAGGCTTCTCGTGAATTAAGGCCACAACCTTGAGCCCTCGGTTCAAGGCATATTCATATTCCTGTTCTGTGTAACTTATTCCTTGTGCCGTTAATGAACCGTATCGTCCGCCAACGATAAGCAAATAGTAGTCGCAATCATCAATCACACGCTTAATGAACTCAAACTGCTCTTCATCGGCGGCTGGGAATAGCTCCATACCTGCAGGTATGCAATCCAATTCCATCAAAGCTTGAATTACCTTCTGTCGTTCTTCCTTGAGGTCGGCGTAAGTTGAACTGACGAAAACTTGATATCTCTTCTCCACTACGCAATCCTTTGAAAAAAGTCAACTAGGTTTAGGTTAAATATAACGGGCATGCCCAGTTCGCCTAACAATGTACGAACTTGTGGTTCGATGGGAAAAATAGTTTTTGCAGTGTTTAGATAAGCCAAAGAATTTTTATCTCAGTTTTGTTGAGTGCAGCAGACTAATGATCAAGAGACTGCTTCTGGCTAATCTACGAATGTCGCTGTTCAAACCAACGGAGAAATTTTTCAGCACCTTCTAAAGCAATCGATTTTCATACTTCCAACGCTGCAGCATCAGCACGCGAGATGCGACGACTTTGTCGATTTTGTTATGCCTGTGCGTTCATTGAATACTCTTGGTTACCCACCAACCAAAGCAGCCATCAAGAACCATACCCACATCCATACCCGATTTTTTTCGTGAAAAGAAATGAAAAACGGCGCACCGTGCTGCAACACGAAGCGCCGCCCAATAACACCTAAACCGTTGATTTCAAATGATTTATCGAACCATCATGAAACAACGTGAACAGATGCGAAACATCACAAGATCGGTCAGACGTTGAACAGGAAGTTCAGCACGTCGCCGTCTTTCACGACGTATTCCTTGCCTTCGGCGCGCATCTTGCCCGCGTCCTTGGCTCCCTGCTCGCCCTTGTACTGGATGAAGTCGTCGAAGGCGATGGTCTGCGCGCGGATGAAGCCGCGCTCGAAGTCGCCGTGGATCACGCCAGCGGCCTGCGGGGCGGTGTCGCCCACGCGGATCGTCCAGGCGCGCACTTCCTTGACGCCCGCCGTGAAGTAGGTTTGCAGGCCCAGCAGCTTGAAGCCCGCGCGGATCAGGCGGTTCAGGCCGGGCTCGGTCTGGCCCATTTCGGCCAGGAACATGTCGCGGTCTTCGTCGCTCATCTCGGCCATTTCGGCTTCCATCTTGGCGCAGATGGCCACCACAGGGGCGTTCTGGCTGGCGGCGTACTCTTGCAGGCGATCGAGGTAAGGGTTGTTCTCGAACCCGTCTTCGCTGACGTTGCCGACAAACATGGCGGGCTTGGCCGTGATCAGGCACAGCGACTTGAGCAGGGGCTGCTCTTCCTTGCTGACCTCGACCGAGCGCGCGGGCTTGCCCTGATCGAGGGCCGCCTGGATGCGTGTCAGCAGCGCCACCAGCTTGGCCGCATCCTTGTCGTTGCCCGACTTGGCGGCCTTGCTGTAGCGGTTCAGGGCTTTCTCCACGGTGCCCAGGTCGGCCAGGCACAGCTCGGTCTGGATGACTTCGATGTCGGCAATCGGATCGACGCGGTTGGCCACGTGGATCACGTTGTCGTCGTCAAAGCAGCGCACCACGTTGACGATGGCGTCGGTTTCACGGATGTGTGCCAGAAACTGGTTGCCCAGGCCTTCGCCCTGGCTGGCACCGGCCACCAGGCCAGCAATATCGACAAACTCGACGATGGCCGGAACGATGCGCTCGGGGTGGATGATTTCGGCCAGCTTGTGCAGGCGCGGGTCGGGCACCTCGACCACGCCAGTATTTGGCTCGATGGTGCAGAAGGGGTAGTTTTCGGCGGCGATGCCGGCCTTGGTCAGGGCGTTGAAGAGGGTGGACTTGCCCACGTTGGGCAGGCCCACGATGCCGCATTGGAGGCTCATGGCAGGGCTTTCTGGTAATCAGGGGGACAAACGGGCCATTTTAGGGGCCTCCTACAATCGCCCCATGCCGCAAACCTTTGATGTCTGTATCCGTGGGGCTGGCGTTGTCGGCCATACCCTGGCGCTTTTGCTGGCGCGCGAGAAGCTGCGCGTGGCGCTGGTGACCAGCCCGCCGCCGCGCCATGCGGACGTGCGCGCCTATGCCCTGAGTGGCGCCTCGCGCCAGCTGCTGCAAGCCCTGCGCTGCTGGCCCGACCCCATCCACGCCACCGCCGTGACCCGCATGCACGTGTGCGGCGACCAGGACGGCGAAGTGCTGTTCGACGCCGCCAGCCAGGGCGTCGATGCGCTGGCCTGGATTGTCGATGTGCCCGCCCTCGAAAATCGCCTGGCCGAGGCCGTGCGCTACCAGCCGCAGGTCGAGCGCGTGGACGCGCCGGTGCCCGCAGCCCTCACCGCCATCTGCGAGGGCCGTGCCAGCAGCACGCGCGCGCAGCTGGGCGCGGGGTTCGACGTCACACCGTATGCCCAGCACGCCATTGCCACGCGCCTGGAGTGCGAACTGCCGCACGGCCAGACGGCGCGGCAGTGGTTCTCGCAGGGCAGCATCCTGGCCTTTTTGCCGCTGGAGGGCGAGCAGGGGAACTCTGTCGCCGTGGTGTGGTCAGTCCCTGCGCAGCAAGTGCCGGCGCTGTTGGCGCTGGACGATGAAGACTTTGCCCAGCACCTGCACGCAGCCAGCGGCGGCGCCCTGGGGGCGCTGCGCCTGACCAGTGAGCGTGCCGCTTGGCCGCTGCAACTGGCACAGGCCCAGCGCTGGTGCGGCGCCATGGCGCACGACGGCCAAGACGGCCAGGGCAGTTGGGTGCTGGCCGGGGATGCCGCACACAACGTCCACCCCCTGGCCGGCCAAGGGCTGAACCTGGGGCTGGGCGATGTGCAGGCGCTGGCCCGCGTGCTCGGTGAGCGCGCTGACTGGCGCGGCCTGGACGATCTGCGCTTGCTGCGCCGCTACGAGCGCCAGCGCAAGGCCGACATCTTGCCGCTGGGGCTGGTGATGGATGGATTGCAGCAACTGTTCTCGCGCCCTGAGGCGCCTTTGCAGGCGCTGCGCAACTGGGGCATGAACAATTTTGAGCGCAGCGGCCCCCTGAAAGACTGGATCACCCAGCGCGCCATGGGCACGCACTGACGGCAACCACCAACCTGACACCACGGAACGCAATTTTGATGAAACTGATCCCCTCCCTGCTGGCTGCGGCCAGCCTGGGCCTGGCCCTCACTGCCACGGCACAAGAACCCGCCATTCGCAAAACCCTGGCCGAGCGCATTCCGCAGCTGGAAAAAATCGACGAAGTGCGCGCCACCCCCATGGGCGGCCTGTACGAGGTGCGCGTAGGCACCGACCTGTTCTACACCGACGCCAAGGGCAACTTCCTGATCCAGGGCGAGCTCATCGACACCAAAGCGCGGCGCAACCTGACCGAAGACCGCATCAACAAGCTCACCGCCGTAGACTTCAACGCCCTGCCGCTGCAAGACGCTTTTGCCACCGTGCGCGGCAACGGCAAGCGCAAGCTGGTGGTGTTTGCCGACCCCAACTGCGGCTACTGCAAGCGCTTTGAACGCGACCTGCAAAACGTCGATAACGTCACCATCTACACCTTTCTCTACCCCATCCTGAGCCCCGATTCGGCAGAGAAGTCGCGCAACATCTGGTGCGCCAAAGACCGCAACAACGCCTGGAACGACTGGATGCTGCGCGAGAAAACGCCCGCCGCTGCCAGCTGCGACACCGCCGCCCTGCAACGCAACCTGGCTTTTGGCAAAAAGCACAAGATCACCGGCACGCCCACGCTGCTGTTTGCCAACGGCGCGCGCGTACCCGGTGCCATCGGCGCCGCCGACATCGAAAAACGCCTGGCCGAAGCCAGCGAGACGGCCAGCGCCAACTGATGGCGGCACGGGGCCATCGCGCCCCGCTGCCCCTCGCGCCCGGCGCTGCCACCGGGCCTTCTTGCACGGCCAGGCAGCGCCCCTTCGGTGCCGGGGCACTTCTCTGTACCCACCTTGCCCTGCCGCACTCCCCTGCTGCCACTTTCTGCCGCACCGCCATGCCTGACACCCACGACACCGTCTCTGCCCTGCACTACCGCGTAGAAATCGCCGACCTGCACGCCCACCTGTTTCGCGTCACGCTGACCATTGCGCAGCCCCAGGCGCTGCAAACTGTGACGCTGCCGGTGTGGATTCCGGGCAGCTACCTGGTGCGCGAATTTGCCAAAAACCTGCAACACCTGCGCGCCCGGCAAGGCCGCCGCACACTGGCCGTGGTGCAGCAAGACAAGCAGCGCTGGCAAATCGCCTGCAAAACCGGCCAGCCGCTGGTGCTGGACTACGAGGTCTATGCCAACGACCCCTCCGTGCGCACCGCCTGCCTGGACGCGGCGCGGGGCTTTTTCAACGGCACCAGCCTGTGCCTGCGCGTCGAAGGCCAGGCCGAGCAGCCCTGCACGCTGGAAGTCGTGGCCCCCGAAGCGCCGGAGAACACTCCTGATTTGATAGCTGCTAGCGCCCACTGGCAGTGCGCCACAGGCCTTTTTCCCTTAAAAATTGATGCCAACGGCTTTGGCACCTACCAGGCAGCCGACTACGACGAACTGGTGGACTGCCCGGTGGAGATGGGCCCCTTCTGGAGCGCCACCTTCACCGCCGCCGGTGTGCCGCACCGCCTGGTGGTGGCGGGCGCGGCGCCCTCGTTCGATGCCCAGCGCCTGCTGGCTGACACGCAAAAAATCTGCGAAACCGCCATGCGCTTCTGGCACGGCAAGGGCAAGCCGCCGTTCAAGAACTACCTGTTCCTGCTGCACGCCACGCACGACGGCTACGGCGGCCTGGAGCACCGCAACAGCACCGCGCTGATCTGCACCCGCGCCGACCTGCCCCGCCTGGGCAGCGCCCGCGCCAGCGAGGGCTACACCACCTTGCTGGGCCTGATCAGCCACGAATACTTCCACACCTGGAACGTCAAACGCCTGCGCCCGGCAGAATTTGCCCGCTACGACTACGCCCAGGAAAACTACACCCAGCTGCTGTGGTTTTTTGAAGGCTTCACCAGCTACTACGACGACCTGCTGCTGCGCCGCGCCGGCCTGATCGACGACACCACCTACCTGCAACTGCTGACCAAAACGCTGCACCAGGTGCTGCAAGCACCGGGGCGCCAGGTGCAAACCGTGGCCCAGGCCAGCTTTGATGCCTGGGTCAAGTTCTACCGCCAGGACGAAAACACCCCCAACGCCACCATCAGCTACTACACCAAAGGCGCGCTGGTGGCCCTGTGCCTCGATTTGGCCCTGCGCCGCGAAGGCCAGACCACGCTGGACGACGTGATGCGCGCCCTGTGGCAGCACTGCGCCGGTGGCCCCATGCAAGAGGCCGACCTGCGCGCCGTGCTGCAAGCCTGCGCGGGCCGCGCGTTCGACGCCGAGCTGCAAGCCTGGGTTCACAGCACCGCCGAACTGCCCGTGGCCGAATTGCTGGCCGCGCACGGCATCACGCTGCAAGCCGACACACCGCAGCCCGCCCAGCGCCTGGGCCTGCGCGTGACCGAAAACGGCGCCATCCGCATCAAAACCGTGCTGCGCGGCGGCCTGGCCGAGCGCGCCGGCATGGCCGCAGGCGATGAATGGCTGGGCATCGATGTGCAAGGCCAGGGCTGGCGCCTGGGCAAGCTGGCCGACCTGGCCCTGTACGCGGGCAACGCCAGCCACGTCACGGCCCTCATCGCCCGGGGCGACCGGCTGCTGCGCCTGCCGCTGGCGCTGACGCCGCCCGCCACCAAACCGCGCAAAAGTGCCGCGCCAGCGGCGCACAGCGACACGGTTTCCCTGCGCATCACCGACGCGGCGCGGGCCGGGCGCTGGCTGTACAGCACCTGAAGGCACGCAGCGCCAGCCAGCACCACCTGCGCCACAGAGCTTGGTTATAGTGGTCGGCTTGACACAACAACCACTGGAGATCACCTTGGCCTACGAAGTTATTGAAGTGCGCACCGAAGCCGACAAAGTTGGCGTCATCACACTCAACCGCCCCAAGCAACTCAACGCCCTGAACAGCCAGCTCATGGACGAACTGGGCGATGCGCTCAAGGCCTTTGATGCCGACGAAAAAATCGGCTGCATCATCATCACCGGCAGCGAAAAGGCCTTTGCCGCAGGCGCCGACATCACCGCCATGGCGAAGTTCAGCTTTGCCGATGCCTACAAGGGCGACTTCATCACCCGCAACTGGGAAACCATCCGCACCATCCGCAAACCCGTGATCGCCGCCGTGAGCGGCTTTGCGCTGGGCGGCGGCTGCGAGCTGGCCATGATGTGCGACTTCATCATCGCCGCCGACAACGCCAAGTTCGGCCAGCCTGAAATCAAGCTGGGCGTGATCCCCGGCGCCGGTGGCACGCAGCGCCTGCCCCGCGCCGTGGGCAAGGCCAAGGCCATGGACCTGGCCCTGACGGGCCGCATGATGGACGCCCAGGAAGCCGAGCGCTCGGGCCTGGTCAGCCGCGTGGTGCCGCTGGACAAGCTCATGGAAGAAACCCTGGGCGCAGCCCTGCAAATCAGCGACTTCTCGCAAATCGCCGTGATGGCGGCCAAGGAATCGGTCAACCGCGCCTTTGAAGGCACGCTGGCCGACGGCGTGATGTTCGAGCGCCGCCTGTTCCATTCGCTGTTTGCCACCAGCGACCAAAAAGAAGGCATGGACGCTTTCGTCAACAAACGCAAAGCAGTTTTCACACACCAGTAAAAATTGCACTATAATCTCGTGCTATCGGTGATATAGCTCAGTTGGTTAGAGCGCAGCATTCATAATGCTGATGTCGGTGGTTCAAATCCACCTATCACCACCAAACTCAAAAACCCGCACCGTGCAAACGCTGCGGGTTTTTTCATCACAGGCCCAGCCACTGGATACACACCATGCAACGCTGTACCTCTTCCCACGCACCCCTGCCACGCCACCGCACCACCCACACGCTGCACCTGCTGGCCCTGCTGCTGGCCACCACCGTGGGCGCGCTGGCCAGCGGCCCTGTGCTCGCCCAGGCCCAGGCGCCTGCATTGCCCGCCCCCGGTGCCATGCGCAACTTCCCTGAAGCGGCCCTGCGTGGCACGCTGCACATCGACGCCTCGGGCCAGGCGCATATCAACGACAAAGCCATCCAGATGGCACCGGGCCTGCGCATCTTCAATCCGCAAAACGCCCTGGTGATGCGCCACAACGTGCTGGGACAAACGTTCACGGTGAATTACCTGATCGAAAAAAGCACCGGCTGGCTGATTACCGCCTGGATCTTGAGCAAGGCCGAAGTGGCCCAGCCGCGCCCCGGCAGCACCGACGTGCAGCGCAACTACCAGTTCGAATCAGACGCCACCGCGCGCTGACACCGCACCCACCCCCGCGCTGGCGCACTGCGGCGCACCACCCCCTTGGCCCCGCGTGCGCCAGCGCCGCAGTGGCGGGTGCTGCCAGCCACGCCACCCGCCGCGCACCCTGCGCCACACCGGCGCCCCCTCTTCCGTTGTTTTTGCCCTTACGCCATGTCCAAAAAAGTCTTTATCAAAACCTTCGGCTGCCAGATGAACGAGTACGACTCGGACAAGATGGCCGACGTGCTGGGCGCCGCCCAGGGCTACGAGCCCACGCAGAACGTGGATGAAGCCGACCTGATCCTGTTCAACACCTGCTCGGTGCGCGAAAAAGCGCAAGAAAAAGTCTTCTCTGACCTGGGCCGCATCAAGCACCTGAAAGAAAAAGGCGTGCTCATCGGCGTGGGCGGCTGCGTGGCCAGCCAGGAGGGCGAGGAAATCATCAAGCGCGCGCCCTACGTGGATGTGGTGTTTGGCCCGCAAACGCTGCACCGCCTGCCCGAGCTGCTCAACGCACGCGCGGCCAAGGCCCGCCCGCAGGTGGACATCAGCTTTCCCGAGATTGAAAAGTTTGACCACCTGCCGCCCGCGCGCGTCGAGGGGGCCAGCGCCTTTGTCTCGATCATGGAAGGCTGCTCCAAATATTGCAGCTACTGCGTGGTGCCCTACACGCGCGGCGAAGAGGTCAGCCGCCCGTTTGACGACGTGCTGGTCGAAGTGGCCGGCCTGGCCGACCAGGGCGTGAAAGAAGTCACGCTGCTGGGCCAGAACGTCAACGCCTACCGGGGCAAGATGGGCGACACGGCAGAGATTGCCGACTTTGCCCTGCTGCTGGAATACGTGTCCGAGATTCCGGGCATTGAGCGCATCCGCTACACCACCAGCCACCCCAATGAATTCACGCCGCGCCTGATTGAAGCCTACGCCCAGTTGCCCAAACTGGTCAGCCACCTGCACCTGCCGGTGCAGCACGGCTCCGACCGCATCCTGATGGCCATGAAGCGCGGCTACACCGCCATGGAATACAAAAGCACGGTGAAAAAGCTGCGCGCCATCCGCCCCGACCTGGCCATGAGCTCAGACTTCATCGTGGGCTTTCCGGGCGAGACCGAAGAAGACTTTGCCAAGATGATGAAGCTGATCGACGACATCCACTTTGACAACAGCTTCAGCTTCATCTTCAGCGCCCGCCCTGGCACGCCCGCCGCCAACCTGCCCGACGACACGCCCTACGACGTGAAGCTGCGCCGCCTGCAAACGCTGCAAGCGGTCATCAACGGCAACATCAAGCAGATCAGCGAAAGCCGCGTGGGCACAGTGCAGCGCATTCTGGTGGAAGGCGCCTCCAAGCGCGACGCCACCGAGCTGATGGGCCGCACCGAGTGCAACCGCGTGGTCAACTTTGTCGGCCAGCCGCGCCTGGTAGGCCAGCTGGTGGACGTGACCATCACCGAAGCCAAGGCCTACACCCTGCGCGGCGAGGTGCTGACGCGCGCTGCGGACTGACGCGCGCCATAGACTGAGACAGCTGCATCAAAAAAGTGAGCTGCTTGCGCGCACGGGGCAAAGGTTTCGACGTGTTTTATACCGCAAAGCCTTGCACAGTGCGCGCGAGCAGCTCCTGAAAAAAGAGCACCTGCAACAGCCTCAGTGCTTCGCAGGCGCCGATGGCAGGGGCGGCATCCGGGTGCTGCGCACCGTCTCGCCGGTGATCGGGTGCAAGTAGCTCTCGACCACGGTGCCCTGGGCATCGACCGCATAAAACTCGTGGCAGTTGCCGCTGGAGACTTTGTACTTGACCAGCACGTAGTCTTGGGCGCGAAAGCGCTCGCGCGCCTGCGCCTCCGAGATCCACTGCGCGCGCGGCGCATCGGTGCAGACCACTTTCTCGGTAGCGGAACTGGCCTGGGCCGGCGCCGCAGCCAGGAGGGCGCCGCAGCACAGCAGCGCCGCGCCCGCCAGGCCGCGCAGGCCGGAGAAGGACAAAGGGGTGAAAAAAAGATGCGTCATGGCGCGCCACTGTAGGCTGGGCGTCTGAACGCAGGCTTAAAAAACAGCCACTGCCACCGTGCCAACCCCCCCGCCTGGGCGGCTGATTCTGACCACCAAGCGCCAATGAAAAAACCGGCTGTTCGCCGGTTTTTGCTTTTGTTTTGATAGCTGCTAGCGCCCACTACATAAGGGCTAGAGGCACAAAATGCCTCAAACCATCAGAACGGCATCTTGGGCATGCCCGCACCCATGCCTTTCATGCCGCCGAGCTTTTTCATCATCTTCATCAGGCCGCCGCCCTTCATCTTTTTCATCATGGCCTGCATCTGCTCGAACTCTTTGAGCAGGCGGTTGACCTCCTGCACCTGCACGCCCGCGCCGCTGGCAATGCGCTTTTTGCGCGTGGCCTTGATGAGTTCGGGCTTGCGCCGCTCCAGCGCCGTCATGCTGCAAATGATGCCTTCCTTGCGCTTGATTTCGCGCTCGGCCTTGTCCATGTCCATGGCACCGGCCTGGGCCGTGAGCTGCGTGGGCAACTTGTCCATCAGGCTGGAAAGCCCGCCCATTTGCTTCATCTGCTGCAACTGGCCCAAAAAGTCGTTCAGGTCGAAACCATCGCCGCTTTTGACCTTGGCGGCCAGCTTTTGCGCCGCCTCCATATCGACGCCCGCAGCCACCTGCTCGACCAGCGCCACGATGTCGCCCATGCCCAGCACGCGCCCGGCGTGGCGCTCGGCGTCAAACACTTCCAGGCCGTCGATTTTTTCGGACACACCCGCAAACTTGATAGGCGCGCCGGTGATTTGCCGCACCGACAGCGCCGCACCGCCGCGCGAGTCACCGTCGAGCTTGGTCAGCACGATGCCCGTGAGCGGCAGCGCCTCTTTGAATGCTTTGGCGGTGTTGATGGCGTCCTGGCCCTGCATGGCATCGACCACGAACAGGGTTTCGACCGGGTTCAGCGCGGCGTGCAGCTGCTGGATTTCCAGCATCAACGCCTCGTCAATGGCCAGGCGCCCGGCGGTATCGACCAGCAGCACATCGAAATGGTGCTTTTTGGCGTAATCGAGCGCGGCGTGGGCAATGTCCAGGGGCTTTTGATCGGGTGTGCTGGGGAACCACTCGGCACCGGCCTGTTTGGTGACGGTTTTGAGCTGCTCGATGGCAGCGGGGCGGTACACGTCCCCCGACACCGTGAGCACCTTTTTCTTGCGCTTTTCGATCAGGTGCTTGGCCAATTTGGCCGTGGTGGTGGTTTTGCCGGCGCCTTGCAGACCGGCCATCAGGATGACGGCGGGTGGCTGGGCGGCCAGGTTGATGTCACTCACCCCCTCGCCCATGGTGGCGGCCAGCTCGCGGTTGACGATGCCCACCAGCGCCTGTCCGGGCTTGAGGCTGCCCAGCACCTCCTGGCCCAGGGCTTTTTCCTTCACGCGGGCGATGAAGTCGCGCACCACGGGCAGGGCCACGTCGGCTTCGAGCAGGGCCATGCGCACTTCGCGCAGCATGTCCTGCACGTTGGATTCGGTGATGCGGGCCTGGCCACGCATCTCCTTGACGAGGCGCGAGAGTTTGTCGGTAAGGGCGGAGGCCATAGAGCGGTGTTCCGGGTAGCCCCGCGGCCAGAGGCGGCGGCGGGTGGTGGGCCAGGGCTGCGTGCAGCGGGCGAAAGGTAAACTGTGCAGCATGATTTTACCCAGTGCATCCCTGCTCAGTTGGCTGCTTGGACTGGCCGCCGCAGCGGCCTATGCCGTGCCAGCGCTGGCCGCATCGCGGCTACAGGCAGCGGGCGCGCGCAACGCGCTGTGGGCAGCCTGGGTGCTGCATGCGGGGGTGTTGGCGTGGGGCATGCTCGGCGCTACGCCGCGCTTTGGTTTTGCCCCGGCGCTGTCGATCACGGCCTGGCTGGTGCTCACGGTGTACGCCGTAGAGCGCCAGTGGTTTCCGCAATTGCAGGCGCGCTGGGCATTGGCCGCGCTGGGCGCGGCAGCGGTGCTGCTGGCGCTGGTGTTTCCGGGCAAGCCGCTGCATGTGTCGGCTTCGGCCTGGCTGCCCTTGCACCTGGCGCTGGGCGTGGCCAGTTACGGCCTGCTGGCGGCCGCCGTGGTGCATGCCCTGCTGATGGCGCGGGCCGAGCGGCGCATTCGCCTGGCCGTCGATACGCACAGCGGTATGCCGCTGCTGACGCTGGAGCGGCTGACATTTCGCTTCATCACCGCCGGGTTTGTGCTGCTCACGGCCACGCTGCTGGCGGGCATGCTGTTCACCGAAGTGCTGTATGGCCGCGCTTGGCGCTGGGACCACAAGGCGGTGTTCTCGGTGCTGTCGTGGCTGACGCTGGCGGCGCTGCTGCTGGGGCGCTCGCGGTTTGGCTGGCGGGGCCGCAGCGCCGGGCGGTTGCTGTATGCGGGCGCGGCGCTGCTGCTGCTGGCCTATGTGGGATCGCGCTTTGTGCTGGAAGTGGTGCTGGGGCGCAGCGCATGAAATACCTCGTATTGCTGGTGGTTCTGGTGCTGGCCTATGGCTGGTGGCGCAGCCAGCGCCGCGCGCAAATGCGCAGCCACACGGATGCGGCCCGCCAAGGGGCCACGCGCCCCCTGGCGGCACCGCAGGATATGGTGGCCTGCGCGCACTGCGGCCTGCATGTGCCCCGCACTGAAGCACTGGCACACGGCGCCAACCACTATTGCTGCACCGAGCACCGGCCCCCCCATGCCGGCTAACACCGCCCCAGACACCCGCCCCCCGTTCTCGCCCAACCTGGAGGAGACACCGTTTCTGCGGCTGTGGCATGGTTTTTTGACGGGGCGCGTGATGGTGGCACTGGCCCTGCTGCTGCTGCAAGCGCTGGGGCAACTGATCAACCAGAACGCCGATCCCTGGCCGCTGGCGGTGTCAGCGGCCTATCTGGCGGCCACGCTGGCCGTGCGCATTCTGGGGCGCCATGCACCGCCTGAACCGCAGGCAGGGCCGCAGTGGCTGCCCTCGATCGGTGTGGACCTGGCTGCGGTGTGCGTGCTGCAATGGCTACACACCGGGGGCATGAATTTCACGGCCTTGCTCGGCCTGCCCATTCTGATGGCCGCCGTGCTCGGCACCCTCACCCTGGCCCTGGGCACCACCGCCTGCGCCACGCTGCTGCTGCTGGCCTGGGCCTGGTGGCTGGGCGAAACCACAGGCGGCGATGCCTCGCAGCGCTACCTGCAAGCAGCGCTCACCGGAACGGGCTATTTCATCGTGGCCTTTTTGGTGCACCAGCTCTCGATCCGGCTGGTGCGCGAACGGCAAGTAGCCCTGCACAACCGCCGTGCAGCGCTGGTGCAGCGCCAGGTCAGTGCGCTGGTCATACAGAACCTGACCGATGGCGTGCTGGTGGTGGACGAGGACAACACCGTGCGCATGGCCAACCCGGCCGCGCGGGAGTTGCTGGGCGACACTGCGGCTTTGCTGCCGCCGTTTTCGTTGGAGCAAACTGCGGCCTGGCACCCCCTGCGTGCCTTGGCGCACCGCACCTTCCAGCAAGATGCCGCACAGGTGGCTGATGTCACCCTGCTCTCGCCCGGTCAAAGCCCGGTGGGACTGCATGTGCGTGCCTGGCTCACGCCCACGCGCCAGGCGGGGACAGATGTGTCCAGCGAACGCCTGTGCGTGATGTTCCTGCACGATCTGCGCGCCCTGGAGGCGCGGCTGCGCACCGAAAAACTCGCCGCCATGGGCCGCATGTCCGCCGCCGTGGCCCATGAAATCCGCAACCCACTGGCCGCCATCACCCAGGCCAATGCGCTGCTGGACGAAGACCTGCACGACCCCGCACAAAAGCGCCTGGCACAGATGGTGCGGCAAAACGCCGAGCGCCTGGCCCGCATTGCCGAAGACATTCTGGACATTGCCCGTGTGCAGCACCAGATCAGCCATGCCCCTGCCAGCACACTGGCACTGGACGAAACGGTGGCACACATCTGGCACGACTGGCAAAGCCACGACCCGGCACGGCGCCAGGCGCTGGTGGCGCTGCAAGCCGACAACGCGCCCGTGGAGTTCGATGCCGAACACCTGCGCCGCGTGCTGGTCAACCTGCTGGACAATGCCCTGCGCTACAAGAGCGACGCTCCCGATGCGCTGCAACTGCACACCCAGGTCAGCGCCTCGGGCCAGGTCAGCTTGCAAGTCTGGAGCGATGGCACGCCCATGGACCAATCGGTGCAAAAGCACCTGTTCGAGCCTTTCTTTTCGTCCGAAAGCCGCTCCAGCGGGCTGGGCCTGTACATCTGCCGCGAGTTGTGCGAGCGCCATGGCGCCTCCATCAGCTACCAGCGCCTGGACCGCACCACCGGACGCGGCCCCACCGGCGGCAATGCCTTTACCGTGGGCTTTCGCAAAGCGGGGCGCCTGAAGGGCTCCGCCTCCCTGTTCGACACCATCGTCGTTTAACGAGCCACCTTGCCATGAATGCCCCTGCCGCCTCCATCCTGGTTGTTGACGATGAGCCCGACCTGCGCACCCTCTACGAGCTGACCTTGCTGCGCGAGGGCTACCGCGTGGAAACCGCGGCCACCTTGCAAGAGGCCCGCCAGCAACTGCAAACCCTGCGCTTTGACGTGGTGATCAGCGACATGCGCCTGCCCGACGGCTTTGGCATGGAACTGCTGCAAGACCTGCGCGACCAGCAGCGGCGCGAACGCTGCGTGGTCATGACGGCCTACGGCTCCGCCGAAAACGCTGTCGAGGCGCTGCGCTGCGGCGCCTTCGATTACCTGACCAAGCCGGTCGATCTGAAGCAGTTCCGGTTGGTGGTGGCGTCCGCCGTGCAGGGCAGCGGTGGCGTGCCGCCACCGCGCAGCAGCCCACGCGCACCAGACATGCGCAGCGCCAGTGCCGCGCCAGCTCCCCTGGCAGAGACCGGCACCGCCAACACCGCCCTGGAACGCCTGGTGGGCGATTCCGAGGCCATGCGCAACGTCAAACAACGGGTACTCAAAGTGGCCCGGGGCATGGCGCCGGTGCTGGTGCATGGCGAATCGGGCACGGGCAAAGAGCTGGTGGCCCAGGCCCTGCATGCCAGCAGCCAGCGCGCCAGCGGCCCGCTGGTGGCCGTGAACTGCGGCGCCATCCCTGAAAACCTGCTGGAGGCCGAGTTCTTTGGCGCCCGCAAAGGCTCTTACACCGGCGCCACGCAAGACCGGCTGGGCTACTTTCAGGCGGCCCAGGGCGGCACGTTGTTCCTGGACGAAATCGGTGATCTGCCACTGGCCATGCAGTCCAAGCTGTTGCGCGCCATCCAGGAGCGCAGCGTACGTCCCCTGGGCTCCACACAGGAAGAAACGGTGGATGTGCGCATCGTCAGCGCCACCCACCGCGACCTGGCAGCCGATGTGCAAGCAGGGCGCTTTCGGCAAGACCTGTACTACCGCCTGAACGTCATCGAAATCGTCATCCCACCCCTGCGCGAGCGCCGCGAAGACCTGCCAGCGCTGTGCCAGGCCCTGCTGGCACGCATAGCCAGCGAATCTGGCATCACCCCGCCCGCCTTGACGCCTGCGGCGCTCAGCGCCATCGCCAGCCACCCGCTGACGGGCAACGTGCGCGAGCTGGAGAACCTGCTGCACCGCGCCGTGGCCCTCAGCGATGGCGACAAGCTGCACCTTGATGGCATTCCCGGCACGCCTGGCACAGCGCCACCACCGCACACGCCCCCCCCCGTACCGGCACCATCCCCCACGCTGCCCGCCGATGCCGATCTGCCCGACGACCTGCAAGCCTGGCTGGATCAGCAAGAGCGCGACATCCTGGTGCGCGCACTGCACGCCATGGGGTTCAACCGCACGGCCACGGCAGCGCGCCTGGGCATCAGCCTGCGCCAAATCCGCTACCGCATTGCCCGCCTGAACATCGTCGCTCCCCATGACCCCGAACCCTGCGCAGACCAAGACGATGCCCCCTGACACCCCTGCGGTGTGGCACGCAGGCTGGCATGCGGCTGCCACACACCAGCCATCGCCCAACTACGGCCCGCGGCCCGCGCACGCCCAGGTCGATCTGATCGTGGTGCATTCCATCAGCCTGCCGCCGGGCCAATACGGTGGGCCCGGTGTGCCTGCCCTGTTCACGAACACGCTGGACTGGGATGCACACCCCTACTACCAAGGCATTCGCGGCCTGGAGGTGTCGGCCCATTTTTTCATCCGCCGGGATGGCGCGCTCTGGCAATTCGTCGATTGCGACCAGCGCGCCTGGCATGCCGGTGCCTCCAGCTACCGGGGCCGCCAGCAGTGCAACGACGACTCCATCGGCATAGAGCTGGAAGGGCTGGAGGGCGAGTGCTTTGAGCCCGCGCAGTACGCCGCCCTGGCGCGGCTGTGCAACGATCTGGCAGCGCGCTACCCAATTGCCCACATCGCCGGTCATGAGCACATCGCACCCGGCCGCAAACACGACCCCGGCGCGGGGTTTGACTGGCAGCACCTGCAACGCCTGCTGCCCTGGGATGCAGCCTGCTTTCCTACAGCCACGCACACCCCCACCCAACACCCCTGAGTGCCCGGGCATACGCCCACGCCCGCCTCCCCTGTAGCACCGCAGCCGTCCCACGCCGGGTGGCTGGGCTGCGCCATGGACAGGCACATCGGCGCAGTGCAATACCCGTTCGAGACGCAGAGGCCAGCAGTTGCGACTACACTACCGGTAGTGTTTAAAAAAAATTCAAACACTATAGGTAGTGAAATTTGTCATTTACTGCCTTATAGCCAATCCCTGCCTTCTACCCCCCCAAAAACCATGCAAGCTGTCTTGAACACCCCTTCTACGCCTGCCGCTGGCAGCCCTGCCATCGCCAGTGCACCACAGGCGCCACAAGCTACGGATGCCAGTCTGGCCCACTACCAGATCATCCGGCGCAACGGCGCCGTCGTGCCGTTTGAGCCGCAGAAGATTGCCGTGGCCATGATGAAAGCGTTTCTGGCTGTGCGGGGCACGCAAGGCGCGGCATCGGCCAGCGTGCGCGAAGTGGTGGACGTCCTGACACACAACGTCGTGCGGGCCTTGGTGCGTTCACGCCCCGGCGGCGGCACCTTCCACATTGAAGACGTGCAAGACCAGGTCGAACTGGGCCTGATGCGCAGCGACCACCACGAAATCGCCCGTGCCTACGTGCTCTACCGCGAACGCCGGGCCCAAGAGCGCGCGCGCCAGGCAGAGCAACAGGCGCCGCAAACCCACACGCTGCACGTGCTCTATGGCAACGATCGTGTGCCGCTGGACATGGCGCAACTGCGCGGTCTGATCGAGTCTGCCTGTGCGGGCCTGGGTGCCGACGTCCATGCCGAACCCATCGTGCAAGAGACGCTGCGCAACCTCTACGACGGCGTGCCGATCGACGAGGTACACAAAGCCTCCATCCTGGCCGCGCGCACCCTGATCGAAAAAGACCCCGACTACACCTACGCCACCGCACGGCTGCTGCTGCACACCATCGCCCGCGAAGTGCTGGGGCGCGAAGTGGCCCCCTCGGAGATGGCGCAAAGCTATGTGGATTACTTTCCGGGCTTCATCAAGAAAGGCGTAGACCACCAGCTACTGGACGAGCGGCTGCTGCAATTTGACCTGCCCCGCCTGGCCAGTGCCCTGAAAGCCGAGCGCGATCTGCAATTTGACTACCTCGGCCTGCAAACGCTCTATGACCGCTACTTCATGCACGTGCGCAAAAGCCGCATTGAGCTGCCGCAAGCGTTTTTCATGCGCGTAGCCATGGGTTTGTCGCTCAATGAAATCGACCGCGAAGCACGCGCCATCGAGTTTTACGAAGTGCTGTCGAGCTTCGACTTCATGAGCAGCACACCCACCCTGTTCAACAGCGGCACGTTGCGCTCGCAGTTGTCGAGCTGCTACCTGACCACCGTGCCTGACGAGCTGGACGGCATCTACGAATCCATCAAAGAAAACGCCCTGCTGAGCAAGTTTGCCGGTGGCCTGGGCAACGACTGGACACGCGTGCGCGCCCTGGGCAGCCACATCAAAGGCACCAACGGTGAATCGCAAGGCGTGGTGCCGTTCCTGAAGGTGGTCAACGATACAGCGGTAGCGGTGAACCAGGGTGGAAAACGCAAGGGCGCCGTCTGCACTTACCTGGAAACGTGGCACCTCGATATTGAAGAATTTCTGGAGCTGCGCAAAAACACCGGCGACGACCGCCGCCGCACCCACGACATGAACACGGCCAACTGGATTCCCGACCTGTTCATGCGCCGCGTGCTGGAAAAAGGCCACTGGACGCTGTTCTCACCCTCGGATGTGCCCGACCTGCATGACCTGTTCGGCAGCGCTTTCGAGGCTGCTTACGTGGCGTACGAAGCCAAGGTGGCGCGCGGCGAAATCACCCACACGCGCACGGTGCAGGCCACCGACCTGTGGCGCAAGATGCTGACCATGCTGTTCGAGACCGGCCACCCTTGGGTCACGTTCAAGGACGCCTGCAACGTGCGCTCGCCGCAGCAGCATGCGGGCGTGGTGCATTCGTCCAACCTCTGCACCGAAATCACCCTGAACACCAGCGACACCGAAACGGCGGTGTGCAACCTCGGCTCCATCAACTTGCCGCGCCACCTCACCACCGGCGCCGATGGCCAACCCACGCTGGATCTGGTCAAGCTACGCAAGACCATCACCACGGCCATGCGCATGCTCGATAACGTCATCGACATCAACTACTACGCCGTCAAAAAGGCGCGCGACTCCAACCTGCGCCATCGGCCCGTGGGCCTGGGGCTGATGGGGTTTCAGGATGCGCTGTACGAGCTGCGCATTCCCTACGCATCGCCCGAAGCGGTGGAGTTTGCCGACCGCAGCATGGAAGCCATTTGCTACCACGCCTACTGGGCCAGCACCGAGCTGGCCGCCGAGCGCGGGCGCTACTCCAGCTACCAAGGCTCGCTGTGGAGCCAAGGGGTGTTGCCCCTGGACACCCTGGACATGCTGGCACAGGCGCGCGGCGGCCACGTCGAAGTAGACCGCTCCAGCACCCTGGACTGGGATGCCCTGCGCCAAAAAATCGCCCGGGACGGCATGCGCAACTCCAACTGCGTGGCGATTGCCCCCACAGCCACCATCTCCAACATCGTCGGGGTGGATGCGTCCATTGAACCGTGCTTTGGCAACCTGTCGGTCAAGTCCAACCTGTCGGGCGAGTTCACCGTGATCAACCAGCGTCTGGTGCGCGACCTCAAGCGCCTGGGCCTGTGGGATGACGTGATGGTGATGGATCTGAAGCACTTCAAGGGCTCGCTGCACCCGATCGACCGCGTGCCGCCAGACATCAAGGCGCTGTATTCGACGGCTTTTGAAGTAGCGCCGCAGTGGCTGGTCGAGGCCGCCTCGCGCCGCCAGAAGTGGATCGACCAGGCGCAAAGCCTGAACATCTACATGGCCGGTGCATCGGGCAAAAAACTCGACGACACCTACAAACTGGCCTGGCTGCGCGGCCTCAAAACCACCTACTACCTGCGCACGCAAAGCGCCACCCACGTCGAAATGAGCACCGTACACACGCGCCAGCTCAATGCCGTGTCGTCGGGCGGCAATGCAGGCACCAGCCCCGCGCGTGCGCCCGAAAGTGCTACAGAAAAAGCCGCCATGGACGCACCGGCCAGCGCCGCGCTGCCAGCCACCGACATCCAGTTCTGCGCCATCGACGACCCGACCTGCGAAGCCTGCCAGTAACCACGCTCGTGTGCGCCGCCATCCCCCGGCGGCGCACCGCCCACACCACAAAAAATCATGGCAGCGCGGCGCTTGGGCGCTTTTCATTTGCATGCGCTGCTCTCATAATCTGAGCACTGGAATATTTATGCTGACCTGGGACGAAGAAGTCACTCCCCCATCGCCAAATTCACTGGACAGCGGTCTGCACCACACCCGCCTGCAGGCACAGGCGAGCCCGCTTTACACCGCATCCGATTTATCGTCAAACAGGGCTCCAGCGCCCAACCAGAGCGCGCAACCAGCTATCAATTCAGGAGCGAATCAGCACCACCGGGTGAATGCAGCCGACAAGCGCATCATCAACGGCCAGACCGATGTGAACCAGCTGGTGCCCTTCAAATACAAATGGGCCTGGGAAAAGTACCTGGCCACCTGCGCCAACCACTGGATGCCGCAGGAAGTGAACATGACGCGCGACATCGCGCTCTGGAAAGACCCCAACGGCCTGACCGACGATGAGCGGCGCATCATCAAACGCAATCTGGGCTTCTTTGTCACAGCCGATTCGCTGGCGGCCAACAACATCGTGCTGGGCACCTACCGCCACATCACGGCCCCCGAGTGCCGCCAGTTTTTGTTGCGCCAGGCGTTTGAAGAGGCCATCCACACCCACGCCTACCAGTACATCGTCGAATCATTGGGGCTGGACGAGAGCGAGATTTTCAACGCCTACAACGAGGTGCAGTCCATCCGTGACAAGGACGAGTTCCTGATCCCCTTCATCGAGGCGATCATGGATCCGGCCTTCAAAACCGGCACGCCCGAGGCCGATCAAACGCTGCTCAAAAGCCTGATCGTGTTTGCCTGCCTGATGGAAGGGCTTTTCTTCTACGTGGGCTTTACGCAAATTCTGGCGCTGGGCCGCCAGAACAAAATGACCGGCGCCGCCGAGCAGTACCAGTACATCCTGCGCGACGAGTCCATGCACTGCAACTTCGGCATCGACCTGATCAACCAGCTCAAACTGGAGAATCCGCACCTCTGGACGCCCGCGTTCAAAGAAGAAATCCAGGCGCTGTTCATGAAAGCGGTGGAGCTGGAATACAAATACGCCGAAGACACCATGCCGCGCGGCGTGCTGGGCATGAACGCCTCCATGTTCAAAGGCTACCTGCGCTACATCGCCAACCGCCGCGCCACGCAAATCGGTCTGGAAACGCTGTTCCCGAACGAGGAAAACCCATTTCCCTGGATGAGCGAAATGATCGACCTCAAAAAGGAGCGCAACTTCTTTGAAACCCGCGTCATCGAATACCAGTCGGGCGGTGCCCTGTCCTGGGATTGACGCGCGCACATTGGCACCCCGACCATGGCTTTTTACCCCCCGCTTCGCAACCGCTGCACGCTTTGTGGCAGCGCTGCGAGGCGTTTCCTCGTTCATGGAGATGGATTGTTTTCCAACCCCATGAAACTCTCCGGGCCCACAGAAGGCCAGGAGTGCTCTGTGCTCATCGACCCAAGGAGAACATGATGGCAACTGCAAAAAAACCGGCCGCCCCCAAGGCCGAGCCCCTGAAAAAACCCGCTGCGGCAAAAAAAGCCGCGCCGACAAAGACAGAGGCTGCGGCCAAGGTAGTGAGTGCCGCCAAAGCCCCCGCCCCAGCCAAGGCTGCGGCGCCTGAGAAAGCTGCGGCGCCTGCCAAAAAGGCAGCGCCTGTGAAAGCCACGGTTGCCAAAAAAGCGGCACCTGCCAAGAAGGCAGCAGCCCCCAAGGTGGCCACTGTCGCTGCGGACATCACGCCTGCGGCTCCCGCTGTAGCGGCCAAAAAAGCAGCCCCCGCCACCAAGGCAGTCACCGCTAAAAAGGCTGCGCCCGCCAAAAAGGCCGTGGCTGCAGCCCCCAAGGCAGCGCCCGCCCCCAAAGCAGCTCCTGCCAAGACAGCGCCTGCCAAAGAAGCAGCCGTAGTGGCCAAGAAAGCCGCTGCAGCCCCGAAAAAGGCCACGGCCAAGGTTGCCACTGCGGTAGAAAAAAAGGCCGCGCCTGCGAAGGCTGAACCCAAAGCCAGTGCCCCCAAGGCCAGCCCAGCGGCTGCCCCCAAAAGCGCCCCAGCCAAAGCCCCGGCAGCCAAGAAAGCCGTGAAAGCCACGGCCCCCGTCGCGCAAACCACGCTGAACCCCAAAGCGGCCTGGCCCTTCCCTACAGGCACCAAGCCCTGAACGGGCACTGCGCCATCAAAAAAGCCCGGCCAATGTGCCGGGCTTTTTTATGGTGCTGCGGGTGCTGGCCGCGTCAATCCACGTCTGGCACAAAGTCCAGCACGTAGTTTTGCGGCCCACGCTGCGCGATCTTGAGTGCGCCCATGCGGTTGCCCAATTGCGCGCAGCGCACCAGCGGCCAGCCGCGCTCCAGCCCCAACAACAAAGCGCCGCGCCAGGCATCACCGCAGCCGGTGGGATCCACCACCTGGGCCGGGGTGCAAGGGGCCACCCGCGTGACCACACCGGCCTCCCAGACGTCGCAGCCTTCAGCGCCCAGCGTGACCACCAGGCCGCGCACTTTGCGCGAAATGTCTGCCAGGCTCCAGCCAGTGCGCTCGCACAGCATCTTGCCCTCGTAGTCGTTGACGGTGACCCAGCTGGCCTGCTCGACAAACGCGGCAAGTTCCTCGCCCGAGAACATGGGCAGGCCCTGGCCTGGATCAAAAACGAAGGGGATACCGGCGGCCTTGAACTCGGCGGCATGCTGCAACATGGCATCGCGACCATCGGGGGCAATGATGCCCAGCGCCACGCCCGGCGCAGCCTCGACGTGGTTGACATGGGCCTGCACCATGGCGCCGGGGTGGAAGGCCGTGATCTGGTTGTTGTCACGGTCGGTCATGATCATGGCCTGCGCCGTGTAGGTGTCAGGCACCTGGGTGATGTGGCGCGTGCTGATGCCTTGGGACTGCAGGCGCTGCACATACTCGGCGCCATCGTTGCCCACCGTGGCCATGGGCAAGGGCGTGCCACCGAGCAGTTGCAGCGCGTAGGCGATGTTGCCCGCACAGCCGCCAAAGTCCCGGCGCAGGGAAGGCACCAGAAAAGACACGTTCAGGATGTGGAGCTGGTCGGGCAGTATCTGCTCGGCAAAGCGGCCCTCGAAATTCATGATGGTGTCAAACGCCAAGGAACCGCAAATCAGGACTGCCATGTCAAAAGTTTATTCTGGCCAAAGGCCGTTTCAGGGGTAAAAAGCCAGCACCCGGTAGCCCGCCACGGTGGTGTTTCCCAGGGCAAGCCGGGCCAGCAACGAGGCGCTCCATTCACCCTGGGCGGGCAATTGGTCGGGGGCGCGAAAGTCCTGCGGCAAGAACACGCGGCGCAAGACAGGCTGATCGCTCACATCGGTCAGGGTCAGCTCTACCGCCGGCGCCTCCAGGGGCACATCGGCGCGGCTCTTGAGCGTGACAGCGAACTGGTACACATCGCCCTGCACCCGGTTGAACGAGGAGCTCTCGACCACCACGGCAGCCATGTCGCGGTGCGGCCCCACCACGCACTCCAGCGGTGCGCACAGCGCCTGCAACAACGGGCGCCACTGGGGCTGCGCTGCGGCAATGTAGTGGCGCTGGTGCACCACCATTTGCAAAGCCCAGGTGCAGCACAGCAGGACACCCACCAATGCCAAAGCACCCCGCACGGCGGGTTTGCGCCAAAAGGCTTTGCGGCGGGCGGCACGAACGAAAGAAGGTTCATCCTCGCCCTGCGCGGCCTGCGGTGCAGGGGCACCAGAGGCAGTTGCAGCCGAGGCCGTATCGGCGGCTGGCACGCTCTCGCGCGCGGCTTTGGGCCGGGCGATGCGATGCGCTGCCAACGCTTGCCCTGGCAACAAGGGGGTCAGGGCCGCAGCGTCAGGCAGGTCGGTGTCGGTGGTCTCGCGCACTGCACCCGGGTGTGGCCCTGGTTCTAGATCGGGTTCCGAGCGGGGCGCAGGCTCAGGCTCCAGGTCGAGTTTCAGACCCAGTTCCAGGTCTGGTGCGGGGTCAGGCTCAGGTTCTGGCGCCTGCTCAGGCTCGGGAAATTCCAGCCACTCCAGACTCAACTCTGGCGGGGCTGCACTGGGCAATTCGTAACCTGGCAGCTCGGCAGGTGCTTGCTCGGGTGTCTCTGCCTGCACGGACACGGGCGCAGGAGGGAAATCTATGGCCTCGACCACACCGATCGCCGGGGTATCGGCAACCACAGGAACCTCGGGGGCAACAGGCACCTCCAGGGCGGCGATGGCCACATCGACACCTGGCACATCCGGCACCACCACCGGCACGGGCGGCAGCGGCGCAGGCTCCACGGATGGCTCTGGTGTGCTGTCTGGTGGCGCATCCGGCACCGGGGTCGGCACTGGCACTGCGGACAGCGGCGCAGGCACTACTGTGGCGTCACACGCCTCGTCGGATGGCAGTGGCGCCGCCCCATACAAAGCGGGGGCCACAGGCGCCGGGGATGGCGACACAGCCAAAAAGGCAGGAATAACCACCTCGGGCACCTGAAGCACCGCCGCAGGCACAGGTGCGGGCACTGGTGGCTGAGGCTGCATGGGCGCCGCAGCACCCCAGGTCTGGGGAACCTCAGGGGTGCGGGGCACCAGCGCCACGGGTGAACGCAGGCTGTCGAACGCCATGTCCGGTAGCAGCGGGGGCTGCGGCACAGGTTGCAAGTGCTCGGCAGCGTCAAAAATCTGCTCGCATTGCCCACAGCGCACCCAGCCGTCCGAAATACGGAGTTGGTCTGGGACGACCTTGAATATCGTCGTGCAAGACGGGCAGCGGGTGGTCTGGCTCATCGGTGGGGGATTGTAGGCAGGGGCTTGGCGCTACGGTGGCGGGGGGGGGGACGCGGCCTCAGCGCTGTGCAGTCATGAGAATCCAGCCATCTTCCTGATCGGCCACACGCAGTTGCAGCCAGGGCGCGTAGGCCTGCTGCAGCAGCTCCGCCTGGCGCTCCAAAATACCTGCCAGCACCAAATGGCCACCAGGCGCCACATGCGCGCACAGCAAGGGCGCCAGCACCTGCAAGGGCGAGGCCAGGATGTTGGCCAGCACCGTCTGGTACAGCCCTTGGGCGGCATCGGGCAAGGCGGCGTGCAGCGCGGCGTTGTTGGCCTGCGCATTGCGCACGGTGGACTCCACAGCCGCCGGATCAATATCCACGGCGTCAATCTCGGTGGCGTCATGTTTGGCAGCGGCAATGGCCAGAATGCCCGAGCCACAGCCGTAGTCCAGCACCCGGCCCAAGGCCGCTGCGGCGTCCGGCGACGTGGCCGCCTGGCGGGCAATCCAGCGCAGGCACATGCGGGTGGTGGGGTGGGTGCCGGTGCCAAACGCCAGCCCGGGATCAAGGCGGATCACGCGCCGGGCCTGGGCGGGCGGCTCGTGCCAGGTGGGCACGATCCAGAACTCCGGCGTGATTTCTACTGGCGCAAACTGCGACTGCGTCAGGCGCACCCAGTCTTGCTCCACCACCGGGGCGAGCGATAACAGCTTGCAGCCCTCAAAAAAATCCTGGGCTTGCAGCAAATCGGCCGCTTCTTTGGCGGCGGCTTCCGTCTCGAACAGTGCCACCACGCGGCTGCGCTGCCAGCCCTCTTGGGGCGGGGGCATGCCGGGCTCGCCAAACAGTGCCTGTTCGGCATCGGTCTGGGCGTCGGCGTCTTCCACCGACACGCTCAGCGCGTCCAGCGCGTCCAGCGCATCGCTCACGGGCTCCACCCGGTCTTGCGGGCTCATCAGGCTCAATTCGTACATGGTTGGGTGCCTTTCGCACAGCAAAAACAAAAAGCGGGCCCGCGCACCAGGTTCGGTGTGGGCCCGCAGTTGGCAGGTGTCAGACCGCGATCAACGCTGGCGCTGCGACAGCCACTCTTCCAGATAGTGGATGTTGGTGCCACCGTCCATGAACTTGGCGTCCACCATCAGCTCGCGGTGCAGCGCGATGTTGGTGTTGATGCCCTCGATCACCGTCTCGGACAAGGCCGTGCGCATGCGCGCCAGCGCCTGTTCGCGCGTGTCGCCATGGACGATGATTTTGCCAATCATCGAGTCGTAGTTCGGCGGCACGTAGTAGTTGGTGTAAACGTGCGAATCCACGCGCACGCCCGGCCCGCCCGGCGCATGCCAGGTGGTGATGCGCCCCGGCGAAGGGATGAACTTGTACGGGTCTTCGGCGTTGATGCGGCACTCGATGGCGTGGCCGCGCAGCTGCGCGTTGATCTGGCGCTGCGTGAATGGCAGTTTCTCGCCCGCCGCCACCATGATCTGCGTGCGCACGATGTCCACGCCGGTGATCCACTCGGTCACCGGGTGCTCGACCTGCACGCGCGTGTTCATCTCGATGAAGTAGAACTCGCCGTCTTCGTACAGGAACTCGAACGTACCCGCGCCGCGGTAGCCCATCTTTTTGCAGGCGGCCACGCAGCGGTCGCCAATGCGGTCGATCAGTCGGCGCGCAATGCCGGGCGCGGGCGCTTCCTCGATCACCTTCTGGTGGCGCCGTTGCATGGAGCAGTCGCGTTCACCCAGATAGACCGCGTTGCGGTGCTTGTCGGCAATGACCTGGATTTCGATATGGCGCGGGTTCTGCAAGAACTTTTCCATATAGACCGCCGGATTGCCAAACGCGGCACCGGCCTCGGCCTTGGTCATCTGCACAGCGTTGACCAGCGCGGCCTCGGTGTGTACCACGCGCATGCCGCGCCCGCCGCCGCCACCGGCCGCCTTGATGATGACCGGGTAGCCCACGGCCTTGGCAATGCGGCGAATCTGCACCGGATCGTCAGGCAGCTCGCCGTCCGAGCCGGGCACGCAGGGCACGCCAGCACGGATCATGGCCTGCTTGGCCGACACCTTGTCGCCCATCATGCGGATGTTCTCGGGCGTGGGGCCAATGAACTGGAAGCCGCTTTTCTCGACACGCTCGGCAAAATCGGCGTTCTCGGACAAAAAGCCGTAGCCGGGGTGGATGGCCTCGGCATCGGTCACTTCGGCGGCCGAAATGATGGCGGGCATGTTCAGGTAGCTCAGGGGCGAAGGCGCAGGGCCTATGCACACCGCTTCTTCGGCCAGCTTGACGTACTTGGCGTCGCGGTCGGCCTCCGAATACACCATCACCGCCTTGATGCCCAGCTCATGGCAGGCACGCTGAATGCGCAGGGCGATTTCGCCGCGATTGGCGACCAGGATCTTTTTAAACATGGGTTACCTCGCGGCTCATCGCCCGCACGCTGGCACGCGCCAGGACGATTTGCTAATGAAATGGGGCATCGGCGCGGTCACTCGATCACAAACAGCGGCTGGCCGTATTCCACGGCCTGACCGTTTTCACCCAGGATGCGGGTGACGGTGCCGGTCTTGTCGGCTTCAATTTCATTGAGGATCTTCATGGCCTCGATGATGCAGATGGTCTCGCCTTCTTTGACCTGGCTGCCCACCTCGACAAACGGTTTGGCGCCAGGGCTGGAGGCGCGGTAAAAAGTACCCACCATGGGCGACTTGACCGTGTGTCCGGCAGGCGCTGCGGCCACGGGCGCGGGCAACTCGGCCACGGGCACCACCACCGGGGCCTGCGCGGCGGCAGCCTGTACGGGCGCGGCCACAAACTGCTGCACCACGGCGCCACCGCTCTTGACGATGCGCACCTTGCCCTCGGCTTCGGTGATTTCCAGCTCCGACACATTCGACTCGGAAACAAGGTCAATCAGGGTTTTGAGTTTTCGCAAATCCATGGAAGCTCCAACGGCTAAAAGCTGAACAGGGCGCGAATTTACTCCAATTTCGGCCTACTACAGTCTTTGCCATGCATTTTTCATTAAACCGCCCCATCTACCAAACGATGGCAATGGCCAGATGGCGAACCATGGGGATGGCAACGCATCAGCGCAGGGCCATCCAGTCCTGCAAGTTCTGGGGGGTGATCTGGCCCATTTTACGGTGGCGCACCTGCCCATCGGCACCGAAGACCACGGTAAACGGCAGCCCACCGGCCAGATTCCCCAAGGAGCGCGACAGGGCAATGCCCCCTTGCGGTGCCAGCGCCACCGGAAAAGCCACCGGCACCCGATCCAGAAAGGTGCGCACCGCAGCGGCCTGATCCACCGCAATACCCAGCACTTGCCAGCCGTTGGCGGCGTTTTCACGAGAAAAGCTGCTCAACAAGGGCAACTCAGCCACACACGGCGGACACCAGGTGGCCCAGAAATTCAGCACCAGGGGCTGACCGCGCAAAGCCTGCAAATCCAGTACACCCCCTTCGGGCGTGGGAAACGACTGCTGCCACAGCCCGGCAGGCACCGCCGCCGCACTGGTCTGCCCTTGGCGCCAGGCCAGCGCAGCCCACCCGGCGCCACCGGCCGCCACCACCGCGGCGGCAGCACCGTACAGCCAGCGGCGGCGTGGCGGCACGGCGCCAGCACGTTCACCAGCGGCAGCGCCGCTGGCCGGGTGGTTCGCATGGTCCTCGGGGCCGACCGGCGCAGCAGGTGGCCGGGTCATGCGGCCGACTCCAGCAGGCGGCGCACCGCCGCTGTATCACCGCGCGGCGTACGCCCGCGCGCGTCCGGGCGCAGGGCACCGCGCAAATCGTCCAGATCGTAGATCAGCAGGTGCACGCCCACCACCGTGCCCAGCTCGGGCGCAGCCTGGCCCAGCGTCAAGGCCTCTACCGGCTGGCCGTGAAAACCCTGCACCGTACTCGGGTCGTAGCTGACCTGGCGGTCAATCAGCAATATTTCTGCCGATTTGGGGTCATCACAAAACAATTGCAGGTAAATATCCGACAGCCGCGTGGCCGTGCCATGCCACACCGCCCCAGCCAGGTGCGGGCGGAAATCGGCCATCCGCTCCATCCACGTCAGCGCCACGCGGCGCAGGGCGCGCAGTTCGGCGGGCTGGGTGTCGGCACAGAACAGGGCGATGTACTCGGCCACGGCAGCTTCAAGCTGGTCGTTGTCAGGCAAGGGGGTACGGGCAGGCAGCCCCAGTTGCTGTAGCGCATGCCGCTTGGCCGGGCCGTATTCCAGCCCGTCTTCCACCACCAGGCGGGCAGCGGTGTCGGCAATTTCAGCGGCAAGGGACATGGGACTTCTCAGCAAGGTGGCGGGTGGTGCGGCATTGTCGCCTCGGCCACTGCGCAGACACCGGCCATGCCCGCAACAACCCCACAGCGGGCCCCTGCAACACTTCACTTTTGATAGCTGCTCACGCCCACTGCCAAAGCGCTGGAGGCCGATTTGGCTTGCACCGTAGAATCGCGGCCATGCATATACACATCTTGGGCATTTGTGGCACTTTCATGGGCGGCCTGGCCGCTTTGGCACGTGAGGCCGGGCACCGCGTCACTGGCTGCGACGCGGGCGTTTACCCCCCCATGAGCGACCAGTTGCGCGCACTGGGCATCGACCTGATTGAGGGTTTTGGCGCCGACCAGCTGGCCCTGCAACCGGACATGTTCGTCATCGGCAACGTGGTCAGCCGCGCGCGCTTGCAGGACGGCAGCCCGAAGTTTCCGCTGATGGAAGCCATCCTGGACGCCGGTCTGCCCTACACCAGCGGCCCGCAGTGGCTGGCCGAGCATGTACTGCAAGGCCGCCATGTGCTGGCCGTGGCGGGCACGCATGGCAAAACCACCACCACCTCGATGCTGGCGTGGATTCTGGAGTGCGCGGGTTTGCAGCCGGGCTTTCTGGTGGGCGGGGTGCCGCTGAACTTTGGCGTCTCGGCCCGGCTGGGCGCCAGCGTGCGGCCCCGCCCTGGCACCGGCCCGGTGGCCAGCGCGCCGCTCTTTGTGATTGAGGCCGATGAGTACGACACCGCTTTTTTCGACAAACGCAGCAAGTTCGTGCATTACCGCCCGCGCACGGCCATTCTGAACAACCTGGAGTTCGATCACGCCGACATTTTTGATGATCTGGCTGCTATCGAGCGACAATTTCACCACCTGGTGCGCACCGTGCCACCCTCGGGGCAGGTGGTATTCAATGGGCTGGAAGAAAGCCTGGCGCGGGTGCTGCACAGCGGCTGCTGGAGCAGCGTGTGCAGCTTTGGCGCCGCCGTGAGCGATTTTGGCGCCGACGGTGAGCCCGGCGCATTCGATGTGCTGAACCGCGGCCAGCGCGTGGCCCGCCTGGAATGGGCGCTCAGCGGCGTCCACAACCAGCTCAACGCCCTGGCCGCGATTGCCGCCGCCGCGCATGTGGGCGTGGCGCCCGCCGATGCCGTGGCCGCACTGGCCAGTTTTCAAAACGTGCGCCGGCGCATGGAGTTGCGCGGCACGGTGCATGGCATCACGGTGTACGACGACTTTGCCCACCACCCCACGGCCATGCGCACCACGCTGGACGGGCTGCGCCGCAGCATCGGCAGCCAGCACCGCATCCTGGCCGCCTTCGAGCCGCGCAGCAACACCATGAAAATCGGCACGATGAAAGCGCAGCTGCCCTGGGCGCTGGAGGCCGCCGACCTGGCCTTTTGCCACACCGCCGGGCTGGACTGGGACGCCAGCGCCGCCCTGGCACCGCTGGGCGTGGGGCCGGGCCAGCGCGCCCAGACCGCCCCCGACATCGCGCAGCTGGTGGCGCAAATCACCCAGGCCGCGCAGCCGGGCGACCACATCGTCTGCATGAGCAACGGCGCCTTTGGCGGCATCCACAGCCTGCTGCTGCAAGCGCTGGCCGCCAAAGCGCAGCCATAACCGATCGCGCCAACGCCCAGCAAAAAGCCCCGCGCGCCAGAGGCGCCGGGGCTTTGCTATTGAATACATAGCTGCTTGCGCCCGCCAGACGGGCGCAAGAGGCCGATTTGGTTCAATAACTGATGGTCATGGACGGCACATCAATGCGCACGATGGGCTTGGCCAGCACCGCGTGCGTGGCGCGCGCAAACTGCGCCAACCAGTCGGGGTCCGACAGCAAAGGCCGCGCTGCGGCAGCTGCCACGGTCAACACCTTGTCGGCCAGAAGCACCTTGCCGCTGGCGCGCAGGGGTTCGCACTCCAGGCGGGTGAACTCGTCATCCAACCACCGGCGCGCGTCCTCGTTGGCCATGGGCTGGGCGTGTTCAAGATCAAAACGGAATTCTTCGTTCAGGGCGAGGGTGACCGTGACTTCTCTGTGCATGGATGGGCCTTTTTCGTGGAAATAAAGGGGCGGTGTCTCCGCCGCCCCGGCGCAGGAAACTGCTGGCGTGAGCTTACACCGGCGCTGCGGTTTTTTTACAACGCACGGCGGGCCTTGACCGCAGCGGCCAGCCCTTCCAGGGTGGACAGCGAGTCATCCCAGCCCAGGCAGGCGTCGGTGATGCTTTTGCCGTATTCCAGGGCAGAGGGCTGGTCTTTGCCGGGCGTGAACTTCTGCGCACCAGCACACAGATGGCTCTCGATCATCAGGCCGAACACGCTGCGCGAGCCGCCCGCAATCTGCCCGGCAATATCGCGGGCCACGTCTTTTTGCTTTTCGTGCTGCTTGCTGCTGTTGGCGTGGCTGCAATCGACCATCAGCGTGGCGGGCAGCTTGGCTGCTTCCAGGTCTTTGCAGGCGGCAGCGACGCTGGCCGCATCGTAATTGGGCGCCTTGCCACCGCGCAGGATGACGTGGCAGTCGGGGTTGCCCGCCGTATCGACAATGGCCACCTGGCCGTTTTTGTGTACCGACAGGAAGTGGTGGCCCCGGCTGGCCGACTGGATGGCATCGGTGGCGATGCGGATGTTGCCATCGGTGCCATTCTTGAAGCCAATGGGCGCCGACAGGCCCGAGGCCAGTTCGCGGTGAACCTGGCTCTCGGTGGTGCGCGCGCCGATGGCGCCCCAGCTGATGAGGTCGCCAATGTACTGGGGCGAGATCACGTCCAAGAATTCGCTGCCCGCAGGCACGCCCAGGCGGTTGATGTCGATCAGCAGCTGGCGTGCGATGCGCAGGCCTTCGTCGATGCGGTAGCTCTCATCGAGGTAGGGGTCGTTGATCAGGCCCTTCCAGCCCACGGTGGTGCGGGGTTTTTCGAAGTACACGCGCATCACGATCTCCAGCGTGTCGGCGTACTGGGCGCGCACGGCTTGCAGGCGGCGGGCGTAGTCCAGGGCAGCGGCCGGGTCGTGGATGGAGCACGGCCCGATGACCACGAGCAGGCGGTCGTCCGTGCCAGCCATGATGTTGTGGATGCTGGTGCGCGTTTGCGTGATCAGCGCTTCAACCGCTGTGCCCCGGATGGGGAAGAAGCGGATCAGGTGTTCGGGAGGAGGCAACACGGTGATGTCCTTGATACGTTCGTCGTCGGTCTGGCTGGTTTTATCGACGTTGTGATACCAGGTATCGCTGGCGGGGGTGGCAGGGGCAGTCATGGTTGTCGTCCTCTCGATGGATAAAAAAACAGGGCTGAAAACAAAAAAACCGCCGGGCTTTGCAGCATCGGCGGTGTCTGGGAAGGGTTCAGGTGCTTGCGCGCTGTGGCCTCTCATCCGCCAGGGACAGAGAAGTAAAACCAAAAATAAAAAGCGCTGTGCTGTGACATGGCGGTCAATGTAGCACAGTCTGCCGCACTGCAACATGGCGGCGCCTGGGCCGTGGTATCAGCGCAACCGGCGCAACCAACTGCGCGCGCGGCGCCAGATTGACCCCAAGCCGGGGGACGCCTCGGGCAGCTCGTTCAGGTCGCGCACGCCCTGGCGGTACATATCGACGAGCAGCAGCCCCTCGCCCAGGGTGCGCCAGGCCAGCAACTCGACTTGGTCAAAGTTGGCGCCTTCCAAGGCGCTGCGCTGCTCCAAGGCCTGCTGCCAGCGCGTGGCCGCAGCGGCCAGCTCGCGCAGCGCCCGGTAGTAGGCACCAAACTCGTACAGCAGCTTCCAGCCCGTGCCCATGCGTGAGAGAAACAATTGGTGCTCCAGCACGCCCAAGGCCAGGGCGTCGGCGCTGCGGGCAATGGCTTCGGCGTGGCTGCGTCGGCGCCGGGCGCGCACGGCAGCATCAATGTGCAGCGCCAGTGCACCGATGCTGTCGCGCAGTTCACGCGACTCCTCATCGGCCACACCCTGGCGCAAAAAACAGCTGATGTCAGCAAACGACTGGGCCGTTTGCATGACGCTGGAGAGCGGGGCCAGCATGTGCAGACCTTTGGACAGGTAAAGCGCTGTACCCCGGGGCGGGCGGGCAGTGCCCTCAGGCGGTACCACCCACCGTCAGGCCGTCGATGCGCAGGGTGGGCTGGCCCACACCCACGGGCACGCTCTGGCCCTCTTTGCCGCAGGTGCCCACGCCGCTATCGAGGCGCATGTCGTTGCCGATCATGCTGATCTTTTTCAGCGACTCGGGGCCACTGCCCACAATGGTGGCGCCCTTGACGGGGTACAAAATCTTGCCGTTTTCCACCCAGTACGCCTCGCTGGCGCTGAAAACGAACTTGCCCGAGGTGATGTCCACCTGGCCGCCGCCAAAGTTGGTGGCGTACAAGCCTTTTTTGATGCTGGCCACGATTTCTTGCGGGTCTTTGTCGCCGCCCAGCATGTAGGTGTTGGTCATGCGCGGCATGGGGATGTGGGCGTAGCTCTCGCGCCGGCCATTGCCGGTGGGCGCCACGCCCATCAAGCGGGCGTTGAGCGAATCCTGGATGTAGCCCTTGAGGATGCCATCCTCGATCAGCACGTTGCGCTGGCTGGCGTGGCCTTCATCGTCCACGTTGAGCGAGCCGCGCCGGTCGGCAATGGTGCCGTCGTCCAGCACCGTCACGCCCTTGGCGGCCACGCGCTGGCCGATGCGGCCACTGAAGGCGCTGGAGCCCTTGCGGTTGAAGTCACCCTCCAAACCGTGGCCCACCGCCTCATGGAACAGCACGCCCGGCCAGCCTGGGCCCAGCACCACGGTCATCTCGCCCGCCGGAGCGGGGCGCGATTCGAGGTTGACCAGCGCGGCATTGACGGCCTCGTCCACATACTGGTTGATTTGCGCATCGTCGAAATACGCCAGGCCAAAACGGCCACCACCACCGGCCGAGCCGACCTCGCGGCGCCCGCCTTGCTCGGCAATCACCGTGACCGACAGGCGCACCAGCGGGCGCACATCGGCGGCCAGGGTGCCGTCGGCGCGCGCCACCAGCACCACGTCGTACTCGCTCGCCATGCCGGCCATGACCTGGGCCACGCGCGGGTCTTTGGCGCGGGCCAGTTGCTCGACTTTTTCCAGCAACTGCACTTTGGCCGTGCTGTCCAGGGTGGCAATGGGGTCAATGCCGGGGTACAGGCTGCGGCTGGTAGCTATCTTTTTAGGAGCTACTCGCGCGCGCCCTGTCTGGGTTGCAGCCGAAATTGACCTGACAGTGCGGGCCGCATCCAGCAGCGACGCTTCGGAGATGTCGTCCGAGTAGGCAAACGCGGTTTTCTCGCCGCTGACGGCGCGCACGCCCACGCCCTGGTCGATGCTGAACGAGCCGGTTTTGACGATGCCCTCTTCCAGGCTCCAGCCCTCGCTGCGGGTGTATTGGAAATACAGGTCGGCATCATCGACCTGGTGGGTGCGGATTTCGGCCAGCGCACGCGCCAGATGGCTTTCATCGAGGCCAAACGGGGTCAAGAGCAGCTCGCGCGCAATGTCGATGCGCTGGACGGTCGGGGCGCGCTGGGGCGTGCGGGAAGAAGTGCGGGAGGTCATCGGGGCATTTTAGGGGTGTGCCTCAGCCAGACACGTCCACAGGTGTGTCGGTGGCAATGGGCATGCGCTGCGCCCGCGCCACCGACATCAAAATGCCCAGCGCCAGCCCCAGCGTGACCATGGCTGTGCCACCGTAGCTGATGAAGGGCAGCGGCACCCCCACCACGGGCAGCATGCCGCTGACCATGCCCATGTTGACGAATGCGTAAGTGAAAAAAATCATCGACACAGCCCCCGCCATCAGGCGGCCAAACAGCGTGGTGGCCTGCATGGCAATGGCCAGTCCGCGCCAGACCAGAAAGATGAAGCACACCACCAGGAACAGGTTGCCCAGCAGCCCGAACTCTTCGGAAAACGCGGCAAAAATAAAGTCGGTGGTGCGCTCGGGGATGAACTCCAGGTGCGTCTGCGTACCCGCCATGAAGCCTTTGCCCCACACCCCGCCCGAGCCAATGGCGATCATGCCCTGGATGATGTGAAAGCCCTTGCCCAGCGGATCGCGCGTGGGGTCCAGCAGGGTGCAGATGCGCTGCTGCTGGTAATCGTGCAGCACCGGCCAGCGCTGGCCAGGCGCGCACAGGTCATCGCCAAACCAGACGATCAGCGCAATACCCACCAAGCCCAACATGACCGGTGGCACCACCAGCTTCCAGGGCAGCCCGGCAAAAAAGATCACCGACAGCCCTGCCGCCAGCACCAGCAGCGAGGTGCCCAAATCGGGCTGTTTCATGATCAGCCCCACCGGCACCACGAGCAAGGCGGCGGCCACGGCAAAGTCCAGCGGGCGCAGCTGCCCTTCGCGCTTCTGGAACCACCAGGCCAGCATCAGCGGCATGGCAATCTTGAGCAGCTCACTGGGCTGGATGACCACGCCCAAATTGATCCAACGCTGGGCGCCTTTTTTGGTGATACCAAACAAGGCCACACCCACCAACAGCGCCACGCCCAGCGCATACAGCGGCACCGCCGCCCAGAGCAGGCGCTGCGGCGGCACCTGGGCCACAACAAACAGCAGCGCCCCGGCAATCAGCATGTTGCGGGCGTGGTCGGCAAAGCGCGTTCCGTGGTCGTAGCCCGACGAATACATGGCCACCAAACCAGCCGATGCCAGCAGCAGCACCGCCAGCAACAGCCAGCCGTCAAAACCCCGAAACAACGGCAGCAGGCGCTGCCCTATCGAAGGCTTGTCAAAAGTGTTTCCCATGGCGCAATTATCGGGCGCGGCCACGCAGGCCATGGGCGCGCCACCCTCCCGACCCCACGGACAATGCCAGGCTGCGCGGCACAATCCGCACCACCCCATCCGCCTGTCCACCCGCCTGTTGGCCCCTCCCATGTCCACGCCTGCACTGCCTGCCTCCTCCCGCCTGCCCACCACCCACTTGCTGTACCTGCACGGGTTTCGCTCCTCACCGCAATCGGCCAAAGCGCGCATGGTGGCCGAGCAGGTGGCGCGCCAGCACCCGCAGGTGCAGCTGTGGTGCCCGCAGCTGCCGCCCTCGCCGCGCACGGCCATGGCCCTGGTGGCGGGCGGCATCGCCCACTGGCCGCGCGAGCGCATGGCGGTGGTCGGCTCCTCGCTGGGCGGGTTTTATGCCAGCTGGGTGGCGCAGCAGATGCGCTGCCCGCTGGTGGTGCTCAACCCCGCCGTGAACCCGGCGCGCGACCTGGCACGCCACATCGGCAACCAGACCGCCTGGCACGATCCCGCCGAGCACTTTTACTTCGACCCCGCCTTTATCGACGAGCTGCGCGCCCTGGACGTGAGCGCGCAAGGCGCCGCTGCCGCGCAACTGGCCATCGTGGCCCAGGGCGATGAGCTGCTGGACTGGCGCGAAATGGCGGCCCGCTACCCCCAGGCGCAGCTGCACCTGCTGGAAGGCAGCGACCACGCCCTGAGCGACTTTGCCGACCACCTGCCGCGCGTGTTGCAGTTTTTGCACCTGGCCTGAACGCCCGCGCGCGGCAGCCAGCGCCCCCGCGCGCCCATGGGAGAATGCCACCCCATGCACGCACTGTTTGAAGAATCCGGCAAATTCCTGGCCGGCCGCATCCTCTCCGAGGCCGACACCTCCGCCCAGATCGAGCTTGACTCGGGCAAGCGGGTCAAGGTCAAAGCCGCCCACATCCTGCTGAAATTTGACAAGCCCGCTCCCGCCGAGCTGATGGCCCAGGCCCAGGCCGTGGCACAAACCATCGAGCTGGAGCTGGCCTGGGAATTTGCCAGCGAAGAAGAATTCGGCTTTGCCGACCTGGCGCGCGATTACTTCTCGGACAACGCCACGCTGGCCCAGCAAGCGGGCGCGCTGTTTGCACTCTACGAGGCGCCGCACTACTTCCGCCGCGCAGGCAAAGGCCGCTTCAAAAAAGCCCCCGCAGAAATCCTGCAACAAGCCCTGGCCGCCATCGAGAAAAAGAAGGCCGTGCTGCAACAGATTGCCGACTGGGCGCAGCAACTGGGCCAGGGCCAATGCCCGGCGCCCATCCGCGATCAGCTCTACAAAATCCTGTTCCGCCCCGACAAGAACGCGCCCGAGTACAAGGCCGTGGTCGAGGCCAGCCGTGCCACGCACCTGGCGCCACTGCACCTGCTGCAGCAAGCCGGCGCCATTGATTCGAGCTACCAGTTCCACTGGCAGCGCTTCTTGTTCGACAACTTTCCCAAGGGCACGGGTTTTCCGGCACTGCAAGCGCCCCAGCCGCCCGCCGATTTGCCGCTGGCCAACGTGCAGGCCTACTCCATCGACGACTCGCAGACCACCGAAATCGACGATGCACTGTCGGTGCAGGGCCTGGGCACGGGCACCGTCACGCTGGGCATCCACATTGCCGCGCCGGGCCTGGCCATCGTGCCCGGCACGCCGCTGGACCAGCTGGGCCGCAACCGGCTGTCCACCGTGTACATGCCGGGCTACAAAATCACCATGCTGCCCGACGAAGTGGTGCAGATCTACACCCTGGACGCAGGCCGCGCCAACCCGGCGGTGTCGCTGTACGTGACGATTGACGAGGCCACGCTGGCCATCACCGCCACCGAAACGCGCCTGGAGCGCGTGCCCGTCAGCGTGAACCTGCGCCACGACCAGCTCGACCACATCGTCACCGAAGCCTGGCTGGCCGACCCGTCGATTCAGACCGAAAACACGCCCCAAGACTTGCTGGACTTGCGTGAGCAGCTATCATTTTTGTACCGCCTGGCCCAAAGCCTGAAAGCCCAGCGCGAGGTGGTGCGCGGCAAACCCGAGAACTTCAACCGGCCTGACTACAACTTCCGCCTAAGCGCCGCCCGGCCGCCCGAAGGCGCGAACGCCCCCTTGGGGGGCAGCGCCGCCAACGAAGTGGCAAGCGTGGGGGCCAACACGCCCCGCAACCACAAAGCCGAGCCCAACGGCACCGAGACCGTGCAGATCACCACGCGCCAGCGCGGCGCGCCACTGGACTTGATCGTGGCCGAGGCGGCCATCGTGGCCAACAGCACCTGGGGCAACTGGATGGCCGAGCTGGGCGTGCCCGGCATCTACCGCAGCCAGGCCAGCATGGCACCGGGCGTGAAGGTGCGCATGGGCACCAAGGCGCTGCCGCACGCGGGCATTGGCGTCAAAAGCTACGCCTGGGCCACCTCGCCGCTGCGCCGTTACGTCGATCTGGTCAACCAGTGGCAAATCATTGCCTGCGCCCGCCACGGTAAAACCGCCGCGCTGGCCGCGCCTTTCAAACCCAAAGACGCCGAGCTGTTCTCCATCATCAGCAGCTTTGACGCCGCCTACAGCGCCTACAACGGCTACCAGGCGGGCATGGAGCGCTTCTGGACGCTGCAATACCTGGCGCAAAACGGCATCACCGAACTCGAAGCCACGGTGTTCAAAGAAGGCCCCGGCGGCAGCTTTCTGGTGCGCGCCGACACGCTGCCGCTGGTGTTCCCGGTGCTGGGCGCGCAAAACCTGCCGCGCGGCGCACGGTTGCGCGTCAAGCTGGGCGAGGTCGATGACATCACGCTGGACTTGCACGGCACGCTCATCGAGCGCCTGGACGACCCGCAAGATGCCAGCGACGACGGCCCGGTCGATGACGCCGAGGACGACGAGGCCGTGGCCGGCCCCATCGCCATTGCGGTGGATGTGAGCGATGCGGGCGCAGAAAACGCCGCCCCCGGTGCGGCCAGCGCCGATAATCTGGCCCCGTGAAACTCCCCGCCTTCCTCCGCTCGTTCAGCGCCCTGCAATGGGCGCTGGCTGTTTCCGTGGCACTGCACGCCGTGGTGCTGACCGTGCGCTTTGTGAACCCCGAGGGTTTCCAGCGCGTGTTCCAAGACACGCCGCTGGAGGTCATCCTGGTCAACGCCCAGACCCCCGAGCGCCCCGACAAGGCCCAGGCCATTGCCCAGCATGCGCTGGCGGGCGGCGGCGATGCGGCCCAGGGCCGGGCCACCAGCCCCTTGCCCTATTCGGCCCTGACCAAGGTGGGCGACGACTACGAAGAAGCCCAGCGCAAGATGGACGCCCTGCAAGCGCAGCAGATGCAGCTGCTGGCCCAGTTGCGCCGACAAATAGCCGCCCTGCCCGCACCCGAGCAGCGCAAACCCAGCCAGAGTGCCGACCAAAGTGCGCAGGAAGAAAAGCGCCGCCAGCTCATCAAGCTGCTGGCCGAAATCGAAAAACGCATCAACGACGAAAACGCCCGGCCCAAGAAGCGCTACATCAGCCCGGCCACGCGCGATGAGGTCTATGCCGTCTATTACGACGCCATGCGCCGCAAGGTCGAGGACAAAGGCACCGAGAACTTCCCCGAGCAAGGTGGCAAGAAGATATATGGCGAGCTGACCATGATCGTCACCGTCAACCACGATGGGCGCGTGCTGGCCACCGAGATCGTGCAGGGCTCGGGCAACCGCCTGCTGGACAACCGCGCCGAGGCCATCGCCCAGGCCGCCGGGCCGTTTGGCGCCTTTGGCCCGGCCATGCGCGCCAAGGCCGACCAGATTGCCGTGGTGTCGCGCTTCAAGTTCACGCGCGACCAAACCCTGGAGACCAGCGTCCAATGAACACCGGCGTCGATCTGTACTGCGTCATGGGCAACCCGGTGGAGCACAGCCGCTCGCCCTGGATACACGCCCGTTTTGCCGAGCTGACCGGCGAGCGCCTGTGCTACGAGCGCCGCCTGGTGCCGCTGGGCGGCTTTGCCGACGCGCTGCACCACTTTGCGGCCACGGGCGGGCGCGGCTGCAACGTCACCGTGCCCTTCAAGCTGGACGCCGCGCACATCGCCACGCACCGCAGCGAGCGGGTGCTGCTGGCGGGCGCAGCCAACACGCTCACCCTGGCCGACGGCGCCATCGTGGCCGACAACACCGACGGACTGGGCCTGGTGGCCGACCTGACGCGCAACGCCGGTATCGAGCTGGCCGGGCGCGATGTGCTGCTGATCGGCGCGGGCGGCGCTGCCGCCGGGGCGCTGGGGCCGCTGCTGCAAGCGGGGCCGCGCCGCATCGTGGTGGCCAACCGCACGCTGGCGCGGGCGCAGGCGCTGGTGCAGGCCCACGCCGCCCTGGCCGCGCTACAAAAAACAGAGCTGCTTGCGCTTGCTACGCAAGGGCTGGAGGCCGATTTGGCTCCAAACCACCGCTTTGACCTCGTCATCAACGCCAGCGCCAGCAGCCTGGCAGGCGATGCCGTGCCCGTGCCCGCCAGCGTGCTGCGCCCCGGCAGCCTGGCCTACGACATGATGTACGGCGCAGCCGCCCAGGGCTTTCTGGACTGGGCCAGCGCCCACGGCGCCCACGCCCGCGACGGCCTGGGCATGCTGGTAGAGCAGGCCGCCGAGGCCTTTGCCATCTGGCGCGGCGTGCACCCGCCCGGCGCGCCCGTGCTGGCCGAACTGCGCGCGCTGATGGCGGCGCCGCCCGCTGCGGCGGCCCCAGCCAGCGCCGCCCCCTGATCGCCCTGCCCGCGCCCATGCAAGCCCTGCTGCGTTGGCTGGCGCTGGTGGCCTGTGCCACGCTGGCGCTGCAACTGTTTTTTGTGGCGCGCATTGCCGCCATGGCCTGGATCAACCCCACCTCCACCACCTTCCAGCGCTCCGAAGCCTGGGCGCAGCTGGCGGACAGCGGCCGGCTGCACTGGCGCCAGCAGTGGGTGCCCTACGCGCAAATCTCTGACCACCTCAAGCGCGCCGTGATCGCCTCGGAGGACGATGGCTTCGTCAACCACGACGGCGTGGAGTGGAACGCCATCGAAAAAGCCTGGGAGAAAAACGCCCGCGCCGAAGCCCTGGCCGCACAAAAAGAAGCCGCCCTGCCCCCCGCCCAGCGCGCCAAGGCCGCCGCAGCACCGCCAGCGCCAGCGCGCGCGCCCAAAGTGGTGGGCGGCTCCACCATCACCCAGCAGCTGGCCAAAAACCTGCTGCTCTCGGGCGAGCGCACCCTGCTGCGCAAAGGCCAGGAGTTTGTGCTGACGCTGGCGCTGGAGCAGCTCTTGAGCAAGCAGCGCATCCTGGAGATTTACCTCAACAACGTAGAGTGGGGCGACGGCGTGTTCGGCGCCGAAGCCACCGCCCAGCACTACTTTGGCAAAAGCGCTGCCCGCCTGTCTGCCGCCGAAGCGGCGCGCCTGGCGGTGATGCTGCCCGCGCCCAAGCGCTTCGAGAAATTGCCCCAGTCCGCCTACCTGCTGGGCCGCGCCCGCACCATCCTGCGGCGCATGGGCAGTGCGAGTTTGCCCTGAAACCGCTGTAACGCCCGCCAAAAGGGCGCCTATAGCTCCATTTTTAATAGCATGCGAATCCTTGGCATAGACCCCGGCCTGCAAACCACCGGCTTTGGCGTGATCGACGTGCAAGGGCACGCCCTGAGCTACGTGGCCAGCGGCACCATCCGCACCACGCAGCTGGCGCTGGGCGATTTGCCCGGGCGCCTGAAGGTGCTGTTTGACGGCATCAGCGAGGTGGCTGCGCGCTACCAGCCCGATGTGGCCACGGTGGAGATCGTCTTCGTCAACGTCAACCCGCAGTCCACGCTGCTGCTGGGGCAGGCGCGCGGCGCGGCCATTACGGCGCTGGTGGCCAGCGGCCTGCCGGTGGCCGAATACACCGCGCTGCAAATGAAAAAAGCCGTGGTCGGCCATGGCCGCGCCGCCAAAAGCCAGGTGCAGGAGATGGTGCGCCGCCTGCTGCAACTGCCCGGCCTGCCCGGCACCGATGCCGCCGACGCCCTGGGCATGGCCATCACCCACGCGCACGCGGGCGCGGCCATGGCGCGGCTGGGCGAATCGGCCACCTTGCAGCGGCGCCAGCACGCCATGTTCAAGGGCGGGCGCAGCTACTGAGGGCGGGCGCGGCCCTGTGCGCTCTGGGGCCTTGACAAAAAAGCGTCACGGGGGGGCGCCATAGTGGGCACATCAGCGCCCTTGCCCTTGTCGGGCACCACCCAGCTCCCCCTCGCCCCATGCCCGCCTTACACACCGCCACCCCCTCGCCGCGCAACACTTTGGGCCGACGCCTGCTGTTTGCGTTTTTTGTGGTGCTTTTGCTGGGCCTGACCGGCTCGGCCACCGGCATCTGGTCGCTGGGCCGCATCCACACGGCCACCACACACATGGTGCAGCACAGCATTGCCGCAGAAAGGCTGATCGCCGATGCCTACCGTGCCCAGGCCATCAACGCCGAGCGCTACAAGGCCGTGGCCCTGAGTTCCGAGCCCGAGGTGGCCGACATTCTGGGCGCCGACATCGCCAGCACCGAGAAAGCCTACGGCCAGCTCATGGCCCAGGTGGCCGCCTTGCTGAAAAGCCCACAGGAGCAGCAGTTGCTGCTGCAAGTGCAGAACGCCGAAAAAGACTTCACCGCAGCGCGCGCCGAGCTGATGGCGGCCAGCATGTCCAACTTCACCGAGCGCATCCGCAAGGTGTATGCCGAGCGCTTTTTGCCCGCCTCCGGGGCCTTGCTGTCGAGTTTGGGCACGCTGAGCCAATCGCAGCGCAGCGACATCGACGCCAGCGACCGCGCCATCGCCCAGTGGAGCGACCGGGCGCGCCTGGTGCTGCTGGCCTTTACCACGCTGGCTCTGGTGCTGGGCAGCTTGCTGGCGCTGTGGCTGCGCCGCAGCATCACGCAGCCGATTGCCGCCGCCAGCGCCACCGCCAACCGGGTGGCCCAGCTTGATCTGCGCCACGACATTGCCGGCCACGGGCGCGATGAGGCCGGGCGCATGCTGCACTCGCTGGCGGTGATGCAAGATGCCCTGCGGCAGCTGGTGATGCAGGTGCGTGCCTCGGCGCAAAACGTGCGCGCGGCCTCGTCCGAGATCGCCAACGGCAACGTCCACCTGTCCACGCGCACCGAGGAGACGGCCTCCAGCCTGCAAGAGACTGCCGCATCGCTGGAGCAGCTGACCCTGCGGGTCACGCAGTCGGCGGCTGCCGCCAGCCGCGCCGAAACGCTGGCCGCCACCGCCGCCACGGTGGCGGGCCAGGGCGGCGCCGTGATGGCGCGGGTGGAAGCCACCATGCAGGGCATCCACCAGTCCTCGACCAAGATCGTGGACATCATTGGAGTGATCGACAGCATTGCCTTCCAGACCAACATCCTGGCGCTGAATGCCGCCGTAGAGGCCGCGCGCGCCGGTGAGCAAGGCCGGGGCTTTGCCGTGGTGGCCAGCGAGGTGCGCTCGCTGGCCACGCGCTCGGCGCAGGCGGCGCAAGAAATCAAGGGCCTGATTGGCACCTCGGTCGAGCAGGTGCAGGCGGGCTCCAGCCTGGTGAGCGATGCGGGCCACACCATGGCCCGCATCATGGCGGCCATCCGGGAAGCGGCCCAGACCATGACCGAAATCACCAGCGCCACGCAGGCGCAGAACGAAGACATTGGCCAGATCAGCAGCGCTGTCTCCCGGCTCGACCAGATGACGCAGCAGAACTCGGCGCTGGTGGAGGAGTCGGCGGCGGCCTCCGAGAGCCTCAAGCACCAGGCCCAGGAGCTGGCACAGCTCATCAGCCAGTTTGTGCTGCCCAGCCCTGCGGCGCCGGAGCCAGCCCATGCCGCAGCCCGCGCACCCACGCAGGCGCAGCACCCGACGCACCTGGCCCCGCCAGCCCCGGCCATCCATGTCACGCAGCAGCGGCTGGCCTTGCTGGAAGTGCGCTGACCCCGCAGCACGGGGCACAGCAAAAATAAAGCCAAAAACGGCTTCAAGGCCCGCGCACAGGGCGCTAGCAGCTACATATTCAATAGCTAGATAAATCCCCCCAAGACCGGCAGCGCCTGCGACCCAGGCGCCCGGCAGCGCCCCCAACCGGCGCCCCATGCACGACAATCGCCGCGCACGGGCCGCATCGAGCCCGGTTCGGAGACTTTGGCGTGCCCCCTTCCCTGTCTGTTGCTGCACCGCAGCGCCGCCTTGGTGCGGTGTCCGTTCCCCCGGCGTGGATCATCGTGCTGTCGGGCATCGTCATTGCCATGCACGTGGGCAAGATGCCGCCCGCCATTCCGGTGTTGCAACAGGCGCTGGGCGTGGGGCTGGTGCAGGCGGGCTTTTTGCTGTCGGCGGTGCAACTGGCCGGTATGGGCGTGGGGGCGCTGGCAGGCATGGCCGCCGACCGCCTGGGCCTGCGCCGCAGCCTGCTGACCGGGCAAATCATTTTGGCGCTGGCCAGTCTGGCGGGCATGGCCGTGACCAGCCCCACGGGCCTGCTGGTGCTGCGGGCGCTGGAGGGACTGGGCTTTTTGCTGGCCGCCCTGCCCGCACCCAGCCTGATCCGCCAGCTGGTACGGCCCTCGCAGCTGCCGCTGTACCTGGGCTGGTGGAGCGCCTACATGGGCACGGGCATTGCCCTGGCGCTGCTGGGCGGCCCGCTGGCCATGCAATGGCTGGGCTGGCAAGGCTGGTGGGGGCTGCTGGGGCTGCTGTCTGCGGTGATGGTGCTGTGGGTGCTGCGGCGCATCCCTGCCGATGCCGTGCGCGCAGCGGGCATGCCGGGCACGCCAGGCGCACCGGGCGACAGCGGCGCGCCCTGGTGGGCACCGCTGCGCCTGACGCTGGGCCACAGCGGCCCCTGGCAGGTGGCGCTGCTGTTTGCCATGTATTCCAGCCAGTGGCTGGCGGTGATTGGCTTTTTGCCTGCGGTGTATGCCCAGGCAGGGCTGGGGGCGGCGCAGGCCGGGGCGCTGACCGCCCTGGCTTCGTGGATCAACGTGACGGGCAACATCGCCTCGGGCCGCCTGCTGCAAAAGGGCTGGTGCGCACGCCACCTGCTCTACACCGGCTTTGCCAGTATGGGGCTGGGCGCGGTGCTGGTGTTTGGCACCTGGACGGAGGGGCTGCCGGTCCTGCGCTACCTGGCGGTGCTGGTGTTCTCGGCGGTGGGCGGGCTGATTCCGGGCGTGTTGTTCTCGCTGGCGGTGCGCGTGGCGCCCAGCGAGCGCACGGTGTCCACCACCGTGGGCTGGATGCAGCAGTGCTCGTCGGCAGGCCAGTTTCTGGGGCCACCGCTGATCGCCTGGGTGGCAGGCAGCGTGGGCGGCTGGCACTGGACTTGGGCGCTGACCGGCACCGCCGCCTGCATCGGCCTGCTGGCGGCGCGGCGGGTGCGCTTTCAAACCGCCTGAGCGCCACGGTCGGCACGTAAAAATCCCCCGGCACCTGCCCAGAGGCGCCGGGGGATTTTTTAAGCCAAATCGATCTCCAGCCCTTACAGGGTGGGCGCAATCAGCTCTTATTTCAATAGCAAATCAAGCCATGCCTGCGGCGTCACACCGGCTTGATCGGCACGTACAGGCTGCCGCCGCCCTTCTGGAACTCCTCGGCCTTGGTTTCCATGCCGGCGGCCAGCGCCTGCGCCTCGGCCAAGCCCTTCTGCGCGGCAAAGTCGCGCACTTCCTGCGTGATCTTCATGGAGCAGAACTTGGGGCCGCACATGGAGCAGAAATGCGCCACCTTGGCACTGTCCTTGGGCAGGGTTTCGTCGTGGTATTCCTTGGCGGTTTCGGGGTCCAGGCCCAGGTTGAACTGGTCTTGCCAGCGGAAGTCGAAGCGCGCCTGGCTGAGCGCATCGTCACGCGAGCGGGCGCCCGGGTGGCCCTTGGCCACATCGGCGGCGTGGGCGGCAATCTTGTAGGCAATGATGCCCTGCTTGACATCGTCGCGGTCGGGCAGGCCCAGGTGCTCTTTGGGCGTGACGTAGCACAGCATGGCCGTGCCCATCCAACCGATCATGGCCGCGCCAATGGCGCTGGCGATGTGGTCGTAGCCCGGGGCGATGTCGATGGTCAGCGGGCCCAGGGTGTAGAACGGCGCCTCGTGGCAGGTCTTGAGCTGCTCGGTCATGTTGGCCTGGATCATGTGCATGGGCACATGGCCGGGGCCTTCGATCATGGTCTGCACGTCGTGCTTCCAGGCGATTTGCGTCAGCTCGCCCAGGGTGTGCAGTTCGGCAAACTGGGCTTCGTCGTTGGCGTCGCTGGCGCAGCCGGGCCGCAGGCCATCGCCCAGGCTGAACGACACGTCGTACGCCTTCATGATGTCGCAGATGTCTTCGAAATGCTCGTACAGGAAGCTCTCGCGGTGGTGCGCCATGCACCACTTGGCCATGATGGAGCCGCCGCGCGAGACGATGCCGGTGCGGCGGTTGGCCGTCAAGTGGATGTAGGCCAGGCGCACACCGGCGTGGATGGTGAAGTAGTCCACGCCCTGCTCGGCCTGCTCGATCAGCGTGTCGCGGAAGATGGCCCAAGTCAGGTCTTCGGCCACGCCGCCCACTTTTTCCAGCGCCTGGTAGATCGGCACCGTGCCGATGGGCACGGGCGAGTTGCGCACGATCCAGTCGCGCGTGGTGTGGATGGCCTTGCCGGTGGACAAGTCCATCACGTTGTCGGCGCCCCAGCGGATGGCCCACACGAGTTTTTCGACTTCTTCTTCAATGCTCGACGTCACGGCAGAGTTGCCGATGTTGGCGTTGATCTTGACCAGGAAGTTGCGGCCAATGGCCATCGGCTCGACTTCAGGGTGGTTGATGTTGGCGGGAATGATGGCGCGGCCCCGGGCCACTTCGTCGCGCACGAATTCGGGGGTGATGATTTTGGGAATCATCGCGCCCATCGGGTTGCCCATCAGGCGCTGCTCGCGGGCCTGGTCTTGCTGGTACTGGGCCATCCATTCGCGCTTGCCGTTTTCGCGGATGGCCACGTATTCCATCTCGGGGGTGATGATGCCTTTCTTCGCGTAGTGCATCTGCGTGACGTTGGCACCGCTCTTGGCGCGCAGGGGCTGGCGTTGCAGGGCCGCGGCCTCCTGGCGCAGGGCGGCCAGGCGGGCAGCGTCATCGCTTTTCTGGCCGTCGTCCAGGGCCACGGGCGGGCGGCCCTGGTAGCGCTCCACATCGCCCCGGCCTTCAATCCAGCCGCCGCGCACGCTGGCCAGACCTTGGCGCACGTCAATCACGGCGCTGGGGTCGGTGTAGGGGCCGGAGGTGTCGTACACGCTCACGGTTTCGCCATTGGTCAGCGCGATGTCGCGCACGGGCACGCGCAGTTCAGGGTGCAATTGGCCGGGGATATAGGCTTTGCGCGAGGCGGGAAAGGGCTCGCGCGTCAGGGCCAGCAGATCGGCAAACTTTTCGCGGGCAAGGGAGTCGGGGGCATTCATGGCAGGTCTCCGGTAAGGGTGCGGTGGGGTGCGCGCTCCGGAGTGACCTGTGCCCTGCCCACCCCGGCACGGTGGTGTGCTGCGGGGCGTACCACCACGTCCAGGAGGGCGCAGTGGTACAGGGGAGATCGGCTCTTCTTCCGCCGGTATGAACCGGATCAAGTTCGTCGGGTTCGCAGGCCAGTCTGACTTGCATCAGACCGCCCGCATCTCAGTGCATCAGCACACCCCGGAGCAGGCGCGAGTATAGGCCGCTGGCGCCGTTCAGGTGTAACGGCGCTGCTAGAGCACGCGCTCGGCAATCAGCACAGCAAAGAAAACAAAGGCGGCAATCATCGTCCACTTGAGCACCACAAAACCCAGTCGCTTGTAACGCGCCCGCCCGGTGCCGGCATAGAACGCAAAACACACTGCCGCCGTGAGCAGCAGCAACATGACAATCCAGCGAAACAACAGCATGGTGTGTGGGGCGTGCGCTACCAGGCACGTGCAGGCTGCGCAAAGCCTGTGGGGGCCAGGCGCTCGTTGTCGAACGTCACCAGCTCCCAGGCATCGGGCTGTGCCAGCAGCTCACGCAGCAGCAGGTTATTGAGGGCGTGGCCCGAGCGAAACGCGCTGTAGGCGGCCAGCAGCGGCTTGCCCACCAGGTACAGGTCGCCCATGGCATCGAGGATTTTGTGCTTGGCGAACTCGTCGTCGTAGCGCAGGCCGTCGGCGTTGAGCACTTTGTAGTCGTCCATGACGATGGCGTTGTCCAGCCCGCCGCCCAGGGCCAGGCCGTTGGCGCGCATCATTTCCACGTCTTTGGTGAAGCCAAAAGTGCGGGCGCGGGCAATATCGCGGCTGTAGCTGCCGCTGCCCAGATCGAACTCCACGCACTGGCCGGTGGAATCGACCGCCGGGTGGGCAAAATCGATCTCAAAGCGCAGCTTGAAGCCGTGGTAGGGCTCCAGCCGTGCCCACTTGGCGCCAGCGCCCTCGCCCTGGCTGACCTGCACCGGGCGTTTGAGCCGGATGAATCGCCGGGGCGCCTTCTGCAAGGCGATACCCGCGCTTTGCAGCAAAAACACGAACGAAGCCGATGAGCCATCCAGGATGGGCACCTCTTCGGCGGTGATATCCACATACAGGTTGTCTATGCCCAGCCCGGCGCAGGCCGACATCAAATGCTCCACGGTGTGGACTTTGGCATCGCCCACGGAGATGGTGGAGGCCATGCGGGTGTCGGTCACCGCAGTGGCCGAGATGGGGATGTCCACCGGCTCGGGCAAATCAATGCGGCGAAACACAATGCCGGTGTCGGGCTGTGCGGGGCGCAGCGTGAGCTCCACGCGCTGGCCGCTGTGCAGGCCCACGCCCACTGCGCGGGTGAGCGTTTTGAGGGTACGTTGCTGAAGCATGCGGCAATTTTAGTTTTGCAGACCGCACCCTGGGATGTGTGGGGTCGGGGGATTTTCTATGGCCGCCATAGACAAAAAGCGGTGCGCACAATGCAAAGCCCCGTGCATTGCGGCCAGCAGCCAGCAAAACGCACGGGGCCCAGAAACGGCGAATCAGTCGGCTTGCTTGCGCAGGAAGGCGGGGATTTCCAGATCGTCCATGCCGCCCGACGACAGCGCATCCACCTTGGCGGCCGCGCGGTTGCGGTTGCTGGTCCAGACGCTGGGCACGGCCATGCTGCCGTAATCGGCACCGGCACCACCACCGGCGGCGAGACCGGCGGCCACACCCATGCTGCCCGCACCCGGGCCCGCCACGGGCACTTGGTAGGCCACGTTGTCGGTGCCAGTGCGCAAGCCGCCCTGCACCACCTGCATGGACTGGCGGCGCGCGTTCTGGCGCGACAGACCTGTGGCCACCACCGTGACGCGGATGTCTTCACCCAAACTGTCGTCGTAGGCAGCGCCATAAATGACGTGGGCATCGGGCGAGGCGTAGGCATTGATGGTGCTCATGGCCAAACGCGACTCGGCCAGCTTGAGGCTGCCCTTGGCCGCCGTGACCAGCACCAGCACGCCCTTGGCGCCCGACAGATCGATCCCTTCCAGCAACGGGCAAGCCACGGCATGCTCCGCAGCGATGCGGGCGCGATCCGGGCCACTGGCCGTGGCCGTACCCATCATGGCCTTGCCGGGCTCACCCATCACCGTGCGCACGTCTTCAAAGTCGACATTCACATGGCCGTATTCGTTGATGATTTCGGCAATACCGCCCACTGCGTTGCGCAACACATCGTTGGCATGCGCGAAAGCTTCGTCTTGGGAAATATCGTCACCCAGCACGTCGAGCAATTTTTCGTTGAGCACGACGATCAGCGAATCGACATTGGCCTCCAGCTCGGCCAGACCTGCGTCGGCATTCTGCATGCGGCGACCGCCTTCCCATTCGAAGGGCTTGGTCACCACGCCCACCGTGAGAATGCCCATTTCCTTGGCCACGCGGGCAATCACGGGGGCAGCGCCGGTGCCGGTGCCGCCGCCCATGCCAGCGGTAATGAACAGCATGTGCGCGCCCTGAATGGCCGCGCGGATATCTTCCACGGCAGCCTCTGCGGCTTCGCGGCCTTTGTCGGGCTTGCTGCCAGCGCCCAGACCACTCAGACCCAGCTGGATCACGCGGTGTGCCGAGCTGCGCGTCAGTGCCTGCGCATCGGTGTTCGCACTGACGAACTCCACGCCTTGTACGCTGCGGGCAATCATGTGCTCCACTGCGTTGCTGCCGCCGCCACCCACACCAATCACCTTGATCTGTGTGCCCTGGTTGAATTCCTCAACGTCGATGATTTCAATTGGCATGTTGGTGCTCCTGTCGCTGAATAGTATGCTTTGGCAAAAGAAAAGAGGGAAAGAAACTGTAATTTTTTGCCGCGCAGTGTACGTCCACGCAGGCTGTCAGCCTCTATGCGAGGCGGCTCATGTGTGCAAATTTGCAACGCAAACGCTGCAATAGTCAGAAATTCCCCACAATGAAATCCTTGAAGCGGCCAAAAGCGGTCTGCACGGAGCCACTTTTCTGCGACACCTTGAAGCCGCGCAGGCGTGCCATACGCGCTTCTTCGAGCAAGCCCATGACCGTAGCGGCACGCGGCTGGGCCACCATGTCGGCCAGCGCGCTGGAGTATTTGGGAATGCCACGGCGCACGGGCTTCAGGAAAATGTCCTCGCCCAGTTCCACCATGCCGGGCATGACCGAGCTGCCGCCGGTCAGCACGATGCCCGAAGACAGCACCTCCTCGTAGCCCGACTCGCGAATCACCTGCTGCACCAGCGAGAAGATTTCTTCCACGCGCGGCTCGATCACCCCGGCCAGCACCTGGCGGCTGAGCATGCGCGGGCCGCGGTCGCCCAGGCCAGGCACTTCGACCTGCGCGTCCGGGTCGGCCAGCAGTTGCTTGGCGTAGCCGCTCTCGACCTTGATGTCCTCGGCGTCCTTGGTGGGGGTGCGCAACGCCATGGCGATGTCACTGGTGATGAGGTCTCCCGCAGCCGGGATGACCGCCGTGTGGCGAATGGCGCCCCCCGTGAAGATGGCCACATCGGTGGTGCCCGCGCCGATATCGACCACGGCCACGCCCAGCTCGCGCTCGTCATCCGTCAGCACGGCCTGGCTGCTGGCCAGCGGGTTCAGCAACAGCTGCTCCACCTCCAGGCCGCAGCGGCGCACGCACTTGATGATGTTCTCGGCGGCACTTTGGGCGCCCGTGACGATGTGGATCTTGGCCTCCAGGCGGATGCCGCTCATGCCGATGGGCTCTTTCACATCCTGGCCGTCGATGACGAACTCTTGCGGCTCCACCAGCAACAGGCGCTGGTCGCTGGAGATGTTGATGGCCTTGGCCGTCTCGACCACGCGGGCCACGTCAGCGGGTGTGACCTCTTTGTCTTTCACGGCCACCATGCCGCTGGAGTTCATGCCCCGGATGTGGCTGCCGGTGATGCCCGTGTACACGCGCTGGATCTTGCAATCGGCCATCAGCTCGGCCTCTTTGAGCGCCTGCTGGATGCTTTGCACCGTGGCGTCGATGTTCACCACCACGCCGCGCTTCAAGCCGTGGCTGGGCGCCACGCCCAGGCCAGCGAGCTTGAGCTGGCCATTGGGCAGCACCTCGGCCACCACCGCCATGATCTTGGCGGTGCCGATGTCCAGACCTACCACCACATCTTTGTATTCTCTTGCCATATCCGTGTCTGCCTTTTATTGTCTGTGCCGCTCAGCGGCGCACTGCCGCAGCGCCCGGCGCCACCGTCGTCACGCCACGCAGGCGCACCGCATAACCACCCGCGTGGCGCAAATCGGCCGATTCCAGCGCGTCGGGTTTGCGCCCATACTGCGCGGCCACCTGCGTAAGCGTACCTACGAAACCCTTGGCGCGCCGCTCCACGTCGGAGACGGCCCCCCCGCCCAGTTCCACCACGGCACCGCCACCGAGCGTAGCGCGCCAACCACCCCGCCCCGACAACTCCAGCGCCTTCACGGGCATACCGAGCGTGCCAAAGGCCGATTGCAGCAGCCCGTACATCTGTAGCACCTGGGCCGACTGCCCTTGTGGCCCTTGCAAACGGGGCAGATCATCGTCCTCGGCGTCGTCGGCGCTGGCCTCGAACACCTCGCCATAGCTGTTGACCATGGCCAATCCGGTGTCGGGGCCCCAGTGCGCCACGGCGTTGTGTTCTTGCAACACCACATGCAGCGTGCGGGGGTATTGGCGGCGCACCTGGGCGCTGCGCACCCAGGGTGCCTGCTCAAAAGCCTCGCGCGCGGTGCGCAGGTCGATGGTGAAAAAGTTGCCCACCAGCTGCGGCGCCACGTTGGCGCGCAACGTCACGGCGTTGTTGTGTACCAGGTCGCCCTCGACCACGATGCGCCCAATGGCAAACGCCGGGTGGCGCAGCGCCCACCAGACGCTGGCTGCCAGCACCAGCACGACACAGGCCATGAACAAGACCGAAGCGGTCTGGTTCATGAGCCGCACGTCCAGTGGCGCGGGCAGCGTGTCCGTCATGCGGCGCATCCGGGGGCGGCGCCCGTGCAGGCACCGGGCGGGGTATCCAGGGTGGCGCTGGCCAGCAGGCGCAGGCACAGGTCTTCATAGCTAATGCCCAGCGCGCGCGCCGACATCGGCACCAGCGAGTGCCCGGTCATGCCCGGCGAGGTGTTGATCTCCAGCAAGAACGGCTGGCGGTCAGAGGCGCGGATCATGATGTCGGCACGCGCCCAGCCCCGGCAGCCCAGCGTGCGAAAGGCCTGCACCACCAGCGCCTGGATGGCACGCTCCTCGGCCTCGGGCAGGCCGCTGGGGCAGTGGTACTGGGTGTCGTCGGTGAAGTATTTGTGCTCGTAGTCGTAGTTGCCCTGGGGGGCGACGATGCGGATCACCGGCAGGGCATGGGCGCTGGCGCCTTCGCCCAGGATGGGGCAGGTGGTCTCATCGCCTTCGATGAACTGCTCGCACAGCACCTCGGGGTCGTAGCGCGAGGCCAGTTCGTAGGCCTGGGCGCACTGCGCGGCGTCCGTCACCTTGGTCAGGCCGATGGTCGAGCCCTCGCGCGCAGGCTTGACGATCATGGGCGCGCCCAGGGCGGCCAAGGCAGCCACCGTGTCGTCGGCACTGGAGACCAGGCGCCAGTCGGGCGTGGGCAGCCCTTCAAAGCGCCAGATGCGCTTGGTCATGATTTTGTCCATGGCGATGCTGGACGCCATCACGCCCGGGCCGGTGTAGGGAATGCCCAGCAATTCGAGCGCGCCCTGCACCGTGCCGTCTTCGCCGTGGCGGCCATGCAGCGCGATAAAGCAGCGGGCAAAGCCCTGGCGGCGCAGCTCGCCCAAGTCCTGCTGGGCGGGGTCGAAAGCGTGGGCATCGACGCCGCGCGAGCGCAGCGCCTGCAACACGCCCGCGCCCGACATCAGCGAGACCTCGCGCTCGGCAGAACTGCCGCCCATCAACACGGCCACTTTACCCAGGGCCTGCACATCTATTTTTGAATCAAATTGGCTCATAACGCCCGTCCATCCTGCGCAACCAGCTCACTATTTTGTAGCAAATCAACCACCTTGCCTGCCACCGCCCCGATGGTGCCCGCGCCCATGCACAGCACCACATCGCCGTCCTGCACCAGGTCGGCCACCGCCTGCGGCAGCGCGGCCACCTCATCGACAAACACCGGCTCGACCCGGCCCGCCACGCGCAGGCTGCGCGCCAGGGCGCGACCATCGGCAGCGACGATGGGCGCCTCACCGGCGGCATAGACCTCGGTGAGCAGCACGGCGTCGGCACCGCCAATGACCTTGACGAAATCTTCGAAGCAGTCGCGTGTGCGGGTGTAGCGGTGCGGCTGGAAGGCCAGCACCAGGCGCCGCCCCGGAAATGCGCCGCGCGCTGCCGCCAGCGTAGCGGCCATCTCCACGGGGTGGTGGCCGTAATCGTCAATCAGGGTGAACTGGCCACCGTCTTTGGCAGGCAATTCGCCGTAGCGCTGAAAACGCCGCCCCACGCCTTTGAAGTGGGCCAGGGCGCGCAGCACGGCCTCGTCGGGGATGTTCAGCTCGACGGCAATGGCGATGGCGGCCAGGGCGTTGAGCACGTTGTGCTCGCCCGCCAGATTGAGCACCACCTCCAGGTCGGGCAAGGTGACGCCGTTGCGCCGCTGCACCGTGAAGTGCATCTGGCCAGCCTGCGCGCGCACGTCAATGGCGCGCACCTGGGCGTCTTCGGCAAAGCCGTAGCTGGTGATGGGGCAGGTGACCTCGGGCACGATGTCGCGCACGGCCGGGCTGTCCAGGCACAGCACCGCCGTGCCATAGAACGGCATGCGGTGCAGAAAATCGACAAAGGCTTTCTTCAGGCGACCAAAGTCATGGCCGTAGGTTTCCATGTGGTCGGCGTCGATGTTGGTGACCACGGCCATCACGGGCAGCAGGTTCAGGAACGACGCATCCGATTCATCGGCCTCGACCACGATGTACTCGCCCTGGCCCAGCTTGGCATTGGCCCCGGCGCTGTTGAGCTTGCCGCCAATGACGAAGGTGGGGTCCAGCCCGGCCTCGGCCAGCACACTGGTGACCAGGCTGGTGGTGGTGGTCTTGCCGTGCGCGCCCGCAATGGCAATGCCCTGCTTCATGCGCATCAGCTCGGCCAGCATCAGGGCGCGCGGCACCACGGGGATTTTTTGCGCGCGCGCAGCCAGCACTTCGGGGTTGTCGGGCTGCACGGCGGTGGACGTGACCACGGCATTGGCCCCGGCGATGTGCGCCGCTGCGTGGCCCAGGTGGGTGGCAATGCCCAGTGCCTGCAAGCGGCGCAGCGTGGCGCTGTCGGCCAGATCAGAGCCCGAAATGGTGTAGCCCAGGTTGTGCAGCACCTCGGCGATGCCGCTCATGCCCGCACCGCCGATGCCGACGAAATGGATGTGGTGGATGGCGTGTTTCATGCGCTCAGTTCTTCGCAGGCAGCAACCACCGCATCGGTGGCGTGTATTTTTTGCATGTTTTTGGCCTTCAGCGCCCGCTGCAAAAGCGCAGGCCGCTCCATATTTTGTAGCATTTTTGCCAACCCTTCGGAGGTGAGATCACGCTGTTGCACCAGCCAGCCGCCCCCGGCCTGCACCAGAAACTGGGCGTTGGCGGTTTGGTGGTCGTCCACCGCCGCCGGGAACGGCACAAAGACGGCGGCAGCACCCACGGCGGCCAGTTCGGTCACGGTGCTGGCGCCAGCGCGGCACACCACCACGTCGGCCTGGGCAAAGGCGCTGGCCGTGTCGTCAATGAAGGGCGTGAGTTCGGCCTGCACACCGGCGGCGTGGTAATGGGCACGCAGCGCCTCGATTTGCGCCGCGCCGCTTTGGTGCGTGACCAGCGGGCGCTGGTCGGCAGGAACCAAGGCCAGCGCCTGGGGCACGATTTCGTTCAGCGCACGCGCGCCCAGGCTGCCGCCTACCACCAGCAGGCGCAAGGGGCCTGTGCGCCCGGCAAAACGCTGCTCTGGGGCGGCTTGCTGCAAGAAGGCCGCGCGCAAGGGGTTGCCCACCCACTGGCCTTGGGGCAGCGCGCCCGGAAACGCCGTAAACACCCGGCTGGCGATGCGCGCCAGCAGCTTGTTGGCCATGCCAGCGACCGAGTTTTGCTCGTGCAGCACCAGGGGCACGCCCGCCAGCCGGGCCATGGCGCCGCCCGGAAAGCTGATGTAGCCGCCCAGGCCCACCACCACGTCGGGCCGCACCCGGCGCACCACCTGGCGCGCCTGCCAGAAAGCGCGCGCCAAACGCCAGGGCAGCAAGGCCAGGGTTTTCAGGCCCTTGCCACGCACGCCGGAGAAATCAATGGTTTCCAGCGCAAAGCCCTGCGCAGGCACGATGCGCGACTCCATGCTGCCCGGCGCACCCAGCCAGTGCACGCGCCAGCCGCGTTCGCGCAGCGCCTGGGCCACGGCCAGCCCCGGGAAGATATGCCCGCCGGTGCCGCCCGCCATGATGAGCGCGGTTTTTTGCTTCATGCGTGGCCTCCTCTCATCAGGCGCTGCGCGCCTGGCATTGCTGGCGCAATGCGGCATTTGTTTTGCTGAAACAAGCTGCTCATGCGTGGCCTCCACGCATGAGCAGCTTGTTTTCATAATCCACGCGCAGCACCACCGCAATCGCCACCAGGTTCATCAAAATGGCCGAGCCGCCAAAGCTCATCAGCGGCAGCGTCAGCCCCTTGGTGGGCAAGGCCCCCAGGTTCACGCCCATGTTGATAAAGGCCTGGAACCCCATCCACATGGCCACGCCCTGCGCCACCAGACCGGCAAAAACGCGGTCCAGCGCAATCGCCTGGCGGCCAATGTGCATGATGCGCCGCACCATCCAGAAGAACAGCACGATCAGCGCGATCACGCCCACCAGACCGAACTCCTCACCGATCACGGCCAACAGAAAGTCGGTGTGCGCCTCGGGCAGCCAGTGCAGCTTTTCGACGCTGCCGCCCAGGCCCACGCCAAAAATCTCGCCCCGGCCAATGGCAATCAGCGAGTGCGAGAGCTGGTAGCCCTTGCCCAGCGCGTGCTTTTCGCTCCAGGGGTCGAGGTAGGCAAAAATGCGCTCGCGCCGCCAGTCAGAGAACCACACCATGGCGGCAAAGGCCAGCACCAGGATGAAGGCAATCAAAAAGAACATGCGTGCGTTGACGCCGCCCAGAAACAAAATGCCCATGGCGATCACGGCAATCACCATGAAAGCGCCCATGTCAGGCTCGGCCAGCAGCAGCGCCCCGACCACGGCCACGGCGGCGCCCATGGGCAGCACGGCGCGGAAAAAGCGCTCTTTGACCTCCATCTTGCGCACCATGTAGTCAGCGGCATAGATCAGCACGGCAAACTTGGCCAGCTCGGAGGGCTGGAAATTCATGACGCCCAGGCTGAGCCAGCGCCGCGCGCCATTGACCACCGTGCCCACGTGCGGCACCAGCACCAAGATCAGCAAAAACAGCGACAGCAAAAACAGCCCCCGGGCATGGCGCTCCCACAGCGCCATGGGCACCTGGAACGCCAGCAGCGCCGCCACAAACGCCATCACCAGGGCAAAGATGTGGCGCACCAGAAAATGCGTGGGCGCAATCTTGCCAAAGCGCGGGTTGTCGGGCAGGGCGATGGAGGCGGAATAGACCATCACCGTGCCCCAGGCCAGCAGCGCCACCACGACCCAGACCAGGGCCTGGTCAAAACCCAGCACGCTGGCGGGGGTGGAGGCGGTGCGGCGGTATTCCATGCCGCCAGCGCGCACCGGCAGGCCGTCGCCGCCAGCACTGGACAGGCCCGCCCACCAATCGCCCAGGCGCTGCGCCACACCAGCGCGCCCGCTCACGACTGCCCCTCCAGCGCCTGACCGGCGTCGTCGGCCAGGGCCTGCACAGCGGCGCAAAACACCTGCGCCCGGTGCTCGTAGCCGGTGAACATGTCAAAACTGGCGCAGGCGGGCGACATCAGCACAGCGTCGCCCGCGTGGGCGCGCGCGGTGGCCAGCTGCACGGCGTCGGGCAGGCTGGGCGCGTCCAGCAGGGGCACACCGGTGCCTTGCAGCGCGGCGCGGATCAGCGGCGCATCGCGGCCCATGAGCACGACGGCGCGCACATGGCGGGCCACGGGCGCGGCCAGCGGGGCAAAGTCCTGGCCCTTGCCATCGCCGCCCAGGATCAGCACCAGGCGGCGTTCGACGCCCAGGCCGGTGAGCGCGGCCACGGTGGCGCCCACGTTGGTGCCTTTGCTGTCGTCAAAGTATTCGATGTCGTTGACGCGGCCCACGGGCTCGACGCGGTGGGGTTCGCCCCGGTATTCGCGCAAACCGTAAAGCATGGGCGCCAGCGGGCAGCCCGCCGCCTGGGCCAGCGCCAGCGCGGCCAGGGCGTTGATGGCGTTGTGGCGGCCCCGGATGCGCAGCGCATCGGCGGGCATCAGGCGCTGGATGTGCAGTTCTTCCTCGGCTTCAGCGCCGCGCACGCGCTTGCGGGTTTCATCGGCTTCGAGGGCGCGCACCAGCCAGGCCATGCCGCCGACGGTGTCGATACCGAAGTCGCCGGGGCGCCGGGGCATGTCACCGCCAAAGGTGATGTGCGCTCGCTGCTGCGGTTTTTGCAGCTTGACGCGGGCGGGTGGCGGCAGCATGGCCATCACCTCGGGGTCTTCGCGGTTGAGCACCATCAGCCCTTGCGTGCCAAAAATGCGCGCTTTGGCCGCCGCGTAGGCGGCCATGCTGCCGTGCCAGTCGAGGTGGTCTTGCGTGACGTTGAGCACCGTGGCCGCCGTGGGCTCAAAGCCCGCGATGCCGTCGAGCTGGAAGCTGGACAGCTCCAGCACCCACACCTCGGGCAGATCGCCGGCATCGAGCCGTTGGGCCAGGGTATCAAGCAGCGTCGGGCCGATGTTGCCCGCCACGGCCACGGTTTTGCCCGCGCGCTCGACGAGCTGGCCCGTGAGCGACGTGACGGTGGTTTTGCCATTGGTGCCGGTGATGGCCAGCACCTTGGGCGCATAGGCGGGCGCCGGGGCAGCCTCTGCGCTGGCGTCCGCGCTGTGCGCCGCGCCCAGCGCCTGCAAGGCGCCAAAAAACAAGCTTAATTCGCCTCCAACGCTGATGTGGTGGGCGCTAGCAGCTATCAATACAGGAGCAATTGCCTCGGGACTCAATCCCGGCGAGCGGTACACCGCGTGCAGCGGCTGGCCCTGGACCAGGCTGGCATCGAAGGCACCGGGCACAAAGCGCACCTGCGGCAGCTCTTGCTGCAATACGGCCAGCTGCGGCGGTTGGGCACGCGTATCGGCCACCGTGACCTGCGCGCCGCAGCGCACGCACCAGCGCGCCATGGCCAGGCCCGAAGCGCCCAGCCCCAGAATCAGGACAGATTGGTCTTGCAAGGAGTTCATCGCAGCTTCAGGGTCGACAGGCCCACCAGGCACAGCAGCATGGTGATGATCCAGAAACGCACCACCACCTGCGTCTCTTTCCAGCCGCTCTTTTCAAAGTGGTGGTGCAGCGGTGCCATTTTCAGCAGACGGCGGCCTTCGCCGTAGCGGCGCTTGGTGTATTTGAACCAGGCCACCTGCGCCATCACCGACAGCGCTTCGACCACAAAAATGCCGCCCATGATGGCCAGCACGATCTCCTGGCGCACGATCACGGCGATGGTGCCCAGCGCGCCGCCCAGCGCCAGCGCGCCCACGTCGCCCATGAACACCTGCGCGGGGTAGGTGTTGAACCACAAAAACGCCAGCCCGGCACCGGCCATGGCCGAGCAGAAAATCAGCAGCTCGCCCGCGCCCGGAATGTGCGGCAAAAACAGGTATTTGGCATACACCACGTTGCCCGTGACATAGGCAAACACCCCCAGCGCCGAGCCCACCATGACCACCGGCATGATGGCCAGGCCATCAAGCCCATCGGTCAGGTTGACGGCGTTGCTGGCACCCACAATCACCAGGTAGGTCATGATGACAAAGCCCAGCACGCCCAGCGGGTAGCTCACTTCCTTGAAGAACGGCAGCAGCAGGCCCGCCTGGGTGGGCAGGTTCACATCAAAGCCCGAGCGCACCCACGACACAAACAGCTCCAGCACCTTGTAGTTGTTGCTCTCGGAGATGCTGAACACCAGGTACAGCGCCGCCAGCAGCCCGATGAGGGACTGCCACATGTATTTCTCGCGCGAGCGCATGCCGTTGGGGTCTTTGTTGACCACCTTGCGCCAGTCATCGGCCCAGCCGATGGCGCCAAAGCCCAGCGTGACCACCAGCACAATCCAGACAAAGCGGTTGGACAGGTCAAACCACAGCAGCGTGGAAATCGACAGCGCAGCCAGGATGAGCACGCCGCCCATGGTGGGCGTGCCGCTTTTGACGTGGTGCGTTTCCATGCCATCGGTGCGGATGGGCTGGCCGATTTTCAGCTCGGTCAGGCGCCGGATGACTCGCGGCCCCGCCACCAGGCCGATGAGCAGCGCCGTCAATGCGGCCATCACGGCGCGGAACGTCAAATACTGGAAGACGCGGAAAAAACCGAACTCGGGCGACAGGCTTTGCAGCCACTGGGCCAGCCAGATCAGCATGGCGCACGCAAGGCGCCGGTGGCGGCCTCCTGCACGGGGGTGTTACCGGGGGTGGGCGTGGCAGGCACGATGGCCTCCAGCACTTGCTCCATCTTCATGAACCGCGATCCTTTTACCAGCACGCTGCCCACCGTGGGCAGCGCCTCGCGCACTGCCGCTTGCAGCTGCGCCATGTTGTCAAAATGCCGCGCGCCCGCAAAAGCGGCGGCGGCGTGGGCACACTGCGCGCCCAGCGCAAACAGGTGCTCAATGCCGCAGGCCTGGGCGTGCTGCCCGGCTTCGGCATGGAACTGCGGCCCCTGCGCGCCGACCTCGCCCATGTCGCCCAGCACCAGCAGGCGCGGGCCGGGCAGAGCGGCCAGCACGTCGATGGCGGCGCGCACCGAGTCGGGGTTGGCGTTGTAGCTGTCGTCCACCACGGTGATCTGGCGGGTGCCCTGCGCCACAGCCAGCGCCCGCGAGCGCCCTTTGACCGGCACAAAGGCGCTCAGGCCCTGGGCGATGGCGTCCAGGGGCACCCCGGCGGCCAGCGCGCAGGCCGTGGCCGCCAGCGCGTTGCGCACGTTGTGCTGGCCGGCAATGTGCAGCGCACAGGCCAGATCGCCCTGGGGCGTGTGCATGCGCACCTGCCAGGCATCGCCCTGCCAGTGCGCCTGGGTGGCCTGCACATCGGCACCGGCGCTGCCAAAGCTCAAGCAGCGGCGCGCACCGGCCAGGCGGCGCCACAGCGGGGTGTAGGCATCGTCGTGCGGGAACACGGCCACGCCATCGGCAGGCAAAGCCGCCAGCACGGCGCCGTTTTCTTCGGCCACGGCCTGCACGGTGTGCATGAATTCGAGGTGCTCACGCTGGGCGTTGTTCACCAACGCCACGGTGGGCCGGGCCATGTCGGCCAGCTGGGCGATTTCGCCGGGGTGGTTCATGCCCAGCTCGACCACGGCGATGCGGTGCGCGCTGCGCAGGCCCAGCAGCGTGTGTGGCACGCCGATGGCGTTGTTCAGGTTGCCCTGCGTGGCCCACGCGGCCTCGCCCGCGTGGGCGCGCAGGATGGACGCGATCATCTGCGTCACCGTGGTTTTGCCGTTGCTGCCAGTCACGCCGATCAGCGGCAGGCTGAACTGGCTGCGCCAACCAGCGGCCAAGGCGCCCAGCGCGGCCAGGGTGTCGGGCACGGTGACGCCGGGCAAGCCCGCATCCAGCAGACCACGGTGGGCGATGGCGGCCACGGCGCCCGCCTCGCGCGCCTGCGACAAAAAGGCATTGGCATCAAAGCGCTCGCCTTTCAGGGCGACAAACAAATCGCCGGGCGCCAGCGTGCGGGTGTCGGTGTGAACGCGCACCATCGGCAGCGCACCGGCATCGGCACCCACCAGTTGCGCCTGCGGAATGCGTGCGCTGATCCAGCCAAAGGCCTGGGCCAGGGTCATCATGGTCATGTGCGGGCCTCCCGGCGTTGCAGCGCGGCCTGGGCCTGCGCCATGTCGGAGAACGGGCGGCGCACACCGGCCATTTCCTGGTAATCCTCGTGGCCTTTGCCAGCAATCAGCACCACATCGGCGCTGTCGGCCTGGGCCAGTGCCTGGCCGATGGCGGCGGCGCGGTCGGGTTCCACCCACACGGTATCGCCTGCGATGGTGCCTTGCAGAATCTGGTGAATGATGTGCTCGGGTGCCTCGCTGCGGGGGTTGTCGCTGGTCACGACCACGCAGTCGGCGCGGTGCTGCGCAGCGGCGCCCATTTGCGGGCGCTTGCCCGCGTCGCGGTCGCCGCCGCAGCCAAATACGCACCACAGCCGACCACCGCGCGCCTGTGCCATCGGGCGCAAGGCGCGCAGGGCTTGGTCCAGGGCGTCGGGGGTGTGGGCGTAATCCACGGCCACCAGCGGCTGGCCCGGCGTGGCAATGCGCTGCATGCGACCGGGCACGGGCTCCAGCGCAGCGCAGGCGGCCACGGCGCTGGCCAGCGGGATGCCCAGGGCGCGCATGGCTGCCAGCACGCCCAGCAAATTCGAGACGTTGTAGTCGCCAATCACCGCCGTTTGGAGCCGGTGTTGTTCAGCGCCTTCGACCACCGTGAAGCACAGGCCCGCGTCGGCAAACACCACATCCTGCGCGCGCAGACGGGCGCTTTGGTGCATGGAGATGCTCCACAAGTCCAGCGGCGGCGTGGGCTGTGCCTGTTGCGCCAGGGCCAGCGCGCTGTGCAGCTGCGCGCCGTGCGGGTCGTCGATGTTCAGCACCGCCGCCTGCAAGCCGGGCCAGGAAAACAGCGCAGCCTTGGCCTGCCAGTAAGCCTCCATGCTGCCGTGGTAGTCGAGGTGGTCTTGCGTGAAGTTGGTCAACACGGCCACGCGGATGCGCGTGCCCGTGAGGCGGTGCTCGGCCAGGCCAATCGAGGACGCCTCAATGGCGCAGGTGCGCACGCCCGCATCGGCGAACTGCCGGAACGCCCGTTGCAGCCGCACCGGGTCGGGCGTGGTCATGCCAGTGGTTTCCAGGTGGGGGACAATTCCCATGCCCAAAGTACCCACCAGGGCGCATGGAGCGTGCGCTTGCAGCTCCCTTTTTAATAGCACACCAGCACCACCCGCATCGGCCTGTACCGACAAGGCCCCGGCCAGCCACCAGGCGCTGCTGGTCTTGCCGTTGGTGCCGGTAAAGGCCACCACATCCAGCACCTGGGTGGGGCTGCCAAACCACTGCGCGGCGATGTCGGCGGTGGCGGATTTCAGGCCAGGCAGCGCGGCCAGGTGTTCTCCGGCCAGGCCAAAGGGCTCGACCCCCTCGCGCTCCACCAGGCAGGCCACGGCGCCGCGCGCCAGGGCATCTGGCACATGGGCGCGGCCATCGGTGGCGGCGCCGGGCCAGGCGATGAAGCCATCGCCCGGTTGTATCTGGCGGCTGTCGGTGTGCAGCGTGCCGGTGACGCGCGCGCGCAGCCACTGCACGGCTTCGGCACTGTGGGCCAGCGTGTGTATCACAGCGATTCCTCCACGGGATTGGCCACGATTTGCGGCTTGACATCGATATCGGGCTGCACGCCCATCATGCGCAGCGTTTGCTGCACCACCTCGCTGAACACGGGCGCGGCCACCAAACCGCCGTACACACCGCCCACGGTGGGCTCATCGACCATCACGGCCACGATGATGCGCGGCTTGTCGATGGGTGCCATGCCGGTGAACCAGGCGCGGTATTTGCCCGCCGCGTAGCTTTTGCCCACCTGCTTGCGCGCCGTGCCCGACTTGCCGCCCACCGAGTAGCCCTGCGTTTGCGCGCGCTGGCCGGTGCCGCCGGGGCCTGCGGCCATCTCCAACATCTTGCGCACCTGATCGGCGGTGCGCTGCGAAAACACCGGCACGCCCACCGCAGGCTGCGTGCTTTTGAGCATGGTGGCCGGGATGATGCTGCCGTCGTGCGCAAACACGGTGTACGAGCGCGCCATCTGGAACAGGCTGGCCGAGAGGCCGTAGCCATACGACATGGTGGCCTGCTCCACCGGGCGCCAGGTTTTGTAGGGGCGCAGGCGCCCGCTGACCGCACCGGGAAAGGCGATCTGCGGCTTTTGCCCAAAGCCCGCCGCCGAGAAGGTTTCCCACATCTCACGCGAAGACATCTGCATGGCCAGCTTGGTGGTGCCCACGTTGCTGGACTTCTGGATCACGCCCGCCACAGTCAACAAGCCGTAGTTGTGTGTGTCCGAGATGGTGTAGCCGCCCATGGACAGGCGCCCGGGCGAGGTATCCATGGGCGTTTCGGGCTTCACACGGCCGCTCTCCAGGGCAATGCCAATGGTGAACGGCTTCATGGTCGAGCCGGGCTCGAAGGTGTCGGTGATGGCGCGGTTACGCAGTTGCTCGCCAGTCAGGTTTTTGCGCTTGTCGGGCACGTAGCTGGGGTAATTGGCCAGCGCCAGCACCTCGCCGGTGATGGCGTCCAGCACCACCACGCTGCCCGCCTTGGCTTGGCTCTTGGCCACCTGGTCGCGCAGCTTCTGGTAGGCAAAAAACTGCACCTTGCTGTCGATGGACAGCTGCATGTCGCGGCCATCCAGAGGCGGCACATCCTCGCCCACGCCCTCGACCACGCGGCCCAGCCGGTCTTTGATGACGCGGCGCGAGCCGGCCTTGCCTGCCAGCAGGTCGTTGAACGCCAGCTCCATGCCCTCCTGGCCCCGGTCTTCGACGTTGGTGAAGCCGACCACGTGGGCAGCTGCCTCGCCCTCGGGGTACTGGCGCTTGTATTCTTTGCGCTGGTAGATGCCCTTGATACCCAGCGCAGCAATTTTCTGGCCCACGTCCCAGTCGAGCTGGCGCTTGACCCAGACGAAGGTCTTGTCCTCATCGGCCAGCTTGGCGGTCAATTCGGGCAACGGCATGTCCATGAGCCGTGCCAGCTCGCGCAGCTTGGCGCGCACCTCGGGGTCTTCCTGCTCTACGTCTTCCGGAATGGCCCAGATGCTGGCCGCGGGCACGCTGGAGGCCAGAATCAGCCCGTTGCGGTCCAAAATCTTGCCCCGGTTGGCGGGCAGCTCCAACGTGCGGGCAAAGCGCACCTCGCCCTGGCGCTGAAAGAAGGCGTTGTCCAGCACCTGCACATAGGCGGCGCGCGCGCCCAGCCCGACAAAACCCAGCGCAATCAGCGCCACGATGAACTTGCTGCGCCACACGGGCGTTTTGCTCGCCAGCAGCGGGCTGGACGTGTAGAGCACGCTGCGGCTCATGGCTGCTTCCTGGCGGGGGCATCGCCCTGCGTCGTGGGCAGGGCCACGATGGGTGCGGGGTCTTGCACGTATTGCGTGATGGGTGGGGTGGCGGTGCGCATGTGCAGCTGGTCACGGGCCATGGCTTCCACGCGCGAGGGCGTGGCCTGGGCACGTTTTTCCACTTGCAGGCGCTCGTGCTCGGTTTCCAGGCGCCGCGCCTCGGCATCGGCGCGGTGCAGCGCGGTATAGAGCACGCGCGACTCATACTGCGTGCGCACCACGAACATCGCGCTGACCAGCACCAGCAGCAGCAAGAAAATGTTCACCCGGGTCATGCGCGCGCCTTGCTCCCGGTGCAGACCATGCAGCGCAACGCAGCGGGCGTTCTGTAGCCCCAACCACTGGCACCAGCACTCATGCGGGCACCTGGGTACGCTCGGCCACGCGCATCACGGCACTGCGCGCGCGCGGGTTGGCAGCCACTTCCGCCGCACCGGGCTTGGTACGCTCCAGGGCCTGTAGCCGCATGGCCTGCGGCGGCGCAAACGGCGCGCGCCGGTCATAGGTTTCTTTGGAATGCTGGGCAATGAACTGCTTGACGATGCGGTCTTCCAGCGAGTGAAAACTGATCACCACCAACCGCCCGCCCGGACGCAGCACCGACAGGCAAGCTTGCAGCGCTTGCTGCAACTCGTCCAGTTCGCCGTTGATGAAGATGCGCAAAGCCTGGAACGTGCGCGTCGCGGGGTTCTGCCCGGCCTCGCGCGTCTTGACCACGCTGGCCACCAGATCGGCCAGCTCTGCCGTGGTGCTCAGGGGGCCGCGCTCCTGGCGGCGCGCCACAATGGCCCGGGCAATGGGGCCGGCAAAGCGTTCTTCACCGTAGTCGCGCACCACCTGGGCAATCTGCCCCACATCGGCATGGGCCAGCCACTGCGCCACGCTCTGGCCCCGGGTGGTGTCCATGCGCATGTCCAGCGGGCCGTCAAAACGGAAGCTGAAGCCGCGCTCGGGGCTGTCAATCTGTGGTGAGCTCACGCCCAAGTCCATCAGCACCCCAGCCGCACTGCCTGCGGGCAAATCGGCCAGGTGGCGAAAACCTTCGTGGCGAATCGAAAAACGCGCATCAAGGATGCGCGCTGCTTCGGTGATGGCTTCGGGGTCTTTGTCGAACGCCAGCAAACGATGGCCTGGCGGCATCTGCGAGAGTATTCGCCGCGAATGCCCGCCCCGGCCAAAGGTGGCATCAATCCAGGTGCTGCCCGGCGCCGCCTCGCAGGCGTTGCCCAGCAGGGCATCAACCGCTTCATCGAGCAGCACGGTGGTATGGGGGAGGATGTCAGTCACTGCAAGTCTCGGAAAGAGAAGCACTGTAGCAGCAATTGCTGTCGGCAGACCCGTACGCGCAAGCGCTTATACCAATGGAATCAAACAGTTAGCGGTGCAAACGAGAGATAAAAAAACAATAAAAAACCTTTTGTCGCACCGCCACCCCGGCACTCAGAGAATGTAGCGCGACAAGTCCTCGTCCTGGCTGAGGGCTTTGAGGCGCTCATCGACGTAGGCCGCATCCACCACCAGCGTCTGGCCGGCGCGGTGGGCAGCGTCAAAGCTGACCTCATCGAGCAGGCGCTCCATCACCGTGGACAGGCGCCGGGCGCCAATGTTTTCGGTGCGCTCATTCACCTCAAAAGCGATGTGCGCCAGGCGCGTGATGCCCTCGGGCACAAACTCCAGCGCCACGCCCTCGGTGGCCAGCAGCGCCTGGTACTGCTTGACCAGCGAGGCGTGCGTTTGCGTGAGGATGCCCTCAAAGTCCTGCACCGACAGCGATTCCAGCTCCACGCGGATGGGAAAACGCCCCTGCAACTCGGGGATCAAATCGCTGGGCTTGGAGAGGTGGAAAGCGCCCGAGGCAATGAACAAAATGTGGTCGGTCTTGACCATGCCGTATTTGGTGGACACCGTGGTGCCCTCCACCAACGGCAGCAAATCGCGCTGCACGCCCTGGCGCGAGACGTCGGCGCCGCTGGTTTCCTGGCGTGCCGCCACTTTGTCGATCTCGTCGATGAAGACGATGCCGTTTTGCTCGGCGTTCTGGATGGCGCGGGTTTTGATGTCTTCTTCGTTGACCAGCTTGACCGCTTCTTCGTCAATCAGCAGCTTGCGCGCCTCGGCAATGTTGAGTTTGCGCGTGCGCCGCTTGTCCTGGCCCATCTGGCTGAACACGCTGCGCAGCTGTTCGGCCATTTCTTCCATGCCCTGGGGGCCCATGATCTCGACCTGCGGGCGGGCGTCGGCCACGTCAATCTCGATCTCTTTGTCGTCGAGCTGGCCTTCGCGCAGCTTTTTGCGGAACACCTGGCGCGCGGTGCTGTCGGCAGGCGGCTCGCTGCCGGGCGTGCGTGCCAGCGGAATCAGCACATCGAGAATGCGCTCTTCCGCCGCGTCCTCGGCACGCACACGCACCTGCTGCACCTGCGCCTGGCGCTCTTGCTTGACGGCAATCTCGGCCAGGTCGCGGATGATGGCGTCCACGTCTTTGCCCACATAGCCCACCTCGGTGAACTTGGTGGCCTCGATCTTGATGAAGGGCGCGTCGGCCAAGCGTGCCAGGCGCCGGGCGATTTCGGTCTTGCCCACGCCGGTGGGGCCGATCATGAGGATGTTTTTGGGCGTGATCTCGTGGCGCAGCGGCTCGGCCACCTGCTGGCGGCGCCAGCGGTTGCGCAGCGCAATGGCCACGGCACGTTTGGCACTGGCCTGGCCCACGATGTGCTTGTCCAGCTCGGAAACAATTTCCTGGGGGGTCATCGACGACATGGCAAACCTTTTATAGGATCAAAAACGGCTCCAGCCCTTTGCTGATGGGCGCGAGAAGCTATTTATTCAGTAGCAAAAAAAACCGGCAGAACTGGCCCTGGCGGCACCCCTTGCCCTGCCGGACAGCGCACGCGGCGTTACAGCGTCTCGATGGTGTGGTGCATGTTGGTGTAAATGCACAGCTCACCGGCAATTTCGAGCGACTTTTTCACGATCTCCTGGGCGCTCAGGTCGGTATTGGTCAAGAGCGCCTTGGCCGCCGAGTGCGCATAGGCACCGCCCGAACCAATGGCCACAATGCCCTGCTCGGGCTCCAGCACATCGCCGTTGCCGGTGATGATGAGGCTGGCGCTGTGGTCGGCCACGGCCAACATGGCCTCCAAGCGGCGCAGCACGCGGTCGGTGCGCCAGTCTTTGGTCAGTTCAATGGCAGCGCGCGTGAGGTGGCCCTGGTGTTTGTCGAGCTTGGCTTCGAAGCGCTCGAACAGCGTGAAGGCGTCGGCGGTGGCACCGGCAAAACCGGCCAGCACTTTGCCGTGGTGCAGTTTGCGCACTTTGCGCGCCGTGCCTTTGACCACGATGTGGCCCAGGGTGACTTGGCCATCGCCGCCAATGGCCACCTGCACGCCGTCGGGCGTCTGGCGGCGCACGCTCAAGATGGTGGTGCCGTGAAAAACAGGGGTATCGCTGGTGGATTGCATAACGGCAGAAGGTAGGGGTGGCGGCAGTGCTTTACAAGCAGCCACCGGGGCCAGGCGGCATCAGTTTTTGCGCGGAATCACCCAGGCATGCTCATTGATGCCGACCACATTGAAAAACACGGCAACCACGCGGTGCAGGTTTTGGAAATGCACTTCGCGCTTTTGCGCCTGCTGGGCTGCCGCCCAATTGAGCACCGAACCGGCGGCAGAAAAATCAATGCGAATCAGCCGGTCGCATGGCACCACCAGGGGCTGACCGGGCTTGGCCAGCGACTCCAGGTTTTGCAAGAGCGCATCGGCATCGCCTTCAATGTGGCCCGACAACCCGACGGCGGCAGGGGCAGGCGCAGCGTCCGGAGCGGCTGGCGGGTGCGCGGCCAACAAATCGGCCGATACGCCATCGCCCTCTGCGGCATCCAGATAACCGCAGCGCGGCACCTGCCAGGCTGGCGGCGACACCTCATAGGTAACGCAATAGTCCAGCGCCACCAACTCGAACTCATCACCCAGCCCCATGCAGCGCAGCAGCGCCATGCGCAGCCGCCACCACTCGGGGCTGCCGCCACGATCGCCCGACTGGGTGTGTGCCTGCAACAGCGCCTGCAAGCGCTCAGCCCCCACAAACACCAGTTGTACTTGTTGATCGGCCCAGCGGTTGAACTCTTGCGCCAGCGCGGGCAGCGCGGCTTCTTCAATCACCGTCAGGCGACTCCAGACCAGCATCCAGGGCGAAGCGGCACGGGCCAGCGAGGCCTGCAACGCGGCCACCGACTGCACGCCAATGGTGGAGGGCGCATTCCAGCTGAAATCGCGGCGCACCGCAGCTGCCTCTGCGGCCGGGGTGCTGCTGGCCAGGCCCAGTTGCTCGGGGATGGAAAACCACAGCGGCGCCGAACGCCCGAAGCAGGCAGCAAATTCAATGGCCAAGGTGTCAAAACCTTCTTGCTGACCGGTGGCGCGGTACAGGTCAAACAGCGTCATCCAGATTTCCAGGGGCGACTCCCCCTGGCTGTTGCGGTGCTGCGCCACCACATCCAGCAGGCAGGCACTGGCACCCGCGTAATCTGCGTTGGCAAACAGGATGGCAGCTTCTTCCAGGTCGGGTTCGTGCACAAATGCCTCCATTTCGACGGCAACCACCGATCGTGCAGCGGGCGACGCCAGCGCAGAAGCGTCGGCATGTGCCTCGACTTCGGCAGGCGCCAGCATGGGTGATGTTGCGCCACCAAAGCCCGCGATGACCATGCTGTCATTGGCAAACAAGGGTTCCGCCGCCGCTTGCGGCTCCAGCGACAACGGCATGGAGGCGGGCGCGGTGGGAGCAAAGGCAGTCGAGAGGGCGGCCATGCCCGTGTTGCGCGGCGACAGGCCCGCTGGCAACGTAGGCACCAGGGGCGCGGTGTCGCCCCCCTGTTTGCCACGCCACCACTGCATGGACATCTGGGCCTCGATCTCGTCGATCTTTTTGATGGTGACCGCCCGGTCATCGGGTGAGGTCAGACTGCTTTGAAAGAAAGAGGCGCGACCCACGGGGTCTTCCACGCGCTGCCCGACCAGGGCGTCGCGCTGGCGCAGTTTGCGCAACTGATCGAACTCCCGCTTGCGCACAAAATCGTTGCGGCGCTTGCGCTCGATCATCTCCTTGAGCATCTGCTTGCTGTACTGGCTCTCACGGTCACTCTCCAACGTGTCCAGCTCAGTCCAGTTGACGGTGGGGTTGCGCACAAAGCGCACCACCTTGGAGAGCAGGCCACCAGGGGATGATTCTTCTTTGCTCATGGCAATGAACCAGAAAGTGCGCCGCTTTCAGCCGCGCGTCAGTCGCCAAACATTTTTTGCTTCAACTCACGGCGCTGCTGCGCCTCCAGCGACAGGGTGGCTGTAGGCCGCGCCAGCAGACGCCCCACGCCGATGGGTTCGCCGGTTTCATCGCAGTAGCCGTAGTCGCCAGCGTCAATGCGGGCAATGGATTGCTCGATTTTTTTCAGCAGCTTGCGCTCGCGGTCGCGGGTGCGCAGCTCCAGGGCGTGCTCTTCTTCAATGGTGGCGCGGTCGGCGGGGTCGGGCACTACCACGGTGTCTTCGCGCAGGTGCTCGGTGGTTTCACCGGCGTTGTTGTGCATGTCCTGCTTGAGCGATACCAGCTTGTGGCGGAAGAAAGCCATTTGCGTGTCGTTCATGTACTCGCTGTCTGGCATGGCCAGCACTTCAGCGTCGGTCAGCTCTTCAACGGACTTGGTTTTCCAGTTGCCAGACAGTTTGGCGTCTTTCTTTGCGGCCCCGGCGGGGGGCGACACTTGCATGGTAGAGGGCATGGTGTTGGTATAGCTCGCTTTGGCTCCAGTAGAAGCCACTGATTGCGCCATGGATGGTACGGTCAATTGGGCCAGGCGGGAGGAAGGCCGGGTACTGCGCACAGGCTCCTGTCCTGGCGCAGGCACCGTGCTGACAGACGGTGTGGCCACCGCCTTCGGCTCGGCCTTGGAGGCCGCTCTCACAGCTGGCGCAGCTGGCACCTTGGATGCCACAGCCTTGGCTGTGCTCGCGGGGGCCTTGGCGGCTGCCTGGGATTTGCTGGGTTCGGCTTTCACTTCCTGTCTCCTCACAGTACGGGCGGGCCCGCAGCCACGCGGATGGCTGGCTGACGGGCGATGGGGTGGTAAGCCCGTGTGTTTACCGGGGCGCGATTGTATCGGCACCCAATGGCTGTAATCCGCTGCGTGGCGCAATACCCACAGACCGGATTACACCCCCCTGCACACGCTCAGGCAAGGCACTGCTCCAATCCCTGCAACAGGATGTCCTGGGGCAGGTCGATGCCGATGAACACCATCTTGCTGGTGCGCGCCTCACCTTCAGCCCACTGCGGCCCCAGGTCGCTGCCCATGAGCTGGTGCACGCCCTGGAAGATCACCTTGCGCTCGGTACCCACCATGTGCAGCACGCCCTTGTAGCGCAGCATGCGCGGGCCATAAATATTGACGATGGCGCCCAGAAAGTCTTCCAGCTTGGCCGGATCGAAAGGACGCTCGGCACGGTAGACAAAGCTCTTCACATCGTCATCGTGGTGATGGTGGTGGCCCTGGCCGTGCTGGTGCGAGGGGTGGTTGCAGTGCTCGCCATGCGCGTGGTCGTGGTGGTCATGCCCGTGCTCGCAATGGCCGTGGTTATGGTCATGGTCGCAGTGGCTGTGGTCGTCCTCGTCTTTCAGGAAGTCGGGGTCGATATCAAGCTTGGCGTTCAGGTTGAAACCGCGCAAGTCCAGCACCTCGTTCAGTGGCACCTCGCCAAAATGCACCGCCTTGATGGGTGCGCGCGGGTTCATGTGCTTCAAGCGGTGGATGAGGGCGTCGGTTTCCTCGGCGCTGACCAGGTCGGTCTTGGACAGAAAAATCTGGTCGGCAAAACCCACCTGGCGGCGCGCTTCCTGGCGATCGTTGAGCTGCTGGGGGGCGTGCTTGGCGTCCACCAGCGTGATGATGGAGTCGATGAGGTAGGTCTCGGCGATTTCCTCATCCATGAAAAAGGTTTGCGCCACCGGGCCGGGGTCGGCCAGGCCGGTGGTTTCGATGACGATGCGGTCAAAGTCCAGCAGACCTTTGCGGCGTTTGGCAGCCAGCAGTTGCAGCGTCTCGCGCAGGTCTTCGCGGATGGTGCAGCAGATGCAGCCATTGCTCATCTGCACGATCTGCTCTTTGGATTCGGTCACCAAAATATCGTTGTCGATGTTTTCTTCGCCAAACTCGTTTTCGATCACGGCAATCTTCTGGCCGTGGGCCTCGCTCAACAGGCGCTTGAGCAGCGTCGTTTTGCCCGAGCCCAAAAAGCCGGTGAGGATGGTGGCGGGGATAAGAGACATGGGAGAGACACCTGCACGAAAAGGCGCTTGCCGCAGGGCATGAACGCCAGAAAAGGGAAAAAGCGAGGTCGCAGTTTAGCGGTGGCACCATATATCTGGCGCTGGCGCAAAGAAATGGCTACATTGCTGCGCCAAAGCAGCACACCCTGATTGGCCCACCCCTAGAGCACTTCTTTGCCCATGAAAAAACCCACCCTTGCCGCTGCCGTGGCGCTTCTTTTGCTGTCGGGCTGCGCCAGCATGACCCCTGATCAATGCCGTGTTGCCGACTGGTACCAGGTCGGCGTGGAAGACGGCAGCGCCGGCCATGGCGCGCAACAAAAGCTGGGGGAATACGCCCAGGACTGCGCCGAAGTGGGCGTGCGCCCCGATACGGCACGCTTCCAGCAAGGCTGGGAGACAGGCATCCTGCGCTACTGCACGCCCTACACCGGCTGGAGCGAAGGCACCCGGGGCCGCAGCCAGCAGCTGGACATGTGCCGGGGCCGCCCGCAGGAAGGGGGCTTTCAGTTTGCCCTGCGCGCGGGTCTGGAGGTGTACCGCACCCGGCAAAGCATGGACAGCAACGAGCGCGAAATCCGCCGCCAGGAGCAGCGCCTGCAAGACAAGAACACCACCGAAAGCCAGCGCCGCGAGGCCCGCGACCGCATCCGTTACCTGGACTTTGAGCAATCGCGCCTGCGCCGCACGCTGCAAGACCAAGAGCGCCTGGCCCCCTGAGCAGGCACACCACAGGCCACGGCGCCCCGTGCGCCAGCCTGGCACCTGGCAGAGGTATTTCTGCAATCAAATTGGCTTCTAACGCCCTGGGGACGGGCGCTAGCAGCTATCAAAAAAGAAGCGATTCCACCGCACACGCCCCACACAGTGCGCTGCAACATGCACTGGGGCGAAGCACCGCTCCCACAGAGCGCACCACGCGCACTGCCACGCCCACCCTTGCGTCACCGTTTTTCTCGGCCTTGAGCCAGTTCCAACCACCGAAAACTGCGCGGTAGCGCACGCTTGTTTGCGCTGGCCTTCTGCGCAGCCACGCACATCCCCCTGCGGCGCAGGCGCTGCGCGAACGCATTTTCTGGTGTGGTGGGTATTTTTTGAAATTGATTAAATTGATAGAATCATAAAAATTCACACATTTAATACTTTTGTCGTCTGTCTTTCTCCAGGCAGCACAACCACTGCCCCTGGCGCCCCAAGGAACAGATCTTCGCCACCGGATTGGCACTGATCCGCCTCATGCTCGACTTCACCCCGCAGCAACAGATTCATTTATCGCCAGACAGGAAACCACCATGAGCATCGAACTCACCCACCACAGTACGGCGCAGCACACGGCGGCCAACAGCCAAGCCCTGCTGGGCGACAACATCTTGCTGGCCTCTATCGTCTTGAGCGCCGTCGCTGCGGTGGCGCTGGGCACAAATTTCGTCGAATCGCAGCTCGCATGGGGAGCATCGGGCGTACTGCTGGCTCTCACCGGGCTGATTTACCTCACCCGGCGCGGAACACTCACTTCCAGCCTGGTGCTGGCATTTGTGCTGTCATCGTTTGTAGAGCTGCACATTCAGCTGGCCCAAGGCATGACCGAATTCCACTTCGGGGTCTTCGTCACTCTGGCGTTGCTGCTGGTGTACCTCGACTGGCGGCCCATCGTACTGTCGGCAGTCACCTTCGCCGTACACCACGTGCTTTTTGATCGCCTACAGGCCGCAGGCTACGGCTTCTATTGCCTGACCCAGCCAAACCTCCCGCTTGTCTTGCTGCATGCGGTCTATCTGGTCATCCAGACCACACTGGAAGTGGTGCTGGCCATACGCATGGGCCGCACGGCACGCCAGGGTCGTGAACTGAGCCATCTGGTCAGCGCTGTAAACCAACCGGACGGCATCGCATTGGACGTACAGAGTTTTCCAGTGACCACTCCGGGGGCCCTTGCATTGCAAGAAACCCTTCAGCGCATGGCGCAGGCGGTATTGGCTGTACGCTCATCGGCTGGCGGCATGGAGGTGGCATCGACCGAGATCGCACAGGGCAACCAGGATCTTTCTGCCCGCACCGAAAACCAGGCCAGCGCGCTGCAACAAACTGCGGCCTCCATGGAGCAGCTCAACTCCACCGTGCGCCAGAACACCGACAACGCGCGCCAGGCCAACCAACTGGCACAAAGCGCCTCCAACGTCGCAACGCAAGGCGGCGAGGTTGTGGCCGACGTGGTGCGCACCATGAAAGAGATCAACGACAGCTCTGCCAAGATCGCCGACATCATCAGCGTGATTGACTCGATTGCCTTTCAGACCAACATCCTGGCGCTCAACGCCGCTGTGGAAGCGGCCCGCGCAGGCGAACAGGGCCGGGGTTTTTCCGTCGTGGCCGCGGAAGTGCGCAACCTGGCAGGTCGCTCCGCCGAGGCAGCCCGAGAGATCAAGAGCCTGATAGGCGCCAGCGTTGAGCGCGTGGAAGTCGGCAGTGCCCTGGCAGACCGCGCGGGCAAGACCATGGCCAAAGTGGTGGGCGCAATCCAGCGCGTGACGGACATCATGGGAGAAATCAGCGCCGCCAGCACCGAGCAAAGCCAAGGCGTGGCCCAGGTGGGCGAGTCGATGGCCCAGATGGACCAGGTGACGCAGCAAAACGCCGCACTGGTAGAAGAAATGGCAGCAGCTGCCACCAGCCTGAATATGCAGGCCCAGGAGCTGGTGGGCACAGTGTCGGTGTTCCAGCTCGGCAATGTCGATGGCCGCACACAACCCGTTGCAGCCACTGCGCCCCAAGCCAAGGCCAAGCCAGTCCCTACGTACATGCCTGCGGCCACCGTGGCGGTGGCCTACAGGGCGGGCTGAGCAAGCCCCTGGCGTTTTGTGCGCGCTGCACAAAGCCGCCAGGCTCAAGCGCTGTCGTGTGACAACACCAGGTGCTGCACTTGCTCACGCAACTGCCGCCAGCCTTGCTGCATGGACTCCAGCGCCCCCTGGGCGGCGCATTCCTCGGTGCTGCGCGCCGATTGCGCTGCCGAAGCCTCCCCCAGCATGGTCAGTACCGACTTGAGGTTGTGGGCCACACGCTGCAGCGCTTGCACATCACCGGCCTGCACAGCGCTGTCTCCGGCACGCACATCCTGCGCAAACTGGGCCAGGCAGGCTGCCCGGTAGGTGCGGTAGAGCGCATGGTTGCCAGCAAAAAATTCGGTCACGGGATCGGAGGCCGTGGTGGCACCGGCAGGCGGCGTGGCCGCCGACTCGGCCAGACTGTCCAGCGCCTGCTCCACACACTCCATCAGCGCCCCCACCGATGCGGGCTTGTGCAAGATGCGCCAGACCTGCAATGCCTGCAACTGGCGCTCCATGGCGGGGTCAATGCCCCCACTGAACACCACGGTGCGACAGGCCAGACCCGGTGCCGGCACACGGGCGTGCAGCCATTGCAGCCAATCCAGGCCAGAGCCGTCGGGCAGCGTCAGGTCGGTCAGTACCAGTTGCACGGCGGCAGCCTCAATGGCTTGGCGCGCCTGGGCCAGGGTGGCGCACTGCACCAGATCAAGACCCAAAGGCTCCAGCACCATCTGCACAAAGCGGCGGACTGCCGGGTCGTCCTCCAGAAGCAGTACGCGCGGCGGTGTCACAAGGCGCCCCTTCAAGCCACCAAACGCAGGCACTCTGACAGTAGACCGGGCAACTCTTGCACCAGGCGGGGCTTGTGTACCACGGGCAGGCCAGCGAGCGCAAAAGCGTAAGGAGCGCGCTGCTCGGGCTCCAGGGACGTCACCACGATCAGGCGGCTGCGTTGGAACTGGGGATGGGAGCGCAGCCGGGCAATCAGCGTGGCGCCGTCAATGCCGGGCAACAAAATATCGACGATGAGCACATCGGGCTGCAATTCGCCTGCCATGGCCAGACCGACGATACCGTCATCGGCCACGTGCAGATCGACCTCGGGAAAGCTGTGCGCCATCAGCAGCTTGACCAGGGTCTGGAAATGCGTGGAGTCCTCTATCAGCAGCACACGCTGGCGCTGTGGGTGTGCCGGTGCCGCGCGGTTGCCGCTGTGGGCAACACGCTGGCCCAGGTCTTTTTCCGGGGGGGGGGCGGCACCCGGCACCAGTGCGGCGTCAGGCAACGGTGACCCGCCAGGCACCACCACAGCGCCTGCCTGGCGCTGGGCCAGCCAACGCTCGACCGACGCCCGCGCAATGCGCCGGTGGCCACCGGGTGTTTTCCAAGCCTCCAGCTCGCCCCGGTCCACCATGAGCTGTACAGAGCGCACCGCCAAGCCCAGCACCTGTGCGACATCGCGCGTGCTGCAATCGTCTGGCAGGGTCATGGCCAAGCTTGTTTTCATTGGATCGGATTCTATCACTTCAAACAATGGTAATTATGATATATTTGATAAATTCAAATTAACCCATGCCATCCACCATGACCCAGCGCATTTTGATCGTCGAAGACCATGCGGACATCCGTCGGCTAATCCGCATGACCCTGGAATTTGAAAACCACGAAATCCACGAGGCCGTCAACGCCGACGAAGGCCTGGAAGCAGTGCGGCAGTTGCGTCCGCAGTTGTTGCTGCTGGACATCATGATGCCGGGCCAGCTGGACGGCCTGGACTTGTGCCGCCTCGTCAAAAGCGACCCCTCCCTGGGCATGCCGCAGGTGATACTGCTCACGGCACGCGGACAAAGCCAGGACATTGAAGCGGGCATGAATGCGGGGGCCGATGCCTATCTGCTCAAACCCTTCAGCCCCCTCAAGTTGATCGAGACCATTGACAACCTGGGCACCACTCCCTCCGAGGCAGCATGAACCTGACCGCCCCAGAGGCCACCCAATTTGACCAGGCTGCAGCCGACCAGATGGAGAAAATCATCTCCGACCTGGGCCGCATGTACCACGAGCGCAACGAGGCCTTGCAAGAGGTGGCGCGGGCACACCACGAGGCTTTGTTTCTGCTGGCCATGGCGGCGGAATACAAGGATGACGACACAGGCGTACACATCGTGCGCATTGGCTTTCTGGCAGAGGCGCTGGCCTCCTTTCTGGGTCAACCCAAGGCGTACGCCCGCTTGTTGCGCAAGGCGGCGCCCATGCACGATATCGGCAAGATTGGCATCCCTGACAACGTCCTCAAGAAACCCGGCCCTTTGACGCCAGAAGAGCGCCTGATCATGAACCAGCACCCGGCCATTGGTGCGGACATTTTGGGTAAATCCCGGATCGCGTTGTTCAGGATGGCCGCCGAGATTGCGCTGACGCACCATGAACGCTGGGACGGCCAAGGCTACCCCCACCAGCTGGCAGGCCAGGCCATCCCACTGTCGGGGCGTATCGTGGCAGTTGCAGATTTCTACGACGCTTTGACGATGGACCGCGTCTACCGCCCTGCTTTCAGCCAAGAAAAAGCCCTCGCAATGTTGCAAGCCGAGAGGGGCAAGGCATTCGACCCGGCGGTCGTGGATTGCTTCATGCAGCACAGTGCCGACCTGCTGGCACTGCGCGAGCGCGTCACCGCCCAGCGCACGACGTTTGCTGATCTGGAACTGGGCGGGCAGGAGGTTTTATGAGCAGGCGCCAAGGGGATCGATTCTGGGCCGTGTGGCTGCTGTGCCTGGCCAGCGCCTTGGGCTGCACGGGAGCTGCAGCAGGCGAAGTGCTGGAGCGGGTACAAGCCCGGGGGGCCCTCAAGGTCTGTATCTGGCCCGACTACCAGCGCATCTCGTTTCGCGACCCGCGCTCTGGTCAACTCAGCGGCCTGGACATTGACCTGGCCACGGCGCTGGCCGCCGATCTGAATGTGAAGCTCGAATTTGTCGATTCATCGTTCCCCACCCTGGTTCAAGACCTGCACACCAACCGCTGTGACGTGGCCATGTTTGGCATCGCCATGCTGCCCAAACGCATGGAGCAGCTCCAGTTCTCCACGCCCTACCTGCAAAGCGACATCCATGCGGTTACTACGCGCACCAGCCGCACGGTGCGCCAGTGGAGCGATATCGACCAGCCCGGCGTACTGGTCGGTGTACAGGCTGGCACCTTCATGGAGCCCGTGATGCGCCAGCGCCTGCGCTATGCCGGCCTGGTATCCATCCAGCTGCCGCAAACGCGCGAGCGCGAACTCGCCGCAGGCCGTGTGGATGTCTTCATGACCGACTACCCCTATGGCCGCGCCCTCGTCGACAGCACAGAATGGGCTGCCCTTTTGGTTCCGCCAACCCCCATCCATCCGCTGCCCTACGCCCACGCCAGTAAACCCGGGGATGCCCAATGGCGCGCCACGCTGAGCAGTTTCATCGCCCGCATCCGGCAGGATGGTCGCCTGGACAGCGCTGCCCGCCGCCATGGCCTTGAGAGCATTCTTCTGCCCTGATGCAGCCCTTTGCCATGAAACGCTTTTTTTCTACCGCCCAGCCCGCTTTTCTGGGCCAGCCCAGCCGCAAAGTGCTGGCCACCGGCTTGCTGCTCATTCTGGCGGTGCTGGTCGGCACAGCAGGCCTGATGTGGCTGGAGTTTGGCCGCACCAAAGCACGGGATCAACGGCATCTGGAGCTGCTGGTCAGCGCGATGGAGGCACATGCCAGCCACACCTTCGACAACGCCAGGCTGGCCCTGGACAGCCTGGCCAAAAGCCTGGTGCAAGAGAACAGCACCCCCGAACAGCTGCAAGCACAACTGTCCTACCGGCTCCAAAGCCTGCCGTTTCTGCGCAGCATCGCTATCGTCAACGCCCAGGGGCTGGTGCTGACTTCCAGCACGGCCTCTGACCGGGGCGGCAAGGTGGATCTGCAACGCCTGACGCCGGCCCCCATCACCGATGAGCGGGTGGCCATAGGCCCTTGGGTCAAGGGCCGCACCCTGACCGACCATGCGCGTGCCGGGGCCATGCCTGCCAACCTGGGCTTCATACCCATGGTGCGCCGGATTCCGCTGCCAACCCCCCTTTTCCTCGTAGCCCAGATCAATCCCGACACCCTGGCCAGCTACCAAATGCAGTTGACGGACGCTGGCACTGCGGGCACGCAGGTGCTGCTGGTGCTGGACAACGGCACCTTGCTGACACAAGTGGGCAACGACACCCTGAGGCTGGGCAGCAGCCTGCGTACACACCCGATGTTCCAGGACATGCAGCAGGCACGCAAGGGCACCTATGGGCCCGTCCAGTCGTTCCAGTCACGCAACCTGGGAGCCTGGCGCGCCTCCAGCACCCAGCCGCTGCTGACCATCGTCGAACAGCCCTATCAGGCCACCAGGCAGCAATGGCTGGCATCGCTGCGCGGGCCGCTGCTGTTCATGGCCGTGGCCACGATCTTGATCGGGTTCATGACCCTGATCTCCTGGCGCAGCGCCCGCGCCCGTGAAACCGCCCAGCGCGAACGCGATGAAGCCCAGCGCGAAATCATCCGGCGCGAGCAGGAGCTTTCGGTGTTGTTCAAAAGCGTACAGACGCTGATCTTCCGCACCGACGCCCAAGGCGTGATCCGCTTTGTCAATGCACGCTGGCATGCCATCGCCAACCAACCCACGGAAATGGCCCGGGGCAAACGCCTGCGAGACATGGTGCATGCCGAGTCCCGCGAGCGCATTGATGCACTGTTCGACGCCACCGAGCCCGCTGGCGTGCGCCTGGCCCAGGTTCGCCTCACGGGCCTCAGTGGCGAGACACGCGCCCTCGACATCTCGGTGGTGCCGCTGCACGACCGGTCGGGGCAGTTGCGTGGCTTTGCTGGCAGTGCCGTGGATGTGACCGCACTGCTGGCAGCGCAGGACAACCTGCAAGAGCAATTGGCCTTTACCAACCTGGTGCTCGAATGCAACCCGCTCCCCATCTGCATGACCGATTTGCAGGGGCGCTTTCTCTCCGTCAACCCGGCCTGGGAAAACTTCATGGGGCTGCCGCGCCACAAGGTTCTGGGCCTGAGCAACAGCGATCTGCTGCCACCGCAAGAGGCCCACGCCTACAACGCCTATAACGAGCAACTGCTGCGCGAAGGGGGCCAGATGCGCTATGAAGAGCGCATGCGCCGCCCCGATGGCAGCTACCGCGACGTGCAGGTCACCAAGGTACTGGTCACCTCCCACCAAAACCTGCCCGTAGGCATCCTGAGCGTCAAGATGGACATCACCGAATTTCTGGCTGCACGCGACCTGGCAGAAGAAGCATCGCGCTCGAAATCGGAATTTGTGGCCAACATCAGCCACGAGCTGCGCACGCCGCTGCAATCGATATTGGGCTTTTCCGAGCTGGGTGTGGTGCGGGGCCGCCAGCATGAAAAACTCGCCGCCATGTTCAGCGACATCCACGATGCGGGCCAGCGCATGCTGGTACTGGTCAATGACCTGCTGGACATCGCCAAAATCGAAAGCACCGTGGGCGCTTTCCACTTCGAGCGCAACGACGTGCGCGAACTCATCGAAGACGTGGCCGCCGAGCTGGAGCTGCTGCTGGAGCGCAAGCGCCTGCGCCTGGAACTGCAATTGGGCCGTATCCCGCTGGTGGTCAAGGTCGATCCATCGCGGTTCCAGCAGGTGGTGCGCAACGTGCTGGCCAATGCGGTGAAGTTTTCCCCCGAGGACCGCTCCATCCAGATCACCGCAGGCGTCTCTGGCGAGGACAGTATCCACATCCAGGTGCGCGACCAAGGCCCTGGCATCCCCCCGGCAGAACTGGAGACCATTTTTCAGGCCTTTGTGCAGTCCAGCCAGACGCGCGACGGCTCGGGCGGCACCGGCCTGGGCCTGGCTATCTGCCGCAAAATCATCACGGCGCACGGCGGGCATATCCATGCCACCAACGCGCCTGGTGGCGGCACTGTTTTCCACATCGTCTTGCCCACTGCGGGTTACACAGACACCATGCCGGCAGCCTTGTCATGACCAGCTACCTCCACCCAGCACGCTGGCGCAATCACCCAGCACTCACCTACTCCGTGGTGGCCTGCGTGTTCAGTGCCGTCGTGCTGCTGGGCGCATGGGCCACCATGGCCACCATGCTGCGCTGGCAGTGGCAGGAAACCCTCAGCGCCGAAATGCGCCAGAACACCAACACCGCCGTGGCCCTGAAAGAGCACACGCTGCGGGTGCTCGATACCGTCGATCAGGCCATGTGGCGGGTGCAGGCCAGCATCGAAGAAGGCAAGCTCAACGGCGAGGCGCTGATCAGCATCGCCAACGAAACCGGCATGGTGCCCCACATCCTGACGCAGTTGTCCTTTGTGGGCCCCGATGGGCGCTTTCAGGGCAGCAACCTCGACCCCGACGGCTCGCGCAGCAAAAATGTGAACCTGATGGACCGCGACCACATCCGGGTTCACCTGCTGCCAGCAGACGCAGCGGCGCCGCCACCGGGCATGCTGTACAACGGCCTGTTCATCAGCAAAACGCTGCTGGGCAAGGTGTCGGGAATCCGCACCATCCAGCTCTCACGCAAGCTCATTGCGCAAGATGGCAGCACGCTGGGCGTGGTGGTGGTGTCACTCAACCAAAGCCATTTCGCCGATGTATACAGCGGCGTGCAACTGGGCAGCGATGGCGCCGCAGCGCTGACGGGGTTGGACGGCGTGATCCGCGTGCGCGTGATGGGCGGCACCAGCACCGATATCGGAATGCACATCGACCCGACTCTGGCCCAGGCCCTGCATTCACAGCGCGATGGCGCCATCCAATCGCAGTCCTCCGACAACGTGGCACGCATCGTCGGCTTCAGCCAGGTGGGCAAGTACCCGCTGGTGGTGCTCAGCGGCACCTCCGAGGCGCAGGCCTTTGCGCCCTGGCGCACCACGCGCAACATCGTGCTGGGGCTGCTGATGCTGCTGAGCCTGTCGGTGGTGGCCTTTGTCACCCTGTTTCTGGGCAGCGTGCGCCGACTGGCCCGCAGCCACGCGGCCCTGGTGCAAAGCGAGGCCAACGCCCGCCGCGCCAACCAGGCCAAGAGCGAGTTCCTGGCCGCCATGTCGCACGAGTTGCGCACACCGCTGACCAGCATCCGGGGTTTTTCCGAACTGATGGAGCTGCGCAGCCAAGACCCACTGGTGCGCGAGCAGGCAGGCCTGATCCGCCAGGGCGCGCAGCACCTCAGCGCCTTGCTCACCGAAATCCTGGACCTGGCCAAGATAGAGGCGGGCGCCATGCCCGCGCACTCCGATGCCGTGGAGCTGCACCGCCTGGTGCATGAAGTAGCAGAGTTTTTTCGCGTGAGCGCTGTGGCCAAATCCCTGGAGCTACAGGCGCACATCGCCGCCCAAACGCCGCACACACTGGTCACCGACCGGCTCAAGCTCAAGCAAATCCTGCACAACCTGCTCTCCAACGCCATCAAGTTCACGGCAACGGGCAGCGTGGAGCTGCGCGTGGAGCCCAGTGCGCAGAGCGACCATGTGCTGTTCCATGTCAAAGACACCGGCCCGGGCATTCCGCCAGAGCAGTACGAGCGCATTTTTGAAAAGTTCAGCCAAGGCCACGCCCGCATCAGCTACGAGCACGGCGGTACGGGGCTGGGGCTGTCGCTGTCGCGGGCGCTGGCCGAGTTGCTGGGCGGCACGCTGACCATGCAGTCGCACGTGGGCGAGGGCTCGGTGTTCACCCTGTGCCTGCCGGTGCAGCCACCCGCTGCGCTGCTGGAGCTGCCCCCAGGCCAGGCAACGGCAGCGCACTGAAGGCGCGCAGAGGCCCGATCAGCGCAGGCGTGCCAGCGCCGCGCTGGCCATTTCAGCGATGAGGGTGAGAAAGTCGGTGCCCATGGTGGCTTCAAAGCGGTGCGGGTCGTGCGATGCCAGCACCAGCATGCCAAAGGCCGGGGTGGCGCGGTCCATGGGGCCATCGCGCAGCGGCAACAGGGCCAGCGAGTGCACCTCGTTGCTCTCGCTACCGTCCGAGGAGGCGGCGCCGCGCAGCCAGCCCACAGGCTCAAAACCCAGGTTGGGGCCGCAAAACGGCATCGTCAGCGAGGTGGCAAAAGCGCGCACATCGTCGCTGGCGCCCCAGGTGACGGGGGCATTGGCATAGGCGGGCGCCACGCTCCAGACGCGCACAGCCGCCTGCGGCACATCAAACAGCGTGCGAATACCGCGCACCACGGCATCGGGCAAATCGGTGGGCACCTTGATGCGTTGCAGGTCGCAGCCCCACTGGTGGACTTTTTCTGCGATGGCGGCGTTCTCGTGGGCGTTGCGCACCATGTCCATGACGCGCTGCTCCAGGCCCTTGATCTTGTCGCGCAGCATCTCGGCCTGGCGCTCTTGCAGGCTGACGGCACGGTGGCCGTGGGGGCTGACCATTTGCACGCTGGTGAGCAGCTCGGCATGGCGCTCAAAAAAACCCGGCGTCTGCGCCAGGTACTCCACGATGTCTTCTTCGGTGATGGGGGCGATCTGGGGGAGTGGGGAATGTGGGCTCATGGGGTGTCAGGCAGCGTGATCTGGCCTTCAAAAACGGTGGTGGCAGGGCCGGTCAGGAAAACCGGGTCGGCAGGGCCGCCAGCCCAGCCAATGCTCAGGCGGCCACCCCGGGTGTCCACATCGACGTGCGCGTCCAGCAGGCCCAGCCGTATGCCCGCCACAGCAGCGGCGCAGGCGCCCGTGCCGCAGGCCAGCGTCTCGCCCGCGCCACGCTCGTACACGCGCAGGCGCACCTGCTGTCGGTTCACGATTTGCATGAATCCGGCATTCACGCGCTGCACGAAGCGGGCGTGGTTTTCAATCAATGGGCCGGTTTGCAGCACGGGGGCAGTGTCCACGTCCTCCACCAACTGCACGGCGTGCGGGTTGCCCATGGACACCGGCACTATCAAAACAGTAGCTGCTTGCGCTTGCCCTGCAAGGGCCAGAGGCCATTTTTGCCCCAAACCCTGGGCCACGGGCTGCAAGCCCTCGGTGTCAAAGGGCACGCGGGCGGGGTCGAACACGGGCAGGCCCATGTCCACGGTGACGCGGCCATCGGGCGTGAGCTGCGGCGCAATCACGCCCGAGAGCGTTTGCACGCGGATGGTGTCTTTGCGGCTCAAGCCCTTGTCGCGCACAAAGCGGGCAAAGCAGCGGGCGCCGTTGCCGCACTGCTCCACCTCGCCGCCATCGGCATTGTGGATGGCGTACTCAAAATCAATGCCCGGCCCGGGCGATGGCCGCACGCTCAGAATTTGGTCGGCGCCGACGCCAAAGTGGCGGTCGGCCAGAAAGCGGTAGTGCGCGGGCGTCAGGCCCAGGCGGCCCTGGGTTTCATCGAGCACCACAAAGTCGTTGCCCGCGCCCTGCATTTTGGTAAAGCGAATCTGCATGGCAGGAATTATCGTTGCTGAACCATGCCGCCGCTGGCCTGGCCACCGGCCCGTAGCGCGCGAACCCGCAGCAGCGGCTGGCCCAGGCCCAACGCCCGCCCCAGGCACCGCAGGCATCGCCTGCCCGGTGGCTGGGGAGAATTTGACATCCTCCCCGCCCTAAAGGACGGGGACTCCTTCTGCAAGACGGCGATGTCCCGCCGCGAGAATGTTTTTAGCTGCGTTGACATCACGGTCGTGTGCCGCGCCGCAATCGCTGCAAACCCATTCTCTTATTCCAAGGCCTGCTCTACCTTTCGGACTGCTGGCAGGGATGGCCCCGCAGCACGAACAAGTCTGGGTGGTGTAGCTCTCATTGACTACTTCAAAGACGACACCGGCCTGATGGCTCTTGTATTCCAACATCGTCTTGAGCATTGACCAGCCCGCGTCCAGCGTGCTCTTGGCCATTTTGGTTTTGACCAGCTGGCCGCTGGCCACGTCGCCCACGAAGATGGCGGCGTTTTCTTGCACCAGCTTGCTGCTGAACTGGTGCAGTGCGTCTTTGCGCTGGTTTTTGATCTTGGCGTGGATGGCGCGCACGCGCTTTTTCTTGTTGGCCCGCTGCGCAATGCCCAGCGCCTGCTCATGGCTGCGATACCAACGGCCTTCGATCTTGTCGCCCGTGGATGCGGTGGCGCATTCCTTCAGGCCCAGGTCGATGCCCACAGCGGCTGTGCCGGGCGATGGCTTGCGCTGCACCTCAACTGCCACGTTGAAATACCAGCGGCCCCGGCTATCTTCGCTGAAACTGCCCGCGCGCAATTCGTAGTCGGCCAGGCCGTAGCTGTCCCAGAGGCTGAGCTTCTGGCCAGCAAAGTGGATTTGCCCAGCTTTGTATTTGGCGTGGCCACCCTTGAACGGAATCCAGCCCAGCGAATACTTGGCGGATTGGGGATTGCTGACGCGCCAGTTCAGCCGCGTTTTCTTGAACTGCTTGCGCCGCGTGGCGTACTCGGTGCAAACCACCTGCACGGTGCCGCTGCCCACGCTCACGCCCTCACATTGGCTGAACCCCGCCGTGAACTTTTGCAGGTCGTAGCCCGAGAGGTATTGGGGTTTGCCGTGAAAAGGCCGTGCCGCTTTGGCCGAGATGGCGTTGATGTGGTTCCACACCTGATTGACCTCGCGCGCCATCTGGCGCAGCACGCGAGCGTGCTTGTCTTTGAGGCGCAGTTGCAAGGTTTTGGTGGTGGTGCTCACAGTAAAGATCATAGGCATGTGCCATGCGAAAAACCACAGGCCGTACCGGCCTGATCGCTCCAACCTCGGGCTGAACCCCGAGGCTTGCCGCTCATTTCGGGTCAAAATGGCCCAATGCCCCGCACCACCCAACAACTGCATCCGCGCCGCGAACCCGCGCGCACCCTCTCTGCCGCCACCGTGCTGCTGCTGCGCGACGCACCCGGCCCCGACGGCACCCCCCGCCTGCAAGTGCTGATGACGCGCCGCTCGGACAAAGCCAGCTTTGCCCCCGGCGCCTACGTCTTTCCGGGCGGCGGTATTGATGCGCTGGACGCCGACCCGGCCACGCACGCCGCTGCCGCACGCCGCCCCACACAAAGCGACTTGCACCTGACGCAGGCCATGGCCGCCATCCGCGAGAGCTTTGAAGAACTGGGCATCTTGCTGGCGCGCCACCCCGATGGCCGCATGGCGGGCGCCGCCGACATCGCCGCCATCGACCGCCACCAGCCCTTTGCCGCCCAATGCCAGGCGCACGGCCTGACGCTGGCCGCCGACAGCGTGTACCTGCTGGCGCACTGGACGGCCGACCGCGACCTGCCCAAGCGCTTTGACGTGCCCTTTCTGGTGGCGCACATGCCCGAGGGCCAAACCCCCGTGGCCGACGAGCAAGAGCAGTTCGAACCCGTCTGGGTACACCCGCAGGACGCGCTGGAGCGCCACGCCGCAGGCAGCTTCTTCATGATTTACCCCACCATCCGCACGCTGGAGCGGCTGGCCAAATTTGCCAGCGCCGATGCCGTGCTGGCCGCCGTGGCCAACGAACAGCCCCTGTGGGTGAGCTGCCCGCGCGCGGGCCTGCTGCACGGCAAAGAATCGCGCCACATGGAAGACGAGGCCCCCTTTGGCGAGCTGGCCCTGGTCTGCCCCGACGGCCAGATCGTTCACCCGCTGGAGTGGCAAAGCGAGCGCGCCGTGCCGCTCTTGAAAAACGTGCAGCGCCTCACCGCCCCCAACCCCGGCGTGATGACCGGCCCCGGCACCAACAGCTATTTGGTGGGCGAACCCGCCACCGGCTATATCGCCATCGATCCCGGCCCCGCCGACGCCGAGCACCTGGACAAACTCTGGCGCGCTGCGGGCGGCGACATCCGCATGATCGTCTGCACCCACTCGCACCCCGACCACTCGCCGGGCGCCGCGCCGCTGCAGCAGCTGTGCGTGCAGGCGGGCCGTGCCAAGCCGCCGATTCTGGGTCTGCCCTCGGCCCCCACCGCGCGGGCCGACAGCCACTTCACGCCCGACCGCGCGCTACAAAATCATGAGCTGCTCGCGCTCACTGGCAAAGGGCCAGAGGGCGAAATCACCCATACCTTGCAGGCCATCCACACCCCCGGCCACGCCGCCAACCACCTGTGCCTGCTGCTGCTGGAAGACGGCCTGCTGTTTTCCGGCGACCACATCCTGAACGGCAGCACCACCGTCATCAACCCACCCGACGGCAACATGGCCGACTACCTCGATGCGCTGGATGCGCTGGACGCGCTGTGCGCGCAGCACGGCGCAGACTTCATCCTGCCCGCGCACGGCTACGTGCTGGGCCAGGCACGCAGCGCCATCGCCCAGCTCAAAGCGCACCGGCTGGCACGCGAGGCCAAGGTCATCGCCGCCATGCAGGCGCTGCCCGACGGCACGCTGCAAGACTGGGTGGCCCACGCCTACACCGACGTGCCCGAGCGCATGTGGCCGCTGGCCCAGCGCTCGCTGATCGCCCACGTCGAGCGCATCCGCGCCCAAGGCCCGGGCAATAACTGAAAAAATGGCTTTCCCCCGCGCCGCTTCGCGCCATCCCCCAGGGGACGGTCGCTCGTGCGGCGGGGCGGCCCTTGCACGGCGACCGCTGGCCTGGGCCGCCGGGGCGCATAGCGCAATGAACCACTGATATATGAAGAACTTTTCTACCTCCCCCGACAACGCGGTGCGCCTGGCCAAACGCGTGGCCGAGCTGCTGGCCTGCTCGCGCAGCACCGCCGAGCAGTACATCGAAGGCGGCTGGGTCAGCGTCGATGGCCAAGTCATCGAGCTGCCCGGCGCGCGCGTGGCGCCGCAGCAGGCCATCACCGTCTCGCCGGAAGCCAGCCTGTTGGGCCTGGCGCCGGTCACGCTGCTGCTGCACAAGCCGCCCGGCTTTGAGGCCGGGCTGGGCATGGAGGCCGCCCACGCTGCCCACGCCAGCCGCAGCCAGGGCGCACGCCCGGCGCTGTCGCTGCTGGGCGCGCCATCGCACATGGCCGAAGACGCCGCCAGCACGCGCGTGCTGCTGCGCCACTTCAAGGGGCTCGAATGCTTTACGCCGCTGCCCACACCCGCCAGCGGGCTGGTGGTCTACACGCAGGACAAGCGCATCGCGCGCAAACTGCAAGAGGACATCGAATCGCTGGAGCAGGAGTGCATCGTCGAAGTGGCTGGCCAGATTGCCGAAGGGGGCCTCAAGCGCCTGTGCCACGGATTGAGCTTCAATGGCCGACCACTGCCCCCGATCAAAGTGAGCTGGCAAAACGAAACGCGCCTGCGCTTTGCGCTGCAAGGCATACGCCCCGGCCAAATTCCGGCCATGTGCGAGGCCGTGGGCCTGCGCGTGATGGCCATCAAGCGCATCCGCATAGGCCGCGTGCCGCTGGCCAAAGTGCCCGAGGGGCAATGGCGCTATTTGCAGGATTGGGAAAAGTTCTGACTATCAAAATGATAGCTGCTCGCGCTTATATGGCGGGCGTTAGCGCCTGATTGGGCGCAAAAGTGTGAAGCGCGCCGATAAGCCGGATTCTGTGCACCCGGTTGCCCGGGCGTGACCGCCATTACTCTGGGCCGGGTGTCGCCACCACGGCTCGGTGCTACCTACCCGCCAACTCTGCGGAACCACATCAACGTTGGCCTACTTGGTATTGCTGCGCGTAGAGATTGCCCGTTTCACCCAAGTCGCGTTCCGCGCCTTGGGCGGCTATGGGGCTTCAGACTTTCGCCTGAGCGTCTGGCTTGCGCCAGCCGGTGCCAGCTTGCGCTGGCCCCCCCATAGAACACCCTTGGTGGCTGAGAAAACGACCTGACTCGTCTCTGTTGCTCTGATCCTCACCTCACGGTGGGCAGCCGTTAGCTGCTACGCTGTCCTGTGCAGTCCGGACGTTCCTCCAGTGCCTGGTTTCCCAGATTGCACCAGCGGCGGTCTGGCGCGCTTCACGGGGCGCATTATTGCATTGCCTCAGAAAGCATTCATCGCCAGCGGGCATAGTGGCGGCTTCTCCCAAGGAAGCATGGATGCAAACTTTTCAACGCAAAACCGCAGGGCGCATCGCCGCCGTCACGCTGGTGATGGCCGCCTGCGCCAGTCCGCTGGCCTGGCTGGTCTCGCGCGAGAACGCCGAGCAGGAGGTGGTGGCCTTTGCCCAGGAAGAATCGCGCCGCGTACTGGCCGGGCAAGGCAGCGTGCGGCTGGATGGCCCCCAGGCCGCCGCCCAGGCGCAGCAGGCGGCGCAGCTGCTCACGGGCGGCCTGTTTGATATTGCCGAAATCTACGGTGCCGATGGCCGCAAGCTGGCCGAATCGGTCACGCCCGCAGGCCATGCGCTGGAGCAGCGGCTGCCCAAGCACGGCACGCCACGCTATGTGCAGTCGTCTTACGAGAGCCTGCCGCTGCCCGGGGGCGAATGGGCACTGCGCGTGTTTGTGCCGCTGCGCGAGGCGCCCTCTGGCCCCATCACCGGCTACTTCGAGGGCGTGCGCACCATTCCGCAGTGGCAGCACCAGCAGATTTTGTCGGACGCCTTCATCGTCAGCCTGATGGTGTGCCTGGCCTCGCTGGTGTGCGGCGGCGTGATTTACCCGGTGGTGGTGCATCTGGTCAAAGAGAACGAGCACAAGGCGCAGCTGGTGCTCGAATCGCACATTGCCATGATGGAGGCGCTGGGCCGGGCCATTGCCAAGCGCGACTCCGACACCGGCGCGCACAACTACCGCGTGGCCTGGCTGGCCGCCAGCACCGCCGCCGCACTGGGCTTGCAGGGCGCGGCCATGCAGTCGCTGATTGCGGGCAGCTTTTTGCACGACGCGGGCAAGATCGGCATCCCCGATGGCATCTTGCTCAAGCCCGGGCGCCTGGACGATGCCGAAATGGCCACCATGCGCACCCATGTGGCGCTGGGCGAGGACATCGTGACGGGCGCAGGCTGGCTCGATGGCGCCCGCGATGTGGTCGGCAGCCACCACGAAAAATGGGATGGCAGCGGCTACCCGCGCGGTCTGGCGGGTGAGGCCATCCCGTTGTCGGCGCGCATTTTTGCCGTGGCCGATGTGTTTGACGCGCTCAGTTCGCGCCGCCCGTACAAAGAGCCGCTGCCGTTTGACAAGGTGATGGCCATCCTTCAAGAAGGCCGGGGCAGCCACTTCGACCCCGCCGTGCTCGACACCTTCACCCGGCTGGCGCCCGACCTGCACCGCCAATTGCAAGGGCTGGACGAGGCCGCCACCCGCACGCTGATGACCGACATGGTGCAGCGGCACTTCGATATTCTGGTTTGAGTACCGCACTGGAGCACCATGACCGCCATGAACACGACGCCCCCCACCCCTTCCCCCGCCAGCCATTTCGACGCCGCCGCCCGCGACTGGGACCAGCGCCCCACATCACAGCAACTGGCCGCCGTGGCGCCGCGCCTGCTGGCGCAGCTGCCCCTCTCGCCCACCGACCAGGTGCTGGACTTTGGCGCTGGCACCGGCCTGCTGGCCACACAAATAGCGCCGCTGGTGGCGCAGGTCACGGCGCTGGACACCTCGGCGGCCATGCTGGAAGTGCTGCAAGCCAAAGGCCACGCCAACATCACCACGCACTGCGGCGATGTGTTTGCCGGACTGCCTGGGCGCTACCACGCCATCGTCAGCTGCATGGCGCTGCACCATGTGGCCGACACCGCTGCGCTCTTGCGCGCGTTTGCCGACGCGCTGCACCCGGGTGGGCGCATTGCGCTGGTGGACTTGTACTTGGAGGATGGCAGCTTCCACGGCGACAACGCCGCCAAGGGCGTGCAGCACCTGGGCTTTGCGCCCGAGGCACTGGGCGCGCTGGCCCAACAAGCCGGGCTGGCCGACATCCACTTCAGCCACATCGTGCAACTACAGCAACGCAATGGCCGCAGCTACCCGCTGTTCCTGATGACGGGGCGCAAGTCGTAACTATTGATTTGATAGCTGCTTGCGCCCACAGCACAAGGGCCAGAGCCATAAAACACCATTATTTTTGTGCCCCACGGGCGCCGCCGCCTGCCCGGCGCTGTGCATATGGATATGGCTTCAGCACAGAACAACTGGGCCAGAATGTGCAGGTTTCTTCCCCCAACACCGGAGACCTGCACCATGGCATTCGACAACGTTCTGCAAACCATTGGCAACACGCCGCACATCCGCATCAACCGCCTGTTTGGCGCGGGTGCCAACGTCTGGGTCAAGTCCGAGCGCGGCAACCCCGGCGGCTCCATCAAAGACCGCATTGCGCTGGCCATGATCGAAGATGCCGAGAAATCGGGCGCGCTGCAACCGGGCGGCACCATCATCGAGCCCACCAGCGGCAACACCGGCGTGGGCCTGGCCATGGTGGCCGCCGTCAAGGGCTACAAGCTGATTCTGGTGATGCCCGACAGCATGAGCATCGAGCGCCGGCGCCTGATGCTGGCCTACGGCGCCAGCTTTGACCTGACGCCGCGCGAAAAAGGCATGAAAGGCGCCATCGCCCGCGCCGAAGAGCTGCACGCGCAAACGCCGGGTTCGTGGATTCCGCAGCAGTTCGAGAACCCCGCCAACATCGACATCCACGTGCGCACCACGGCGCAGGAAATCCTGGCCGACTTCCCCGGCGGGCTGGACGTGCTCATCACCGGTGTGGGCACGGGCGGGCACCTGACGGGCGTGGCGCGGGTGCTCAAGGCGCAATTTCCGAATCTGAAGGTGTTTGCCGTGGAGCCCACGCAGTCGCCCGTCATCAGCGGCGGCGCGCCTGCACCGCACCCCATCCAGGGCATTGGCGCGGGCTTCATCCCCAAGAACCTGGACACCAGCGTGCTCGACGGCGTGATCCAGGTCGATGCCGAACCCGCGCGCGAGTACGCCCGCCGCAGCGCCCGCGAAGAAGGGCTGCTGGTGGGCATCTCCTCGGGCGCCACGCTGGCCGCGATTGCGCAAAAACTGCCTGAGCTGCCCGCTGGCAGCCGCGTGCTGGGCTTCAACTACGACACGGGCGAGCGCTATTTGTCGGTGGAAGGCTTCTTGCCCGCGTAATAGCAAGTCCACAGCCCCTCAAAAAAGACCCAATTTTGGGTCTTTTTTGCTTTTTACCCTTATGCAGCGTGCGCGAACAGCTATCAAAATAATAGTGATAACTGCTGCCGCAGTGCGCGTGCAGCCAACGCCACCGGCCAGCGCGTGGCGGGCGCGGGCCACCCGACCAGGGCCTGCTCGGTAAAATCCGCGTCCCCCCCTGAGACTTTGCCCTTTGCCCGATCACCACGGGCCTGCCACTGCCATGATCCGCCTGTCTGAACTGAAGCTGCCGCTGTCGGCACTGCCCGTCACCCCTTTGCGCGCCGCCGATACCGGCTTTGAGACCGACGCCGACCGCACCCCGCCACCCCACCCCATTGCCGCACTGCGCCAGTTGGCTGCGCAGGCGCTGGGTTTGCAGGACGACAGCGCCATCGCCCAGCTGCACGTCTTCAAGCGCAGTTTTGATGCGCGCAAGGCCCACCTGCTGGCCGTCTATATCGTTGATGTGGCCCTGGCCGACCCCAGCCAAGAACCCGCCCTGCTGGCGCGGCACAGCGGTAATGCGCACATCCAGCCCACGCCCGACATGGCATGGCACCCCGTGGGCCATGCACCTGCTGATGTGGCCGTGCGCCCGGTGGTGGTGGGGTTTGGCCCGTGCGGGATTTTTGCCGCACTGGTGCTGGCGCAGATGGGCTTCAAGCCCATCGTGCTGGAGCGCGGCAAAACGGTGCGCGAGCGCACCAAAGACACCTGGGGCCTGTGGCGCAAACGCACCCTCGACCCCGAAAGCAACGTGCAGTTTGGTGAAGGCGGCGCCGGGACGTTTTCCGACGGCAAGCTCTACAGCCAGATCAAAGACCCGCGCCACCTGGGCCGCAAGGTGATGGAAGAGTTCGTGCAGGCCGGTGCCCCGCCCGAGATTTTGTACGCCGCCCACCCGCACATCGGCACCTTCAAGCTGGTGAAGGTGGTGGAAGCTCTGCGCGCACAAATCACAGCCCTGGGCGGCGAGGTGCGGTTCCAGCAGCGCGTGACCGATGTGCTGATCGAGGAAAACGCCCAGGGCCAGCGCCACGTGCGCGGCCTGCAAGTGCAAGACCTGGCCAGCGGCACCACGCACGAGCTGCGCACCGACCACGTCGTGATGGCGCTGGGCCACAGTGCGCGCGACACCTTTGCCATGCTCTACCAGCGCGGCGTACACATGGAGGCCAAGCCGTTCTCGGTGGGTTTTCGGATTGAGCACCCGCAGGGCGTGATCGACCGTGCCCGCTGGGGCCGCCACGCCGGGCACCCGCTCTTGGGCGCCGCCGATTACAAGCTGGTTCACCACGCCAGCAATGGCCGCACCGCCTACAGCTTTTGCATGTGCCCCGGCGGCACCGTGGTGGCCGCCACCAGCGAGGCGGGCCGCGTCGTCACCAATGGCATGAGCCAGTATTCGCGCAACGAGCGCAACGCCAACGCCGGGATGGTGGTCGGCATCGACCCGCAAGACTACCCGCGTGACCCTGCCGCCTTCGCGGCCCAACTGGGCGCCACCCACGGCGTGGAAACGCTGGGCGCTGACCAGCACCACCCGCTGGCGGGCATCGTGCTGCAACGCCAGCTCGAATCCAACGCGTACGTGCTGGGCGGCAGCAACTACAGCGCCCCCGCGCAACTGGTGGGCGACTTCATCGCCGGGCGCGCCTCCCAGGCCCTGGGCGGCGTGGAGCCCTCGTACCAGCCCGGCGTGGCACTGGTCGATTTGCGCGCCGCGCTGCCCGGCTACGCCACCGAGGCCCTGCGCGAGGCCCTGCCCGCCTTTGGCCGCAAGATCAAAGGCTTTGACATGCACGACGCCGTGCTCACCGGGGTGGAAACACGTACCTCCTCGCCCCTGAAAATCTCCCGCGGCGAGCACTTCCAGAGCCTGAACACGGCGGGCCTGTACCCGGCGGGCGAAGGCGCCAGCTACGCGGGCGGCATTTTGTCGGCGGGCGTCGATGGCATCAAGGTGGCCGAAGCCGTAGCGCGCAGCCTGCTGGGATAAAAAAACCGCCAGGGGCTGTAGCAGCCCGCTGGCGGTGTGTGGGGGTGCCGGTGCATGGCACCGACTGACCAACCGACGATCAGCCTTGCTGCAAACGCGCAATGCGCTCTTCAATCGGTGGGTGGGTGGAAAACAGCTGGCCAATGCCACCAGCAATGCCCATGGCGGCCATGCTCTTGGGCAGCTCGGCGGTGTGGACGCCGCCCAGGCGGGCCAGCGCGTTGATCATCGGCTGCTTGCGGCCCATGAGCTGGGCAGCGCCCGCATCGGCACGGAACTCGCGCTGGCGCGAGAACCAAGCCACGATGATGGCAGCGACAAAACCCAGCAAGATATCGAGCACCACGGTGGTAATCATGTAGCCGATGCCGGGGCCGGTGTTTTCGGAATCGTTCTTGCGCAAAAAGCTGTCCACCGCATAACCAATCACGCGCGACAGGAACACCACAAAGGTGTTCATCACACCCTGGATCAGCGTCATGGTGACCATGTCACCGTTGGCGATGTGCGCCACCTCGTGGCCAATCACGGCCTCGATTTCTTCGTGCGTCATGCTCTCGAGCAGTCCGGTGGACACCGCCACCAGGGCCGAGTTCTTGAAGGCACCGGTGGCAAAAGCGTTGGGGTCGCCCTCAAAAATACCCACCTCGGGCATGCCGATGCCCGCCTTGTCGGCAAACTTGCGCACCGTCTCGACGATCCAGGCCTCATCCTGGTTGCGCGGCTGGTCGATGACCTGCACGCCCGAACTCCACTTGGCCATGGGCTTGCTGATGAGCAGCGAGATGATGGCGCCGCCAAAGCCCATCACCAGCGCATAGCCCAGCAGGGCGCCCAGGTTCAGGCCATTGCTGGTGAGGTAGCGGTTGACGCCCAGCAGGCTGGCCACGATGCCCAGCACCGCCACCACGGCCACGTTGGTCAGGACAAACAAAAGAATGCGTTTCATGGTTTTTTTCTCCACAGGGATGGGGCACAAGCCCCTCGGGGTGGCAAATGGGGTGAGGGCACCGCGCTTTCAAGCTGCGGGCACTGACGGGCCGGGGGTCAGCGCCTGCAGCGGGCGCGGGCCGCGAAAAACGAACGGGTCATCATAAAAGCAAGCGTTTTCGTTCTCGGGCCACCAGCCGGGCATTCCCAGTACGGGCAGCGGGGTAAAGGGTTTGGCCGACAGGTGCGGGGCTTGCAAGTCGGTGGCCAGCCAGGCGTCTGTCACTGCTCCTGAATCCATAGCTGCTTGCGCAATATAGACGTGGGCCGTGATGGGTTTTCGGGGGAAAACCAGTTGCTCCATCAGGGCGTGGCCCAGCAGCTCCAGCCGTGCCTCTCGCCACAGCGGGCGCAGGTCGGTGAACAGCGCGCGCCAATCGCGCGCACGCAGTGCCTGCCACAGCGGCGCGGGCGCATGGAGCACGGCGCCGTTTTCATCGAGCAGCGTGATCGCATCGCGCAGCGGGCCGCGCACGCCGCCCACCCCGTGGGCGGCGATGGCCTGGGCCTGCAAGCGGTTCAGGCGCTGCTTGGCCTGCGGGTAGTGCAGCCAGACCAGGCCATTGAAAAAGTCGTGCAGGTTGCAGCGCGTGGGCACGCGGCCCGTGGCGAAAATGTGGCTTTCATAGGCCATGCCCACGGGCAAATCGGTCTGGGGCACAAAGCGCACCGGGCAGGCGGCGCCCGCAGCTGCTGCATTGAGCGCATCGGCCACCGTGCTGCCCATCAACACGCGCTGCTGCACCACCTGGCCCACAGTACGCAACGGGGCGAGCCAAGGGGCTTGCCAGGCGATGGCGTTGAGTGAAGATGTGCTCATCGGAGATAAATCACCGCTTGGGGTGTGGAGCCCAACTCCACGGCAAAAGAGCCTGGATGGCGCTCCAGAATCCGCAAGGCCGAATCACCAGAGCGCAGCCATCCACGCTCGCGCAAGCGCCCTGCCACGGCACTCAAGGCACAGGGCTGACCGCGCAACAGCTCAGGCACCGCCAGCAGCACATCAGCCACCGTGACACGGCGCAGCGCAAGCTGCACCAAAACGGAGCGTAGGCCGTGCAGTTCCAGCAGTAATGGTGGCGCGGGTCGGCGCGGTGCCGCTACAGGCCATGACAAAACAGCGGGTAGAACAGATTGCGGCACCCGTGGCGGCAGGCTCACATCGACCGAATGCGTCGGCTGCGCTGGTAGAGGTTTCACGGGCACGAAGGCAAGTTGCGTTGGCTGGTGCGCGGGGCTGAGCTTGAAATGCGCCGCGTGGCGGGCAAAAAATGTGATGGACTTGGTCGTCTTGCCCAAAATGGTTTTTTGGCGCAGCACCGGTACCACTTGGGACAACAGTTGCGGCGCCTGACGCAAGGCAGGCACAGCTTGCAGGATGCGCTCCACCTCTTCGGGCAAGGCAGGGGCCAGCCCAGCAAATTCTGGGACTTTGGGGGGCACCGCACTGTGCGATCGCCTGTAACGAATCTGGTTCGGTACCGGCTGCGGTAGCAACTCAAACTCTACGGCACAGCATGCAAACCATGTTTTGAATTTGGCGCCAGGAGCCAAAATGCCACGCTGTCGCAGCGCAGCAACGACTGGCCCCAGATGCTGCGGCTCGCCACTGCGCAAAGCCGGAAAAGCCTGTAGCACCTGCTGTACCGTGCCCACGTTTGGAGGGGCGGGACTTGGCGCAGGCGGCAATGACGGCACCGGGGACGCGGGGGCGACTACCGGTGCAGGCGTGAACGAGGGTTTGGTTGGAATCTCAGGTAGTACAGCAGGCAGCGGCGCTGGTGCCGGGACTGGCGCCGGAACTAGCACTGGAGGTGCAGACGGCACTGGCGCAGCCGGAGGCTCGGGCTTTTGCACCACCTCCAGCATCACCACCTCGTCATAAAAACTCTCCGGGTTGGCAAACAAAGTGTTGTTCAGGCTGAAACACAGCACAAAACAGCCCTGTTCACGCAACCAGGTGGCCAGCGGTACAAAGTCTGCATCGCCCGAGCAGATCACCACCGCATCAAAACCCCGGCGGCACACCGCCTCCACCGCGTCGATGGTCAGCGCAATGTCGGTTGTCACCTTGTTGGTGACCAGGTTGTTCACCGGGCGCACACCGTGGCGCCACAGCACCGCCTCGATGGTTTTCAGACTTTCGGGGCGGCCATAGGCGCGGCGGTAAGAAATGCGTTCGGCCCGCGATTGCAAGTCGGCAAACACATGGTCCAGGGCCGTTGCATTACTCAAATTGTCGGCATCAATGAAAACGGCCATGTTTTTGGCCGTGAAACCAGACATGGCAGCGGTACAGGTTACGGGGCCACCCGCCACGCCAGCGCTTCACCGGCGCGCAGGGGCTTGAGTTCGGCTTCGCCAAAGGCAAAGCTGTCGGGCGGGGTCCAGCTTTCGCGGCGCAGGGTGAGGGTGCCCTGGTTGCGCGGCAGGTTGTAAAAGGCCGGGCCGTTGAAGCTGGCAAAGGCTTCCAACTGATCGAGCGCCCCTGCGTTGTCGAAGGCCTCGGCGTACAGCTCCATGGCGGCGTGGGCGGTGTAGCAACCGGCGCAGCCGCTGGCGTGCTCTTTCAGGTGCGCGGGGTGCGGGGCGCTGTCGGTGCCCAGGAAAAATTTGCTGCTGCCACTGGTGGCCGCTTGCACCAGCGCCAGGCGGTGGGTTTCGCGCTTGAGCACCGGCAGGCAGTAGTAGTGCGGACGGATGCCGCCGGTGAAGATGGCGTTGCGGTTGTACAGCAGGTGGTGGGCGGTGATGGTGGCGGCGGTATAGGCGTCGCTGCTGGCCACGTACTCGGCGGCTTCTTTGGTGGTGATGTGCTCGAAGACGATCTTGAGTTCGGGGAAGTCGCGGCGCAGCGGGATGAGCTGCTGGTCGATGAACACGGCTTCACGGTCGAACAGGTCGATGTCGGCACTGGTCACTTCGCCATGCACCAGCAGCGGCATACCGGCCTTTTGCATGGCCTCCAGCGTGGGGTAGATGTTGCGCAGGTCGGTCACGCCAGCGTCGCTGTTGGTGGTGGCGCCAGCCGGGTAGAGCTTGGCAGCCACCACGCCCGCCTCTTTGGCGCGGACGATTTCTTCGGGCGGCAGGCGGTCGGTGAGGTACAGCGTCATCAGCGGCTCAAACTGCACACCGGCGGGCACGGCGGCCAGGATGCGTTGTTTGTATTCCAGCGCCTGCTGCGCGGTGGTCACGGGCGGGCGCAGGTTGGGCATGATGATGGCGCGGCCAAACTGGGCGGCGGTGTGCGGCACCACGGTGTGCAGGGGCTCGCCGTCGCGCACGTGCAGGTGCCAGTCGTCGGGGCGGGTGATGGTCAGGGTGTGGGTGGGGGCAGAGGTGGTCATGCCGGGCATTTTCCCATCGCCCGGGGGCTGCGGTGCTTACTGCCCGGCGGCGTCCAGGTAATACCAGCGGCCAGCCTCGCGCACAAAGCGGCTGTTTTCCTGCAAGCGCACGGCGCGGCCCGCCACGCGGTAGCGGGCCACAAAGGCCACCTGGGCGTGGTCGGCATCCAGCACGCGGTGTTGGCGCACTTCCAGGCCCAGCCACTGGGCGTGGGGTTCCAACTCGAGCGTGTCGGGGCGCTGGCTGGGGTGCCAGGTGGCCAGCAGGTAATCGACCTGGCCGCGCACAAAGGCGCTGTAGCGCGAGCGCATCAGGTGCTCGGCGTCGGGCGCGGGGGTGGTGTCAAAGTGATCGATATAGCGGCCACAGCAGTCGGCAAAGGCCAGCGGCTGGCGCTGGGCCGACAGCTGGCCGCAGGGGCAGGCATCTGGCACGGGGGCGGCAGACCGGGCAGCGCGGGCGGGGTTGGCAGCCATCAGCGCAGCGCACCAAACACTTTTTGCACGATGGCGCTGGCACTGCCCATGGGGTTTTGGCGGATTTTCTTTTCTTCCTCGCCAATCACCAGGTACAGGCCGTCCAGCGTTTTGCCGGTGACGTACTGGCCCAGGTCGGCATCTTCTTTTCTCAACAGGCCAAAGCTGGCGGCCTTGCCGGCAAAGGCGTTGTAGGACTGGGCGAGGTTGACTTTTTCCGTGGCCTGGTTGACCACGGGCAAAAAGCGCTGGCCCAGCGGAGCGCGGGTTTTGTCGGCAAAAAACTGCGTGACCGAGGTATCGCCGCCGGTCAGGATGTTTTTGGCATCGGTGACGGTCATGCTTTGCACGGCGCCCACCAGCAAGTCCTGGCCCATGGGCACGGCGGTTTCGGCGGCGCGGTTGATGGCGGTCAGCAGCTCGTCAATGCGCTGGCCCTGGCCAAAGGTTTTGAGCAGCTTGGCAGCGTCGTCCAGCGAACCCGGCAGGCCGATGCGCACCTTGGGGTTGCCCAAAAAACCATCGGGGCGGCCCAGCAAGGCCACTGCGGCCTGCGCGCCCTGGCCCAGCGCGGCCTTGAGGCCGCTGCTGGCGTCGGCGTTGGTCATGTCGCCCAGCGACAGCGCCTGCGCCTGCCGGGTGGCGGCCAGCAGCAGGGCCGTGAGCGCCGCAGCGCCCGCATGGTGAAAGTGACGACGCAACATGGGGAAATCCTCGGTCTGAAAAATGGAGCAGGGGCGCGGGGCGGCGCCAGATCAGCGCGGGCGCCAGTAAAACGCCGCCGAGCGGGCAGATGCGCGCTGCACGTTGGTGAGCAGCGCGCCCAGGCGGTCGCGCGCCTGCACGGCTTCGTGGTTGCCCCACACGCCCTCGCTGGCCAGGCAGTACCAGAAATAGGCTTCCGTCTGGTCTTTGGCCACGCCCAGGCCGTGCTCGTACATGGTGCCTACGTGCAGTTGGGCGCGCTGAAAACCGCTCTCGGCGGCCTGGCGCATCCAGTGGGCGGCCATCCGTTCGCTGCGCTGCACGCCCTCGCCGCGCAGGTGCATCAGCGCCAGCTCCAGTTGCGAGCGCGGCTCGCCCGAATCGGCAGCGCGGCGAAACCACAGCGCCGCTTGCGGCACGTCGCGCATCACGCCCTGGCCTTGCAGGTAGCGCTGCGCCAGCCGGTACTGTGCAGACACATAGCCCAGTTCGGCATAGGCGCGCAGCTCGGACAGGGCTACGCCGCCTTCTTGGAAGCGCTCGGTGGTTCCGGGCACGGGCAGCGGCGTTGGGTCGGGCTGCGCCTGGGCCACCCCCGCCATGGCGATGGCCAGTGTCAACCAGCAGGCTGGGGCCTTTTTGTGCATGCGTGCATCTCCCGTTGAAGGCGCGGTTCCGGCGCAAGCCCCGGAACATGGGTTGGTAAATCACAGAAGTGACCAGTTTACCCACGCGCCCCACAGCGCAGCAGCGGGAAAAGACGGGGCATTGGGGATGAAATCTGGCCAGCAGCCTCCACCACCCGCCCCCGAAAAAAATCAAGCCAAATCGGGGATTGCGAAAAAGGTATTTTTATGCAATCTTTCCGCATTTGTGCGAGGTTCAACAGATGAGTCTGATCTGCCCCCAGTGCCAAAGCAGCCAC
>NZ_SLXH01000011.1 GCF_004341365.1 Simplicispira metamorpha | reverse complement strand
GCTCTTGAAGGTGGTGCTGCTCATGCTGCTGCCTCCGCGCGCTCAAACGCGGCCAGGCGGCGCAGTGCGGTCAGGGCTTGGACGCTCTTGCGGGCGGCGGCTGCGTGTTGGTGGCGGGCGGCGTACCAGCGCGCCATGGCACAGGCGTTGACGGCCTCAAAGTGCAGGGCGACGGTATCGAGGGTGGGGGCGTGCGCAGACGCGGGCGCAGTGCGGCCCTGGGGGGTGTTAGCCATGGTGGCTCCTACTGAACAGGTTTGAAACCTGCCCTCCCCGTCGCCAAACGGGGGTGGCAGACCGTGCGGGGTTGGCGAACCGGCAGTAGGAACCGGCACACCCTTGCGGGTGTCCCCACACGGCCTGCCAAAAAGGTAAGCCATGTGTGCCATGCGCAGCGCATGGGCGTAAAAAAGCCGCTGTCCAAAATGGGCGCGGCTGCTGCGCCTACTGATAGATGGGTCGCCAAACCCGTGGTGCTTTTTAGCACCTGAGCGAACTGTAGCACGGCCCCAGCCCGATGGCGAGGCACACCAGGCGCGCAGCGCAGCGGTGTTGATCGTGTCGCGCAGCGCCAGCAGGCGGGCCATGGCGGTAAACTTCGCGGTGTCTGTGCAGCCTGCCGGGTGAGTGGAATCCCCGGTGGGCTTTTTTACGTCTGTGCAAAAGAGCATGGTCAGTGCCCCCTTACGCTGCGGCCTGGGCGTTGATCCATGCGCGCACATCGGCCACCTTCCAAGCGGTAATGGCGGCACCCAGCTTGAGCGGCGCGGGAAACTCGCCCGCCTTCACTTTTCTCCAGAGAGTCGCCGGGCTGAAAGGCAGGGGCGCTGGGCGGGTCGGGTGCTTGGGGTCACGTACCAATTGCGATTGGCGAACCAGCGCCGAATCAGGCAGCTCGTCAAAGCTGGGAATTGCCACCGTCGCGCGCTGTGCCGCCACCTGGGGCGTGCCGTCTTGGGTCTGCTTCTTGCGGGCCTTGGGGGCCAAAGTTGTTGCCGTCATATCTTCTCCGTGTGCTCAGTAAGCAGCCGTGGCCTTTGGCTGCTTGCTGTGCGATTGCTTGAAATTGCGCGCAGCACGAAGAATGCGATCTGTCAAACGTTTCCCTAAACCCTATACTGGGCGACTTCTGAGATTTAGCGGCACTGAATGACATAAAGTGAAGCAGTATCAATAACTTAGAGCCGATTTTTTCTGAGTTTTTACCCACACTAAAAACGGCAAGAAAACGCTTTTTCATGGCGTGCAGTGATCTGGTGCGGGAGTTTTTGGGCGTAAAAAAGCCAGCTCGGCGGCTGGCTTGTGGGATTGTGACGGCTTGCTGTGCTGGTCAAAAGTAGGATGGTGACGCCATCTTTCACAGGTACTGGCGGCAGCGCCCGCCGCCGCCATGAGGCGGCTGTTGGAGCTACGCCACCTTCACCAGCGGGATGACCTGGGCGCCCGTGCGCAGCGTGTCCAGGTAGTTGGCCCACGTCTGCATCATGGCCCGGCGCTGTTCCATGTATTCGGCGCGGTCGTAGGCGCTGCCCAATGCGCCTTTTTTGCCGTGGGCCAGTTGCGCCTCTACCATCGCCTCGGGGATGCCCACCATGCGCTCGGCAATCATGGTTCTGGCCATCGCCCGGAATCCGTGCGGGACGTGCTGGTGGGTGCCGTAGTCCATGCGCTTCAACGCGGCGTTGACGGTCACTTCAGACATTGGGCGCAGTGCAGAACGCACGTTCGGCAAAACGTAGCGCCCGCTGCCGGTCAGGGGTTGGAGCCCTTGCAAGATGGCCACGGCCTGCCGCGCCAGCGGGACATAGTGCGGCTTGCCGTTCATCTTTTCGCTGATCGTGCGCTTCATGCTCACGGGCGGGATGGTCATCATGGCGTTGTCCAGGTCAATCCACGCCCATTCCATCGCGCGGATATTGCCGGGCCGCTGAAAGAGCAGGGCGGAAAGCTGCAACGCGGCCTTGGTGACGGGTGAACCCGAGTAATCCTCGATGGCCCGCAGCATGGCCCCCACTTGGGCGGGCTCCACCACAGCGGCAAAGTTTTTGGCGACATGCGGTGTCAGTGCGCCCTTGAGATCGGGCACAGGGTTTTGCTCGATACGGCCCGTCTGCACCGCGTAGCGAAACACCTGCCCGGCCATCTGCTGCATATCGTGGGCGGTGCTCAAAATGCCCTTGGCTTCTGCTTTGCGCAGCGCGGCCAAAACATCTTTGGGCTTGATGCTCTCCAGTGGCTTGTCGCCCAGCACTGGGAATAAATACAGCTCACTGGTGCGCAGCCACTTGTTGGCGTGAACCTCGCTCCAGCCTGGCGCCTTGAGCTGGTGGAACTCGCGGGCCAATGTTTCGTAGGTGTTGGTGGCGGCCACCTTGGCGGCGTGCTTTTCCTCGCGCTTGGCGGTACTTGGGTCTATGTCTTGGGCCAGTTGCTCTTTGGCGCGCTTGCGGGCTTCGCGGGCGTCTGCCAACGACACTGCCGGGTAAACGCCAATGGCCAGTGTCTTTTGCTTGCCGTGCATGCGGTAAGCCATGCGCCAGTATTTGCCCGCTGCGGTGACGTGAAGGTACAACCCCCCGCCGTCGCTGTGCTTATCGCCGCTGGGCTTGCCGCTGTGTTTGGCGTTCTTGGTGAAGGTGTCTGTAAGGGCCATGGCTGCATCCTTGTGTTGGTTGTTGGTTGTTGGTATGCGGTTTGTGGGTATGCGCCACCTGCCAACAGAACTACCAACAAAGTGTTGGGATGCCATGATGCCCCGTGACACGGTATAAGGCAAAGAAAAAGCCCCGCTCCTATGGGGGAGGGGGGCTTTTGGGACGGCCTGATATGGCCTGATATGAGAAATTGGTGGAGCCGGGGGGAATTGAACCCCCGTCCGAAAGCCATCAACAAGCAGTTCTACATGCGTAGTCGTCTGATTTGGATCTCGTCTGGTATGCCGCGCAGCGACACGCTGCATACCCAACCAGTAACCTATTTTCTCGGTCTGTTCTAAGTTACCCAAAACAAACCCAGCCGAATTAAATTACCCCACAGCCTGGACAGCTTACGCCGCCCTTGCCCAGCCTATCGGCTTGCTGTTGTGAGGCTCACTGGCAATTAAGCAGCGAGTGCGAAACGTTCGTCGTTTGCAGTTACTTTTTTTCCAGAAAGATTAACGAGCTTACTGGAAGGCTCGGCACGCTCCACTTGAATCAGTACCCCCGTCGAAACCAAAGTCGGCCCCTGGAAAGTTGTCGCATTCTATACCAGAAGCCTAAAAAATGCTGGCGACGTCAGCGCCCACCCACTGGCGAACGGCGCTGCGTTGGCCATCGTCAAGCCACAGCTCTTCGCGGGCACAGAGTTTTTCCAGGTTGTTGGCCATCTGGGTGGCCAGCTGCTGCGGTGTGTCTTGACCTTGACCAAATTGGTGACCGCACATCAGCAGGCCGCGCAGCACCCAATTGACGTCTTCACGGCTGATATCGCATTGGGCAATGCGACATAGGTCACGCACACGCTTGCCGGTCTCGCGCAGGTGGAAGGGGTGCTCTGCCAGGTCGGTGGCCATGGCATTCCAGAGGCCCTGAAACTCTGCCCGCGTCAGATGTGGGGCGTCGGTGGCATCGCACACCTGCTGGAGTAGTTGCGGGTCGGTGGAGTCGAGCAGGTGATTTTTGCTGGCGGGGGGCTGAGGGCAGGCGTGCCGACGCGGGTCATAGAGGTAGCCGCCGGAGTGCGACCAGTCCAGCAGCAGTGGCTCCAGGTTGAGTATTTCCACAAAACGGCGAAAGCTGCCTTGTCCTGCCCAACTGGCGCCGTCCAGCCCTGGAACCTGAGTGGGCAGTTTGCTGGCCAGACGGGCCAGCGGGATGGCCAGATCGGAGTTAGCTACTTCGGTACGGATGATTTGTGTGGCGAGCTCACGCACATCTTGCTGGTCTGCACGGGTTTCCTGTTGGGGTTGGGCGAGGGGTATTGCTGTGCTGCTGAAATAGGTGCTAGGGCGCAGCGGTAAGCGCAGGTGGTCGTTGTCATCGTTCTCGCCCAGGGCGTCGCGTACAAAAGTGTCGGTATCGATCAGTAAATCGGCCGATGCTTGGTATGCCGCCGACGGAAAACCTACCGCCAACACGGTAGTGCGCCGGTCACTGCGGCGCAGTTTGCGCAACACCGGCGTAAAGTCAGCATCAGCAGAGAAGACGATGAATTCGTCGAAACGGGTTTCGTGCTGCAACAAGTCCACCATGTCCAGAACCATGTGGATGTCGGTGCTGGTCTTGCCCTCAGTGGTCATGGGCGGGCAGTCTATGGTCTCAAAGCCTGCGCGGTTGAAGTGGGGGCGAAAACGTTGATAGACGTGTGGGTTGAAGTAGCAGCGGCGCACTAGCAGGCGTCGGGTGTTGCTGCCTGTTGGGGCATGCTCAGGAAGCGGAAGGCGGTCAGTCAACCAGCGCAGCCAGTCCAGCGGCTGGCGGGCAAAGCGCTCGGCGTAGTGCAGGTCGAGGCGGCGCAATGCGCTGTAAACGTTGTCGAAATCGATAAAAAGTGCGCTTTTCATGGGCTGGCAGAAGTTGGGGCGCTGATTGTGCCTGCCTTATGTGTCTGTGCAGACGTTACAGGCCCGGTGTCGGTGTTTCGAGTTGGTGGCGTAAATGGCCCAGTGCGCGGGTGTTTTCGACGCCGATGCGGCGCACGATCTCCATTTCACTGAGGCCTGCGCGCAGCCAGGTAACGATGGCGGTATTGCGCATGACCTGTGGCCCCACCCGGTGCAGAGGCCATTGCTGCGTACTGCTGGGGGTATCAGCATGGGCCTGATGTATCACTTTGGATGCTACATGGAACAATGCACGAATGGACAGCGGCCCGCCACCTTTGCGTGAATGAAAGAGGCGGCCTGTCAGTTCGGGATTGTGGGCTTGGCGGTACTGTAGCCAGGCTGCAAGGGCGGTGCCCAAGCGCGGAGTCAGGGGCAGGGTGCGTTGCTGGGCTTTGCGTGCGCCGACAATGTGCAGGGCTGCGGGTGATGCGCCGCAAGATGGCGTCCAGGGCTGGCGTAGGTCATCAAGCAGACAGTCGTCGGTGAGGACGCGTACTTCCTCCGGAGCCAAAGCCAGGTCGTACAGCAGCAACAAAATGGCACGGTCACGGGCGCCTTGCAGGCAGTCGCTGTCGGGGAATTGTGCTGGCAGACGTGCCCACAGTGCAGGCGGCAGGCAATGTCCCAGTTGTTCTACTGCGCGTGGGCGCTCGGCACGGGGCAGGTGGGCGACAGGGCTGGTTTCCAGCCAGCCTTGCTGTACGGCGTAGGCATAAACCCGGTCGAGTACGCGCCAATAGCGTCTGCGTGTGACTTCGCTAAGTTGTCGCTCTGGCTCATGGTTTGCCCGTTGGCCTGCACGTATGCGCAGAAAACGGGCTACGTCTTCGGCGCGTGCCTCGTTCCATTGGCGTATGCGTGCAGGTGGGCAGGGCTGTGCTTTATCTGTGCTTGGCTGCAAGCTTTCCAGCCAAGCGTTCCAGATGGTTTCGTAAACGCTTTGGGGTTCATCGCGCAAGGCGTGAAAAGCTTTGTTGCTTTCGGCACCGAGCCAGCGCTGAAATACCAATGCACCAGTAGGAGCAGAAGAAGGTGATGGAGGTATGTCCATGACTTTAATGTAACTTACATTATTTATACAAAAACAAAAAATGGAGAAGTAATCAGAAATGGCAATTGAGCCCAACCCTTTTATTTGAATCAAGGTGCCAAGCGCTCGCGCACCCAGATCACGCCATCCTGGCGGTATTGCAGCCTGTCGTGCAGACGGCTTTTGCGACCTTGCCAAAATTCCCAGCGTTCGGGCCGCAGGCGAAAACCACCCCAGTGTGCAGGGCGGGGTGGTTGCAACAAAAACTGTGCACCATATTTGGCCGCATTGGCTACCAACACACCACGCCCAGAAATCACCTGGCTTTGCGGACTGGCCCAGGCACCAATGCGTGAATCAAGCGGACGGCTATGAAAATACGCGTCGCTTTCTGCATCGCTGACTCTTTCTACGGTGCCTTCAATGCGCACCACACGCTCCAGTTCCACCCAATGAAATTGCAGGGCAGCGTAAGGGTTGCCTGCCAGCTGCTGGCCTTTGCGGCTGGCGTAGTTGGTGTACCAGACGATGCCGTGCGCATCGTATCCCTTGATCAGTACCACGCGCGTGCTCGGGCGCAGGTCACTGCCCACGGTGGCCACGGTCATGGCGTTGGGCTCAGGTACTTGGGCACTGATGGCTTCTTTGAGCCATTGGTCGAACTGCTGTAGTGGGTCAGCGTGCGATGCGTCTTCGTGGAGTTCTGCGCGTTCGTAGCTTTTACGCAGGTCGGCGATGGAGGAGGAGAGACGGGTCATAGCGCACATTGTGCCCCCTGCCATCATCACCAAGGCCGACGGCAAGGGCACGGCAGGGTAGGTGAGATGTTGTTTTATTGGCGCGAGATCACTGCACAGGCCAGCCGAGGGCCTGCATTGCCTGTGGGCTGTGTGGTGTAGTCGTCTGGATCGCGGTGAACAATCAGGCCGCGTCCCACCACGTCATTGATGCCGCTGCCAACAGCAATGTTGCGCGATTCAAAGCTGAACGTGGCAACGCCGTGGGTATCGGCACGCAGGCTGGGTAAATCCCCAGTGTGGTGTTCGCCCATGCCATGGTGGCCATGCGGCTTGCCGGATGGATTGAAATGCCCGCCTGCGCTCAGGCCATCGCTGCTGGAACAATCGCCTTTTTCATGGATATGAAACCCGTGCTCGGCACCCGGCTTGAGGCCGCGCACCTCGCCAGAAACATGCACCACACCATTCGAAGATTGTTCAAAACGCACTGTGCCTGTGACGGTACTTGCGCGCGTTGGCTGGAGTTGGGCTAAGGCCGTCGGCCCGGCTGAGTAAGCAGCGCAACCGGCCAGTGACGCTATGGCAACAAGGCCCCAGAAAGCAGAAGAAGTACGCATGATTCAAACCCCTGTCGTAATGAAAAGACCCGATGCGCACTATGTGCTGTTTCTGGCCGCGCAGTCAATCGGTTCCTGGTCAGCGAACGGCATGCACCCGAGCAAACGACAAAGCCGTTGATACAAAACTTTAGAATTTGCAGGGATTTCTCAATCCGCCATTCCATTATTTACGGAGTTTCCAATATGTCTTTCAGCAGTTCCGATGACGACAGCCAGCAACGTTTTGCCTTGGGTTTTTTGTTTGCACTGATTGCGCTGGTCGTGTCTATCGTGGTGGGTACAGTGGTCTACAAACGGGGAATTCCCCACGCGCCGAAGCCCGCAGCAGCAGCGCCAGCGCAGGCAGCAGTTGCCGAGGTCGCAGTCGTCACCGAGGATGTGGCCAGTGTGCGCGTGGAGGGCGGCGTGGTGACGTTCTATTTCGCGTCTGGTAAAGCCGATGTGGCGTCCGGCGCCAGCAACGCGTTGGCAGACGTAGTGCAAGGCGTGGCTGCTGGAAAAAAGGCGCTGGTGTCGGGTTTTCATGACGCTACGGGCAGCGCTGAACTGAACGCCGAATTGTCCAAACAGCGCGCGCTGGCAGTGCGCGACGCGCTGTTGGCGCTGGGTGTGGCCGAGGCCAGCATTGAGCTGAAAAAGCCCGAAGAGACGCAACTCGGCGGCCCTGCTGAGCAAGCTCGCCGCGTGGAAGTGGTGCTGGAGTAAATCTGATGCTCACAGAAAAGGAGCGTGTACCGCTTGGTACATCACGCTTTCAGCACCAAAACTAGCTGAAAGCGTTGCAGGATAAGCGCAAGCAGCTCACTTTTTTGAATCTATGCAAGCGCCCAACGCCTGGAATGCAGGCGAGGGCGCTTTTCTTTTGTTCAGCGCAGGCCTGCGCCACCGGCGCCTTCAGCGCGCTGGATCAGCTCAATTTTGTAGCCATCAGGGTCGGTGACAAAAGCAATCACCGTGCTGCCACCTTTGACGGGGCCCGCCTCGCGCGTCACGTTGCCACCGGCGGCCTTGATTTTTTCGCAGGCGGCGTAGGCGTCGGGCACGCCCAGGGCGATGTGGCCGTAGGCGTTGCCATGGTCATAGGTTTCGGTGCCCCAGTTGTAGGTCAGCTCAATTTCAGCCTGGGCGGGATTGCCGCCTTCAAAGCCCAAAAATGCCAGCGAGTATTGGTATTCGGGGTTTTCGGACTGGCGCAGCAGTTGCATGCCCAGCACTTGGGTATAGAAATCAATCGAGCGTTGAAGGTTGCCAACGCGCAGCATGGTGTGGAGGAATCTCATGGCTGCCATTGTGCCGTCAGCGATTTTTCCCCAGTTTGCGGCGTGGAATACGCGTGGCAAGCGGGATGCTGCGTGCGGCGCTGATGGCGTGGGGTCTGGCCGTGGCTGTAGCTGTGCTGGCGGGCTGTAGCGCAGCGTTTTGCATTTGTGCCAGTAAGGTGTGCGCCTGTGCTGCTTGGATTTGCGTGCTGGCCAGTTCCTGGCGCAGGGCGCTGGTCTGGTTGGCGTGCTCCAGCGCCAATGCGTGGTGTGTGGCGCGCGTGGCGTCCAATTCGGCTTGCAGCGCTTGCTGCTTACGGGTGGCATCTTGCGCAATCAACACGGTTTTTTTGATCTCCTGGCGCGCGCGATCCAGCTCCTCCAGCCAATGGCGCTCACTGCTGCGCCAGCGTTCTTCCAGCGCGGTGCGCTCTTGTTGTGCCTGCACTTGCATGTGATCCAGACGTTGTTGTAGCCCGGCGCATTGCTGTGCGCTGTCGGCCAGGGCTGTGCGCTGCTGGGCAATATCGGCTTCGCGCTGCGCCAGCGTGTGCTGGAGCAATTGCCCGCGCTGCTGGCTCTCGTGCCATTGTTCTGTGGCCTTTTGCAAGGCGCCTTCGAGGGCCCGCAAGCGCTCAGTCCAGGCCAGCTCTTGGGCTTGCAGCCGGGTACTGGCTTCTTGCAGCTGCGCGGCCTCATCGGCCAGTGCCGCACGCTGGGCGGCGCAGGCGTCTTGTGCCTGCGCCAGCGACTCCTGGAGGGCGGTGGCCCACAGCGCGTTGGCCGCTTGCAGCACGGCGGCGGGCGTATCGGTCTGGCCTGGCGGATGTGTTGCGCCGCCCAGCCGCTGGCCCAACCCAGAAAACCATTGCTCCAGCATCGGCCCCACGGTGTTGGGCGAGCCACGGCCTATGCGCTGGCGAATGCGCTCAATGGTGGGGCGCAGGCCGTCTTGCAGCAGCGCATCGGCCGCCTGGGCAACGTCCTCGTACTGGATTCCACGGGCGGGTTTGGATGGGATGGGATGGTTTGGCATAGATTGAAATTAGAATACGATAATAAAATGTTATCGTGTTTTATTATTGATATTTGTAATACATCATACGTAACATGTATTTTTTAATATTTTAGCTAGTGCCATATACCCATGAACCTGTCTTTGCTTGCACCAGCCACGGCTTTGCAGCCGTCCACCCTGAACGATGTCACCCGCAGCGCCATGCAGGATTTGCTGCGCGAAGGCGAATCGCAAAACACCCTGGCCAGCTACCGGGCGGCGCTGCGCTACTGGGCAGCGTGGTACGGCCTGCGCTACGGTGGCCAAATCCAGTTGCCATTGCCCGTGGCGTGCGTGCTGCAATTTGTGGTGGACCACGCCCAGCGCATGACGGCCAAGGGTCTGCAATCCGAACTGCCCCGTGAGATAGATGAGGCGCTGGTGGCTGGCGGCTACAAAGGCAAGATCGGGCCGATGGCGCACACCACGCTGGTACATCGGATTTCTGTGATGTCCAAAGCGCACCAGATGCGGGCCGTGCCCAACCCCTGCCACGACGCCCAGGTGCGCGAGCTGCTCTCGCGCACACGCAAGGCCTACGCCAAACGCGGTGATTTGCCGCGCAAAAAGGCGGCCCTGACCAAAGACCCGCTGCAAGCCCTGCTGGAAACCTGCGATGACTCTTTGCGCGGCAAACGCGACCGCGCCTTGCTGCTGTTTGCCTGGGCCAGTGGCGGGCGGCGGCGTTCTGAAGTGGCCAGCGCCAGCCTGCAATCGCTGCGGCGCATCGGGCCTGCCGAGTTTGTGTACACCCTGGCCCACTCCAAAACCAACCAATCAGGCCGTGACCAGCCGGAAAACCAAAAACCCGTGCTCGGTCAGGCGGGTGCGGCTTTGCAGGTGTGGCTGGACGCCAGCGGCATCACTGAGGGGCTGATTTTTCGGCGGATTCTGAAAGGTGGGCACCTGGGCGGTGCCATGTCCGGTGCGGGGGTGCGCACCATCGTGCAGGCGCGCTGCGCGCTGGCGGGCATCGAGGGGGATTTTTCAGCGCACTCTTTGCGCTCGGGGTTCGTGACCGAGGCCGGACGGCAAAACGTGCCGCTGGCCGACACCATGGCGCTGACCGGCCACCAGAGCATTCCGACGGTGATGGGCTATTTCCGGGCCGAGTCGGTCATCCTGAACCAGGGTGCGCGCCTGCTGGACGAGTAACTTCAGGCCGCGTCGCTCACGACAGCGGCGCGGCTGAACAGGGCCTGCTGGCTTTGCGCGGCACGTTCAAATTGCCGGGCGATGTTGTCGCACACCAAGTCACACAGCGCGTACACGGAAGGATCGGAAATCCGGTAGTACACGCTGGTGCCCCGGCTCTCGCGAGCCACCAGGCCGTGCTGGCTCAACAGCGACAAGTGGCGCGAGATATTGGCCGCTGTGTAGCCGCACAGCTGGGCCAGTTCGCCCACGTTGTGCTCGCCCTGGCGCAAAAAATTCAGAATGCGCAGCCGCGTAGGTTCGGCCAGCGCCTGGAAATACGCTGCAACCTGCTGCAGCGCCTCGGGAGGTAAGTTTTTCATGGGGCATGCATTCTCGTATAGGCCGCCAGCCCGGGCTGGATGGACGCGGATGGATTCCATCTATGATACGCCAATTGACTAATTAGCTGATTAGTTAAACAATAGGCAAATAGACCTGTCCATACATTGCAATCGGGGAGAAACCGCACCATGACCTCTTGGCAAATTGTCCGGCTGATGGCTGGCATATTCATTCTTGTGTCACTGGCGCTGGGGGTGCCCGGCAGCCCGGTGTTTGTCAGCCCGTGGTGGCTGGCGTTCACGGCGTTTGTCGGGGCCAATTTGCTGCAAAGCGCCCTCACCCGCTGGTGCCTGATGGAAACCATCTTGCGCAAATTGGGCGTACAGCCCGGCTGCTGATGCGGCCTGCTCTGCCGGTGCAGAACCTTCATCTACCCAGGAAATCATCCATGAAAAATGCCCACGATCTGGTCGCCACTGCCAAGGCGCGCATCCAGGAAGTCTCTGTGGAACAGGCTGAGCAAGCCATCCTTGATGCCGATGTGCTGCTGGACGTGCGCGAGGCTGACGAATTTGCAGCAGGCCACCTGCCCGGCGCTGTGCTGGTGCCACGCGGCCTGCTGGAGTTCAAGCTCAGCGCCGACCCGGCGCTGCAAGCGCGTGACCTGAAAGTGGTGCTGTATTGCAAAACCAGTGGCCGCGCGGCCTTGGCGGCCTGCGCCATGCAAGACATGGGCTACCTGAACGTGCGCTCCATTGCGGGCGGATTTGACGCCTGGGCCGTTGCGGGCAAGCCCGTGGCACGGCCCGAACTGCCTTCCTTTGAGTAACCGCGCCTGCCCTTTTTTTCAAGGAGAACAATGATGAAAGCCAATGTAGGAACCATAGACCGGGTGCTGCGCATCGTGGTGGGTTTGGTGTTGATGGCCCTGGCCGCCACCGGCACGGTGGGCTGGTGGGGGTGGCTGGGCGCCATTCCTTTAGCGACCGGGCTTTTCCGGTTTTGCCCGGCCTATACGCTGCTGGGCGTGAACACCTGCCCACTGAATCCGTCCGAGCCAAAACCCTGAAATTTGAAGCCAAATCGGCCTCAAACCCTTGCTTGGTAAGCGCTTTCAGCTATTTAATCCATAGCGCTGACCTGGTGCCCCTGCAACCCCAGTTTGTGCAGCAATTGCACATCCGCTTGCACGTCGGGGTTGCCGGTGACGAGCAGCTTGTCACCGTAAAAAATCGAGTTGGCCCCGGCCATGAAGCACAGCGCCTGCACGGCGTCGCCCATTTGCTGGCGCCCGGCTGACAAGCGCACCCGCGCCGTGGGCATGGTGATGCGGGCCACGGCAATCACGCGCACAAAATCAAACGGGTCAATGGGCGCACTGTCGGCCAGCGGCGTTCCGGGCACGCGCACCAGGCTGTTGATGGGCACCGACTCCGGGTAGGGGTTGAGGTTGGCCAGCTGCGCAATCAGCCCGGCGCGGTGTACGGGCGCCTCGCCCATGCCCACAATGCCGCCGCAGCACACGCTGATGCCTGCCGCGCGCACATGCTGCAAAGTGTCCAGCCGATCCTGGTAGGCGCGGGTGCTGACCACGTCCTGGTAGTACTCGGGCGCGGTGTCGAGGTTGTGGTTGTAGTAATCCAGCCCTGATTCCTTGAGCGCCTGCGCCTGGTGCGCTTGCAACATGCCCAGCGTGGCGCAGGTTTGCAGGCCCAGTCCTTTGACGGCAGACACCAGCTCCGACATCTTTTCAATATCGCGGTCTTTGGGCGCGCGCCAGGCGGCGCCCATGCAAAAGCGCGTGGCGCCAGCGTCTTTGGCGGCCTGCGCGGCGCGCACCACCTCGTCCACCGCCATCAGTTTGTCGGCCTGCACGCCGGTATCGAACTCGGCCGACTGGGGGCAATAGCCGCAGTTTTCTGGGCAGCCGCCGGTTTTGACCGACAGCAGCGTGGCCAGCTCGATATCGCCTGCGGGCCAGTGCTGGCGGTGAACGGTTTGCGCCTCAAACAGCAAGTCGAGCAAAGGCTTGTCCAGCAACACCTGGATGGCCTGCACCGACCAGGGGCCGGGCTGTGCAGCGGGTGCCGCCGGGGTGCGGTGCCATTGCACGGTGTGGGACGTGGCGGCATCGGGCGTGGTAACGGGTGCGGGCATGGAGGGGGTCTTTCTTTCAAGGTGGCGGGTCACGGTGGCGCCCCAAAGGCGCTGGCCCGCAGGTCACAAATCACGCCACATGGTGGGCAGTGGCGTTGGCATAAAAACCGGATTTTGCGTGATAAATAAAGGACTTTTATCGCCGAAAGGTGACAAATTGCGCCACTTTTATGAAAGCTATTTTGGTCTTTTGCCAGCAGATGCAGTGCTTTTGCCAGCCGATCAAAACACCCCAGCGGGCCATGCGCCAACCCATGCCATCGTGCAGCGATATGGCGCTATCTCCGGGGCGCCGCGCGTGGCCCGGTGCGGGCTTTTCTGCCGCAAGCGCCCTGCTCTAGCGCAGCAACAGGTTGGATGGGGAGTACTGGTCGGTCAGCACCCGCACGCCGGTTGCGCTGGGCTGCTGTGCAAAACGCGGCAGCAAATCGCGCGATGACAAGCCCAGCAGGGCCAGCCGCTCGTCCCACAGCGCCGCATTTTTTTGCACCTCTGGTAGCGGCGGCAGGCCATCTCGGCGCGCCAGCATGATGCGGTTGCCGCCCTGCATGTCCACGTTGTAGAGCTGGCCAAACACCGCCTGGTAGGTGGCGGCCTCATGCTGGGCCAGCGTACCGGCGGCAAAGGTGTTGGCCGCTAGCACGCCCTGCGGGGCCAGCAGGGATTGGACTTCGTGCAGAAACTCGCGTGTCAGCAGGTGCTCGGGGATGTAGTCGCGGTCAAAGGCGTCGATCAGCACCAGGTCGTACACGGCGGCGGCGCGGCGCTGCTTGCGCACAAACACCCGCGCGTCATCGACATGGCTGCGCAGGCGCGCGTCTTCGCGGTAGCCAAAATGCGAGCGCGCCACGGCCAGCACGGCGGGGTCGAGCTCCACGGTGTCGATGTGCATATTGGCATCGACGGCGCGCAGCGCCATCGGCATCACGCCCCCGCCCAAGCCCAGAATAAGCACCCGGCGCGGCGGCTGCGGCGCCAGGTACAGCGCCGTGAACAGCCCCCGCGTGTAGTTGAGCACCAGCCGGTGCGGCTGGCCGATCTGGATGCAGGTCTGGCGCGCCTGAAAACGGCCAAACTGCATGCAGCGGTAGCCCTCGCCTTCGCGCACCAGGATGTTGCGGTACAGCGATTTTTGCTGGTACACCGTGTCGGTCAGCACAAACTGCTCGCCCTGCCCGGCGGCAGCGCTGCTGGCACCGGCTGTCATGGCCAACGCCAGCGCAACTTTTCCCATACCGTGCCAAAGCGCCCTGGCAGCGACGGGCCAGCGTATTCCGCTGCGTAGTCTGAGCAGCACGGCGGCAAGCAGGAGCGGCCACGCCGTTCCGGTCCAGCACGCCCAGTAGCCACGGCCTGGCGGCGTCTGTCCGCTGGCCATCACGGCGACGCCCGGCGCCAAAGCCGGTCGGCCAGCACCAGGCTGCTGCCCACCAGCGCCGATACGCCCATGAAGCACAGCAAGATGGTGTGAATCTCCAGGTACAGCACCAGGTAGAACGAGGTCAGGATGGTGCCCGCCGCCGAGCCCAGCGTAGAGACAAAATACAGCCGCCCCGCCGACAGCCCCGAGCTGTCCAGCGCCGACACCAGCAGGCGCACGGCATACGGCGAGATCATTCCCGACAGCACCGTGGGCGCGCCAAACAGCAGCAGCGACCCCAGCAGCGAGCCATAGCGCGGATCTGGCACGGCGTCGGCCAGCGCCTCCAGCACCACATCGCCCAGTGCAATCACCGGCAAGGCCAGCAGCGCCTCGCCCAGCAGCAGCAGGCCCAGCCGACTCAGCGTGGGCTGGTGCAAGGACAGCCGCCCGCCCAGCAAATAGCCCACCGAGAGGCAGGCCATGAACACGGCAATCACGCCGCCCCAGACAAAAATGCTGTTGCCGAAAAACGGGGCCAGCAAACGCCCGCCCAGCAGCTCGACCCCCATGACGAAAAAGCCGCTCCAGAGCGCAGCGGCATACACCAGCAGGGTGCGCGGTGACAAAGCGGCGGGCAAAGACAGCGGCGGCGCAGGCATCAGCCCAGCGCGGCAATCACTTCGGGCGGGGCCTGCACCAGCTCGATCAGCACGCCCTCGCCTGCAATCGGAAACTGCTCGTTGCTCTTGGGGTGCAAAAAGGTGATGTCGTAACCGGCGGCGCCCTTGCGGATGCCACCGGGCGCAAAGCGCACGCCCTGCGCCGTGAGCCATTCCACCGCTTTGGGCAAATCGTCAATCCACAGGCCGATGTGGTTCAGCGGCGTGGTGTGGACGGCGGGCTTTTTCTCGATGTCCATGGGCTGCATGATGTCCACTTCCACCTTGTAGGCGCCCTGCCCCATGGCCAGGATGTCTTCATCGACGTTCTCGCGCTCGCTCTGGAAGGTGCCGGTTTGCTCCAGGCCGAACATGTCCACCCACAGGGTTTTCATGCGCTGCTTGTCGGTGCCGCCAATGGCGATTTGCTGGATGCCCAGTACCTTGAACGGGCGGGCGGTGGTGGGCGTGGTGCTCTGGGTCATGGTGTTCTCCGGAAAAGGTGCAGTTTTTACTATGCTTTTAATAGCTTTCAGCGCCCGCTGCGCAAGGGCTGAAGGCCAAAAACATTCAAAATTCAGGCAAAAGAAAGGGGCACGAAGCCCCTTTCCTGTTCAGCGTGGGCGCTGGGTTTATTGGAACTCGATGATGACCTGATCCACGCTGAGCGATTCGCCCTTGGCCGCCACGATCTTGCTGACCACGCCATCTTGCGCGGCAAACAGCACGTTTTCCATCTTCATGGCTTCGATCACGGCCAGCTTTTCGCCGGCCTGCACGGCCTGGCCGGGCGCTACCGCCACATCCACCAGCAAGCCGGGCATGGGCGAGAGCAGGAAGCGCGACAAATCGGGCGGTGCCTTGTAGGGCATCAGCTGGTGCAGGCGTGCGCCCAGGGGCGACAGCACCATGGCTTCGATCTGCGTGCCGTTGTGCGCGATGCGCAGGGCCAGCGGGTTCTTGGGCGTGCCGCGCTCGACCTGGGCGGTAAAGCCCATGCCGTTGCACTGGCCCTGCACGCGGATCTGTCCCAGCGTGGCGGTGCTACTGATTTGGTAGCTGCTAGCGCCCACCGTGACTGCGCTGGAGCGCGATTTGTCTTCAAAGTCTGTGACCGAGACGTCGTGGTAGTCTTTCTGGCCTTCGTGGCCCAGCACGGCCACCACGAACTGCTCGCCCACCTTCACTTCGTGCCCGGCCATCTGGCCGCTGATGCCCGAGGCGCGTGCGCGGTAGCGGCGGTTCATGTAGGCGGCCAGCGCCACCAGGAACAGCGGATCTTCGTGCGGCACATCGGCAGCGTGGAAGCCCTGGCTGTAGTTTTCTGCGATGAAGCCAGTGTTGAAGTCGCCCGAGACAAACTTCGGGTGCGCCAACAAAGCCGCCTGGAACGGGATGTTGCTGCTGATGCCGCGAATGACAAAACCGTTCAGCGCAGCGCGCATCTTGGCAATGGCGTCGTTGCGGTCAGTGCCGTGCACGATGAGCTTGGCGATCATCGAGTCGTAGTACATCGGGATCTCGCCGCCCTCGTACACGCCGGTGTCCACGCGCACGCCCAGCTTTTTGCTGGTGTCGGACTGGAACATGGTTTCTTCCGGCGGCTGAAAGCGCACCAGACGGCCCGTGGACGGCAAAAAGTTGCGGAACGGGTCTTCGGCGTTGATGCGGCACTCGATGGCCCAGCCGTCGCGCTTGACATCGGCTTGCGTGAGCGGCAGCGCCTCGCCAGCGGCCACGCGGATCATCAGTTCCACCAGATCGAGGCCGGTGATGCATTCCGTCACCGGGTGCTCCACTTGCAGGCGGGTGTTCATCTCCAGGAAGTAGAAATCCTGGTCTTTGCCGACCACGAATTCGACGGTGCCCGCGCTTTGGTACTTCACGGCCTTGGCCAGTTGTACGGCCTGCTCGCCCATGGCCTTGCGTGTGGCCTCCGAGATAAAGGGCGACGGCGCCTCTTCAATCACCTTCTGGTGGCGCCGCTGGATGGAGCATTCGCGCTCGTTCAGGTAAATCACGTTGCCGTGGCTGTCGCCCAGCACCTGGATTTCGATGTGGCGCGGCTCCTGCACAAATTTTTCGATAAAGATGCGGTCGTCGCCAAAGCTGTTGCGTGCTTCGTTCTGGCAGCTGGCAAAGCCGTCAAACGCCTCCTTGTCGTTGAAGGCCACGCGCAGGCCCTTGCCGCCGCCGCCCGCCGATGCCTTGATCATCACCGGGTAGCCAATGCCTTTGGCGATTTCCACGGCCTGCTCGGGGCCGCTGATGGCATCGTTGTAGCCGGGGATGGTGTTGACCTTGGCCTCGTTGGCCAGCTTCTTGGACGCGATCTTGTCGCCCATGGCGGCAATCGAGTGCGCCTTGGGGCCGATGAAGGCAATGCCTTCGTCTTCGCAGCGCTTGGCAAAGGCTTCGTTTTCGCTCAGAAAACCGTAGCCGGGGTGGATGGCCTGGGCGCCGGTCTGTTTGGCAGCGGCAATGATTTTGTCGGCCAGAAGGTAGCTGTCGCGGCTGGGCGCGGTACCAATGCGCACGGCCTCGTCGGCCAGCAGCACGTGGCGCGCTTCTTTGTCGGCGTCAGAGTAAACGGCGACGGTGGCAATGCCCATTTTTTTCGCCGTGGCAATCACGCGGCAGGCAATTTCGCCACGGTTGGCAATCAGAATTTTGGTGAACATGTGAATCTCCGGAATCTTTACTGGATGGCGTTGGGGCCCGCCATGGGTGGGGTGCATTTATCTCCGCTCATGTCCCCCGCCCTGCGGGCTCCTCCTTGACTTCGCTGCGATAAACGCACCCCATCCATGGCTACAAAGGAGGTGTTTTCCATCCTTGAAAATGCGGCACCAAGACGGGGCTGTGTGGGCGTTTTGCGCAGGTCAAGGAGGAGCGCGCAGCGCGGGGGACACGGAGCAAAGCGCCCACGCAGCCCCATCCACCCCCTGACGTGTCGCACTGGTGTTGCCTTTACAGCGGAATATTCCCGTGCTTGCGCCACGGGTTTTCCAGCTTCTTGTCGCGCAGCATGACCAGGCTACGGCAGATGCGCTTGCGCGTCTCGTGCGGCAGGATCACGTCGTCGATGAAGCCGCGCGCGCCCGCCACGAAGGGGTTGGCAAAGCGTTCTTTGTATTCGGCTTCGCGGGCGGCGAGCTTGACGGGGTCGTTCTTGTCTTCGCGGAAGATGATCTCGACGGCGCCCTTGGCACCCATCACGGCGATTTCCGCATCAGGCCAGGCCAGGTTGACGTCGCCGCGCAGGTGCTTGGAGCTCATCACGTCGTACGCGCCGCCGTAGGCCTTGCGCGTGATGATGGTGATCTTGGGCACGGTGCACTCGGCATACGCGTAGAGCAGCTTGGCGCCGTGCTTGATGATGCCGCCGTACTCTTGGCTGGTGCCAGGCATGAAGCCGGGCACATCGACAAACGTAATGACCGGGATGTTGAACGCATCGCAAAAGCGCACAAAGCGCGCGGCTTTGATGCTGCTCTTGATGTCCAGGCAGCCGGCCAGCACCAGCGGCTGGTTGGCCACGATGCCCACGGTCTGGCCTTCCATGCGGCCAAAGCCGATGATGATGTTCTTGGCGTAGTCGGGTTGCAGCTCAAAGAAGTCGCCATCGTCCACGGTTTTGACGATCAGCTCCTTCATGTCGTAGGGCTGGTTGGCGTTGTCGGGCACCAGCGTGTCCAGCGACAGGTCGGCGCGGTCTGCCGGGTCGTGGCTGGGGCGCACGGGGGCTTTTTCGCGGTTGGACAGCGGCAGGTAGTTGTACAGGCGGCGCAGCATGAGCAGCGCTTCGACATCGTTGTCAAAGGCCATGTCGGCCACGCCGCTCTTGGTGGTGTGGGTGATGGCGCCGCCCAGCTCTTCAGCGGTCACGTCTTCGTGCGTCACGGTCTTGACCACTTCAGGGCCGGTGACAAACATGTAGCTGCTGTCTTTGACCATGAAAATGAAGTCGGTCATGGCAGGCGAATACACCGCACCGCCCGCCGAGGGGCCCATGATCATGCTGATCTGGGGCACCACACCGCTGGCCATGACGTTGCGCTGGAACACATCAGCGTAGCCGCCCAGGCTGGCCACGCCTTCCTGGATGCGCGCGCCGCCCGAGTCGTTCAGGCCGATCACCGGAGCGCCCACTTTCATCGCCTGGTCCATGACCTTGCAGATTTTCTCGGCGTGCGCTTCCGACAGGGCGCCGCCAAACACCGTGAAGTCCTGGCTGAACACGAACACCAGGCGGCCGTTGATCATGCCGTAGCCCGTGACCACGCCGTCGCCCGGAATCTTGTTGTCCTGCATGCCGAAGTCGGCGCAGCGGTGCTCGACGAACATGTCCCATTCTTCAAAAGTGCCGTCGTCCAGCAGCAGCTCGATGCGCTCGCGCGCGGTGAGCTTGCCTTTGCTGTGCTGCGCGTCGATGCGCTTTTGCCCACCGCCCAACCGGGCCTGCGCGCGCTTTTTCTCCAGTTGTTCCAGGATGCTTTGCATGGTTCGTCCTTGTTGAATGTGCTATGTGTTTGCTATGGATTGTGTAGCTGTAAGCGCTTGCCCCGCGTGGGCTGAGAGCAGATTTCGTGCTGCGGTAGAGGCCGCAATGCGCCCCGCCGACACATCGGCCAGCAAGGCAGGCAGGCGCGCTTGCACCAGCGCGTTCTGGTGGAAAGCGTGTTTCAGGCCGGCCTCGATGCGTTGCCACATCCAGGCCAGGTTTTGCTGCTGGCGCCGGGCAGCGCGGCGGCCATTGGCGGTTTGCAGGGTATTGAACTCGGTCACGGCGGCCCAGAACTCCGCCACGCCCGTGCCCGCCAGGGCACTGATCTGCAACACCTTGGGTTGCCAGAAGCTGGCGTCGTGGCGCTCGTGGCCAGCGCTGCCGTGCAGGCCCAGCAGGCGCAGGCTGGAGGTGATTTGTGCCTGTGCGCGCGTGGCGGCATTCGGGTCGATGTCGGCCTTGTTGATGACCACTAGGTCGGCAATCTCCATCACGCCCTTTTTGATGGCTTGCAGCTCATCGCCTGCGTTAGGCAGTTGCAAGAGCACGAACATGTCGGTCATGCCCCACACGGTGGTCTCACTCTGGCCCACGCCCACGGTCTCGACGATGACCACGTCGTAGCCAGCGGCCTCGCAGACCAGCATGGCCTCGCGGGTTTTTTCGGCCACGCCGCCCAGGGTGCCGCTGCTGGGGCTGGGGCGGATGTAGGCCTCTTCGCGCACCGACAGATGCTCCATGCGCGTCTTGTCGCCCAGGATGGAGCCGCCCGAGACGCTGCTGGAGGGGTCAATGGCCAGCACCGCCACGCGCAGGCCCTGGCCAATCAGGTACAGCCCCAGTGTTTCGATGAAGGTGGATTTGCCCACGCCCGGCACACCGCTGATGCCCAGCCGCAGCGCTTTGCCCGTGTGCGGCAACAGCTGCGTGAGCAGCTCATCACCCTGCGCGCGGTGGTCGGCGCGGGTCGATTCGAGCAGCGTGATGGCCTTGGCCATGGCGCGGCGCTGCTGCACTGGATTGCCATGCAGCAGCGCCTGTTGCAGCGCTGTCACCGCAGGGGTCGGCACCGCCGCGCTCACGCCGCCAGGGCCTTGCGGATTTGTTCCAGCACATCCTTGGCGCTGGCCGGAATCGGCGTACCGGGGCCGTAAATGCCCTTGACGCCCGCTTCGTACAGGTGCTCATAGTCTTGCGCCGGGATCACGCCGCCGACAAACACGATGATGTCGTCCGCGCCCTGGTCTTTGAGCGACTGGATGATGGCGGGCACCAGCGTTTTGTGGCCCGCAGCCAGCGTGCTCACGCCCACGGCGTGCACGTCGTTTTCGATGGCCTGGCGGGCGCATTCTTCGGGTGTCTGGAACAGCGGGCCCATGTCCACGTCAAAGCCCAAATCGGCAAAGGCCGTGGCCACCACTTTGGCGCCGCGGTCGTGGCCGTCCTGGCCCAGTTTGGCGATCATCACGCGCGGGCGGCGACCTTCTTGCTCGGCAAAGGCGTTGATCTCTTCTTTCAGCTTGTCCCAGCCTTCGGCGGAGTCGTAGGCGGCTGCGTACACACCGGTCACCTTTTGCGTGTCGGCGCGGTGGCGCCCGTAGATTTTTTCGAGCGCATCCGACACCTCGCCCACCGTGGCGCGCAGGCGAATGGCGTTGATGGCCAGCTCCAGCAGGTTGCCCTGGCCGCTTTCTGCTGCGGAAGTGAGAGCATCCAGCGCTTGGCTAACACGGGCTGCATCGCGTTTGGCCTTGATATTTTTCAGGCGCTCGATCTGGCCGTCGCGCACCTTGACGTTGTCAATTTGCAGAATATCGACCGGGTCTTCCTTGGCCAGCTTGTACTTGTTCACGCCGACGATGACTTCCTTGCCCGAGTCGATGCGCGCTTGCTTCTCGGCAGCGGCCGCTTCAATCTTCAGCTTGGCCCAGCCGCTGTCCACGGCAGCAGTCATGCCACCCATGGCCTCGACTTCTTCGATGATCTTCCAGGCGGCGTCCATCATGTCCTGGGTCAGCTTTTCCATCATGTAGCTGCCGGCCCAGGGGTCCACCACGTTAGTGATGTGCGTCTCTTCCTGGATGATGAGCTGCGTGTTACGGGCAATGCGCGAGCTGAACTCGGTGGGCAACGCAATGGCTTCATCCAGCGCGTTGGTGTGCAGGCTTTGCGTGCCGCCAAACACCGCTGCCATGGCCTCGATGGTGGTGCGCACAATGTTGTTGTAGGGGTCTTGCTCGGTCAGGCTCCAGCCGCTGGTCTGGCAGTGCGTGCGCAGCATCAGGCTCTTGGGGCTCTTGGCGTCAAAGCCCTTCATGATGCGGCACCACAGCAGGCGTGCGGCGCGCATTTTGGCCACTTCCAGGTAGAAGTTCATGCCAATGGCCCAGAAGAACGACAGGCGCCCGGCAAAGGCGTCCACGTCCATGCCCTTGTCGATGGCGGTCTTGACGTATTCCTTGCCGTCGGCCAGCGTGAAGGCCAGCTCCAGCGCCTGATTGGCACCGGCTTCCTGCATGTGGTAGCCCGAAATCGAGATCGAGTTGAACTTCGGCATGTTTTGGGCCGTGTACTCGATGATGTCGCCGATGATTTTCATCGACGGCTTGGGCGGATAGATGTAGGTGTTGCGCACCATGAACTCTTTCAGAATGTCGTTCTGAATGGTTCCGGAGAGCTTGTCCTGGCTCACGCCCTGCTCTTCTGCTGCTACCACGTAACCGGCCAGCACGGGCAGCACGGCGCCGTTCATGGTCATGGAGACGCTCACCTTGTCCAGCGGAATCTGGTCGAACAGGATTTTCATGTCCTCGACCGAGTCAATGGCCACGCCGGCCTTGCCCACGTCGCCGGTGACGCGCGGGTGGTCGCTGTCGTAGCCGCGGTGCGTGGCCAGGTCAAACGCCACCGACACGCCCTGCCCGCCTGCGGCCAGGGCCTTGCGGTAAAACGCGTTGGATTCTTCTGCGGTGGAAAAACCAGCGTACTGGCGAATCGTCCAGGGGCGCACCGCGTACATGGTGGCCTGGGGGCCGCGCAGGTAGGGCTCAAAACCGGGCAGCGTGTTGGTATGGCGCAGATCGGCGGTGTCTTCTGCCGTGTACAGCGGCTTGACCACGATGCCATCGGGCGTCGTCCAGTTCAGGGCATCGACATTGCCGCCGGGGGCGGATTTGGCGGCGGCGCGTTGCCAGTCTTCGAGGGAGGCGGACTTGAATTGGGGTTCGTCAGGGCTGCTCATGGGCATGTTCTCCGGTCGCTAAGAGAGTTGCTGGCTCGCTCGCAATGCTTCGCAGGCCCGCACGATTGGCGGCGAGTGTAACGCATCCATAATTATTAATTTATAGTTTTCTTCGGTATATTGCGCGCCTATGTCTGCTGTCATCCTGACCCCCCGAGCGCTCTATGAACAAGTGGCTGAGCAGTTGCGCCAGCGTATTTTCCAACGCGAGCTGGAGCCCGGCAGCTGGATTGACGAACTGAAGATTGCCGAAGAGTTCGGCATCAGCCGCACGCCGCTGCGCGAGGCGCTCAAAGTGCTGGCTGCCGAAGGTCTGGTCACGATGAAGGTGCGCCGTGGCGCCTATGTGACAGAAATGAGCGAAAAAGACCTGCGTGACGTGTACCACCTGCTCAGTTTGCTGGAAAGCGACGCTGCTGGCGTGCTGGCCACCACGGCCACTCCGGCCCAATTGCAGACGCTGCAAGCACTGCATACCGAGCTGGAAGCGGCGGCCCCCGAGCGAGAGCGTTTTTTTGCCGTCAATGAGCGCTTTCACATGCAGGTACTGGAGATGGCAGACAACCGCTGGCGCAGCCAGATGGTGGCCGATTTGCGCAAGGTGATGAAGCTCAACCGCCACAACTCGCTGCTCAAGCAGGGGCGCATTGAGGACTCTCTGCAAGAGCACCGTACCATTCTGGATGCCCTGCTGGCGCGCGATGCCACCGCCACGGTGGCCGCCATGCAGGCGCACTTTGCGCAGGGGCTGGAAGCCGCAACCTGATTCCATTGTCTGCTTGGCCCGGCATGTGTCCGCTGCGCTGGTTAGCGCATCTGGAACAGCTCCTGGTGAAAGCGCTCGGGCGGCAGTCCCATGGCCACCAGGTCTTTTCGCAAAGACTGGCCAAACGGTGCAGGGCCGCAAAACCAGATATCGGCCTCGCGCCACGCGCTCACCTGCTCGGTCAGGCGCTCGGCAGTGAGCAGGCCGTCGCGCTGGCTCCAGAGCACATGCAATTGCACTTGGGCGGCATCGGCGTCGCGCTGCACCAGGGAGATGGCGTGCTCGTCATAAACCGCAGTGGGGTGAAACAGATCAATGGCCCTGCCATCGGGCGCTGCTGCCAGCGCCTTCATGCGCGCAATGAACGGCGTGATGCCAATGCCCGCGCCCACCCAAATCTGCCGCTGCGCCGTGCCCTGAAAGTTGAAGCGCCCGTAAGGCCCTTCCATCTTGACCACATCGCCCACGCGCAGGCGCTTGCTCAGGGTGCGGGTGTAGTCGCCCAGCGCCTTGATGATGAAGGTGATGTGCCCGTCGCCCGTCCAGGCCGATGAGATGGTGTAGGGGTGTGGCCCCTCGTCCTCGTGCAGGGTGACAAAGGCGAACTGGCCCGTGTCATGCCCGGCCCAGCGGCCTTTGCACTGGATTTCCACCTCGATCACGTCCAAGGCAGCATGGTGCCGGATACGGGCCACCTCGCCCACCACCTGGCGCCCTACCGCCACGCGCCGAAACAGCACCATCAGCGCAGACACCGTACCCGCAGCCATCCACAGCGCCATCACCGGGCCGAGCAGACCGCTCCAGTAATCAAACTTGAGCAGCACCACCGAATGCCACATCAGCGCCAGATAGGCCACGGCCAGCAGGTGGTGTGTTTTGAAAAAATGCCGGTACGGAAAGCGCTTGACCAGTGCCAGCACCATCAGCAGCGCAGCGGCGTAAAAGGCCCACTCGCCAATGCCCTCGGCCAGGCCACGCTGGCCCATGAAGAACTGCTGCACGGGTGCATCCAGCAACACGGCCCGGGGGCCGCGTGCAGGCCGCTGCAACCAGCCCCAGCCCACCATCCACTTGGGCGCCACGGCCAGCAGCCAATGTGCCACTGACACCACCAGTGCCGTGATGCCCAGCCATTTGTGCAGGCGGTACATCTTGTCCAGGCCGCCCAGATACGGCTCAAATACCACCGGGCGCACGGCCAGCACCATGGCCACGCTCATCACGCCCATGGCCAGCACGCCGCTGTATTGCATCAGCAGCGTGCGCCAGGCAAAAAAGTGCGGGGGTGGCGTCCAGGCGGGCAGTTCTGCCAGCAGCCACAGCGCTGTCAGAACGGCCAGAAAGCCGACAAAAAATCGTTGAATGTTGCGCATCAGGCACCTCTGGCAATGAATTTTTGCACTATAGGCAGGCTGTGTAACAGCGAACGGCGTTGCCTGGTGTCTGCCTGGTAAAGGTCTGGTACGAGGTGGCCCGTGCGCGCGGTGGGGCCGTGTTCAGGGCATGGCGGCGACAAAGGCCACCACGGCCTGTATGTCGGCGGGCGTCATCTGCCGCGTGCTGGGCGTCATCACCGAGTTGGCGCGCACGCTGGAGCCATCGCGGTAGCGCTGCAAGGTCAGGTTCAGGTAGCCCGGCTGTTGTCCGGCAATGCGCGCAATCTGGGCATTGCCCTGGCCATCGGTGCCGTGGCACTGTTGGCAGGATTTGGCATATACCGCCTGCCCTTTGGCTGCCAGCGTAACCGCCGTGGCCGGGCGGTGCACCACCGACTGGCCCGCGTAAAACAGCACCATGCCCACTTTTTCATCGCTGTCCATGGCCTTGATCATCCCTTCCATGAACTCATTGCGCCGCCGCCCCTCGGCAAACTGGCGCAACTGTTCCAATAAATAGGCTGGGTTTTGCCCGGCCAGATTGGGAATATCGGTTTTGACGCTGTTGCCGCCTTCGCCGTGGCAATGCGCGCACACGGCTGCCACCTTGCGCCCCGTGGCGAGCAACGTTTGCGCCAACTGGGGGTCGGCCTGGGCCTGCTGCAACCGCGCATTCAGGTCTACAGAGGCGGTGGCACGGGCCTTGGCCGGTTGGGCCGCCACCGGCTGCCACCAGAGCACGGTCAACAATGCAGTGGCCAAGACCACCGGAAAGCGCTTTGCCATGGGAAACCCCTTTTTGTGAAAAGGTCATTCTAGACAGGTCTTGCGGCTGGCTTGGGTGGCTAGCGCAGTCTGTGCGCCCTACCTGCCTGCAAGGCGGTGTGTGGCGCTGAAAAAAGATTCATTTTTGATAGCTGCTAGCGCCCGTCACGTAAGGGATTGAAGCCAATTTTGTCTTTAAAACAAGCCCCCCAGGCACGGACGAGCAGTGGGATAATGCCACCCATGTCTGATGCCCCCGAAGCCGTTTTTACCCCCCTTTCCGACAGCCACAACCCCTGGCGCATGAGCGTGGCGCCCATGCTGGACTGGACAGATCGGCACTGCCGGTTTTTTCATCGCCTGCTCTCGCGCCACGTGCTGCTGTACACCGAAATGGTCAATGCGGGCGCCATCGTCCACGGCGGCACCGAGCGCCATTTGCGCTTCAACGCCGAAGAGCACCCCGTGGCGCTGCAACTGGGCGGCAGTGACCGCGACCTGCTGACCCAAGCCGCCCGCCTGGGCGCGCAGTGGGGCTACAACGAGATCAACCTCAACTGCGGCTGCCCCAGCGAGCGTGTGCAGCGCGGCGCCTTTGGCGCCTGCCTGATGCAAGAGCCCGCGCTGGTGGCCGATTGCGTCAAGGCCATGGTCGATGTGGTCAGCGTGCCGGTCACGGTCAAGCACCGCATCGGCATTGACAAGGACGAGAGCTACAGCTTTGTGCGCGACTTCATTGGCACCGTGGCCGAGGCGGGCTGCAACGTGTTCATCGTGCATGCACGCAACGCCTGGCTCAAGGGCCTGTCGCCCAAAGAAAACCGCGATATTCCGCCGCTGCGCTACGGCGTGGTGGCGCAGCTCAAGCAAGATTTTCCGCAGCTCACCATTGCCATCAACGGCGGCTTGAACACCGATGAGGCGGTGCAGGCACAGCTGGCGCTGGTCGATGGCGTGATGGTCGGGCGCGAGGCCTACCACAACCCCTGGTGGCTCACCCGCTGGGACGCGCTGTACTACGGCGCGCCGCAAAACACCCTCACCCGCGAGGCCATCGAAGCCACCATGGTGGACTACATGGCGCGCGAAGCCGCGCAGTACGGCACCCCCTGGCCGCACATTGCCCGCCACATGCTGGGCCTGCGCCACGGCCTGCGCGGCGCGCGGCTGTGGCGCCAGGTCTGGAGCGACCACCGCCTCAAAGACCTGCCCGCGCACCAGGTGCTGGCGCTGGCCACGCAGACTTACGCAGACTAAAGGTTACAGCCCTTTTGCCCCTTACCGCTATGCCCTCTTTGGACTTTGACCTGGAAGAATCCGTCTTCCACGCCTTCTACGGCCAGCACCGGCAACTGCTGGAGGCCGCCCTGGCCGACTACGTAGCGCAACTGACCAGCGCCCTGGAGCGTGCAGGCGGCATCGAGGTGTCCAAAATCGAAGGCCGCGTCAAAGACAAAACCGAGTGCGTGCGCAAGTTTTCGCGCAAATACCGCACGGCGCTGGAAGAGAGCAACACCGCCTACACCATCGCCCCTTACATCACCGACCTGATCGGCGTGCGCGTGGTGTGCCTGTATGAGGACGAACTCGACAAAGTGGCGCAGGCGGTGCGCGCGCAGTTTGACGTGATGGAAGTGACCGACAAGGCCGCAGCGGTCGAGAGCACCGAGGCATCGTTTGGCTACAAGGGCCTGCACCTGGACTTGCGCCCCCGGCTGCTGCCCGGCGCACCGCCAGCGCCCCCCGGCGCGCAGCGCTACCCGTTTGAATTGCAGGTGCGCACCATCGTGCAAGACGCCTGGGCCGTGCTGGACCACAAGATCAAATACAAAAAAGCCATTCCGGGCCCGCTCAAGCGGCGCATCAACGTGCTGGCCGCCTTGTTTGAACTGGCTGACCGGGAGTTTCGCCAAATCCGCGACGCCACCGAGGCCGAATTGCTGCAAGCGCCCGACGAAACCGCCACCGCCCCGTCTGGCGAACCCGAACAGCCCCCCGAGAGCGCGCCCGCGCCGGGCAGCCGCCTCAATGCGTTCACCTTTTTGAAAATTGCCACGCATTTCTTCAAGGACTACACCTTCGAACCCCACCATGTGGACAGCTTTGTTGATGACGTGCACCACTGGTCGCCTGACATCACGCGCGCGGGCTTCAACACCTTGGTGCGCGAGAACATTGGCACCGTCAAGCGCTACAAGCAGTACCTGGAAGAGCAAAAAAATGGCCGCAAGCTCAACCCCTATACCGTGATGCGTCACAGTTTGTATCTTGGCAACAACAGCGTATTCAGCGCGGCACTGGGCAAAGGCGCACGTGAATCGTTTGAAACCTGGTTGAGCGACAACCCGACGTAACCTGCAAGCCTGCCAGCGCGGATCAGCGACCCTTTCTATTTTTTGATCAAAAATGCCTGAAAGGCGCATGCAGAAAGCGCATACAGCTATCATTTTTGATAAATTGAAAAAATCCTTATGCCGAGTGTGGTTGACACCAAACTGACGGATAGATGCAGGTGCAGAAGCGCAAAATTTCCCCGTGCCACGTAACAGAGTGCTGTTATATTGCACTGCAACATAACGGATATCCCTATGCTTTATCAGCTCTATGAAACCCAACGCTCCCTGATGGAGCCCTTTTCGGACTTTGCCCAAGCCTCCGCAAAGCTCTTCAGCAATTCGGCCTCGCCTTTGGGCCAAGCGCCGATGGCACAGCGCATTTCAGCGGCTTACGACCTGTTTTACCGCCTGGGTAAAGACTACGAAAAGCCAACGTTTGATATCAAGACCGTCAACGTGGACGGCGTGGAAGTCGCCATCCACGAGCGCATCTATCTGGACAAGCCGTTTTGCGAGCTGCGCCGCTTCAAGCGCTTCTCCGATGACCCGGCCACCCTGACCAAACTCAAGAACCAGCCTGTGGTGCTGATCGTGGCCCCCCTGTCGGGCCACTACGCCACGCTGCTGCGCGATACGGTGCGCACCATGCTGCAAGACCACAAGGTCTATATCACCGACTGGAAGAACGCCCGTCTGGTGCCCCTGTCCCAAGGCGAGTTCCACCTCGACGACTACGTGAACTACGTGCAGGAGTTCATCCGCAACCTGCAAGCCCAGTATGGCAACTGCCATGTGGTGAGCGTGTGCCAGCCTACGGTGCCGGTGCTGGCTGCCGTGTCGCTCATGGCCAGCCGGGGCGAGAAGACACCCCTGTCCATGACCATGATGGGCGGCCCGATTGACGCGCGCAGCTCCCCCACGGCGGTGAACGACCTGGCCGCCAAGCGCAGCTACGAGTGGTTTGAGAACAACGTCATTTACCGGGTGCCAGACAGCTTTCCGGGTGCCGGGCGCCGCGTTTACCCGGGCTTCTTGCAATACACCGGCTTTGTCGCCATGAACCCTGACCGCCACATGGTCAGCCATTACGACTACTTCAAGAACCTGATCAAGGGCGACGACGCCAGCACCGAAGCGCACCGCAAGTTCTACGACGAGTACAACGCCGTCCTGGACATGGACGCGCACTACTATCTGGAAACCATCCGTACCGTGTTCCAGGAATATTGCCTGGTCAACGGCACCTGGGATGTGCGCTCCACCGAAGGCAATCTGGAGCGTGTGCGCCCGCAAGACATCAAGAACACCGCGCTGTTCACAGTCGAAGGCGAACTGGACGATATCTCCGGCGCAGGCCAAACCCAGGCAGCGCACGGGCTGTGCAGCGCTATTGCCGAGAGCGATAAGCTTCACCTGGAAGCCAAGGGCGCAGGCCATTACGGTATTTTTAGCGGTCGGCGCTGGCGCGATGTGGTGTACCCGGCAGTGCGTTCCTTCATCCTGCGCAGCCAGAAAACCATGTCCGCACAGGCTGCTCCGCAGGCGATCATTGCTGCCGCCGTGGCTGTTGCGCCTACTGAGGTGCCAGTCGGTGTGCCAGAGGCCGTACCAGACAACGCACCTGCCGCTGAAGCGACCCGCAGTGCCACGGGCGCGGCCGCTTCGATGCAACACAGCGATGCGGAACACGCCACCACCACCGTGACTGCAGCGCCCAAAGCATCGCCAACAACATCCAGGCGATCGTCGCGCAAGGGTTGAGCACCGTGTCCGGCGCCACACACCAGCGCTCTGGCTGGCAGGCGCTGGCCGTGCGCATTGATGCGGCCTTGCCGCAAACGCAGTGCACACGCTGCGGCTACCCTGATTGCAGGCGCTACGCCGAGGCCATTGCCCAGGGCGAGGCTGCGATCAACCAGTGCCCTCCCGGTGGCGCCGCTGGGGTGGCCCGCCTGGCGGCCCTGACCGGTCAGGCATTGACCCCGCTCAATCCAGAACACGGTGCCGAAGGTTCTCGCGCCGTGGCACTGGTGGATGAAAACTGGTGCATTGGCTGCACCTTGTGCATCAAGGCCTGTCCAACAGACGCCATCGTGGGCGCCAATAAATACATGCACACCGTGGTGTCAGCGCACTGCACGGGTTGCGAGTTGTGTATTCCGGTGTGTCCTGTTGATTGCATCGCGCTGGTCAATGCCAGCGGCGCGGCCACTGGCTGGTCTGCCTGGTCGGCAGCGCAAGCCCAGCACGCCCGGGAGCGCTATGGGCAGCGTCAACAGCGGCTGGCGTTGGATTCCGATGGCTCAAACGCCGACGGCAGTGCTGTCTCGGCGAGCCAAGCGAGCACTCCCCCCACGGCACTACCAGACCGGAAAGCCACGATCGCCGCTGCCCTGGAAAAAGCCCGCGCCCAGCGCATGCGCTGATATATCAGCCGCGCTGCACCAGGGTTTTGTACACCCCACAGCCCAGGTAGGCGTCGTCCACACGCTGCACAAAAGACATTTTGGTTTGCACCGCCCCTGTCACCGGGTTGGTGAAGTCGTACTCTACCCAGCCGGGGCCACGCTGGGCCTGCGCCATGATGTCGTGTACCAGCTGGTCGCCCGCAATACCCGGCACATCCTGCACCCGCGTTCCCACCCGCGCGGGATTGCCGGCAAAGGCCCGGTAAGCGCCCGTGCTGTCGAGCACAAATACATACATATCGCGGTCATGAAAAGGCTGGGCCGGGTCTGTCAGGGTGCGCAGGTACTGATCGCGAGGACAGCGAGCGCGCAGGGCCGCTGCCCGTTCAACCAGTGCCACCGCCTCCTCGGCGGTGCCTTGTTGTAGGCGAAACGTAGCCACCGCGCGCGACAGCGTGCTGGCACGCCCCTCCAGCGCCAAAGCCTGCTGCACTGCGTGCCCCACCATCTGGGCGTTGTCCTGGGTGATCTGGTCAAGTTGGCGCACGGCGGTGGTAATTTCTTGCAGACCGTTGCTTTGCTCCATGCCCGAGGCCGCAATGCCCGACATGCTGGCAGCCACGCCCCGAATGCCCCCAGCCATCTCGGCAATGCCTGCGCCCACGCTGCGGATGATGGCGGCACTGGCCTCCACTTGCTGCACCGAGGTGTTGATGAGTTTGCGAATCTCGCGCGCCGCTTCGCCAGAGCGCCCCGCCAGCATGCGCACTTCAGACGCCACCACGGCAAAGCCACGTCCTTGTTCACCGGCACGCGCGGCTTCCACCGCTGCGTTGAGCGCCAAAATATTGGTCTGAAAAGCGATGCCATCGATCACGCCAATGATTTCATTCATGCGCCGCGCACCTTGCTGGATGGCTTCCACCGATTGCACTGCCCGCGCCATCTCCTGGGTACCTTGGTCTGCCGTCTGGCTGACTTGGCTGGCACGCTGGTCAGTGGCGCTAGCCACCTGGGCGTTGCTTTGCACGGTGGCAAAAATCTGCTCGACGCTGGCGGCGGTTTCTTCCAGGTTGGCTGCCTGCTGCTCTGTGCGCTCGGACAGGGCGCGGTTATCGGCGGCCAGGCTTTGGCCCGCGTGCGACACCAACGCCGCGTTGCTGCGGATGTCCGCCACCATGGCCGAGAGCGTGAGCACCATGCGGTCCAAGAGCCGCGCCAAATCCGACAGTTCATCGCGCCCTTGGGTGGGCAGGTGTGTACACAAATCGCCCTGGGTGGTTTGCTCCATGGCATGGGCCAGCGCCTGAAGGTCGGCTGACCAGCTGGCATACAGCGCGGCCATCAAATACAGCACCAGTGCCACGGATGTTGACACCCCACCCCACACCACACCCGCCGACATGCCCCAAGCCGTGGAGGCACTCACCGCCAACAGCGTGGCCAAAAACACCAGGCCCAGCAGCAGCAATTTGCCCGACAGGCGCAAACGGCGCATCAACCACAGACCGGGGCGCAGGGGATGGAATCCAGACATAAGCAGCAAGTCTCCAGGGCATTTTTTATAAGGCAATTCGCTGTGCTGTCATCCTGGCCCCGCAGGTGCAGCACTTGCAGCGTGCATGCCAAGTGCTGCTAACGCGCCTTGGCAAAGGCGCATAGTGGTAAAAATTACTTGCTCCTTACTGACAATTTGTTGTAAATCAAGGTTTACCCCCATGGTTGAAGGGTGGCTTCCCGTGCCGCGCAACGCAGCAGCCATCACGGATAATGGCGCCCCATGAATCCCCTGCTCTCGCGCCTACAGCCCTATCCTTTTGAGCGTCTGCGGCAACTTTTTGCCTCCGTGACCCCGCCCGCACACCTCTCGCCCATCAGCCTGGGCATGGGTGAGCCACGCCACGCCACGCCTGCCTTCATCAAAGACGCTCTGGTGGCCGGCCTGGGCGGGTTGGCCAGCTACCCCGCCACGGCGGGCGAACCCCGCCTGCGCGAAGCCTTCACAGGCTGGATAGCGCGCCGCTACGGTCTGGCGCTCGACCCGGCCACGCAGGTGTTGCCCGTCAATGGCTCGCGCGAGGCGCTGTTTGCCTTTGCGCAAACCATCATCGACCCGACCCGTGAAGGCGCCGTGGTGGTTTGCCCCAACCCGTTCTACCAAATCTACGAAGGCGCCGCCCTGCTCTCAGGGGCCACGCCCTACTACGCCCCCAGCGACCCGGCGCGCAACTTTGCCGTCGATTGGGACAGCGTGCCAGAGGCCGTCTGGCAGCGTACCCAGTTGCTGTTTGTTTGCTCGCCAGGCAACCCCACGGGCGCAGTGATGCCGCTGCCCGAGTGGGAAAAACTGTTCGCCTTGTCAGACCGCCACGGCTTTGTCATTGCCTCGGACGAGTGCTACAGCGAGATCTACTTCCGTGACGAGCCGCCGCTGGGTGGCCTGGAGGCCGCCGCCCAACTGGGCCGCAGTGATTTCAAAAACCTGGTCTCTTTCACCAGCCTGTCCAAGCGCAGCAACGTGCCTGGCCTGCGCAGCGGTTTTGTCGCCGGTGATGCGGCGCTGCTCAAAGCCTATTTGCTCTACCGCACCTACCACGGCAGTGCCATGGGCCCGGCGGTGCAAGCCGCCAGCATTGCTGCCTGGAACGACGAGCAGCACGTCATCGACAACCGCGCCCAATACCGCCAAAAATTTGCCCAGGTCACGCCGCTGTTGGAGCGCGTGATGCCCGTGTCCTTGCCTGACGCGGGTTTTTACCTCTGGGCCCAAGTGCCCGAGCATCTGGGCATGAGCGATACCGACTTCGCCCGCCAACTGCTGGCTCAATACAATGTGACCGTGCTGCCCGGCAGTTACTTGGCCCGCGAAGCCCACGGCGCCAACCCCGGCGCCCAGCGCGTGCGCATGGCCTTGGTGGCCGAAACCGCTGAGTGCCTGGAAGCGGCCCAGCGCATCGTGCAATTCATCCAGTCTCCCTCCCCCTGAAGCCTCCCATGACCCAACAACTGCAAAGCACCATCGAATCCGCGTGGGACAACCGCGCCAGCCTCTCCCCCGCCTCGGCCCCTGCCGAAGTGCGTGAAGCTGTCGATTACGTCATCTCCCAGCTCAACAACGGCAGCCTGCGCGTGGCCACCCGCGAAGGCGTGGGCCAGTGGACGGTTCACCAGTGGATCAAGAAAGCCGTGCTGCTGTCTTTCCGCCTGAAAGACAACGAACTCATCCGCTCGGGCGATCTGGGCTTTTACGACAAGGTGCCAACCAAGTTTGCCCACCTCTCGGCAGAAGAAATGGCCGCCACCGGCGTGCGCGTGGTGCCGCCCGCTGTGGCCCGCCGTGGCAGCTTCATTGCCAAGGGCGCCATCCTGATGCCCTCTTACGTCAACATTGGCGCCTATGTCGATGAAGGCACCATGGTTGATACCTGGGCCACCGTGGGTTCTTGCGCGCAAGTGGGCAAGAACGTGCATTTGTCGGGCGGCGTTGGCCTGGGCGGTGTGCTCGAACCCCTGCAAGCAGGCCCCACCATCATTGAAGACAACTGCTTCATCGGTGCGCGCTCGGAAATCGTCGAAGGCGTGATCGTCGAAGAAAACTCGGTCATCAGCATGGGTGTGTACATCGGCCAGAGCACCCCCATTTACGACCGCGCCACCGGCGAGATCAGCTATGGCCGCGTGCCCTCGGGTTCGGTGGTGATTTCTGGCAGCCTGCCCAAAGACAATGGCCGCTACAGCCTGTACGCCGCCATCATCGTCAAGCGCGTCGATGCCCAGACCCGCGCCAAAACCAGCCTGAACGACCTGCTGCGCGACTAAAAACGCAAGGCCACTGCCCGCAGCGCCCTTGCGGGCGCAGGTTCGCCGCCCACCCGCTACACCACGATAGGGACTACATCCAATGAGCACGATGGAGCGCATCCTGCGCCTGATGGCCGAAAAAAAGGCCTCGGACGTTTACCTTTCGGCCAACGCACCGGCGCTGATCAAGATCAATGGCGAATGCCTGCCGATCAACAACCAGATCCTGCCGCCGGATGCGCCGCGCAATCTGCTCTCGGAGATCGTGGCCCCCAATCGCATCGAGGAGCTGGAAGAAACCGGTGAGCTGAACATGGGCGTGCCACTGTCGGGTGTGGGGCGTTTTCGGGTCAGCGCCATGCGCCAGCGTGGCAGCTACGCCGTGGTGATCCGCTTCATCGCTCAGGAAGTGCCCAACCTGCAAGACCTGAACCTGCCGCCTGCCTTGGGCGACCTGATCATGGAAAAGCGTGGCCTGGTGTTGGTGGTGGGTGCCACCGGTTCGGGCAAAAGCACCACGCTGGCGGCCATGATCGACAAGCGCAACACCCTGCAAACCGGCCACATCCTGACGATTGAAGACCCGGTCGAATTTCAGTTTCGCAACAAAAAATCCATCGTCAACCAGCGCGAGGTGGGCAGCGACACGCAATCGATGCAAATCGCCCTGAAAAACGCCCTGCGCCAGGCGCCAGACGTGATTCTGATTGGCGAAATCCGCGACCGCGAATCCATGTCGGCGGCCATTGCCTACGCCCAGTCGGGCCACTTGTGTCTGGCTACGCTGCACGGCAACAACAGCTACCACGCACTGAACCGGATTTTGAGTTTCTACCCCGTCGAGGTGCGCGCCACCATGCTGAGCGATTTGTCTTCGGCCCTCAAGGCCGTGGTCACGCAGCGCTTGGTACGCACTGCCGCCGGGGCCCGCGTGCCCGCCGTCGAGGTCATGCTCAACACCAAACTGGTGTCTGAGCTGATTGAAAAAGCCGATTTTTCGGGCGTCAAAGAGGCCATGGAAAAATCCATGGCCGAAGGCTCGCAAACCTTTGAAGAGGATTTGGCCCGCCTCATCCTCGAAGGCCGCATCGACCGCAAAGAGGGCCTGGCCTACGCCGACTCGCCCACCAACCTCATGTGGCGCCTGCAAAACGACTTCTCCCTGGCAGCCAAGGCCGCGCAGGTGAACAAGGCCGTGCAGGATGCCAAGCTCGAAGACGACGTGCCCTCTTTCACTGAAATCATTTTGGACGTCAAGCCTGGCGCCTGACCTTTCCCCTCTTTTATCCATGTCCCTGACCCTGAACCTGGCCGAGCAGCTCATCTCGCGCCCCTCCGTCACGCCCGAGGATGCCGGCTGCCTGCAACTGCTCACCGAACGCCTGCAACCCCTGGGCTTTGTTTGCGAACCCATGGACAGCGGCCCTGCCGAGTTCCGTGTGCAAAATTTGTGGTCAAAACGGCCTGTAGCGCCCGCGCAGCAAGCGCAAGCAGCTATCAAAACCATAGTATTTGCTGGCCATACCGACGTGGTTCCCACCGGCCCGCTGGCGCAGTGGAAAAGCGATCCCTTCATCCCCACGCACCGCGACGGCAAGCTCTATGGCCGGGGCGCCAGCGACATGAAAACCTCCATCGCCGCCTTCGTGGTGGCCGTGGAAGAGTTTTTGGCCGCCACGCCCGCGCCGCTGTTGAACATCGCCTTCTTGCTCACCAGCGATGAGGAAGGCCCCTCGGTCGATGGCACCAAGGTGGTGGTCGAGCAGCTCAAGGCGCGCGGCGAGACCATGGACTACTGCATCGTGGGTGAGCCCACCGCGGTCAAGCGCACGGGCGACATGATCAAGAATGGCCGCAGGGGCACCTTGAGCGGCAAGCTCACCGTGCGCGGCATCCAGGGCCACATTGCCTACCCGCACCTGGCGCGCAACCCCATCCACGAAGCCGTGCCCGCACTGGCCGAACTGTCCGCCACCCGCTGGGACGAGGGCAACGCATTCTTCCAGCCGACCAGCTGGCAGATGAGCAACATCCACGGTGGCACCGGGGCCAGCAACATCATCCCCGGCGCGGTGGTCATCGACTTCAACTTCCGCTTCTGCACTGAATCCACCGCCGAGGGCCTGAAAAAGCGCGTCCACACCGTGCTCGACCGCCACGACCTCGAATACGAACTGCAATGGACGCTGGGTGGCCAGCCCTTTCTGACCACCCCGGGCGATCTGGTGGAGGCCGTGCAGCAAGCCATTGCCGCCGAAACCGGTCTGACCACCGAGCTGTCCACCACCGGTGGCACCAGCGATGGCCGCTTCATCGCCACCATCTGCCCGCAGGTGGTGGAGCTGGGCCCGCCCAACGCCAGCATCCACAAAATTGACGAGCACATCGCCATTGCCGACATCGAACCCTTGAAAAACATCTACCGCCGCACCCTCGAAAACCTGCAGGCGCAAGCCGTGGCAGCCAGCGCATGAGTGGCGCACTGCCCTCCTCTGCCGCCCCGCAGGCCACACCCGCCAATCTGCCCCCGCTGGCGGGCGACACCCTGGGCGCACTGGTCGAATCCGGCACGCGCCTGCTGCAAGCGGCGGGCGTCTCTTTTGGCCACGGCACCACCAACGCCCACGACGAAGCCGCTTGGCTGGTGCTGTGGCGCCTGGGTCTGGCGCTCAATACCCCGCTGGACGCTGACGACACCGATTCACAACAAAACAGGCCGGTAACGCCCGCCCAGCTTGCGCAAGTAGCTACGCTTTTTGATGAGCGCATCGCCACGCGCAAGCCCGCCGCCTACCTCACGCGCCAGGCCTGGCTGCAAGGCGTGCCGTTTTATGTGGACGAGCGCGCCATCGTGCCGCGCAGCCTGATTGCCGAGCTGATCGTTGATGGCGGTTTTGACGACTTTCTGGGCGAGCACACCCAGCGCGTGCTGGATTTGTGTACCGGCAACGGCAGTCTGGCCGTGCTCACTGCCATGGCCTGGCCTGAGGTGCAGGTCACGGGTGCCGATATTTCCGAAGACGCCCTGGCCGTGGCCCGCATCAACGTCGATCAACACGGCCTGCAAGAGCGCATCACGCTGCAAGTGTCGGACGGCCTGGCCTTCGTTCCCGGCCCTTGGGACTTGATCATCTGCAACCCGCCCTACGTCAACAGCCAAAGCATGGCCCAGCTGCCCGCCGAGTACCGGGCCGAACCCGTGCTGGCGCTGGCGGGCGGAGCCGATGGCATGGACTTCATCCGCCGCCTGCTGCAAGACGCCCCCGCCTGCATGACCGAACATGCCGTGCTGGTGCTGGAAATCGGCAACGAGCGCGATTTTTTCGAAGCCGCCTTCCCACAGCTGCCTGTGTTCTGGCTCGACACCAGCGCAGGCGGCGACCAGGTTTTGCTGGTCACGCGCGGCGCCCTGCAACGCTTTGTTTGAAACCCACCCGTTCGGGGTGCCCTGTGCGCCCTGAACCAACCGTGCGCCCCTGCGCGCACCGCACCCCATGATTACCCTGAAAAACGTCACCTTGCGCCGCAGTGCCAAGGTGCTGCTCAATGGCGTCAACGCCACCATCAACCCCGGTGAAAACGTCGGTCTGGTCGGACGCAACGGCGCTGGCAAGTCCAGCCTGTTTGCGCTGCTCAACGGCTCGCTGCACGAAGACGGCGGCGACTTCTACATTCCCACCCAATGGCGCATGGCGCAGGTGGCACAGAACATGCCTGAAACCGACGAATCGGCCACCGATTTCGTCGTCGCGGGCGACACCCGCCTGACCGAGCTGCGCGCCGCACTGGTGCGCGCCGAGGCCGAAGACGACGGCATGGCCATTGCCCACGCCTACACCGATCTGGCCGACGCAGGCGACCACGACGCCGTGCCGCGCGCGCAGGCGCTGATTCTGGGCCTGGGCTTCAAAGTGTCCGAGCTGGACAAGCCCGTCAACAGCTTCTCGGGCGGCTGGCGCATGCGCCTGCAACTGGCGCGCGCGCTGATGTGCCCGTCAGACTTGCTGCTGCTCGATGAGCCCACCAACCACTTGGACTTGGACGCCCTGGTCTGGCTGGAGGCCTGGCTCAAGCGCTACGAAGGCACCATGATCGTCATCAGCCACGACCGCGAGTTTCTCGACGCCGTGACCAACGTGACCATGCACATCGACAACGCCCAGCTCACCCGCTACGGCGGCAACTACAGCAAGTTTGAAGACTTGCGCGCCCAGCAGCTGGAGTTGCAACAGGCCAGCTTTGCCAAGCAGCAAGAAAAAATCGCCCACCTGAAGAAGTTCATTGACCGCTTCAAGGCCAAGGCCAGCAAGGCCAAGCAGGCGCAAAGCCGGGTCAAGGCGCTGGACCGCATGGAGAAAATCGCGCCCGTGCTGGCCGATGCCGACTTCACCTTCGAGTTCAAGGAGCCCACCAACCTGCCCAACCCCATGCTGGCCATCAGCGATGCCGCGTTTGGCTACCGTGCCGAAGACGGCAGCGAAACGGCCATCCTGCACAACGTCAGCCGCAGCGTGCTGGCGGGCCAGCGCATCGGCATTCTGGGCGCCAACGGCCAGGGCAAATCCACGCTGGTCAAAACCATTGCCCGCACCATGGCGCCGCTGGCAGGCACCGTGACCGAAGGCAAGGGCTTGTCGATTGGCTACTTTGCCCAGCAAGAGCTGGACGTGCTGCGCCCGCACGAAAACCCGCTGGAGCACATGATTCGCCTGGCCAAAGAGCTGGGCCCGCAAAGCCGCGAATCCAGCCGCGAGCAAGATTTACGCAGCTACCTGGGCACGTTCAACTTCACGGGCGACATGGTCAAGCAAAGCGTGGGCAGCATGAGCGGCGGCGAAAAAGCCCGTCTGGTGCTGGCCATGATCGTCTGGCAGCGCCCCAACCTGCTGCTGCTGGACGAGCCCACCAACCACCTCGATTTGGCCACGCGCGAGGCGCTGTCCATGGCGCTGAACGAGTTTGAAGGCACGGTGATGCTGGTCAGCCACGACCGCGCCCTGCTGCGCGCCGTGTGCGATGAGTTCTGGATGGTGGGCCGGGGTGCTGTCGGCCCCTTCGATGGTGATCTGGACGACTACCAGCGCTACCTGCTCGACGAAGCCAAACGCCAGCGAGAACTGGCCAAGCTGGAGGCCGCTGCCGACAGCGCCGCGCTCAAAGCCGCTGGGGCCGCACCACAGGCCGCAGCAGCCACCACCGCCGCTGCGCCGGAAGTTACTCCTGTTTTGATAGCTGATAGCGCACGTCCAGAAATCGCTACAGGCCAAAATGACCCTAAAAAATCAGGCGATGGCCGCGACCAGCGCAAGCAAGACGCCCAGGCACGCCAGCTGCTAGCACAAAAGCTGCGCCCGCTCAAACGCGAGCTGGAGCAAATCGACCAGCGCATGGCCGCCTTGAATGCCGAGTGCAGCACCCTGCACGAGCGCCTGACCCAGCCCCTGCCCCCCGCCGAGATTGCCGACAGTGGCCGTCGCCTGAAAGCCTGCACCGATGAAATCGCCACCCTGGAAGAGCGCTGGCTGGAGCTGTCCGAAGAAATAGAAGCGCAAACCGCCGCGTTGTGATGGTGCGCCAACGGCGTCTGCGGGCCCGCGCATACCTTGTTGCATTTTTTTTGAAATGGCTGTCAACGCACTGCATTGGGGCCGCGTTGAAGTTCCATCACAGACACTTTTGCAAAGCAAATGACCATGACCACCACCACCATCCTCTCCGCCTGGCCTGAAGACGAACGCGATCGCAAGCGTGCTCCCAGCCGCATGTGAGGTGTGTTCCCTGCGGTCAGTGCGCTGAATCATCCCAGCGCCCACCGCCCACAAAAAAACCCCGCATTGCGGGGTTTTTTGCAGTCTGGTCGAAACCAGAAAATCAGCTCATGTGCAGGCCGCCGTTGACCGAGAACTCGGCGCCCGTGGCGTAGCCACCTTCATCCGACGCCAGCCAGGCGATGATGGAGGCAATCTCGCTGGGTTTGCCCAAGCGCTTGACGGGCACGGTGGCGATGATCTTCTCCAGCACATCGGGGCGGATGGCGTTGACCATATCAGTGCCGATGTAGCCAGGGCTGACGGTGTTGACCGTTACGCCCTTGGTGGCCATTTCTTGTGCCAGGGCCATCGAGAAGCCGTGCATACCCGCCTTGGCAGCCGAGTAGTTGGTCTGGCCAGACTGGCCTTTTTCACCGTTGACCGACGAAATGTTGATGATGCGGCCCCAGCCTTTTTCCACCATGTCGGCCACCACTTGCTTGGTGACGTTGAACATGCTGTTGAGGTTGGTTTCGATGACCTGATCCCAGTCTTCGCGGGTCATCTTCAGGAACATGCGGTCGCGGGTGATACCGGCGTTGTTCACCAGCACGTCAATGCTGCCGTGCTCGGCCTTGGCTTTGGAGAACGCCTCGACGGTAGAGTCCCAATCGCCCACGTTGCCCACCGAAGCGTAGAAGGTGTAGCCCAGCTCTTTTTGCTCGGCCAGCCACTTGGCATGGTCGCGCGTGGGGCCGCAGCCGGCGATGACCTTGAAACCCTCTTGGTGCAGGCGCTGGCAGATGGCCGTTCCAATGCCACCCATGCCACCAGTGACGTACGCTACTCTTTGGCTCATTCTCGTTCTCCTTGTTGCAGATTCTTGTTGCTATCACTTTAACCAAGATTTGTGATGCAGCAGTGCAGGAAAACACTGTAGTGCGGTATTTTTTATCGCCTGTATGTGAGGGTTCCGACAACAGTGGGGGTGCTCAAGACAGCGGCAGCGCTTCCCAGGCGGGGCGGGCAAACCAGTAACCCTGCTGGTAGCGAACGCCTACCGAACTCAGGTACTGCGACTCCTGCACGGTCTCTACCCCTTCGGCCACCAAGTCAATCTGCAGCTTGTCACACACCAGGGCAATGCCACACACAATGGCCTGGCGCACGGGGTCTTGGTGGATATTGCGGATCAGCTCCATATCGAGCTTGATTACGTGCGGCTGGAACTGCACCAGCATGTTCAGGCCCGCATAGCCCGCGCCAAAATCATCAATGGCGGTGATCAGGCCCTGGCGGCGGTACTCGTTGAAGATGGCCTTCAGGTGCGCACCGTTGGTGACTTGTTCGCCCTCGGTCACTTCAAACATGATGCGGTCGTGCGGAAAACTGAAGTTGTGCGCTGCTTCCATGGTGGCACGGATGCAGGTTTCGGCGCGGTACACCGCATTGGGCAAAAAATTGATGCTCAAACGGCAACCTGGCAGCGCAGCCAGATGGAGCCGCGCCGCCAGTTCAATCGCCTTGACGCGGTAAGCCTGGTCAAAACGGTAGCGGTTGGAATCATCGACCCAGCCCAACACCGTGGCCGCTGATTCGCCATTGACACCGCGCACCAGTGCCTCGTAGGCAAAGGGGCGTTCTTCGACCAGATCCATGATGGGTTGGAACGCCATGGTGAAGTCGAATGGCAACTGGCTTTTGTCCCGGCAGACATTGCAGCCTACGGGTTCAAAGGGTTGGGCAAAAAATGTGGTGTTCATGGGGTGACCCAGTGTAAATGCACTGCCTTTGACAATCCCACGAAAAAAGCCGCGCAACGGCGCGGCAGAAAACCCCAAGGGGTGGGGTGCAAAGACGGACTCAGCGCACCAGCGCGCCACTCCTTTGCACCCGTTGGGGGGCTTGGCTTAGCGCTCCAGAGCCAGCGCCACGCCCATGCCGCCGCCAATACACAACGCGGCCAGACCTTTCTTTGCGCCACGGCGCTGCATTTCGTGCAGCAGCGTCACCAGAATGCGGTTGCCCGATGCGCCGATAGGGTGACCGATGGCGATGGCACCACCGTTGACGTTGACCTTGGCGGGGTCAATGCCCAGCTCCTGGTTGACAGCACAGGCCTGGGCGGCAAAAGCCTCATTCAACTCGAACAGGTCGATGTCGGCAGCGCTCCAGCCTGCGCGCTGCAATGCCTTGCGGGTGGCCGAGACAGGGCCCATGCCCATGATGGCGGGGTCCAGGCCGCTGGTGCCGTAGGCGGCAATGCGGGCCAGGGGTGTCAGGCCCAGGGCAGCGGCTTTTTTGGCGGTCATCACCACCACGGCGGCGGCACCGTCGTTGATGCCCGAGGCGTTGCCAGCGGTCACGGTGCCGGCTTTGTCAAACGCGGGGCGCAGGCCTGCCAACACGTCGGCGCTGGTTTTGCGGTTGAGGTATTCATCGGCGTTGAAGACGACGGGGTCACCTTTGCGCTGGGGAATGCTCACGCCCACGATTTCATCGACAAACTTGCCAGCGTCCTGCGCGGCAGCGGCCTTTTGCTGGCTGGCCAGGGCCAGAGCATCTTGCATGTCGCGCGTGATGCCGTATTGCTTGGCCACGTTTTCAGCGGTGATGCCCATGTGGTACTGGTTGTACACGTCCCACAGGCCATCGACGATCATGGTGTCCTGCATTTTCCAGTCGCCCATGCGCTGGCCGTCGCGCGAACCGTTCAGCACGTGGGGGCTGGCGCTCATGTTTTCCTGGCCACCGGCGACCACGATCTCGCTGTCACCCGTGGCCACGGCCTGGGCCGCCAGCATCACGGCCTTGAGGCCCGAGCCGCACACGGCGTTGATGGTCATAGCGGGGGTTTCCTTGGCCACACCGGCTTTGAGCATGGCCTGGCGCGCAGCGTTCTGGCCCACGCCAGCGGTCAGCACCTGGCCCATGATGACTTCACCCACCTGGTCCAGGCCCACACGGGCGCGTGCCAGGGCTTCTTTGATCACGATGCTGCCCAGTTCGGTGGCAGGCACCTTGGCCAGTGCGCCGCCAAATTTGCCAACAGCCGTGCGTGTGGCGGAAACGATAACGATGTCTTCCATGGTGCGATCCTTGTTGTCGAAAATTGAAGAAAAGTACGGGCTCAGGCTTTTTGTTTCACGTAGCGGCCAGGGGCAGGCTCAATGGCTTTGAACTTGACACCTTTGCCGTAGGTTTTGGGTGCAGCAATTTGCTTGCCAGCGTGGGCTTGCAGCCAGTTGCTCCAGTCCGTCCACCAGCTGCCTTTGTGCTCTTGGGCGCCTTCCAGCCAGGCCTCCAGCGTGTCGGGCAGTTCACCGTCCTCGCGCGTCCAGTGGCTGCGCTTGTTTTTGGCCGGTGGGTTGATGACGCCAGCAATGTGGCCCGATGCGCCCATGACAAAGCGTTTCTCACCGGGCAGCACCTGGGTGCTGGCGTAAGCGCCGTTGATGGGCACGATGTGGTCTTCGCGCGAGCCGTAGATGTACACCGGAATATCGATCAGCCCGAGGTCGATTTTTTCACCGCAGACGGTCAGCTTGCCCGGCTGGATGAGGTTGTTTTCCAGGTACATGTTGCGCAGGTACCAGGCATAGAACGGCCCGGGCAGGTTGGTGCTGTCGCTGTTCCAGTACAGCAGGTCAAACGGCGGCGGGGTTTCGCCCTTGAGGTAGTTGCCCACCACGTAGTTCCATACCAGGTCATTGGGCCGCAGAAAACTGAAGGTGGACGCCAGCTCCTGGCCTTTGAGCAGACCGCCCTTGCCCATTTGCATCTCGCGGAACTTGACCGACGTTTCGTCAATGAACACATCCAGAATGCCAGTGTCGGTGAAGTCCAGCAGCGACGTCAGGAAGGTGGCGCTGGCCACTGGCTCACGCCCGCGCGCGGCCAGCACGGCCAGGGCATTGCTGAGCAAGGTGCCGCCCACGCAAAAGCCCAGCGCATTGACCTGCTCGGCGCCGGTGACTTGCTGCACCACACTGATGGCTTCGATCACGCCGTCTTCGACGTAGTCGTCCCAGGTTTTCTGGGCCATTTCGGCATCGGGGTTGCGCCAGCTCACCACAAAGGTGCGGTGGCCTTGTGCCACGGCATAGCGCACCAGCGAGTTCTCGGGCTGCAAGTCCAGGATGTAGAACTTGTTGATGCACGGTGGCACCAGCAGGAAAGGCCGCTCATAGACTTTGCCCGTCAGGGGCTTGTACTCGATGAGCTGGAAGATGTCGTTTTCAAAAACCACGGCGCCTTCGGTGGTGGCGACGTTGCGGCCCACCTCGAACAAACTCTCGTCGGTCATGGAGACATGGCCCTGGCGCAGGTCGTTCACCAGGTTTTTCAAGCCTTTGGCAATGCTCTCACCTTTGGTTTCGATGGCTTTTTTCTGTGCCTCGGCATTGAAGGCCAGGTAATTGCTGGGCGCCATGGCCGCCAGCCATTGCTCGACACCAAAACGCACGCGGTTGCGGGTTTTTTCATCGGCTTGCACCGACTCGGCCAGCTCCATCAGCGTGCGGGCGTTGAGCAAATACGTGGCCGCCGAAAAGGCCGCAACCGGGTTGCTCTGCCAGCCGTCGCCACTGAAGCGTTTGTCAGAGGCCGCCAGGGTAGAGGCTTGCAGGCTCTGGTTCCACAGCGCTTTGGCCTCTTCAAGGTACTGTTGCTGCACTTGTTGCAGCTTCTCGGCGGGTATTTGCAAGGGTGCTGCTGCGGCGCCAGGGGCTCCTGCACCGCCTGCCCCCATTTGCTGCAAGGATTGCAAGACCTGCGAAATCTTGTCTCCAAAAATCTGCTGAAATTGCTGGGCGTTCTGTGCCCAGGGTGATTCAGAATCCATGTTGCCTCCTGAGAATTGCGGCTGGCTCACCCGTAGCGACTTTCGCCCCGATGGTTGCTGACCGCACAGCTATGGTAACGCCCCAATCCCCCTCTTTTACTTACTTGGAACGCTGATGTACCTGGTCGTTATCGCTTGGCTTTATGTCACCATCATGATGTCTGTGGCAGAGGCTACGAGCAGCACCGGCTCAGTGCTCGGGGCAATTGTTACGTTTGTGCTGTATGGGCTGCTGCCGTTGTCCATCGTGGTGTACATCATGGGTACACCGGCCCGCAAGCGCGCCATCCACGCCCGTGCCATGGCCGAGCGCGCGGAAGCAGAAGCCGCAGCCGCGCTACCAGAGCCTTCATCGCCCTCAGCCCAGCCAGATGCAGGCAGCCATGCGCCCGCTGGCGCCCAGGGTGGCGCCGTCGCGCCGGTGCGAAAAGAACCGTGACGCGTTGCCCACCGTACACCAGGGCGCACTGCTGTCGTTGCCATACACCTGTGTGATGCCCAGGGCGTGCAGACGCTGGCGTGCCAGCCCGGCCAGATCGGCGTTGTATTTGCCCGCGCCCCGCGCCTGAAAATGCTGCGCCGCCGCGTTGTCGTGGTCACAAAACGCGGCGCGTACTTCGGAGCCCACCTCAAACGCCTGCGGCCCAATGCACGGCCCCAGCCAGGCCAGGGTGTCGGCGGCGATGCTGGCAGTATCCACGGCTGTGGGCTGATCCGCTTCTTTTTTGATAGCTGCTTGCGCCCACCCGGCAAGGGCCAGAGCCGAAAAATCCTTGAAAACCGATTCCAGCACGCCCTCCCCTCCGGTGCCGGCCAATCCCCGCCAGCCCACGTGGGCTGCGGCCACGGCGCGGCCCTGGCGGTCGGTGAGCAGCACGGGCAGGCAATCGGCCACCATGATGGTGCAGACCTGCCCCGCACGGGCGCTGGTGCAGGCATCGGCGCAGGTGCCGTCGGGCAGATCGGCGCGCAACTGCGCCACCTGCGTGCCATGCACCTGTTGCAAAAATACGGCCTGGGCACCGGGCGTGGTGTGGGCCAGCGCCGCTTGCAGCACTGCCCGGTTGGCTTGCACGGCTGCGGGGGCATCGCCCACGTGGTCGCCCAGGTTGAGGCTGTTGTAGGGGGCGGCACTGACACCGCCTGCGCGCGTGGTACACAGTGCATGGACATGGGCCGGGGCGGGCCACTGCGGGCGCAGCCAGTCGGCGTGGGGGGCCTGCGCTGCGGGCAAATTGGTGTGCTGCATGGTGGTATCGGCAAAGAAACAAAATGGGGCCAGGCGCCCCATCGGCCCGGGTGGCCAAAGGTGCAGCGCCAGTGTATCGGCCATGGCACACTGCCAGCTTCGCTCTGGCGCCACTGAAAATACCGCAGGCCCCCGCACGCAGCACTGGCTGGCCCACAGGGGCTGTGCGGTGTGCCTTTGGCTCTATTTTCGCTTCTTTTTTAATAGCTGATAGCGCATGCCCCGCGTGCCCTGAAGCCTTATTTGACCCAAAATTACTGCATGACTTACCGCAGCCCGATCCAACACTGCCGCGCCTGTGGCAGCGCCGTGGTGTACCGCCTGCCCGACGATGGCGACACCCGCCAGCGCGCCGTCTGTCCGGCGTGCCGCACCGTGCATTACGAAAATCCGCTCAACGTGGTGGGCACCGTGCCTGTGCTGGGCGATCGGGTGCTGCTGTGCAAGCGCAACATCGAGCCGCGCTGGGGCAAGTGGACGCTGCCCGCAGGTTTCATGGAGCTGGATGAAACCACCGCCCAGGGCGCTGCCCGTGAAACCGATGAGGAAGCCGGCGCGCAGTTCGAGATGGGGCCGTTGTTCAGCCTGCTGAACGTGCCGCGCGTGGGCCAGGTGCATCTTTTTTACCGCGCCACGCTGCTCAGCGACCAATTCAACCCTGGCTTTGAAACGCTGGAGGCACGCCTGTTTGCAGAAGAAGAAATTCCTTGGGACGAACTGGCTTTTCGCACCGTCAAGGAAACGCTGGAGCGCTATTTTTCAGACCGCCGCAATGGTGCGTTTGGCATCCATTGCATTGATATTGCCTAATGAATAGGCACCGGGCACACTTTGCCCGGCCAACCCCCCCTTCTTGTTGACGTTTCTCATCTGTTTTTTTAATTTTTTAAAAACAATGTAAGTTACTTTCAAAGTCTCTTTGGTGGCCACTTAAGCTATTAAAAAAGGAGCTGCCAGCGCCCGCTTGGTAACGGCTAATCCCCTTTTTTCTTGAGACATGGCTGCGATGGCTTGCGCCGGCAGGCCGCACCAAGGGCTGGCGCGGCTCTTGCATTGCAGCAGTGTGCGCAAGCCAGCCTGCGCGCTTTACCAAGAAAGCCGTCCATGCCATCGAATGCCCTAGCCCACACCGATACCCTCATGCCTTTCATGCGCAATGTGGCGCGCTGTGAGGGTGCGCTGCGCGAGTTGAACCTGATGTGGCGCCTGATTGAGGCATCTGCCAAGATGAATTGCCCGCAGGAAGCGCACAGCATCCTGCCCATGGTGGCGGCCACGCGCGAAGGCTTTCAACGGCTGGAGGGCGATCTGGTCACCTCTTTGGTGCAGGAATCAATGGGCAAGGTGATGGCGGAAATCGGCACCCACGCCCGCCATGTGATCGACATCGTGGTGCGCAACCTCTACGAGCGCACCGCCGATGTAGGCTTTCTGGCCACCGACCAGGAGCTGTGCCGCTTTGTGGCGGGCACCGACAACGCCCGCCCGGTGCTGGCGCGCCTGCGCGAATACCGCAGCAAATACACCGTCTATGACGACATCCTGCTGCTGGATTTGCAGGGCAACGTGCTGGCGCAAATCGACGAAAACTCCCCCGTAGAGGGCAGCCGCGACCCCCTGCTGGCGCAAACACTGCAAAGCCAGGGCTACGTGGAGACGTTCCGCGCCACCGACCTGCGCCCGGGCAAGCCCCATGCCCTCATCTATTCGCACCGCATGCTGCACCCGCGCACCGGCGAGCCCGTGGGCGTGCTGTGCCTGAGTTTTGCCTTTCAGGAGGAGATGCAAGGCATCTTCCACTCCCGGCAAAACGAAGACCAGCGCAACATCGCCCTGCTGCTGGATGCGGACAACCGCGTCATTGCCAGCGCCGATCCGCTGTGGGTGGCCGTGGGTGCGCGGGTGCCAGTGAACCAACATGGTGCATCGCCCCTGCTGCTGCACGGCGGACGCACCTATTTGACGCAAACCGTGGTGGCGCAGGGCTACCAGGACTACCCCGGCCCGCCCGGCTGGCGCGGTCAGGTCATGGTGCCGATAGAGCTGGCATTTCTGGCCCAGGCCAACCGCGCCATCGACCAGCTCGAACCCGCCATTGCCCAGGGCCTGCTGGCGCATGCCCACCGCTTTTGCCCGCCGCTGTACGACATCGTCCGCGCGGCAGACACCATCCGCCGCGTGGTCTGGAACGGCCAGGTCATGAGCGCCGGGCCATCGGGCGGGGCGCAAAAGCTCAAGGCGGTGCTGGAGCAGATTGGGGAGACAGGCGCGCGCACCAACGAGGTGTTTGACCAATCCATCCGCGATTTGTACGACACGGTGCTCAGCTCCAGCATGCGCGACAGCGAGTTTCTGACCCAGCTGCTGGTGGACTTGCTCGACCGCAACCTGTACGAGCGCGCCAACGACTGCCGCTGGTGGGCCCAGGCCAGCGTCCTGCGCACCCTGCTGGCCGATGGCGCGCAAAGCGCTGCCGCAGCCTGCCAGATGCTGGAGCACATCAACGGCCTCTACACCGTGTACACCCGCCTAGTGGTGTATGACCGCCAGGGCTGCATCGTGGCCGCCAGCCGCCCCACCTGCCAGGACGGCAGCAGCGTACTGGGCACCTGGGTGGAGCCAGCCACGCTGGCCGCCGTGCTCGCCCTGCCCAGCACGCAGTCCTACCACGTCACGCCCTGGGGCCCTTCGCCGCTAGACGATGGCAAGAGCACCTGCGTGTACCACGCCGCCATCCGCGCCCCCGACAACGATGGCAGCGTGCTGGGGGGCATCGGTGTGGTGTTCAATGCCAGCGGAGAATTTGCCGCCATGCTGCATGGCGCCGTGGCAGGCAAACCGAACACGGTGGCGGTGTTTGTTGACCGCCACGGAGAGATTCTGGCCAGCACCGATCCCGCCCGCCCCGTGGGCCAGCACTTGGATCTGGCCGCCGATATGCAGGCCCTGTCCGCAGGCGCCAGCCTGGCGCGTGCCATGGTGCACGACGCGCACTACTGCATCGTGGGCTGCTCGGCGTCCAACGGCTACCGTGAATTCAAGGTCAGTGACGGCTACCGCCACGACGTGCTGGCGCTGTCGTTTGAATCGTTCGGCGCCGTGCAAAGCAGCGCCATGGATGCCGCACACCGCCAGCGCACGGTGTTGGTATCAGATCCCCCCGCCACCGACAGCCAGGAAATGGCCACCTTTTTCGTCGATACCGGGCTGTTTGCGCTGGACACCCAGGGCGTTCTGGAGGCCCTGCCCGCCAGCGCCATCGCCACCGTATCGGCGGGGCGGCTGCCCTACTGCGTGGGTGCCCTGGCGCGCAAGGCGCAGGGCAACATCACCGGCTATGTCTGGGTGTTTGATCTGGGCCACCTGCTGCGCGGCACGCCCTCGCAGATCACGCCCCACAGCCAGGTCATCGTGCTGGAACACGACGGGCGGCGCATCGGCCTGCTGGTCAACGAGCTGCACGGCGTGACCACCTTTGCCAGCCACCGCATCATGCAGGCTCCGGCGCTGGGGCACTACAGCGGCCAGCTGGTTCACCGCCTGATCAAAGCCAACCAGGGCCAGGTGCTGGTGCAGTGCCTGGATGTGGAAAAACTCATGTCCATACTGCGCCGCCCCGCAGAGGCAGCCGCCCGCGCGCTACCGGACGATGCCGCCGCTGGCGTAGCCGACACCACGCCAGCCCACCGGCTGGCCGCGTAAGCACCGACCGCACCACAGCCCCTGCGACAGGGGCCGCACCGGCTACGGCGATGGCGAGCGATCGGCAGGGCCTTGCCAGTCCTCGGGCGCCACCACCACACCGGGGCGCACTGCGGGCCGAGGCCAATCCTGCGCTGGCACCACCACGCCGGGCAACACCGGCGCTGCCGATGGCGTGCTGCTGGGCAGGGGCAGCAGCTCGGCTGACTCGGTGATTTCTGCCGGGGGCTGGGGCGGCACCTCCGGGGGCGACGGCAATGGCAACTCTGGCGGCACGGGCAACGGTGCGGGCACCGGGCGCGGTGGCGGCGGTGCGGATGGCGCGGGAACCAGCGCCAGCAGCGCCTGCCACCAGCCGCGCAGACGTTCGCGCAGCGGGCCAAAGAAATCGCGCTCTTGCGCATCCACAAAACGCACGCGCGCGTCCAGCGCCTTGCTGCGCAGCGCCTGCTGGAAAAAATCACCCACGATGGGCAACGCGCTCTGCGCCCCCTGCCCCCAGTGGTCGCTGCGCAGCGTGATGCGGCTGTCGTTGAAGCCCACCCACGCCCCGCCCACCAGCTGCGGGTGCATGAGGATGAACCAGCCATCGGCGTTGTCCTGCGTGGTGCCGGTTTTGCCCGCCACATCGGCGCGGATGCCAAATCGCGTGCGGATGCCCCGGCCCGTGCCCTGGTCCACCACACCGCGCAGGGCATCGCGCAGGGTTTGCGCCGCCTGCACCGGCAGCACCTGCTGCGCGGCCACGGGGGCAAACTCTTGCAACACCCTGCCCTGGCGGTCTTCAATGCGGGTCACCCACACCGGGGGCCGGTAAGCGCCCGCGTTGGCAATGGTGCCGTAGGCCGACACCATCTCTTTGAGCGTGACCGGGCTGGTGCCCAGCGCCAGCGAGGGCACTATGTCCAGCTTGCTGTCGCGCACGCCCATAGCACGGGCCAGTTGCGCCACTTCGCCCACGCCCACCTTTTGCACCAACTGGGCGGTGATGGTGTTTTTGGAATACACCAGCGCCTCGCGCAGCCCCATGGCGCGGCCCGTGGGCGCGCTGGCGTCGCTGGGGCGCCAGACTTCGCCACCGGGGAGGTTGATTTCCACGGCCTCATCTACCAGCGTGTCGGTGGGTTTCCAGCCCTGGGCAAAGGCAGCGCCATAGACAAACGGCTTGAAGGTCGAGCCCGGCTGGCGGCGCGCCTGCTGTACGTGGTCGAAAGCATCCTGCGCAAAATCGCGGCTGCCCACCCAGGCGCGGATCTGGCCCGTGGCAGGCTCCAGCGCCACAAAGCCGGCCTGCACGCGCGTCTTGTTCTGGCGCAGTGCGCGCATGAAGGCGGCATCTGCCCACAGCGCTTTGGCCGCCTCCTCGGGCGTCTGGCCTTTGGCCACGGCGGTGCGGTACTCGGGCGACTCGCGCACCAGCGTTTGCACCAGCGCGTTGCCCGTGCCCCAAGCACCGCGCTGCGACCAGGCCGCATCGGCCACGTTTTGCAACTGGCGCCCCTGGCGCGCCACCGCCTGATTGGCCCAGGCTTGCAGGCGCGAATCAATGGTGGTGTGTACCACCAGCCCATCGGCATAGAGGTTGTAGCCCTGGTCATCGGCCCAGGCGATCAGCCATTTGCGCAGCTGCTGGGCAAAGTGCGGTGCCGGGCCCTGGGGCTCGGCCTGGCGCTCGAAGTTGATGCGCAGCGGGCGTTTTTTCAGGGCTTCAAACTGCTCAGGCGCCAATTTGCCGCGCTTGACCATCTGCGCCAGCACCGTGTTGCGCCGTTGCAGCGCGCGCTCGGGGTTGAGCACCGGGTTGTAGTAGCTGGTGCCCTTGAGCATGCCGATCAGCGTGGCGCTTTGCAGCACCGTGAGCTTGTCGGCGGAGGTGTCGAAATACGTGCGCGCCGCCATCTCGATGCCGTGGGCGTTGTAGAGAAACGGCACCGTGTTCAGGTACGTCTCCAGAATCTCGTCTTTGGTGTAGAGCAGCTCGATCTTGAAGGCGGTGATGGCCTCTTTGAGCTTGCGCGTGAGCGTGGGCGCACGGCCAATTTCTTCGGGGAACAGGTTGCGTGCCAGCTGCTGCGTGAGCGTGGAGCCGCCCTGGCGCTCGCCGCCGAAAGTGGCCAGCGCGGCGCCAGCCGTGCGCCGCCAGTCCATGCCCCAATGTTGGTAGAAGCGGTGGTCTTCGGTGGCGATCAGCGCCGCGCTGACGGGGGGCGCCATGCGGCCCAGGGGCACCCATTCGCGGTGCGCCCACTGGTACTGCGCCAGCAGTTTGCCGTCGCTGGAAAGCACCTGCGCGGGCTGCTCGGTCTTGGCCTTGCGGATGTCGCTGATGGCGGGCGTGAACGGAATCAAGACCAGCGTGTACAGCAACAACAGCGCAGGCGGCGTGGCCAGCGCCCACAGCACCATGCGGCGCGTGGGGCGCCAGCGCCGCAGCGGCGCCAGGCGCTGGCGGGCAGCGTGCAGGCGGGGCAGCAGAGAGGAAAAAACGGGGGGCATCAAAAACCAATCACTCCAGAGAGATGGCGCCAGCGCAGGTGGCAGCGCCAGCCAGTGCAGCGGCGCGTGGGTGGGCGGCTGCGGGTGCCAGCAGGCATTGATTTTTCAGTCAAAACGCCTTCAAGCCCTTACGCAGCAAGCGCTATAAGCTATCAAATCAATAGTATTTATCGGCCCCACACCGGCGCATCAAGGCGTGGCCAGCAGGGCACGCATACCGGCTTCGTCCAGCACAGGCACGCCCAGCTCCAACGCCTTGGCCAGCTTGCTGCCCGCCTCGGCGCCAGCCACCACATAGCTGGTTTTTTTGCTGACCGAACCGGCCACTTTGGCGCCTGCGGCTTCGAGCAGGTCTTTGGCCTCATCACGTCCCAGGGTGGGCAGCGTGCCGGTAATCACCACCGTCAGGCCGGCCAGCGGCTGCGTGGCGCGCTCGGTGGGCACGCCCTCGGGCCAGGTCACGCCGCAAGCGCGCAGTTGCAGGGCCACCTCGCGGTTGTGCGGCTGGGCGAAGAAGGTGTGGATGCTCTGCGCCACCACCGGCCCCACGTCGTTGACCTGCAGCAGCTGCGCCTCGGTGGCGTCCATGATGGCGTCCAGGCCACCAAAGTGGCGCGCCACGTCCTTGGCCGTCGATTCGCCCACATGGCGAATGCCCAGCGCAAACAAAAAGCGCGCCAGCGTGGTCTGTTTGGATTTTTCCAGCGCGGCCAGTACGTTCTGCGCTGATTTGTCGGCCATGCGCTCCAGGGCGATGAGCGAAGTCAGCCCAAGCCGGTACAAATCGGGCAGCGTGCGGATCACGCCCGACTCCACCAGTTGATCGACCAGCTTGTCACCCAGGCCCTCGATGTCCATGGCGCGGCGGGCGGCAAAGTGCAGCAGCGCCTCTTTGCGCTGGGCCGGGCAGAACAGGCCGCCGGTGCAGCGGTGGTTGGCCTCGCCTTTTTCGCGCACCACGGCGCTGCCACACACGGGACATTGGCGGGGCATTCTGAAATTGGGCACGTAGGCCGGTCGCGCGCCCGCCACCACGCCCACCACTTCGGGGATCACATCCCCGGCGCGGCGCACGATCACCGTGTCACCCACGCGCACGCCTTTTTTGCGGATTTCGAACAGGTTGTGCAGCGTGGCATTGGTCACCGTCACGCCGCCGACAAACACCGGCGCCAGGCGCGCCACGGGCGTGAGCTTGCCGGTGCGCCCGACCTGCACGTCAATGCCTTCGACGCGCGTCACCATCTCTTGCGCCGGGTATTTGTGCGCCACCGCCCAGCGCGGCTCGCGCGTCTTGAAGCCCAGCTCGCGCTGCAAGGCCAGGCTGTTGACCTTGTACACCACGCCGTCGATGTCGTAGGGCAACTGGTCGCGGCTGGCGCCGATGCGCTGGTGAAACGCTATTAATTCAGAAGCACCTTGCGCAACACTGGTCTGCTCTGCCACCGGAAAACCCCATGATTTCAGGGTGTGCAGCAGCTCAAAATGGGTGCCCCACTGCGGGCCGCCCTCGCTGGCGGGCGTGACCTCGCCCACACCGTAGGCAAAAAAGCTCAGGGGCCGCTGCGCCGCAATGCCGGGGTCCAGCTGGCGCACCGCTCCAGCGGCGGCGTTGCGCGGGTTAACAAAGGTTTTTTGTCCGCGCTGGCGCTGCGCTTCGTTGAGGCGGTCGAAATCAGCGCGGGCCATATAGACCTCGCCGCGCACCTCTACCACCGGTGGCGCGCCAGGCGGCAGCGACAGCGGTATCTGGCGGATGGTGCGGATGTTGTGCGTCACGTCCTCGCCCACCTCGCCGTCGCCACGTGTGGCGGCCTGCACCAGCACACCGCCCTCGTAGCGCAGGCCCATGGCCAGGCCGTCAAATTTGAGTTCGGCCACGCATTCCAGCGGCGCACCTGCCAGCACGGCCAGGGCCTCGGGGCACAGTGGCTCGGCGCGGTAGCGGGCATCCGTGGCGGGCAGTTCGGTGCGGCGCTGCTCGGTGGCCAGGTAGTTGCGCACCTGCTGTTCAAAATTTTCAGCGCCTGCGGGCGTGGTGTCGGTCTCGGTGCGGATGCTGAGCATGGGCACAGCGTGGCGCACGCTGGCCAGTGACGCCATCACGGCGCCACCCACGCGCTGGGTGATCGAGTCGGGGGTGATGAGGTCGGGGTACTGCGCCTCCAGCGATTGCAATTGTGCAAAAACGCGGTCGTATTCGGCGTCGGGCACGGTGGGCGCGTCTTGCACGTAGTACTGGTGCGCCCACTGGTTGAGCTGCTGCCGAAGCGCTTCTATTTTGATAGCTGCTAGCGCTCGTCCATCGGGCGCTGGAGCCGCAAAAAGCTCCAAATTCTCGGTCATGGCGAACCGCCCTGTCAGCTAAAAAGGCGCCGCGCCAGCACCGAGCCTGCCGACAGCTCGCGGCCATCGAGCTGGTCATACAACAGCTCCAGGTCGGTGGCGATGGGGTCCATGGCCATGGCGGGCAAGGGCTGGCCGTTCTGGTCGCACAGAACACCGTCCATGACGTTGCACAGCACGGCAGCAATCTCGCGCAGGCGGGCAAAGGGCTGCTCGGTGCGGTGGACTTGCGCCACGTCCAGGCTGAGCATCAGCTCGCGCACGGCCGATTGCTCCAGGTCTTCGGCCAGGGCGGCCTGGGTGTCAAACGACAGACCCAGCAACGGCGGCAGGCCCGGTGTGGGCGCGGGCAGCAGCATGCGCCCGGGGATGGCGCCTTGCACAAAGCCCAGGCGCGCAGCGTTTTGCTGCAAATAGCCTGCACTCCAGGCGGCCTGGCGGGCGCGCAGCATGAAGGCCAGTTGTGCATCGTGCTCGCTGGCAAACTGGTCCAGCTCGCGGGCGCGCAGCACCTCATTGACCATGTCCGGAAAATCAATCGAGGCGCTGATGCTGTCGGCAAAGGCCTGCGCCTTGTGGACGAACTCCGAAAACTCGATGTCATTGAGCGCGCCCACCCGGTTGGCCAATTGCACACCGGCCTGGAACAGGTGGTAGCGCTCGCCGGGTGTGGGCATCTCCCACTGCTGGGTGGTTTCGTTGAAGCCTTCGATGGCAAAGGGCTTGCTGCCTACGCGGCGGGTGGGTGGCAAAGCGGCCAGCGCGCTCTCGCCGGGGATGGCGTGCTCGCACTGCAAGGCGGCGATGGCATCGATCAGCGGGTCCAGGCCGGGGCGGCGGTCGGCCACGTGCGTGGGGGCCGCAGGCACGGGAGCGTCAGGCGCGGCGGCGCTGGCGGCGGCCTCTGCGGTGCGATCGGGCGGCGCAAAGTCTGCGCCGGGCAGTTCCTCGGGTGCTGGTGCACCCGGGGCGGCAGATGCCACAGGCGTGCGCGGCGGCGCGGCACTGCCCCGGGCCACGGGCGGGGCGCCCAGAGCGGCATCAAACGCGGGCTCTTGGCGCAGCGCGGGTTCTGCCCGTGGGTCGTCCTCCACGGGACGGGCTTTTTTGGGTTGGTTGCGGTGCGTCGTCCAGGCGTTGTAGGCCACGATCAAGGCCAGCAGGACGACACCGATAACGGCCAGGCTGATTTGCAAGGTGCTCATGGTTGCGTGCGGGTAAGTAGTTCAGGCGGCGATTCAGGCAGCGTCGGCCATCGACAGGGCAGACTCCATGTCCACCGCCACGATGCGCGAGACACCCTGCTCCTGCATGGTCACGCCGATCAATTGTTCGGCCATTTCCATGGCAATTTTGTTGTGGCTGATGAACAGAAACTGGGTGCCTTGTTTGCTCATGCTGCTGACCAATTTGGCATAGCGCTCGGTGTTGGCGTCGTCCAGTGGCGCATCCACCTCGTCGAGCAAACAAAACGGCGCCGGATTGAGTTGAAAGATGGCAAACACCAGCGCAATGGCCGTGAGTGCTTTCTCGCCGCCCGACAGCAGGTGGATGGTCTGGTTTTTTTTGCCCGGCGGTTGGGCCATGACCTGTACGCCGGAATCGAGAATTTCATCGCCCGTGATGATGAGCCGCGCCTGTCCGCCACCAAACAGCTCGGGAAACATGCGGCCAAAGTGCTGGTTGACGGCATCGAAGGTGCCCGAGAGCAGGTCGCGCGTCTCGGCATCGATCTTGCGGATGGCGTCTTCGAGGGTATTCATGGCCTCGGTCAAATCGGCGTTTTGCGCGTCCAGGAAGGTCTTGCGCTCGCGGGCGGCGGTCAGTTCATCCAGCGCAGCCAGGTTGACGGCGCCCAGGGCGGCAATCTCACGGTGCAGGCGGTCGATCTCGGCTTGCAGGCCCATCAGGCGCACGTTGGCCTCGGTGATGGAGCGGGCCACGGCCTCCAGGTCGGCCTGGGCGTCTTGCAACAGCGTGGTGTATTGCTCCAGACCCAAGCGCGCAGCCTGCTCTTTGAGCTGGAATTCGGTGATGCGCGCGCGCAGCGGCTCCAGGGCGCGCTCCAGTTGCAGGCGGCGCTCGTCGCTGGTGCGCAGCCGGTTGGTGAGATCGTCGTACTCGCTGCGCCGGGCGGCCAGTTGCTGTTCGCGCTCCATTTTCTGCGCCAGCACGTCTTGCAGGCCGCCTTGCGCAGCGGCATCCGACAGGCGCATCAGCTCGGCCTGGGCGCGCACCTGTTCGTCGGCCAGGGCGGCGCTTTGCTGGTCGGCGGTGGCCAGGGTGCGGGCCAGTTCGGCCTGGCGGGCCTCCAGGCTGCGCTGGGCAAAGGTGGCCTCTTGCGCCTGGCGCTCCAGGCTGCGCTGCTGTTCGCGGCACTCGGTCAGCTTGCGCTCGGCCTCGATCACCTGGTCGCCGTGCTGGGCGTGGCGCTCCTGGGTGTCGGCCAGCTGCATGTCCAGCTCGTCAAAACGCTCTTCGGCCACGGCACGGCGCTCTTGCAGGTCAGAGAGCATGGCCTCGACTTCGGCCAGATCGGCGCCGATTTGCTCGCTGCGCAGGCGTGTTTGCTCTACCAGCTGCGACAGGCGCAGGTGCTCGACTTGCAGCTCGTGGGTGCGTGCCTGCGCCTCGGTGGCTTCGCGGCGCACGGTGCTCAGGCGCTGGGTGGCATCTGCGTAGGCTGCTTCGGCACGCACCAGCGCGGCGCGGGCCTCTTCGCTGATGAGGGCCTGGGCGCGCAGTTCTTTGTCCAGGTGCTCGATTTCCTGGGCGCGCGCCAGCAGGCCCGATTGCTCGGAGTCCTGGGCATAAAAACCCACGCTGTGCGCCGTGACGCTATGGCCTGCGGGCACGTACAGCGCCTCGCCGCGCTGCAATTGGCTGCGGCGGTTCAGGGCCTCGTCCAGCGTCTGTGCGGTGTAGCAGCCTTGCAGCCAGTCGGTCAGCACGGCGCTCAGGCCCGCATCGTGCAGGCGCAGCCAATCGGACAGGCGTGGCAAGCCGCTGGCAGGCGCGGGCGTGGCCGCCGCCGGGGGACTGAAAAACACCAGCTTGGCCGGGGGCGCATCGCCACCACCGGCATCCACAGCCCCCAGAAAACCGCGCACGCGGTCGAGGCTGCCCACTTCAAGGGCGCCCAGGCGCTCACGCAGGGCGGCCTCCAGGGCATTTTCCCAACCGGGCTCGATGTGGATGCGGCTCCACAGGCCCTGCAAACCATCCAGGCCGTGGCGTGCCAGCCAGGGCCTGAGCTTGCCATCGGTTTTGACCTTTTCTTGCAGCGCCTTGAGCGCCTCCATGCGCGCCGACAGATCGGCCTGGCGCGCAGCCTCGTGGTTGACGGCCTGCTGGCGGCTGCGGCGCTCGTCATCGAGCTGCGGCACGGCCTCTTGCAACTGGGCCAGGCGCGCCTCGGCGGTTTCAGTGGCTTCCTGGGCCGCGTCAAGCTGGCTGCGCAAATGCAGCAGCCGCGAACCATCGGGCGCGGCCAGCGCGTTGCGGTCAGCGCGCAGGCGCTCGTAGCGGGTATCGAGCTGGCGGCTTTGCTCGTCAATGCTGCGCTGCTCGGCGGCCAGCACCTGAATCTGCTGCTGCACCTGAGCCACGGCCTGGCGCTGCGTATTGGCACGCTGCTGGCTTTGGCGCAGGGCGTCTTCCAGCTCGGGCAGGCGCAGGGATTGCTCCTCGACCTGGGCGGCCAGCAACTCGGCTGTTTCTTCGGCCTCGACACCCGCACCAGCGAGGTCTTCCAGCCCGGCCTCGGCGTCTTCTTTGCGCGTATTCCACTGGGCGATTTGCTCGGCCAGCGTGTGCAGGCGCTGCTCCACGCGCTGGCGCCCTTCCAGCACGTAGCGGATTTCGGCCTCCAGCCGCCCCACTTCCGCCGTGGCCTCGTAGAGCTTGGCCTGGGCCTGGTTGAGCGCATCACCCGCACCGTAGTGCGCCTGGCGCACGGTTTCGAGTTCAGATTCGACCTGGCGCAGCTCGGCCATGCGCGCTTCCAGGTCGTTGACGGCTTGCAGGCCCTCCAGACGCACTTTGTTTTGCTGCTCTTCGGCTTCGGCGCGTTTCAGAAACCACTGCTGCTGCTGTTTGAGCGTCACGCTGGCGTGCAGGGCGTGGTATTTCTGGGCAATGGCCGCCTGCGCTTCGAGTTTTTCGAGGTTGGCATTCAGCTCGCGCAGGATGTCTTCCACGCGGGTGAGGTTTTCGCGGGTGTCGGAGAGGCGGTTTTCGGTTTCGCGGCGGCGCTCTTTGTATTTGGATACGCCCGCAGCCTCTTCGAGGAACAGGCGCAAATCTTCGGGGCGGCTTTCAATGATGCGGCTGATGGTGCCCTGGCCAATGATGGCGTAGGCGCGCGGCCCCAGGCCGGTGCCCAGAAACACGTCCTGCACATCGCGCCGGCGCACTGGCTGGTTGTTGATGTAGTAGCTGCTGGTGCCGTCGCGGGTGAGCACGCGCTTGACGGCAATCTCTACATATTGGTTCCACTGGCCACCGGCGCGGTGGTCTTCGTTGTCGAACACCAGCTCCACGCTGGCGCGGCTGGCACTCTTGCGCGTGGTGGTGCCGCTGAAGATCACGTCCTGCATGGATTCACCGCGCAGCTCGCTGGCTTTGCTCTCGCCCAGCACCCAGCGCACCGCATCCATGATGTTGGATTTGCCGCAGCCGTTCGGCCCCACCACGCCCACCAGTTGGCCTGGCAGCATGAAGTTGGTGGGTTCAGCGAACGACTTGAAGCCAGAGAGCTTGATGGAATTGAGACGCACGAAAGACCCTGTAACACCGCGCCGCTGGCACAGCGCCAGTGCCGGACAGTCAACGCTGCCCTGCGCGCTGCTATGCCAAACGGTTCAAGGTGCGAATGTTACCCGAGGCGTCCACCCGTTCGGACGCCTGCGGGCGTATTACCTGACGTTATGCAACCTGTCGGTGCTGCACCGCCGTGTACAGGCGACGGCCATGGCAGCAAGCGGCCCTGCGGCAAGGTGCCAGTTACTCACTTTTCAGGAGCTGCCAGCGCATACCAGCAAAGGGCCAGGGCCACAAAATGCTTGAAAAAATCAAGCCCACTTCGCACCCCATCAGCGGCGCTTATTTCACCAGCGCCAGCATGTCTTTGAAAGCCGGGTGCTCGCAACTGCGCAGCCACTCGAAGGCCACCATTTCCGCCGTCACCAGTTCGGCGCCCGCACCGGCCAGGCGGTCAAAAGCGGCGTCGCGGTTGCGCTCGGTGCGCGAGCTGCACGCGTCGGTCACCACCCACACGTCAAACTCGTCTTCGATCAAGTCCAGCGCGGTTTGCAGCAGGCACACATGGGCTTCGCAGCCCGCAATGACGATCAGGCCACGCTCGGGCGCCAGCGGGGCGGGCGGTTTTTGCAGGTGCTTGGGCAGGCTGCGGGCGTTGCCGCCCTGCTGGGGTTTGGCGGGCGGGCGCAGCCACTCGCCCAGGCCCTCTTCAGCAGCACTGAAATGCATTTTCGACAAGGTTTTGTCGCACAGTGCGCGCAACTGCGCATCGTTGGGCCCCAGGCGCGAGGGGTTTTGCTCGGTGCCCCACACGGGCACTTCGACCAGCTTGGCCACCTGGGCCAGGCGCAGCGCATTGGCCAGCACCAGCGGGGCTTCAAAAATGGCGGGCATGAGGCGGCTTTGGTAGTCCACCAGCACCAATTGGGATTCAGAGGCGTCAAGCAGCATGGGGGTTCTTTCTGTGAATGCGGTGAGGAATGGCCACGATTGTCGCAGCGCCCGGCACTGCGTGGACAGCCGCCGCATGAAGGGCGACGCTCAGGCGTGCAGCCCTCCCAGCGCCTGCGCCAGCGCACTGGCCATAGGCACGCAGTTGCTGGGGTGGGCGACGCAGTCGGTGCTCCAGAACTGGCCCACGCCCGCCGCGTGCAGCGCTTGCAACGAGGCAGCATCGATCAGCGCATGCGTTACGGCCACATCCACCGATGCCGCGCCCGCCTGCCACAGCAGCCGCGTGGCCTGGGCCAAGGTATGGCCGGTACTGGCCATGTCGTCCAGCAGCACCACCGCCCTGCCCTGCACGTTGACCGGCGGCAGGGCGATGGTGACGCTGCGGTCGCCGTGGCGCTCTTTGGTGCAGACGGCATGCTGTAGGCCGTGGCGCGCAGCGGCCTGCGCCACCCACTGGGCAGATTCACCATCAGGCCCCACCAACAGCGCACCGGGGCGCTGGCGCACGATCCAGTCGGCCAGCAGCGGTGCGCCACTGACCACCACGGTCTGCGCGGCAGGCACCGCCTCCTGCAAGGTAGCCACGCGGTGCAGGTGCGGGTCCACGGTCATGACGGCATCAAACAAATCGGCCAAAAAAGGGCCCACGATGCGCTGGCTCACTGCCTCGCCGGGGTGGAACGCGATGTCCTGGCGCATGTAGGCCAAGTACGGCGCCACCAACGTGAGGTGGCGCACGCCCAGGCTGCGGGCGGTGCGGGCAGCCAGCAGCAGCTCGATGAGCTTGTCGTTGGGCTGGTGCAGGCTGCGCAGCAGCACGGCACGCGCGGGCAAATGGCCCGAGGCATCCACCGGCAGCGTGAGCTTGAGTTCGCCATCGGGAAAGCGATGGCGTGCAATGGGCAGCGCGATGAGGCCTGCCGCAGCGGCCAGGCCCGCAGCGGCAGCCTGCTCGTCATCCAGGTACAGCAGGCAGGATGGGCCTGCATCCAGCATGTGGGGGGATGCGGCCATGCTCAAAACTCCACAAACACGCGGGGCATATCGTCCGCCGTACCAATGCGGTAGGCGCTGGCACGGGCACTGGCCTGGCGGGCAAACTCCAGGTCAGCACCATAGCCCGCATGCACGCGGTACAGCACATCGCCCTGGGCCACGGCGTCGCCCAGTTTGCACAGCAAATCCACCCCAGCGCCCTGCACCTTGGGCGCCCCGGCCAGCCGGGCAATGCGGGCGATTTGCAGGTTGTCTATGCCCGCCACTACACCGGCAGCACTGGCACACACATCAAAACTCAGTGCGCCCAGCGGTGGGTGGTTGTGGTCAAACTCCTTGGCGCCCTGGGCGGCGATGATGGCGCGCATGCGGGCCAGCGCACGGCCCGAGTCGAGGATGTCACGGGCAATGGCGTAACCATCGCCACCACGCACATCGGGGTCGCACTCAATCAGACGCCCGGCCAGGCGCAGGGATTTTTGCCGCAGGTCGTTGGGCGCAGACGGGTCGTTTTCCAGCACGCGCATCACGTCGCGCGCCTCCAGCACCGGGCCAATGCCGTTGCCGATGGGCTGGCGTCCATCGGTGATAACCACGTCCAGCGACAAGCCCAGCCGGTGCGCCACGTACTCAAACAAGCGGCGCAGGCGCTGGGCCTCGGGCATGGAGCGCACCTTGGCCGTGGGGCCAATCGGAATATCCAGCACCAGGTGCGTAGAGCCCGCCGCTATTTTTTTCGACAGGATGGATGCCACCATCTGCCCGGGCGAGTCGATGGCCAGTGGCCGCTCTACCGAGATGAGCACGTCATCAGCGGGCGAGAGTTGGGCCGTGCCACCCCAGGCCAGGCAACCGCGGTGGTCGCGCACGATGCGCTGCAACTCCTCCAGGGGCAGCTGCACATTGGCCAGCACTTCCATGGTGTCAGCGGTGCCTGCGGGCGAGGTGATGGCACGCGACGATGTTTTGGGGCACAGCATGCCGTGCGCAGCCACGATGGGCACGATCAGCATGGAGGTGCGGTTGCCCGGAATACCGCCGATGCAGTGCTTGTCCACCACCAGCGGTTCGTGCCAGTCCAGGCGCTGGCCGCTGGCCACCATGGCATCCGACAGGAAAAACACCTCCTCACGGTCGAGTTCATCGCGGTGGCAGGCGACGACAAAGGCCGTCAGCTCAATCTTGGAATAGTGGCGCTCGGCAATGTCGCGCACGATGGCGTGAAAGTCTGCGCGCGCCAGGCGCTCGCCCGAAATCTTCCGAAACAGCGCCCCCATGGATTCGGGCGGCTCGGCCTGCGACACCGCCACCATATAGCCGTTGGGCACGCCCAGCTGGGCAAACGCATCTTCCGACAGGCCCAGCTCGTTGCAGCCCACGATGCACGGATCGTCCACCACGTTCACCGTGGCCAGAACATGGCGCCCGTTGGCACGCACATCCACCTTCGACAACGCCTGGAAGCCCTCGGCACGGTACACGGCGCAATCGCGGTGCAGGTAGGCGACGTTTTCACGCCAGGTGTCTATGGCCACGCGGCGCAGCGCCAGGCGGGACACGGGCACGGCCCCCGGTGTGGCCGTGGCAGCAGCAGTGTCCGATGCGGGCACCAAAGGGGTATCAAGGGTTTCAGCAGGCATGCGTGCAAGCCTACACCGTATTTTTTCTCGGGCCATCTGGGCAAAAACACCGGCTTGACAGGCTTTTTGCGCTAATCCCGCTCGCAGTGCGTGTTACCCTTCGCGCCCATGTCTAAATGGTTTTGCACTTTGCTGGTGGCCTGCGCCACCGCCCACGCGGCCCCTGGCTCGGCACCCTCTGACGACATGGACAAGCTCCTGGCCGACAAAGGTTTGCTCAACCAGCTCGTCGAGATCCGCCACAACGTGGCTGAAAAGGCCCAGGACAAGCTTTCTCAGGTCGGCCAAAACGTCGCCAGCAGGGCGCATGACGTGGTGGATCGCACCTCTGATCTGGTGGTCACGGCCATGGGCTTTCTGGGCGTTCCCTACCGCCGTGGTGGCAACAGTGCAGAAAGCGGCTTCGATTGCAGCGGCTTTGTGCGCGCCATGTACCAGCAAACCGTGGGCCTGATGCTGCCGCGCCGCGCCGACCAGCAGGCCGCCTCCACCCAGGTCATCGACAAAAAAGAACTGCAGCCGGGCGATCTGGTGTTTTTCAACACCATGCGCCGTGCTTTCAGCCACGTCGGTATTTATGTGGGTGATGGCAAATTCATCCACTCGCCCCGCAGCGGCTCCGAAGTTCGCGTGGAAAGCATGCAAACCGCCTACTGGGCACGCCGCTTTGACGGCGCCCGTCGCGTCGCAGAAGATGGCGCAGATGCCTCACCATCCAAACCATAAAATTTGATACTTTTTGCCTTTTGACCCTTGTGCAGTAAGCGCAAGCAGCTATCAAATCAATAGTAAAAAAGCCAGCAACGCGATGTTGCTGGCTTTTTGCTTTCAGGGGCCACAACTGGCCCTGGGCTTAACCGGCTGCGGCGGCCTCTTCGGGTTCGGCAGGCTCAGACTTGGCAGAGCGCTCCTTCTTGGGCAGGGGCTGGATGTCCAGCGCCACCTCGGCGGCTTCCACGCCCTTGTCGTCGGTCTTGGTTTCGATGTCCACCGTCAGGCGGCCACCGTCTTGCAGGCGACCAAACAGCAGCTCGTCGGCCAAGGCACGGCGGATGGTGTCCTGGATCAAGCGCTGCATGGGGCGTGCGCCCATGAGCGGATCGAATCCCTTCTTGGCCAAGTGCTTGCGCAGCTTGTCGGTGAAGGTGACCTCCACCTTTTTCTCAGCCAGCTGTTGCTCCAGTTGCAGCAGGAACTTGTCCACCACGCGCAGGATGATGTTTTCGTCCAGCGCCCTGAAGCTGACGATGGCATCCAGCCGGTTGCGGAACTCGGGCGTGAACAGGCGCTTGATGTCGCCCATTTCATCACCGGCCTGGCGCGGGTTGGTGAACCCGATGGTGGCCTTGTTCATGGTCTCGGCGCCCGCGTTGGTCGTCATGATGATGATGACGTTGCGGAAGTCGGCCTTGCGCCCGTTGTTGTCCGTCAGCGTACCGTGGTCCATGACCTGCAACAGCACGTTGAAAATGTCCGGGTGCGCCTTCTCGATTTCGTCGAGCAGCAACACGGCGTGCGGCTTCTTGGTGATGGCCTCGGTCAGCAGGCCACCCTGGTCAAAGCCGACATAGCCGGGCGGCGCGCCAATCAGGCGGCTGACGGCATGGCGCTCCATGTACTCGGACATATCAAAGCGGATCAGCTCAATACCCAGGATGTAGGCCAGCTGCTTGGCCGCTTCGGTCTTGCCCACGCCCGTGGGGCCACTGAACAAGAAAGAACCAATCGGCTTGTCGCCCTTGCCCAACCCCGAGCGCGCCATCTTGACGGCGCTGGCCAGCACTTCAAGCGCCTTGTCCTGGCCGAACACCACCGACTTGAGATCGCGCTCCAACACTTGCAGTTTGCCACGGTCGTCGTTGGAGACGTTGGCCGGGGGAATGCGGGCAATCTTGGCCACAATCTCTTCGATCTCGGTCTTGCCAATGGTTTTCTTGCGCTTGGAAGGCACCAGGATACGCTGGGCGGCCCCGGCCTCGTCGATCACGTCGATGGCCTTATCGGGCAGGTGGCGGTCGTTGATGTACTTGGCGCTGAGTTCAGCGGCCGCTTGCAGGGCGGCTGCGGCGTACTTGACGCTGTGGTGCTCTTCAAAGCGTGACTTGAGGCCCTTCAGAATGTCCACAGTTTCGGCCACCGTGGGCTCGACCACATCCACTTTCTGGAAGCGCCGCGACAGGGCTGCATCTTTTTCAAAGATGCCACGGTATTCGGTGAACGTGGTGGCACCAATGCACTTGAGAACACCCGAGCTGAGCGCGGGCTTGAGCAAGTTGGAGGCGTCCAGCGTGCCGCCGGAGGCAGCGCCAGCCCCAATCAGCGTGTGGATTTCATCGATGAACAGCACCGCGTTGGGCTTGTCTTTGAGTGACTTGAGCACGCCCTTGAGGCGCTGCTCAAAATCGCCCCGGTACTTGGTGCCTGCCAGCAGCGCGCCCATGTCCAGCGAATAAACAGTGGCCTCGGCCAGGATTTCAGGCACATCTTTTTGCGTGATGCGCCAAGCCAGGCCCTCGGCAATGGCCGTTTTGCCCACGCCAGCCTCGCCCACCAGCAGCGGGTTGTTTTTGCGGCGGCGGCACAAAATCTGGATGGTGCGCTCGACCTCGTAGTGGCGGCCAATGAGCGGATCGATCTTGCCGTCCTTGGCCAGCTGGTTGAGGTTTTGCGTGAACTGCTCCAGCGGCGAGGTTTTTTCGTTTTTCTCGCCAGTGGGGCCTTCTTCGCCCTCAGTCGGGCCTTCAGTGCCCTTGACGGGCTCGGGCGGCTCACTTTTCTTGATGCCGTGGGCGATGAAGTTGACCACGTCCAAGCGTGTCACTCCCTGCTGGTGCAGGTAGTACACGGCGTGCGAGTCCTTCTCGCCAAAAATGGCCACCAGTACGTTGGCGCCATTGACTTCCTTTTTGCCATTGCCCGTGGACTGCACGTGCATGATGGCGCGCTGGATCACGCGCTGAAAACCCAGCGTGGGCTGGGTGTCCACTTCGTCGTTACCAGCCACCTGCGGGGTGTTGTCCTTGATGAAGTTGGCGAGCGAAACGCGCAAATCATCGATATTGGCTGAGCATGCGCGCAACACCTCGGCTGCGCTGGGGTTATCAAGCAATGCAAGCAACAGATGCTCCACGGTAATGAACTCGTGGCGCTGCTGGCGGGCCTCTACAAAGGCCATGTGCAAGCTGACTTCCAGTTCCTGGGCAATCATGTGAACTCCTTTGTGCTTGCGGGGAAAGTGGTGACGTATGTCGGGGTGCAACGGCTGTTATTCAACAGGCTCACTCACACATTGCAATGGGTGCCCAGCCTTGTGGGCGGCTTCCAGAACCTGATCGACTTTGGTGGCGGCAATATCGCGCGAATACACGCCACACACGCCTTTGCCGTCCAAGTGGATCTTGAGCATGATCTGCGTGGCAGTTTCGCGATCCTTGCTAAAAAATTCTTGCAAAACCACGATCACGAACTCCATGGGCGTGTAGTCGTCGTTGAGCATGAGCACCTGGTACATCTGCGGCGGCTTGGCTTTTTGCGGCAGCCGCTCCAGTACGACCGAACCGCCGTCGTCCGGCACGGGCCGCTGCACAGCGGGCGCGGGGGGAGAGGATGGGGGTTGTGTTGCCATGAAATTCATTCTAGCGATGCGCGCGTGTTGGCGCTGTAAAAGGGAATCTGCAAAAACTACTCGTAAACGATGGTAGCCACGCCATCGCCCGCCTGCCCGGCCCAGGCAGCCAGGGCTGCATCGGTGGGAAAGGTGCGGTGTGCGTCGCTCAACTGCACTTCGGCCTTGGCCGCACCCTGCGCTGCCATGCACTGAACAGCCAGGCGCACCCGCAGTCCGTGCTGTAGCGACTCGCCATGCCCGGTAGTCTCGTTTTTACAAGGGTGCTGCCTCAGCGTCTGGGCAATATCGGGCAGCTTGTCGCCCACCACCAGGTACAGGTACTTGCCAAACCGGCAGCGCGCTGTGGCCAGATCCATCACCTGCTGGACGATAAAGCGTGCCTCAAACCCGTTGCGTCCGGGTTGCAGGCGGCCACTGACGATGACCAGTTCATCTTCCTGCAGCAAATCGCGGTAAGTGTTGATAACCGCCTCGCTGGCCGAAGCTTCAACGCGCGCCGAGGTATCGTCCAGCACAAAAATACCCTGCTTTCCACGCATGCCATTGACCACGCGAAAACCGCCGACGATACCGGCAATGGTCTGGGTATCGCGGGTATCGGTCAGGTCGCTGATGCGGGTGCGCACAAAACGCCTTACCTCGCGCTCCACCTCGTCGAACAGGTGGCCAGACAGGTAAAAACCCAGCGCAGGTTTCTCGTAAGTCAGGCGCTCCTTTACCCCCCAGGGCGCGATGGCAACCAGATCGGGTTCTTCGGTGCTGGAGCCGTGGGTGTCTTCACCCCCCATATCGAAGAGGCCGCCTTGGTTGGCATTGGCTAACGTCGCAGTGGCAAAGTCAAAAGCCCGGTCAATCGAGGCTGACAACGCCGCGCGGTTGGGCTCGACGGCATCAAAGGCCCCCGCCTTGATGAGCGCATCCACCGTGCGCTTGTTGATTTTGCTGCGTTCCACACGCACGCAAAAATCAAACAGGCTCTTGAACGGCCCGCGGGTACTGCCCTGCGGGCCATCGCCACGTCCCTCGCGCGCCGCCACGATCGCCTCGATAGCGGCCTGCCCCGTGCCCTTGACGGCCCCCAGCCCGTAACGAATGACCTTATCGGACACCGGCTCGAAACGGTAGTTACCGCTGTTCACGTCAGGGGGCTCAAAGCGGATGGCAAAGTTTTTCTGCGCGTCTTCCAGCAACACCTTGAGCTTGTCGGTATCGTCCATTTCGACGGTCATGTTGGCGCAGAAGAACTCGGCGGTGTAGTGCACCTTGAGCCAGCCCGTGTGGTAGGCCAGCAGCGAGTACGCAGCAGCGTGCGACTTGTTGAAGCCGTACCCGGCAAACTTCTCCATCAGGTCAAAAACCTCGTCGGCTTTCTCCTGGCTGATGTCATTCTTGGCGGCCCCGGCGCGGAAGATGGCGCGGTGCTCGGCCATTTCTTCGGCTTTTTTCTTGCCCATGGCGCGGCGCAGCATGTCGGCGCCGCCCAGCGAGTAGCCGCCCAGAATCTGTGCCGTCTGCATCACCTGCTCTTGGTACACCATGATGCCGTAGGTCTCGGACAGCATTTCGGCCACCAACGGGTGCGGGTACTCGACGGGCTCTTTGCCGTGCTTGCGGTTCACAAAGCTCGGGATCAGGTCCATCGGGCCGGGACGGTACAGCGCGTTCAGGGCGATCAGGTCTTCCAGCCGCGAGGGCCGCGCCTCCTTGAGCATGCCCTGCATGCCACGGCTTTCAAACTGGAACACTGCTTCGGTTTTTCCTTCCGAAAACAGGCGGTACGTGGCCACGTCGTCCAGGGCGATATTCTCGAAAGCAAAATTTTCCTGCCCCGGGTGGCGCTGCATGATGAACTCGCGCGCAATTTCCAGGATGGTCAGCGTCGCCAGGCCCAAGAAGTCGAACTTGACCAGGCCAATGGCTTCCACATCGTCCTTGTCGTACTGGCTCACCGCCGACTCGCTGCCGGGCTGCTGGTAGAGCGGACAAAAATCAGTAAGCTTGCCTGGTGCGATCAGCACACCGCCCGCGTGCATGCCGATGTTGCGTGTCATGCCTTCGAGCTTTTGCGCCAGCGCCAGCAGGGTTTTGACTTCGTCTTCTTTCTCCAGGCGTTCTGCCAGCACAGGCTCGACCTCAATGGCCCCGGCAATGGTGATGTGCTGGCCCGGCTTGTTCGGAATGAGCTTGCTGATGCCGTCACAAAAGGTGTAGCTCATGTCCAGCACCCGGCCTACGTCGCGGATGGCGGCGCGCGCGGCCATGGTGCCGAAGGTGGCAATCTGACTGACGGCATTCTTGCCGTATTTGTCTTTCACGTAGTCGATCACGCGGTCGCGGTTGGACTGGCAAAAGTCGATGTCGAAGTCAGGCATCGAGACACGTTCGGGGTTCAAAAAACGCTCGAACAGCAGGTTGTATTCCAGCGGATCCAGGTCTGTGATCTTCAGGGCATAGGCCACCAGCGACCCGGCACCAGAACCGCGCCCCGGCCCCACGGGGCAGCCATTGTTTTTCGCCCACTGGATAAAGTCGCCCACAATCAGGAAGTACCCCGGAAAACCCATCTTGAGAATGGTGGCCAGCTCGAATTCCAGCCGCTCCACGTAGCGCGGGCGCTGCGCCTGGCGCTTGGCCTCATCGGGGTAGAGGTGCAGCAGGCGCTCGTTCAGGCCCTCATGGGAGACGTACCGAAAATAATCTTCCACCGAGAGAATTTCGCCATTGACCGGCGGGATGGGAAAGTTGGGCAACTGCGGCTTGCCCAGCACCAGCGTCAGGCTACAGCGCCGGGCGATCTCTACCGTATTGGCCAGCGCCGAGGGCACATCAGCAAACAAGGCCTGCATTTGCACCGATGATTTGAAATACTGCTCCCGGGTAAAACGGCGCACGCGGCGCTGGTTGCCCAGAATTTCGCCCTCGGCAATGCACACGCGGGCCTCGTGGGCCTCGTAGTCGTCTTCGGTAAAAAACTGCACTGGGTGCGTCGCCACCACCGGCAATTGCAGGCGTGCTGCCAGTTGCACCGCGGACACCACATGGGCCTCATCGTCGGGGCGGCCAGCGCGCTGTATCTCCAGGTAAAAACGGTGTTCAAACAGATTCGCCAGCCGCTGCGCCAGCTGCTCTGCACCAGTCTCATCGCCACGCACCAAAGCCTGTCCTACAGGCCCGGCTTGTGCCCCTGACAAAGCAATCAGCCCCGCACCCAGCTCTTGCAGCCAGGCCCAGGTACACACAGCTTGTGACTTGATCTGGTTGCTTGTCCAGGCACGGGCCAACAGCTCCGACAGATTCAGGTAGCCCTGGTGGCTTTGCACCAGCAGCACTATGCGCGAAGGCGCTGCGGCGCCCTCACCCTCCAGCACAATTTCTGCCCCAAGCACGGGCTTGACGCCTTTGCCGCGTGCTTCTTTATAGAACTTGATGGCACCAAACAGGTTATTGAAGTCCGTGATGGCCAGCGCAGGCTGGCCGTCGGCGGCGGCGGCTTTGACCACCTCGTCGATACGGTTGGTGCCGTCAATGACGGAAAACTCGGTGTGCAGGCGCAAATGAACAAACATGGGCGCCATTGTAGAAACCATGGCCCTCTGCCGTCCGCGAGGCGCTGGGGTACGGCGCCAGCCATCGCTGCCCTGCGTGTTCCTGCCACCATTACAATGCCCTGCCCCGGCCAGTCCTTCCATGGCACTTGGCCGCCCCAGACACCCATGCCTCTTATTGCCAGAAAGCCGCCCGCCATGCTGCGTTCGCCCTATGCGATTTTTCCTTCCCTGCTGGTTGCCAGCGCGCTGCTGGCAGGCTGCTCCAGCACCCCTGAGGACAAAACCGCAGGCTGGTCCACCGACCGCATCTACGCCGAGGCCCGCGACGAAATGGGCAGCGGCGGTTACGACAAAGCCGTCCCCCTGTTTGAAAAGCTTGAAGGCCGTGCCGCTGGCACACCGCTGGCACAGCAAGCACAGCTGGACAAAGCCTACGCCCAATACAAAAGCGGCAGCAAAGCACAGGCCATCGCTACGCTGGACCGGTTCATGAAGCTGCATCCCGCCAGCCCGGCACTGGACTACGCCCTCTACCTCAAAGGCCTGATCAACTTCAACGATGATCTGGGAATGTTCTCTTGGGTATCGCGCCAGGATCTGTCAGAACGCGACCAAAAAGCCGCCAAAGATTCATTTGAAGCCTTCCGCGAGCTGAGCACACGCTTTCCCGAGTCTCGCTACGCCCAGGATGCGCGCCAGCGCATGACCTACATCGTCAACTCCCTGGCGCAGTACGAGGTACATGTGGCGCGCTACTACTTCCAGCGCGGCGCTTACGTCGCAGCCATTGGCCGGGCCCAGAACGCACTGGCAGACTACCAGGCCGTGCCAGCCCTGGAAGAGGCGCTCTACATCCTCATCCAATCCTACGACGCCCTGGGCATGACCCAGCTGCGCGATGACGCACGCCGCGTCATGGATGCCTCCTACCCCCAAAGCACCTATCTCACGCATGGTTTCAAAAACAAGCAAGAGCCGTGGTGGAAAGTATGGTGAGTACAGGGCATGTCCAAAGCATTTCGCCTCACAGCTTCCACCGGAATCCACAAGGGTGACCGCGACTACCAGCAAGACCAAGTAGCTTTGCTGGCGCACCAACGCTACAACGGCTGCGTTCTCGGTGTGCTGGCCGATGGCATGGGTGGGCGCAGCGGTGGCCGCAAAGCCTCCGACCAGGTGATGATGACGGCGCGCCAGCTCTTTGAGCGCTACTCCCCCGACCACGACGACGCAGCCACTGTTCTCAAGAACATGGTGCAAGAAGCACACATCGTGATCCGGCTGACTGCCATCTCCGCAGAGCAAGAACCCCACAGCACCATTGCGGCGTTTCTGATCAATCCACGCGGCGACTGCCACTGGGTTCACTCAGGCGACTCGCGCATCTACCACTTCAGAAACGGTGCCATGGTGCAGCGCACCCTGGACCACTCCTATGTCCAGGCGTTGGTAGACCGGGGCGAAATCACCGAAGCCGAAGCCAACAACCACCCCCACTCCAACATCCTGGTCGGCTGCCTGGGCGCAGAAAGCGACCCGCCCATCGCCACCCACCTGATTTCCCAACTCCAGCCCGGCGATGTGCTCATGGCTTGCAGCGATGGCGTGTGGCACTACTTCTCGCCTGCTGAGCTGGCGTCGGTGGTGGAATCCCTCACGCCGCGCGAAGCCACCGAATTCCTGATCGACAAAGCCCGTGGTCGCGCCCGCGGCGGGGGCGACAATCTCTCTCTGGTGATCGTGAAAATCGAGGTGCTGGAAGAGCCGAAAAAGCCCCTCTCCATGCCTTTCCCCCCGCGCTAGGCGCAGGGTACGCTGGCATCACGTCAGGCCGGTGTCCACCACGCGGCGCTCCAGCGCCAGAAACTCTTTCGACTGCATCTCGTTGAGGCGCGACACCGTGCGCGGAAACTCGTGCGCCAGTGGCCCTTCGGTGTAGAGCTGCTCGGGCGGCACCGCTGCCGACACAATGAGCTTGACGCGCCGGTCGTACAGCACATCCACCAGCCAGGTAAAGCGCCGCGCGGGCGACGCCATACTGACCGGCATGTACGGTACACCCGACAGCATCACGGTATGGAACTGGTTGGCGATTTCCAGGTAATCGTTTTGCGATCGCGGGCCACCGCACAGCTCTTTGAAGTCGAACCAGACCACACCGCCCGCTTTGCGCCGGGCACGCAGCTCGCGGGCCTCGATGTGCAACACCGGGTCTTCGTCGTGGATTTCAGCCAGCTGGTCGAAAGCCTGTGCCATCTCCGCATCAGCCTGCGCGCCCAATGGCGTGTGGTAGAGCCGCACATGCTCGAGCGTGCGGCGGCGGTAGTCGGTGCCGTTGTCCACGTTGATGACTTCCATGCGCTGGTTGAGCAGCGCAATGGCAGGCAGGATGCGGTCGCGGTGCAGCCCGTTGGGGTACAGGCCGTTGGGCTCAAAATTGGAGGTGGTGACAAAACCCACGCCATTCTCAAACAGCGCCACCAGCAGGCGGTGCAGGATCATGGCATCGGTGATGTCGGCCACGTGGAACTCATCAAAGCAGATGAGCTTGTAGCGTTTGGCAATGCGCGCACCCAGCACATCCAGCGGGTTTTGCGTACCCTGCAAGCCTGCCAGCTCGCGGTGAACTTCTCGCATGAACTCATGAAAGTGCAGGCGCACCTTGCGCTTGAGCGGTACGGCGTCGAAAAAGCACTCCATGAGAAAGCTCTTGCCGCGCCCCACGCCGCCATACATATAGACGCCCTTGGGGATGTCCGGGCGAATGAGCAGTTTTTTCAGCGCATTGGAGCGACGTGCTTTGTATACCGCCCACTCATCGGCGCAGCGCTGCAACGCCTGTACGGCACGCAGTTGGGCAGGATCGCTCTGGAAGCCTTTGGCGGCGAGTTCGGCCTCATAGGCCTGGGTGACGGAAACAGACAACGCAGCGCCTTTTTGCTATAAAAAACAGAGCTACTAGCGCCCACCACGCGGGCGCTAGAGCCACTTTTTACCTTGACTTCTATCAGAAATTCAGGGTGCGCTTGTCCACGGCCAAGGCGGCTTCCTTGGTCGCTTCCGACAGCGAGGGGTGGGCGTGGCAGATGCGGGCGATGTCTTCGGCGCTGGCCTTGAACTCCATGGCCACCACGGCTTCAGAGATCAGTTCAGAGGCCATCGGGCCCACAATGTGGACACCCAGGATTTCGTCGGTAGCGGCATCGGCCAAGAACTTCACCATGCCGGTGGTGTCACCCAGCGCACGGGCGCGGCCATTGGCCAGGAACGGGAAGGTGCCGGCCTTGTATTTGACGCCGTCGGCCTTGAGCTGCTGCTCGGTGCGGCCCACCCACGCAATTTCGGGGCTGGTGTAAATCACCCAGGGAACGGTATTGAAGTTGACATGGCCGTGCTGGCCCGCAATGCGTTCGGCCACAGCCACGCCTTCTTCTTCTGCCTTGTGCGCCAGCATCGGGCCACGCACCACGTCACCCACCGCCCACACGCCGGGCAGGTTGGTCTTGCAGTCGCCATCAACCACAATCGCGCCGCGCTCGTCCAGTTGCAGGCCGACAGCTTCGGCGTTCAGGCCGTTGGTGTTGGGCACGCGGCCAATCGACACGATGAGCTTGTCGGCGTCCAGCGTCTGGGCTTCGCCCTTGGCGTTGGTGTAGGCGATGGAGACGCCCTTTTTGCCGTTCTTGATATCGCCAACCTTCACGCCCAGTTCAATCTTCAGGCCCTGCTTGTCGAAGGCTTTTTTGGCTTCTTTGGCGATTTGCTCGTCCACGGCACCGAGGAAGGTGGGCAAACCTTCGAGGATCGTGACATCGGCACCCAGACGGCGCCAGACCGAACCCATTTCCAGGCCAATCACGCCCGAACCAATCAGTGCCAGCTTTTTCGGCACAGCACCGATGCGCAGCGCGCCGTCGTTGGACAGCACGTTTTCTTCGTCAAATGGCGTTCCAGGCAAGGCGCGCGCGTTGGAGCCAGTCGCAACGATGACTTGTTTGGCCACCAGGGTTTCAGGCTTGTCGCCAGCCACTTGCACTTCATAGCCACCTTCCACTGCTTTGGCAAAGGAGCCGCGACCATGGAAGAAGCTGACCTTGTTCTTTTTGAACAGGTACAGGATGCCGTCGTTGTTCTGTTTCACGACGTTGTCCTTGCGGGCAATCATCTTGGCCACGTCCATCTTCACGTCTTTGGCGCTGATGCCATGCTCGGCAAAGTGGTGGTTGGCGTGGTCAAAGTGTTCGGACGATTGCAGCAGCGCCTTGGACGGGATGCAGCCCACGTTGGTGCAGGTGCCACCGGGTGCGGGGCCGCCCTTGTCGTTCTTCCATTCGTCGATACAGGCGACGTTGAAACCCAGCTGGGCAGCACGGATGGCGGCAATGTAGCCACCGGGGCCAGCGCCGATCACGACAACATCAAATGCTTTGCTCATAAAAATCTTTCTCAATCGGTTGCAAAAAAACCCACCGATGGGCGCCAGCACAAGCCGGGCCACATGGGTGGGTCAATCCATCAGGGTTTAGATGTCAAACAGCAGGCGCGAGGGGTCTTCCAGCGCTTCCTTCATCGCGACCAGGCCCAGCACGGCTTCGCGGCCATCAATGATGCGGTGGTCGTAGGACATGGCCAGGTAGTTCATCGGGCGGATGACGATTTGGCCGTTTTCCACCACAGCGCGGTCTTTGGTGGCGTGAACGCCCAGAATGGCCGATTGCGGTGGGTTGATGATGGGCGTGGACAGCATGGAGCCGAAGGTGCCACCGTTGGAGATGGAGAAGGTGCCGCCGGTCATTTCTTCAATGCCCAGCTTGCCTTCTTGGGCCTTCTTGCCGAATTCGGCAATTTTCTTCTCGATGTCGGCAAAGCTCATCTGGTCGGCGTTGCGCAAAATCGGCACCACCAGACCACGGGGCGAACCGACAGCAATACCGATGTCGAAGTAGCCGTGGTAGACGATGTCGTTGCCATCCACCGACGCATTCAGCACCGGGAACTTCTTCAGCGCATGCACCGCCGCCTTGACGAAGAAGCTCATGAAGCCGATTTTGACACCGTGCTCTTTGCTGAAGGCGTCTTGGAACTTCTTGCGCATTTCCATCACCGGGGCCATGTTCACTTCGTTGAACGTGGTCAGGATGGCGTTGGTGGACTGCGATTGCAGCAGGCGCTCGGCCACACGGGCGCGCAGACGGCTCATGGGCACGCGCTGCTCGGGGCGGTCGCCCAGGTTTTGCACTGCAGGCGCTGCCACTTGGGGCAAAGATTTGGCTGGAACGCCCGTGGGGATTGCGCTAGCAGCTACAACTTTAGTAGCACCAGCAGCCACAGCACCCAGCACATCGCCCTTGGTCACACGGCCATCTTTGCCCGTACCCGTGACGGCGGACACCGACAGATTGTTGTCAACCAGCAGCTTGGCGGCGGCAGGCATGGCCACGTCACCCTTGGATGCAGCAGCAGGGGCAGCCACTGCCGCAGCGGCCACGGCAGCCGCAGCGGCTGCGGGCGCAGCAGCGACGGCACCCGCAGTGGCTTCGGTGTCGATCTTGGCAATGAGTTGCTCGGCCACCACGGTGGCGCTATCGCCCTGGATGATCTCTGCCAACACGCCAGCAGCCGGTGCGGGCACTTCCAGCACGACCTTGTCGGTCTCGATCTCGATCAGGATTTCGTCGATGGCGACAGCCTCGCCGGCCTTCTTTTTCCAGGTCAGCATGGTGGCTTCGGCCACGGATTCGGACAGTTGCGGAACTTTGACTTCTACGATAGCCATTTGAATTCTTTCGGAAAGGGGGTTCTGTTCTGGATTCGGGTTGCTGGCCTTACTTGGTCAGTACAAAACCCTTGAGCTTGCCAAAGGCGCCGTCCACCAGTGCCTTTTGTTGTTCCTGGTGCAGGTGCGAGTAACCCACGGCAGGCGATGCCGAGGCTGCGCGACCGGAGTAACCCAGTTTCTGGCCATCCAGCATGTTCTCGTGGATGTTGTGCTGGATGAAGAACCAGGCGCCCTGGTTTTGCGGCTCGTCCTGGCACCACACGATGTCGGTGGCGTTGGGGTACTTCTTCAGCTCGGCAGCAAAAGCCTTGTGCGGGAAGGGGTACAGCTGCTCGACGCGGATGATGGCCACATCGTCCAGCTCTTTTTCTTCGCGCTTCTTGACCAGGTCGTAATAGACCTTGCCCGAGCAGGCGATGACACGCTTGACCTTGTCGTCCTTGAGCGCTTTGCTCTCGGGAATGACGGTCTGGAACGCACCCTTGGTGAACTCGGACAGCGGCGACGTTGCATCCTTGTTGCGCAGCAGCGACTTGGGCGTGAAGATGATCAGCGGCTTGCGCAGGTCGCGCACCATCTGGCGACGCAACACATGGAAAATCTGGCTGGCCGTGGTGGGCTGCACGATTTGCATGTTGGTATCCGCAGCCAATTGCATGAAGCGTTCCAGACGTGCCGAGCTGTGCTCAGGGCCCTGGCCTTCGTAGCCGTGGGGGAGCATCAGCGTCAGGCCGTTGGCGCGGCCCCACTTCACTTCGCCAGAGGCAATGAACTGGTCAATCACCACCTGGGCGCCGTTGGCAAAGTCGCCGAACTGCGCTTCCCAGATCACCATGGTGTTGGGATCAGAACCGGCATAGCCGTATTCAAAGCCCAGCACAGCCTCTTCAGAGAGGATGGAGTCGATGACGACGAACGGTGCCTGGTTATCGGCCACGTTTTGCAGGGGCACGTAGGTGCCGGTGTCCCATTTTTCGCGGTTTTGATCGTGAATCACGGCGTGGCGGTGCGTGAAGGTGCCACGGCCACAGTCTTCGCCCGACAGGCGCACTGGGTAGCCACTGGCCACCAGCGAAGCAAAAGCCATGCTTTCACCCATGCCCCAGTCCACGTTGGTCTCGCCCCGGCCCATTGCGGCGCGGTCGTCATAGACTTTCTTGACGAGTTGGTGCGGTGTGACGGTATCGGGGATGGTGGTGAGCTTTTCGGACAGGCGTTTCCACTCGGTCAAGGGGATGGCGGTATCACCCGCATCTGTCCACTTCTTGCCCACGAAGGGAGACCAATCGACCGCATACTTGCTCTTGAAGTTGGTCAGCACCGGATCAACAGTGTGCTTGCCCGCATCCATGGCGGCGCGATAGGCTTTGGCCATATCGTCACCCAGCGTGGCACCCAGACCTTGGGCGGCGAGCTTGTCTGCGTAGAGCTTGCGGGTTCCGGGGTGGGCCGCAATCTTCTTGTACATCAGCGGCTGGGTAAGGCTGGGAGTGTCTTGCTCGTTATGGCCCAGCTTGCGGAAGCAGGTGATGTCCACCACCACGTCCTGGCGGAATTCCATGCGGAACTCCAGCGCCAGCTGCGTGGCCAGCACTACAGCTTCAGGATCGTCGCCATTGACGTGCAGCACGGGAGCTTCGACCATCTTGACGATGTCGGTGCAATACACAGTCGAGCGCATGTCGCGCGGATCCGAAGTGGTGAAACCAATCTGGTTATTGATGATGATGTGTACCGTGCCGCCCGTGGTGTAACCACGGGTTTGCGCCAAGGCCAGGGTTTCCTGGTTGACACCTTGGCCGCCAAAAGCAGAGTCGCCATGCACCAGCACCGGCAACACTTGGCTGCCCTTGGGGTCGGCGCGGCGATCCATGCGAGCGCGCACGGAACCTTCCACCACCGGGTTCACGATTTCCAGGTGCGAAGGGTTGAACGCCAGCGACAGATGCACCGGGCCACCTGCGGTGGACACGTCAGAGCTGAAGCCTTGGTGGTATTTGACGTCACCGGCAGGCAAATCTTCGGGAGCGGTGTGCTCAAACTCGGCGAACAGGTCAGCAGGCATTTTGCCCAGCGAGTTCACCAAAACGTTCAGGCGACCACGGTGGGCCATACCGATCACAATCTCCTGCACGCCCTTGCTGCCTGCCGACTGGATGAGCTCATCCATGGAGGCAATAAAACTCTCGCCGCCTTCGAGCGAAAAGCGCTTTTGGCCCACATACTTGGTGTGCAGGTAACGCTCCAGGCCCTCGGCAGCCGTCAGGCGATCAAGAATGTGCTTCTTCTTTTCTGCACCAAAATTGGGCTTGCTGCGAATGCTTTCAAGCTTTTGCTGCCACCAGCGCTTTTGTGCCTGGTCGCTGGTGTACATGTACTCGGCGCCCAAGGTACCGCAGTAGGTTTCGCGCAGCGCATTGAGCAGCTCGCGCAGGGGCATCTTGTCTTTGCCGAAGAAAGTGTTGCTGGTATCAAACACAGTCTCTTGGTCGGCATCGCTGAAGCCGTAGAACGACGGCTCCAGTTCAGGAATGGCAGGGCGCTCGGTGCGCTTGAGTGGATCAAGGTCTGCCCAACGCTGACCGACATTGCGGTAGGCGGCAATGAGTTGCTGCACTGCGGTGCGCTTGCGGCCCATTTCGGCGTCGGCACTGGCAACCACCACTTTGGTGCCGCCAGCTTTGGCACGTTCGGCAAATGCATTGACTACTGGAAGGTGGGGCACATCTTTGGCGTTGGAACCATCGACTGCGGGAACATGCTGCAGCGCATCGAAATAATCGCGCCAGCTGTCGGGGACACTGCCTGGATTAGCCAGGTAGTTCTCATACATCTCTTCGACATAAGGCGCATTGCCGCCGAAAAGGTAAGTGTTGCCTTGGTAGGCTTGATAGACGGATGTCTTATCGCTCATATTCCGCTGACCTCAGCTTTCCTGGAGAAAGCATTAGCTGGTTTAAGAAACCTTCCGCGACACGGCTGAACCGATTGGCGGATGCGACTGTGGCTGGGGAAGGGCCTAGGGTACGGCCAGCATTGTGCCACTGAAAGTGCTCCCATGCGGCACGAAAAATGCCCATCTGGCATGCCTGCACTTCTGCGCGCACCATCGTGCAACTCGCTTACATTGGCTTTATTGCACAGCACAACACTTTCATATGACCTCGCCATCTCCACAGAACAAAACCTTCCTGTTGCTACTGGTTGCAGTGTCGTTGGCATTTGCAGCCATCCTGTGGCCTTTTTATGAAGCGGTTTTCTGGGGCGTCGTGCTGGCCATTCTTTTTTCACCACTGCATCGGCGCCTGCTGTTGCGCATGCCACGCAGGCACAATCTGGCGGCGCTGACCACTTTGGTGCTGTGTCTGATCGTAGTGATTCTTCCCATGACGCTGCTGAGCATTTCACTGATTCAGGAAGCCACTCACATTTATGACAGGCTGCGATCAGGGCAACTGAATGTGGGCGATTATTTTCAGCAAATCATCGCCGCACTACCCTCCTGGGCATTGGAGTTGCTGAACCGACTGGAACTGACCAGCATGGCAGCACTACAGCAAAAACTCTCCACCATTGCCGTGCAAGGCAGCCAACTGATTGCCACGCGCGCGCTCAACATTGGTCAAAATACTTTTCAGTTCCTGATCAGCCTTGGGATCATGCTGTACCTGCTGTTTTTCCTGCTTCGCGATGGCGCCGCATTGGCCATCAGAGTGCGCAATGCTGTTCCACTGGAGGAAGCACACAAGCGCGATCTGAGCCAAAAGTTCACCACAGTAATCCGTGCCACCGTCAAAGGCAACATTGTGGTGGCCGCTTCACAAGGGCTGCTGGGCGGCTTCATCTTTTGGGCGCTGGGCATTCAGGGGCCTGTGCTTTGGGGGGTTCTCATGGCATTTTTATCGTTGCTACCAGCTGTCGGAGCAGGGCTGATATGGGTTCCTGTGGCCATTTATTTTTTTGCTACCGGCGCACTCTGGCAGGCCGTCACACTCACTGCATTTGGCGTTTTCGTCATAGGCTTGGTAGACAATATTCTTCGCCCTGTTTTGGTGGGCAAAGACACCAAAATGCCAGACTATGTGGTGCTGATTTCCACGCTGGGCGGGATGGCGCTCTTCGGTTTGAATGGATTTGTCATCGGCCCCGTGATTGCAGCGTTGTTCATGGCGACATGGGATCTCTTTGCGCCAAAAACACCAACGTGAAAACAATCAACCTGCGCGGTGCGCTGCGCACAACAACAGCCCAATACGCCCGCGAATTGGATTGAAGCGCATGATGGAATAAACAATGAATATCGTGATCCTCGATGACTACCAGGACGCTGTGCGCAAGCTTCACTGCGCCAGCCGCCTGGACGCTTACACCGCCAAGGTGTACACCAACACGGTCAAAGGCTTGGGACAGTTGTCAGTGCGACTGAAAGATGCCGACATCATCGTCCTGGTACGTGAGCGCACACAAATCACCCGCCAGCTGATAGAAAAGCTGCCACGCCTGCGCATGATTGCCCAAACCGGCAAGGTCGGCAACCATGTGGATGTGCTGGCATGTACCGAGCACGGTGTGGCTGTGGCCGAAGGCGTAGGCTCACCGGTAGCCCCCGCAGAGCTAACCTGGGCGCTGATCATGGCCGCCATGCGGCGCCTGCCACAGTACATCTCCAACCTCAAGCACGGGGCCTGGCAGCAATCTGGCCTCAAATCGGGCTCCATGCCACCTAATTTTGGTATTGGCACCGTTTTGCGTGGCAAAACCTTGGGCATCTGGGGCTACGGAAAAATTGGTCAGATTGTGGCGGGCTATGGCCGGGCGTTCGGCATGAACGTGCGTATCTGGGGCCGCGAAGCCTCCCGCGCCAAAGCACTGACCGACGGATTCCAAGTTGCCAGCACCCGCGAAGAATTTTTTGCACAGTGCGATGTGGTGTCGCTGCATTTGCGGCTCTGTGAAGAAACACACGGCAGCATCACCCTCGAAGACCTCTCCTGCATGAAGCCGACGGCGCTGCTGGTCAACACATCGCGGGCAGAACTGCTGGAGCCTGATGCATTGATTACAGCGCTCAATCGGGGACGCCCCGGCATGGGCGCTGTGGATGTTTTTGAGAGTGAGCCTATTTTGCAAGGCCATGCACTGCTCAGGCTGGAGAACTGCGTCTGCACACCACATATCGGTTATGTGGAGCAAGACAGTTACGAGTTGTATTTCGGGGCAGCATTTGATAATGTGGTGAACTACATCAAAGGCACCCCCACCAACATCGTCAACCCGGGGGCGTTGCAGGTACGCCGCTGACCTGACTGCGGATTTCAGTGGCCATGCTGTGCTCAGCCAATTCATCGGCCACAGCCTCCCCAACCACTTGCCGCACAACCGACTCCACCTCTTCGCGCAGCCTCGGCAGCACGGATCTCGTCTGCTCTTGCACTACGGTGGCGATGGCATCGCGCAGACGCTGATCCAAAGACACATCCACGCGCTGCATGATGCAATGAACCAGACGCTCTTCCAATCCCGGGGGCAGTGCAGCGGGCAGCAATGCCGCCACAGGGACAGGAGCCTGCGCTGCCAAGACCACAGGCTGTACAGGCAATTCAATGGGATCAGGCACCACTTCGGTCAGGGTGGGTACAAAACGAGGGGGGGCTTTAGGATGCTTGACCATTTCAGGACTCCTTGAGCACCAGATCGTGGCGCACGATGGTATGCCCGCTCTGGGCGTATTGGCGCCAGCGTATGCGGGCACATTGCCGGTCGGCGTCGTCGTGGGCGGCGACCACTTCGATCAGACGCTCAAAAAGCGTGTAGCCCTGCGGCACCGCATCACCCAGGTTCAGTAACACCTCACGGTGTCTGGCCTGACGCGGATCGGTCAGCAGCAACACGGGCGATGCCTCCAGCAGTTCTGGCGCATCCTGCACTGTGCAATGGGCCACAAAATCTTGCGGCGCCATGTGCCACAGCATTTTGTCCAAGGACACCAGCGTGTCTGGTGCCCCCGTGATGACCAGCCGCTTGTCAAGGCACACCATTTTCCGCGCGAACCGGCAGGCATATGCCAGCTTGTCTGGCGCATTGAAATGGAAAGCAACTTCGGTCATGCCTGGCGATCACCTCACTCAGGTACGCCGTGCGCTGACCGCCTTGGCGCGGGGCGCACGCGCCGGCTTGGGAGCTGGCACAGGAACCGCAGCACACTCTGGCTGTCCTTCTGGCGCAGCTGCCGCATCGACCAGGTATTGCAGCAGCAAAGCCACCGGGCGCCCTGTTGCCCCCTTGGCAGAGCCCCCCTTCCAGGCGGTGCCAGCGATATCCAGATGCGCCCAAGGCCACTCGCCAACAAACCGTTGCAAAAATTTGGCTGCCGTGATGGAGCCTGCTGGCCGACCCGCTACGTTGGCCACATCGGCAAAATTGCTTTTCAGGCCCTCAGCGTAATCCTCGTCCAGCGGCAGGCGCCAGCACGGGTCTTGCGCCGCTTCACCAGCAGCCAGCAAAGCGGCGGCCAATGCCTCGTCACTGGAAAACAGACCGCTGCGCACGCCGCCCAAGGCAATCACGCAAGCACCGGTCAGGGTGGCAATGTCCACCACGGCTGCGGGCTTCAAGCGTGCGGCATAGGTCAGCGCATCGCACAGCACCAGACGGCCTTCAGCATCGGTGTTGAGGATTTCAATGGTCTGGCCGCTCATGCTGGTGACCACGTCGCCAGGCTTGATGGCGCGGCCATCAGGCATGTTTTCACAGGCAGGAATCAAACCCACCACGTTGATGGCCGGCTGCAGTTCGGCCAGCGCGCGGAACACGCCCAGCACGCTGGCGGCACCGCACATATCGAACTTCATTTCGTCCATTTCAGCCGCTGGCTTGATGGAGATGCCACCGGTGTCAAACGTGATGCCCTTGCCCACCAGCACCACTGGAGGCTGGGATTTTGCAGCGCCGTTGTAGCGCAGTTCAATGAAACGTAACTCCTCCTCAGAACCACGCGCCACCGCCATGAAGGCCCCCATGCCCAGCTTGGCCACGTCGGCAGGCCCCATCACCTTGCACTGCACGCCGGGGTGCTTGGCCAGTTCTTTGGCCGCCACCGCCAGCAGCGTAGGCGTGGCATGGTTGGCGGGGCGGTTGCCCCATTCACGCGCCAGCTCTACGCCCACGGCAGTGGCAACGCTGCGCGCAAAAGCGTCAGCGACTGCAGTGGTGTCCTCCACACCCAGCACCACACGGTTGAGCGTGCGCGCCTCAGCCTTGGGCTTGGTGGCGGTGTAGACATAGCTCACCTGCGACACCGCCATCACCGCAGCGGCCACCGCACCCGCATCGGCCGCACCCGCAAAACAAACCACCGCACGCTTGACCGTGCCGGTAAAGGCACCGGCCAACGGCTGTAGCGCCTGGCGCACGGCAGCCGCCTTGCCTGTGCCGATTCCGGCCAGCACCACACGGCGCGCCGCCACAGTGGGCACCTGGTAGCAATGCAGATTTTTGCCCGGCTTGGTCTGCAAATCTCCAATGTGCAAGGCCTGCGCCACCAGCGCCGAGAGTGCATCCTGGCCTGGGGCAAAGCCTTCAGGCACCAGCAAAACCAGCAAATCACATTTTTCTGTCACGGCTGCGGACAGGGTGAGCGACTTCAAATCAAAGTTCATAATGGCCCTTTTCGTTCGAGCCAATGTTATTCGATTCATCCATTCGCAAGGAGCTGGCGCGCAGCTTCGGCGCGACCCTGGTGGTGCTGGTCACGGTGGTCATGACCATGATGCTGATCCGCACCCTCGGCCAGGCCTCGCGCGGCAGCGTCAGCCCCTCTGACGTGATGCTCGTGATGGGCTTTACCGTACTGGGCCAGCTGCCTACCATCCTGAGTCTGAGCCTGTTTGTCTCCATTGTCGGCACCCTCTCGCGCATGTACCGTGACAGCGAAATGGTCATCTGGTTTGCCAGTGGCCGCGGGCTGCTCAGCTTGCTGGCACCGCTGCTGCGTTTTTCCTGGCCCGTGATGCTGGTGATTGCGTTGCTCTCGCTGCTGGTGTGGCCCTGGGCCAACCAGCAAATTGACCAGCTCAAACAGCAATATGAGCAGCGCAGCGACATTGACCGCATCGCGCCCGGCGAGTTTCAAGAATCAGCCAATGGCACACGCGTTTTTTTCATCGACAAAAACAGTGCCGCAGGTGAAACCGCCAGCGACGTCTTTGTGGCCGTGACCGAGCCCAAGGGGGAATCTGTCATCTCCGCCCGCAGCGCCCGCGTGGAGGTGCGTGATGGCGAGCGCTTTGTGGTGTTGAGCAACGGCCAGCGCATGGAGTCCGGCGGGGACAAACCCGGCACCAAAATCAGTGCCTTCGATGAATACGGCACCCGCATTGGCACAGCCCCTATCGCCATCGCGGACGAGGGCTCCGTGAAGACGCGCAGCACGCCTGATTTGCTGGGCCAGGCGTCGCCCATGGCCCAGGCGGAGCTGGGCTGGCGTATCGGCCTGGCGTTTGCCGCCCTGAATTTTGTGCTGCTCGCACTGGCGCTGGCCAGCGTCAATCCGCGTGCCAGCAGCAGCAACAACATGGTGTTTGCACTGCTCACCTTCATCGTTTATTACAACCTGCTGACGCTGGGCCAAAGCTGGGTGGGCTCGGGCAAGATGGGGCTGGTGCCTTTTCTGGCCCTGTTGCACGGCGGAACGCTGGTCTTTGCGCTGCTGCTGCTCAGCGCCCGGCACCATCACTGGAGCCCGCGCCAATGGTGGCAAGGCAGGAGCGCCGCATGAAAACCATTCGCCGACTCATACACCGCGAAGTCATTGCCGCCGTCGGTTTTGTGACGCTGGGCTTTTTGGCCCTGTTCTTCTTTTTTGATCTGGTCGATGAGCTGCGCTGGGTGGGGCGCTATCCAGCAGGCGCGTATGGCCTGCCCCATGCCCTGTTGTTTGTCACGCTGGCGCTGCCCAGCCACCTCTACGAGTTGCTGCCCATCACGGTACTGATCGGCACGATTTTCGTCATGGCCCGGTTGGCACAAAGCTCGGAATTCACCATCATGCGCACCAGTGGCCTGGGGCCCTGGCGGGCCTTGCACACTCTGCTGGCGGTGGGCGGTTTTTTTGTGCTGCTGACATTTGCCGTGGGCGACTACCTGGCGCCCATGTCAGACCGCGCAGCACAACTGGTCAAGGCCCGCTACCAAGGCCGTCTGACTACTGGCGCCACCGGTGCCTGGCTGAAAGAGCGCCAGGGCGATCACTCTTTTGCCGTCAATGTGCGCGCTATCGGGCCCGACGGCGGCATGCTGGGCGTGCGCATTTTTGAATTTGATGGCCAAGGCCGCCTGGCATCACGCACCCAGGCCGACAGCGCACAATTTGGCAAAGATGGTGCCTGGCACCTGGCGCAAGTACAAAACAGCACCTTCCACACTGAAAAAGCCAACAGCCCCGCCCGCGTCGAAAAAATCGTCCTGCCAGAGTGGAACTGGCCCACGCAGATCAGCGCTGACATGGTGGCCGCTGCCGTGCTCAAACCCGATCGCATGGCCACCATCGACCTGTTCCAGTACGTGCGCCACCTTGAAGCCAACGGCCAGGCCGCCCAGCGCTACGAAATCGAATTCTGGCGCAAGGTGTTCTACCCCTTGAGCTGCCTGGTGATGGTGGTGCTGGCGCTGCCTTTTGCCTACCTGCACTTTCGCGCCGGGGGCATCACCGGCTATATGTTTGGCGGCGTCATGGCAGGTATCAGCTTTTTCCTGCTGAACAACGTGTTTGGCTTTGTGGGTAACCTGCAAAACTGGTCGCCGTGGATCACGGCAGCCGCCCCCGGACTCATCTACTCCCTGCTGTCACTGGCCGCCTTTGGCTGGCTGGTGCTGCGGCGCTAACGCCATGACCACCCTGCCCCCACCGCCACACCATGGCGTGATCTTGTTTGCCCACGGCTCGCGCGACCCCCAGTGGCGGGCGCCCATCGAAGCGGTGCGCCAGCACATCGCACGCCACCAGCCCCAGGTGTTGACCTGCTGCGCCTACCTGGAGCTGTGCGAGCCCGATCTGGCCCAGGCCACGCGCGACCTGCTGGCCCAGGGTGCGGCCAGCATCACCATCACGCCCATGTTTCTGGGCACCGGCAAGCACGCCCGCGAAGACCTGCCCCAGCTGATGGCCGCCCTGCGCGCGCAGCACCCCCAGGTGCAGTTCACCGTGCAACAGGCCATTGGCGAAGACCCGCGCATGACCGCCCTCATGGCCGACATCGCCTGCACGCCAGCGCACACCAGCAGCTGACGCCGCCCTGCGCAACCCCACCGCTGGTGGCTGCGCGCTGCACAGACCGTGTCGAGCCCGGCTCTTTAGACGCCTGAGCGATAATGATGCAACTCTTTAGCTGCATTCAGGCATGAACCTCCACCAATTTCGCTTCGTGCAAGAAGCCGCCCGCCGCAACCTCAATCTGACCGAGGCGGCCAAGGCGCTGCACACCTCGCAGCCCGGCGTCTCCAAAGCCATCATTGAGCTCGAAGGTGAGCTGGGCGTGGAGATTTTTGCCCGCCACGGCAAACGCCTCAAGCGCATCACCGAGCCAGGCCAGCATGTGCTGCGCAGCATCGAACTCATCATGCGCGAGGTCAGCAACTTGAAGCGCATCGGCGAGCAGTTCAGCGCCCAGGACAACGGCACCCTCAGCATTGCCACCACCCACACCCAGGCGCGCTACGTGCTGCCCGTGCCGGTGGCCAAACTGCGCGAGGCGTACCCCAAGGTCAACGTCAGCCTGCACCAGACCACCCCCGACCAGGTCGCGCGCATGGTGATCGACGAGGTGGCCGAGATCGGCATGGCCACCGAATCCCTGGCCGATTACCCCGAGCTGGTCACCCTGCCCTGCTACGAATGGGAGCATGTGCTGGTGCTGCCCCCCGGCCACCCGCTGGCGCAAAAAGAACGCATCAGCCTGGAAGACATAGCGCACGAAGCGCTGATCACCTACCACCCCTCGTTCACCGGGCGCGGCAAGATCGACGCTGCCTTTGCCGCACGCCGCCTGCAACCGCGCATCGCCCTGGAGGCCATCGACTCCGACGTCATCAAAACCTACGTGCGCCTGGGACTGGGCATTGGCATCGTGGCCGAAATGGCCATGCGCGACGACCCTGTGGGCGACCTGCTGGTGCGCCCCGTGGGCCACCTGTTTGGCCAGAGCGTGGCGCGCGTGGCTTTCAAGCGTGGTGCCTACCTGCGCAACTTTGTCTATAAATTTGCCGAACTCATCAGCGACCGCCTCAGCCGCGACCTGGTGGCCCGCGCCATGACCGGGCATGTCAACGACTACGAACTCTGATTCCCGCCCCCTCTTGCACCACGCCATGACCGAACGCCCCCCCGCCCTTGTCAGCCGCCTGCCCCAGGTGGGCACCACCATCTTCAGCGTGATGTCTGCGCTGGCCGCGCAATGCGGCGCCGTCAACCTGGGCCAGGGCTTTCCTGACTTTGACTGCGACAGCGCCTTGCTTGATGCGGTGGGCCAGGCCATGCGCGCCGGGCACAACCAGTACGCACCCATGGCCGGCGTGCCTGCCTTGCGCCAGGCAGTTGCTACCAAAATAGAAGCTACTCACGCCCGCCCGTATTGCCCTGAGGCCGAAATCACCATCACCGCCGGGGCCACGCAGGCCATTTTGACGGCCATTTTGGCCATCGTGCATCCGGGCGATGAAGTCATCGTGCTCGACCCCTGCTACGACAGCTATGTGCCCAACATCGCGCTGGCGGGCGGCGTGGCGGTGCGTGTGCCGCTCACGCCGGGCACCTTCCGGCCCGACTTCGACAAAATCAGCGCCGCCATCACACCCCGCACGCGCGCCATCATCATCAACAGCCCGCACAACCCCAGCGCCACCACCTGGAGCGAGGGCGACATGCGCCAGCTGCAAGACCTGCTGGCGCCCACCGATACCCTGCTCATCAGCGACGAGGTCTATGAGCACATGGTGTTCGACGGCGCCACGCACCAGAGCGCCGCCCGCTTTGACGGTCTGGCCGCGCGCGCCTTCATCGTCTCCAGCTTTGGCAAGACCTTCCACGTCACCGGCTGGAAGGTGGGCACCGTGGCCGCGCCCGCGCCGCTGATGGCGGAGTTCCGCAAAGTCCACCAGTTCAACGTCTTCAGCGTGAACACGCCCATGCAGCATGGGCTGGCGCACTACCTGCAAGACCCCGCGCCTTACCTGCAACTGAGCGCCTTCTACCAGGCCAAGCGCAACCTGTTCCGCCAAGGCCTGGAGGGCTCGCGCCTGCGCCTGCTGCCCGCCACGGGCACCTACTTCCAGTGCGTGGACATCTCGGCCGTGAGCGACCTGAGCGAAGCCGATTTTTGCCAATGGCTGACGCGCGAAGTGGGCGTGGCCGCCATCCCGCTGTCGGCGTTTTATGGCGACGGCTTTGACCAGCGCGTGGTGCGTTTTTGCTTTGCCAAGCAAGACGACACGCTGCGCGCCGCCATCGAGCGGCTGCGCAAACTCTGAGCGCGGCGCCCGCGCCTCTGCCCGCTACAGCAGCGGCAGCGGCGCAGGCGCAATCACCCCGCCCGCCTCCAGTAGCTGCGTGATCTGCGCTTCGGGCACCGGGCGCGAGAGCAAATAGCCTTGGAACTCGTCGCAGCCCTGGTAGCGCAAAAAGTCAAACTGCGCCTGCGTCTCCACGCCCTCGGCCACCACGGTTTTGCGCAGGCTTTTGCCCAGCGAGATGGCGGCGCGGGCAATCATGGCCACCTCTTCTTCGTGCTCCAGGCCCGTCACCAAAGAGCGGTCGAGCTTGATGGTGTCCAGCGGAAACCGGCGCAAATAGCTCAGTGACGAGTAGCCCGTGCCAAAGTCGTCCATGGCCAGGCCCACGCCCAGGGCCTTAAAGTCGCTCAGGATGGCCACGGCGCGCTCGCTGTCGCCCAGAAACACCGACTCGGTGATTTCCAGCTCCACCTGGCTCGACGGCATCTCGGCCTCGCGCAGCAGGCCAGCGATGTGCGCCACGATGTCGTGGCTCAAAAACAGCTGCGGCGAGAGGTTCAGCGCCAGGCGCAGCGGCACCGCGCGCGCATGGTTCCAGCGGCGTGCGGCGGCCAGCGCGCGGCGCACGATGGCGGTGGTCAGCGGCAGGATCAGCCCGGTTTCTTCGGCAATCGGGATGAAGCGGTCAGGCCCGACGGCGCCCAGCTCGGGGTGGAACCAGCGCGCCAGTGCCTCCACGCCGACGATGCGGCGGCGGTGGTCCACCTTGGGCTGGTAATGCACATCAAAGCCGCCATGGTCCAGCGCGCTGCGCATGGCGGCCTCCAGGTGCAGGCGCTCGTCGGCCTGGCGGTTGAGCTCGCGGGTAAAAAACTGGAAATTGTTGCGCCCCCGGTCTTTGGCCGCGTACATGGCCACATCGGCGTGCTTGAGCAGTTGCTGCGCATCATCGCCATCGCTGGGAAACATGGCCACGCCCAGGCTGGCGCCCACCTGAAACTCGCGCCCATTGAGCACAATGGGGCGGCCAATGTCTTGCAGCATCCGCTCCAGCAGGGAGATGACGCTGCTGGTGCGGTAGTGGTCGTTGATGACCAGCACGAACTCGTCGCCGCCCAACCGCGCCACGGTGTCGCCACTGCGCAGGCAGCCCGTCAGGCGCGCAGCCACCTCCTTGAGCAGCTCATCGCCCGCCGCATGGCCCAGGCTGTCGTTGATGAACTTGAAGTTGTCCAGGTCGATGAACACCAGCGCCAGGTAGTAGCCCATGCGCGTAGCACGCGCTATGCCTTGCGCGATGCGGTCGTTCAGCAACACCCGGTTGGGCAGGCCCGTGAGCAGGTCGTGGTTGGCCTGGCGCTCCAGCTGCTCCTGGTAGTGGCGCCGCTCGGAAATATCCTGCACCGTGCCCTCGTAGCACAAAAATTCGCCCTGCGGGCCGCGCACGACATGGGCATTTTCGGAGATCCAGATGCACGTGCCATCGCGCCGATGCACCTCGGATTCAAAATTGAGCACCTGCCCTTGCGCCTTCATGAGCCGGTGAAACACCTCGCGCCGCCCGGCCTTGACGTAAAGCCGCCGGTCGATGTCCGACAGGTCGGCCATCAGCGCGGCGGGCGTGTCGTAGCCGTAAATGCGCGCCAGCGCCGGGTTGGCGGCCAGGTAGTGGCCATCGCGCGAAGTCTGAAAAATGCCCTCGCTGGCGTGCTCGAAGATGTGGCGGTAGCGCAGCTCGGCGTGCTCCAGCGCCTCCAACGTGGCCTGGCGCTGGGTGATGTCCTCGACAAAGCCTTCCAGCACCAGCACATCCTGCTCATCGCACACGGCCACGCCGCGTTCGGCCACATGGCGCGTTTGCCCCGACAAGGTGGTGATGCGGTACTGCACGGCAAAGCGCTGCCCGCTGGCCACGGCGCTTTGGATGACCTCGCGCACCCGCAAGCGGTCATCGGGGTGGGTGATGTACTCCCACGACACGCCCGTGCCTCCGAGCAACTGCGCCGGTGCATAGCCTGTGAGGTCGGCACAGCCCTGGCTGACAAACACCATCGTCCAGTGGGCATCGTTGAGGCAGCGGTAGGCCATGCCTTCGAGGTTGTTGACCAGCGTGTCCAGCACGCGGGAGCGGTTGACGATTTCCGTCGATAACAAACTGGCGCGGCGATGGCGCGGGGCGGAAAAAGGCACAAAAAAACCTCTGGCATGGGATGCATCAGACAAGCAAGCACCATGCCCAATGCAGACCACACCGCACCAGCCCGTGCCGCACCTTTCCGGGGCATGAAAAATGCTATTGATTACATAGCTGCAAGCGCTTTATGCACAAGGCTTAGCGGCCTATTTGGCATCAAATTTCAGGCCCGCAGGACAGCGTTTTGCCACCCCGACAGCCTATCGAATGCACCAAACAGGTGCTGATGGGTACCTGGCCTGCGGGTTGATCAATCCCCTTTTGATAGCTGCTCGCGCTTATCCCGCAAGGGCCGTACCCGGCACCGCAGCCGCAGCCACCAGCCGCTGCGTGTAGGGGTGCTGCGGCGCATCGAGCACCTGGGCGACGGTGCCGTGTTCGACGATGGCGCCATCTTTCATCACCAGCACCTGGTGCGCCATGGCGCGGATCACGTCCACATCGTGGGTGATGAGCACATAGCTCAGGCCCTTGCCGCGTTGCAGGCCTTGCAGCAGCGCCAGCACCTGCTGCTGGATGGTGACGTCCAGCGCGCTGGTGGGTTCGTCCAGCACCAGCACCTGCGGCTGCACGATGAGCGCGCGCGCAATCGCCAGGCGCTGGCGCTGCCCGCCAGAAAACTCGTGCGGGTAGCGCGCCAGCAGGCCGGGAAACTGCGCCTCGCTCAAGCCCACCTCGGCCAGCGCCGCCTCGACGCGCACGCGCCGCTGCGCGGGCAGCAGCGCAGGCTCGTGTACGCGCAGCCCTTCGCCGACGATTTCTTCCACCGTCAGGCGCGGCGACAACGACGAGAACGGGTCTTGGAACACCACCTGCACGCGCCGGCGCAGCTGCTGGTTGGCGGGCGTGTTGCGCGCAGCGGGCTGCTGCCAGCCCTGCCCAGCCACCGTGAGCTGACCACCATAGGGCAGCAGGCCCAAAATGGCCTGCGCCAGCGTCGATTTGCCCGAGCCCGACTCGCCCACCACGCCCAGTGTCTGGCCCGCCAGCAGTTGCAGGCTGGCGCCCTGCACGGCCACGAATTCGCCTTTTTTGAACCAGCCGCGCAGGCCCGGCAGCGGCGTCGGGTAGGCCACGCGCAGGGCCTCGGTCTGCAACACCAGCGGCGTGCCGAGTGCTGGCGCCTGCTCGACCACGTCGCGCCGGGGCTGGCTGGCCATGAGGCGCTGGGTGTAGGGGTGCTGCGGCGCGCGGAACACCTCGGCCACGCGGCCCTGTTCGACCAGCACGCCCTGCTCCATCACGGCCACGCGGTCGGCAAAGCGGCGCACCAGGTTCAGGTCGTGGGTGATGAGCAGCACGGCCATGCCCGACTGGCGTTGCAAGTCCGACAGCAGATCGAGAATCTGGCCGCGCAGCGTCACGTCCAGCGCGGTGGTGGGCTCGTCGGCCAGCAAGAGCGCGGGCTCGCTGGCCAGGGCCATGGCGATCATGGCGCGCTGGCGCTGGCCGCCGCTCAGTTGGTGCGGAAAGCTGTTGGCACGGCGCTCGGGCTCGGGAATGCCGGTTTTTGCTAGCAATTCAATAGCTGCTTGCGCAGACTCGGCGGGCGTTAGTGCCTTTTTTAGCTCCAGAACCTCGGTGATTTGCTGGCCGATGGTCATGAGCGGGTTCAGCGCCGTCATGGGCTCCTGGAACACCATGGCGATGTCGCCGCCGCGCACGCCGCGCATTTCGCGCTCTGAGAGTGATAGCAGGTCGCGCCCGCGCAGCAAGGCTTTGCCGCTGATTTTGGCATCGCCCGCCAGGCGCAGCAGGCTCAGGGCGGTGATGGTTTTGCCCGAGCCCGATTCGCCCACCAGCGCCAGCTTTTCACCGGGGGCGATGGAGAAATGGACACTGCGCACCACGGCCTTGGCACCAAAGTGGACGGACAAATCCTGCACGTCCAGCAACGGGTCGGCAGGCATTTCCTCTCCAGTCATGTAAGTAACGTTCATTGCGATGCTTTGCGGGGGTCGAGGGCGTCGCGCAGCGCGTCGCCCATGAAGGTGAGCAGCAGCAGCGTGACCACCAGCACGGCAAAGGTGGACAGCGAAATCCACCACGCGTCGATGTTGTTCTTGCCCTGGCTGAGCAGCTCGCCCAATGACGGTGTGCCCGGCGGCACGCCCAGGCCGAGAAAGTCCAGCGACGTCAGCGCCAAAATCGCTGCGCTCATGCGAAACGGCAAGAACGTCACTACGGGCGTCAGGCTGTTGGGCAGGATGTGGCGCCAGATGATCTGCGCGTTGCCCACGCCCAGCGCGCGCGCGGCCTTGACGTAGTCGAGCTGGCGGTTGCGCAGAAACTCGGCGCGCACGTAGTCACTCAGCCCCATCCAGCCAAACAGCGAGAGCAGCACCAGCAGCAGCGCAATGCTGGGCGCCAGCACGGCGCTGAAGATGATGAGCAAATACAACTCAGGCATGGAGCCCCAGATTTCGATAAAGCGCTGAAACGCCAAATCCGTCTTGCCGCCAAAAAACCCCTGGATGGCCCCTGCCACCACGCCCAGCAGCACGCCAGTGAACGTCAGCGCCAGCGCAAACAGCACGCTGACGCGAAAGCCGTAGAGCAGCTGCGCCAGCAAATCGCGCCCCCGGTCGTCCGTGCCCAGCCAGTTGGCGGCGGACGGCGCCGACGGGTTGGGCGCCTGGGCAAAGTAGTTCAGCGTGTTCGGCCCATAGCGGTTGACGGTGTAGAGCGCCCAGTTGCTGCCCGCGCTCAGGCGCTCCTGGATGAACGGGTCGAGGTAATCGGTGGGCGTGGCAAAGTCGCCGCCAAAGGTGGTTTCGGGGTAGTCCTTGAGCAGCGGGAAATAGGTCTGCCCCTGGTAGCGCACGACCAGCGGGCGCTCGCTGCTGACCAGTTCGGCGCACAGGCTCAGCAGCACCAGCGCGCAAAAGGCGATCAGGCTCCAGTAGCCCAGCCGGTTGCGCTTGAAGCGCAGCCAGGCGCGGCGCGAGGGGGACAGGGAGGCTGGCGCGGAAGCTGCGGCCGGCGCAGTGGCGACAACGGCAGCACGGTGTGTAGCAGTGGTATCCATGTCTTGCGCCTTACCCGGCATCACGCTGCAGGAGGGCTTTGCTGTATTGCAAAAACTCATCCAGGTGTTTTTCGATGATGGCGACGGTGATGGGCAGTTGCAGCGCCTTGTCATCGTGGACAGCAATATTGCGAAAACCGACCATGCGCTGCAAACCCTGGGCCAGCGGCAGCTCAATACGGCCTGCCTGGGCCAGCAAGGCAAACACATCGCGCGCACTTTGCGGCACACCCAGGCGCTCACGCCGGATCAGGTGCTGGCCCATGTCCAGAGCGGCCTCGCAGGCGCGTTGGATGTTCAAAATGGCCGCATCCTGGCGCGTGAAATTGCTGGCAAAACTGGCCGGATCGCTGAAATACTCTTCACGCGCCCGCGCTACGCAGCGCTCAATGGTCGCGGCTTTGTTGATCAACACGTCATCCGCCATACACGCTTCCTCGCTCCTGGATATCGGCCAGCAGACCGGCCCGCGCCGTATCCAGCGCGGTTTTTTCGCTCAGGATGGCACTCTCGAACAGCGCCGCCTGCGCATCACGCGCCCACCAGCGCTGGCCGGTGGTAATGATCTGGTACTGCATCACCGTGGATGCTGCGCGCAAGTCCAGCAAATCAACGTCGCAACCGGCCACGTCGGCCAAGTCACCTGACAGGTTCCACAGCAGCAAAGGGTCAGCGTAGCCCTCCACCAGTACGGCCAGATCCAGGTCGCTTTCAGGCCCCGCCGTACCTTGCACACGGCTGCCAAAACCGTAGATGGCAAGCAGTCCCGGCAGCGGCGATTGCAGCGCAGGGACGATGCGCTCCACCACCTCGGGCGTCACTGGGGGTTGCATGGGCATGAATGTCCTTCAATCAAACTTGACACGCGGGTCCACCCACACATAGCAAAGGTCAGAAATCAGCTTGGTCACCAGGCCGATCAGCGTGAACAGGTACAGCGTGCCCAGCACCACCGGGTAGTCGCGCCGGATCACGCTCTCGTAGCTCAAGAGGCCCAGGCCGTCGAGGGAAAACAGCGTCTCAATCAACAGCGAACCCGCAAAGAACGCGCCGATGAACGCCGCCGGAAAGCCCGTGATGATGGGAATCAGCGCATTGCGAAACACATGCTTCCACAGCACCTGGCGCTCGCTCAATCCTTTGGCGCGCGCCGTCAGCACGTACTGCTTGCGGATTTCTTCCAGAAACGCATTCTTGGTCAGCATGGCCGTGACGGCGAAGCTGCCCAGCACCATGGCGATGATGGGCAGGGTGATGTGCCAGAGGTAATCGACAATGCGCGCGCCCCAGCTCAGCTCCTCCCAATTCGCCGAGGTCAGCCCGCGCAGCGGAAACCACTGCAATTGGCCGCCAAACACCACCAGCAGCGCCACGCCCAGCACAAAGCCCGGAATGGCATAGCCAACCAGAATCAAGAGCGTGGTCACCAGATCAAAGCGCGAGCCGGCGCGCACCGCCTTGGCCACGCCCAGCGGCACGGCCACCAGGTAGCTGATGAAAAACGTCCACATTCCCAGGCTGATGGACACCGGGAGTTTTTCGCGGATCAGCTCCCACACGTCCTTGTTCTGGAAAAAGCTGCGCCCCAGGTCAAAGCGCGCGAACTGGCCCAGCATCTGCGCAAAGCGCTCGGGCGCGGGTTTGTCGAAGCCGTAGAGCTGCTTGATCTGCTCCAGCCGCTTCGGATCGACGCCCTGCGCGCCCCGGTAGGCCAGACCACCGCCCTCGGCACCGCCACCGCCCGCGCCCGCCTTGGCCTCGGCCAGGTACTGCTCGACCGGGCCGCCGGGCACGAATTGCAGCACCACGAAGGTGAGCAGCAGCACGCCCAGCAGCGTGGGCAGCATGAGCAGGCAGCGTTTCAAAATATAGGCAAACATGGCTCAACCGCCCTTCCCATGCGCGCTAACAGCTATCGAATCAGGAGCAATTTTCCCCGGTAACGCAGACGTGCCGGATGGCCCCGTGGGCTGTCTGGCCCAGCCGGTGTCCATCACCCAGCCCTCGCCACTGGAATACGGCGGCACGGTGTCCGGCAGCGCCACGCGCCAGGCGTTGTAGGCCATGCGGTGCGTGGGCGCGGTCCACTGCGGAATCAAGACATGGCTGTGCGCGATGGCGCGCTCCAGCGCGTGGCAGGCGGGCAGCAGCTGGGCCTGGGTTTTGGCAGCGGTCATGGCGGTGATGAAGGCGTCCACCGCCGGGTTTTTCACGCCGGCAAAGTTGCCCGAGTCTTCGGTGTCGGCCGCCGGGCTGCCGAACAGGTCGGCAAACTCCTGGCCGGGGTTGTTGGTGCCGCCGTAGGCAATGCTGGTGATGTCGAAATCGAACTTTTGCAGCCGCTGCTGGTACAGCGCAAAGTCCACCGAGCGAAACCGCAGCGTGATGCCGAGCTTTTCGAGGTTGCGCATCCACGGCGCCACGGTGCGCATGCCGCCTTCGTTGCTGTCCATGTATTCGAGCACCAGCGCCTGGCCCTGGGCATTGCGCAGGGCGCCATCCTGCACGCTCCAGCCCGCGTCTTTCAGCAACTGCTGGGCGCGGCGCAGGTTGGCGCGCAGCGATGCGGGCGGGTCGGTGCGCGGCGGCACGGTCATGGGGCCGAAGGCGGCGGCGGGAAGATTTTTGCGCCAGGGCTCCATCAGCGCCAATTCCTGGGGCGATGGCGTGCCTTGCGTCTCGCAGGCGGTGTTGCCAAACAGGCCGTTCACGCGCTGGTACGAGCCGTAGAACATCTGCCGGTTCATCCACTCAAAATCCACTGCCAGGCCCAGGGCTTCGCGTACGCGCACGTCCTGCAACAGCGGGCGGCGCGTGTTGAGCACGTAGCTTTGAAAGCCCGAGGGCAGCTTGTGCCGGAACTCGCCCTTGACCAGCTCGCCGGTGTCGAACTTTTTGCCGTTGACGCGCCGCGCCCAGTCGCCCGCGCTGAAAAAACGCATCAGATCGAACTCGCCCGCCTTGAGCGCTTCGAGCCGCGCGGTGGCGTCCTTGTAGATCTTGACGGTGATGCGGTCGAAGTTGGCCGTGCCCTTGCGCACGTTCAGGTCGCGCGCCCAGTAATTCGGGTCGCGCACGTAGGTGATGTCCTTGCCAAAGCGCACCGGGCCGATTTGGTAGGGGCCGCTGCCCAGGGGTGCGTCCGTCACCACCTGGTCGAAGGGCTTGGGCTGGCCGCCCTCTGCGCCCCAATCGCGGCTGAACACGGGCAGGCCGCCCACTGTGAGCGGCAACTCGCGGTTGGGTTTTTTGAAGCGGTAGCGCACGGTGCGCTCGCCCAGCACGTCCACGCCCGCCACGTCGATCAGCATGGTTTTGTACGCGGGCGAGGTGTACGGGCCGACCAGCGTGTCGTAGCTGAACTTCACGTCTTGCGCCAGCACCGGCTTGCCGTGGTGAAAACGCGCCTCGGGCCGCAGCGTGAACGTGGCGGAGAGGCCATCGGACGCCACCTCCACATCCTGCGCCAGCAGGCCGTAGCCAGCGGCGGTTTCGTCCAGCGGGCCCACCAGCAGCGAGTCGAACATCAGCTGCGACAGATACGCCGGCGCACTGCCCTTGATGGTGAACGGGTTGTATTTGTCGAAGGTGGAGGCGCGCGAATTGCTCACCAGCCGCAACTCGCCGCCCCGGGGCGCGCTGGGGTTGACGTAATCAAAGTGCGCAAAGCCCGCAGGGTACTTGAGCGCACCCCACAGAGCGTAGCCGTGCGCGCCCCAGGCAACCGGCGCCGCCGCGCCCAAGGACAGAGACAGGCAAAAAATAGGCAAAAACCGCATGCGACAATTCTGCACCACGTTTTTTGGTGGCCGCCAGCGGCGCCTGCCTTGCGTTTCTTCCGTTTTCTTCCCTCCCTTTTTCACGATTTTTCAGGAGAACAACCATGGGTTTTCTGACCGGCAAAAAGCTGCTCATCACCGGCGTGCTGTCCAACCGCTCCATCGCTTACGGCATCGCCAAGGCCTGCCACGCACAGGGCGCCGAACTGGCCTTCAGCTACGTGGGCGAGCGCTTCAAAGAACGCATCACCGGCTTTGCCGCCGAGTTCAATTCGACCCTGGTGTTTGACTGCGACGTGGGCAGCGACGAGCAAATCGAGGCCATGTTCACCGACCTGTCCCAAACCTGGCCCACGTTTGACGGCTTCGTCCACGCCATCGGCTTTGCCCCGCGCGAAGCCATTGCGGGCGATTTCCTCGACGGCCTGACCCGCGAAAACTTCCGCATCGCCCACGACATCAGCGCCTACAGCTTCCCGGCCATGGCCAAGGCCGCCCTGCCCTACCTGAACGACAAGTCGGCCCTGCTGACGCTGAGCTACCTGGGCGCGCTGCGCGCCATTCCCAACTACAACACCATGGGCCTGGCCAAAGCCAGCCTGGAAGCCAGCGTGCGCTTTCTGGCCGAATCGCTGGGGCCACGCGGCATGCGCGTCAACGGCATCAGCGCGGGCCCCATCAAGACGCTGGCGGCCAGCGGCATCAAGGACTTTGGCAAGCTGCTGGGCAACGTGGCCAGCGCCTCGCCGCTGCGGCGCAACGTGACGATCGAGGACGTGGGCAATGTCGCCGCGTTCTTGCTGAGCGACCTGGCGGGTGGCGTGACGGCTGAAATCACTTACGTGGACGGCGGCTTCAGCCAGACCGCCGGCATCAGCCGCGACAGCGAAGCGCTGGCCTGATTCAGCACCAAAACAGGCTCCAGCGCTGATGCAGAAAGCGCTGGCAGCTATCAAAAAGTGAGTTCATCATGCTCCAGCGCCGCCGCGTTCTGACCTGGTTGGCTTGGGCGGCGTGGAGCTTGGCCGTGCCTGCCCCGGCCAGCGCAGCCGACGCCGATGCGCCCGCGCTGCTGCTGGCGCAGGTGTACCGCCCCGGCATGGCGCTGCACGGCTATTGGGTGAGCGAAAAATACGACGGCGTGCGCGGCTACTGGGACGGCCAGCGCCTGCGCACGCGCGGCGGCGAGGTGGTCAACGCCCCGGCCTGGTTCACCGCAGGCTGGCCTGCCCAGCCGCTGGACGGTGAACTGTGGGCCGGGCGCGGCCAGTTTGCGCAGGCCCAGTCCACCACCGCGCGGCAAACACCGGATGACGCTGCCTGGCGCCAGCTGCGCTTCATGGTGTTTGACCTGCCCGCGCACGGCGGCAGCTTCGATGAACGCTTGGGCGCGCTGCAAACGCTGGTGGCAAGCCTGCAACAGCCCTGGGTGCAGGCCGTACCCCAGCAGCGCGTGGCCACCGATGCCGCTTTGCAGGCGCTGCTGGCGCGCACCGTGCGCGGCGGTGGCGAGGGGCTGATGCTGCACCGGGGCGCGTCGCACTACCGCGCAGGCCGCAGCGATGATTTGCTGAAAGTCAAAACGCACGACGACACCGAGGCGCGCGTGGTGGGCCACATCCCCGGCCAAGGCAAGCACGCAGGCCGCCTGGGCGCGCTGCTGGTAGAAATGCCCAGCGGCCAGCGCTTCAAGCTGGGCACCGGCCTGACCGACGCCGAGCGCGAATCGCCCCCGCCCCTTGGCAGCTGGGTGACCTACCGCTTTCGCGGCCAGCACGCCAGCGGCCTGCCGCGCTTTGCCAGCTTTGTGCGCGTGCGCCACGACAGGCCCTGAAATGAAAAGCCCCCCCGGCGCCCTTGAAAAACGCTACTTAATTGATAGCTATTGGCGCTCTATGGCAGGGCGTTTGACGCTGTTTTGAGCATTGATTTCTGGCACATCACAGTCCGGCAGGATGCCTGCCCCCATCGCCCCCATCGCCCCCATCGCCCCCAAAAAGCTACTGAATCCATAGCTGCTTGCGCCTAATGCACAAGGGCTGGAGGCGATTTTGGCCCCTATTTTGGCGAGGCCCGGCGCAACAAAGCTGGGGCGCGTTTCAGTCGCCGGGAGCAGCCACCAAGGTAGCCAACTGCCCTGCCAGCGCATCCACCAAACGCTGGCGGCGGGCATCGGTGGCACCGCCTGGCTGGGCCTGCTCCCAATCGGGGTGGCTGCGCGCGGGAGCCAGGTGGGCCAGCAGATCGCGCAGGGCGGGCGCTCCCGGTGCGGCGCTGTCGGCTGCGGGCTGCGCACCCACATGCAGGCGCTGCCAAGCGGCGTGGCCGCGCTGCTCCAGCGCAGCGCACAGGCGCACCAGGGTGCTGGCCAGCAGGTGCAGCACCTCGTCTTCCAGGGTCAGCTCTTCAATGCGACGCATGCGGTTGGCAATTTTGCGCGGCACCTGGCTCCAGCCCTGGCTGGCCAGACCGCCCACAGCGGCGCCCAGTGCGGTGCCCGTGCCCAGCGACAACCCGGCCAGCGCCACATCCGCCGCCAACCCCACCGCAGCCCCCACGGCAGCGCCCTTGCCCAGCTTGTGGCCTGCATCCAGCAGGGTTTGCGGGTGGAACAGATCGGCATCCCAACGGCCACTGCTCCAGGGCAGGTCGGCCACCTCGGCATCGCCGGGCCGAAAGCCGTACACCGCCAGCACGGCCTGCACGCAGGCGGCCACCTGCGGCGTCAGCGATTGCCGAAAACCGCGCAGCAGTGCCGTTTTGTGTGCCGGGTCGGCCAGCGCGGCTTGCGGCACTTCGCGGCGCATGGCGGCGGCGCTGACCAGCACGCTGGCCACCAGTTGGCAGGCGGCCAGGCGGCGCTCCTGGGCTTGCAGCGCCAGATCGTCCAAGATGGCCTGCAACTGCGCGCGGCGTGCGCGCAGCAGCACACCCAGGTCTTCGTAGAGCTGGCGCTCGGCGCCCACGAACGGCGCGACGGCATCGAACAGCACCGAGGCGTGCAGGTGGTAAGCGGCCAGGGTGCTCTGCCAGGCCTGCGCCTGGTGGCCGGGGCTGCGCGCAAAGTTCAGCACCGGCATGACGGGCTTGGCGCAGGCGCTGAGGATTTCGATCTCGCAGCGGTATTTGGGCAGCACGTCTTCGCGGCAGTCGATGACGTAGATGGCGGCATCGGCCTCCAGCAGCTTGCGCAGCACCTTGGCTTCTTGCTCGAAGGCGGCCTGCGCCTCGGGGCCGCGCAGAAAGGCGCGCACGCGCTCCAGCGGCGTGGGCAAATCGCCGGGCAAGGATTGCAGGTAGTGGTGCAGCGCCACCGAGTCTTCCAGGCCCGGGGTGTCAAAGTAGCGCACGGCCACCGCGCCCTGAATGCGCAGGTCGGTGCGCTCGACGTGCCGGGTGGTGCCCGCGCTGTCGCAGACCTGACCAAAGTCAGGCTGGCGCAGCAAGGTGCGCAAGAGCGAGGTTTTGCCAACGTTGGTGTGGCCCACCACGGCGATGTCCAGCGGCGGATAGGAATCGGTAGGGGCAATCATGGCGGGGTGGTTGACACCTGCTCGGCCCAGGATTGGGCCTGGGCGGCGTCGGTGAAGGTGGGCACGGTGGGCAGGCCCCGGGTGTCCAGCCAGTCGCGCCAGCGCTGCGCGGGGGCGCTGGGCGGGGCCGACCCGGACGGTGCGCCGGGGCTGCCCGGCAGCACCAGCCACAGCGCGCACTGCCCGGCGTGGCTGCACGCCTCGCGCAGAAAACGCTCGGTGCCCCGGTCGGGGGTGGCGGCGGCGTTGCACACCAGCACCAGCGCGCCCGGATGCAGCCGGGCCAGAGCTGCCAGAACGCGGCTGCGCTCGTCCTGGGTGCCGGCAATGCGCTCGACCAGGGCTGCGCTGGCAGCCTGGGGTGGTGGCCAAGCCTGGGCCTGGGGCAGCTCAAAGCCAATCCAGGCGATGGCGCTGCGGTGGGCACTGGCGTCTGGCGCGCTGCCACCGGGCGCGCTGGTGGCGCCGGGCAGCGCAAGCGGCTCGGGGTCGGTGATGTACGCGGGCGCCATCGCATCCCAGCGCGCCAGCAATTGGCGCAGGTAGGGGTCAGCGGTATCCAGGGCCAGGCGTTTTTTGCGCCGCTGCCAGACCCCGGCGCACCATGCCGCGCACAGCAGGCGCGGCAGCAACCCGTACACCGCTACGCAGCCCAGCAGCCACCACGCAGCGGCGCGGGTACAGGCGTCTGGCCCGGCAGCGAGTGCCGCTGGCGCCATCTGCCCGGCCATGCACACGGCCCCATCGGGTACGGCAAAGCCCAGTTGCGCGGGCAACCAGCCACTGGCCTGCACCAGTGCCTGAAAAAACGCCGGGTCAAAAATCGTGCTCTCCCAGGTCAGGCGGTACTCGCGGAAGGCAAAAGCCCCCAGCAACCCCAGCAGCACCCAGACAAACGATGCCGCCCACACCAGGTGGCTGACCAAGCCCAACCCCCAGGGTGCCAGGCGCGCCTGGCGCAGCATCTGGCGGGCACCCGTGGCCAGCGGGGCGGACAGGGGCGATGGCGCCGTGCGGTCTGCGGGCCACCACGCCAGCACGCGCAGCAGCAGCGCGCCCAGCGACCAGCGCCCCCACGCCCCCGGCCAGCGCGGCGCCAGTACCAAGGTGGCCAGCCACACCCCCAGCGTAACCAGATGCACGCCCAGCGCTGCCACCAGGGCACTGCCCGCATGGATGCTGCGGCCTTGCGCCAAGATGGCAAAGACCATGCCATTGGCCATCAGCACCACCGCCACGGCCAGCGCGGCGCCCAGCCACCAGGCGGCATCGCGCCAGCGCGCCATCTGCGCGGGCAGGCCCAGGCGCTGGCCCAGCAGCCAGGCGCGCTCGCGCAAGCGCGCTTGCGGGTGGGTGTGGCGGGCAAACGCCTCGGCCATGGCCTGGGCATCGTCCAGCGGGCCGGTCTGCTCCAGGGCGCGCACGGCGTGCACCATCCAGACCTCGGTCAGCGGGGTTCTCAGTGCGCTGGAAGACACATGCATCCCGGGACTGTTACGCACGCTCACCACCAAGCGCGCTCGTCTGACAGACGGAACCGTGCGGGGGCGCGGTAATCACAACCTTGCGGGCCTTTGCCAATTCGGCAAGGCGCATTGACAGGAGATTCCGCCATGAAACGCCGACACCTGCCACCCCGCCAGCCAGCGCGCTCGCACCCGCTGATGGCTTTTGCTGCCACCGTGGTTCTGGCCGTGAGCGCCACCGCTGTGGTGTTGTTGCCAGATGTGGCCGTACAGGCCGCCGATGCCCTGGCACAGTTGCCATCGGGCCTGGATGCAATGGTTTCTTCTTCCGGCATATTGGATTGATGTCCGGGCGCATTCAGGGCTTGGCACCGCTGCGCTCGACGAGGTGGATGCGCCTGCGCAGGCGCGCGGCTTCTTCGGTGTCGCCCGCGGCATCGGCGCGCTGCGCTTGCAGCAGCAGCCAGGCCATGAGCGGGCGGCGCCAGCCTTGGGCGGATGCGGTGTCGGTGGCCAGGGCGATCACATCCGGGTGGGCGCGCCCGGTGTGCAGCAGCACCCCGGCGGCCACCAGGCGCGAGAGCGGGTCGGTGATGGCCGCCAGCGCCTGTGCGGCCTGTTCGGCAGGCACCAGCGCTGTGCTTTGCTGGGCCGGTGGCAGCAGCGGCACCGTCTGGGCCGTGGCGCGGCCTGCCAGATAGTCGGCATAGGCCCGTTCCGCCGGTGCGGCATCGGCGCGCAGTGCGTCAAAACCGGCACAGGGCGCCAGATTCAGGCTGGCCACCTGCGCCGCGCAGTGCAGCAACTCCAGCCGCGCCAGCAAGGTAATCTGGCCGGTGCGCGCGGTTTGCTGGCGGGCGCGGTCCCATTCAAGTTGCGCGATGCGGCCATCACCCGAGAGGGAGGCGGCCACGGCCTTGTCGGCAGCGGCGCTGGCGTTGCGCTTCCAATCGGGCACGGGCGGCTGGCTGGAGCAACCGGCGGCCCACAGACACAGCGCCACCGCGCCAGCGCGCCAGCCGGTACGGGCAGCAGCGCCAGCGCCCAAGCCAGTCACTGCACCCACGCGGGCACGGGCAATGGCACGCCACCACGCTGCGAACCGGCGGGCCAGCCCTGGGGGCATGTGGGGTAACAACGTCATGGCAACTTCACCTCGGCATCACGGGCAAACGGCCATTTGCGCTGCAATTCGTTGACCAGCCCTTCTATCTGGCGCAGGTTGCTTTCCACCTCGGCGCGCAGGGTGCCCAGGTCGGCGGTGCCCTCGCGCACGTTGGCGCCCACGGCCTGGGCCTGCTCCAGCACGGCATCGACTTTTTTCAGGCTCTGGCGGGCGTCCGCCAGCAGGCCATTGAGCTGCACCACGCTGGCGCGCACCTCGGGCAGCACGCCCGCTGCGCCAAACACCTGGGTGTCGGCCTTGGCGGCCATGCCATCCAGGCGCGCCAGCAGCGCGTTGGTGCGCTCCAGGGTGGTAATGACTTTGCGGGCGTCTTGCGCATTGCCCATCAGCACTTGCAGCGCACCGCCCGGGCCTTGCAGGCGCTGGGTGAGGGTCTGCACCTGGCCCAGGCTGGCGCCCAGGGCCGCATCGGGCGCCGTCAGGGCCGTGAGGTTGGCCAGCAGCTCGCGCGCGGTGGCCATGAGCTGGGGGATTTCGGCGGTGGCGTCGCCGCGCAGCACGGGGCGCACGGCGCCATCGGGCAGCGGTGCGTCTTGCAGCATGCCGCTGTAGGCGCGGATGTTGGTGCCGCCGACCAGGCCGCGCACCAGCGTAAACACGCTGGAGACGCGCAGCCAGTGGGCGTCTTTGCGCGGCACGTCCACGATGATGCGGGCGTTGCCATCGGGGGCCAGTTCAATGCGGCGCACGCGGCCAATCGGAAAACCTGAAAACGTCATGTCCATGCCCACCACCACGCCCTCGGAGTCGTCGGCGGTGAGCACCAGCGTCTGCGTGGGCTCGAAGGCGCCGCGCGCATACAACAAATACAGGCCCGAGCCCACGATCAGCGCCAGCGTAAACAACAGCAGCGCCGCTGCCTTGAGTTGCAGGTGGGCCACGGGGCGCAGCATGTCCACGGGGGGCATGGGGGGCGCAGATGGCGTGGGTGCAGACGGCGGCACGGGCGGGGTCGGGGGTGGCGTGGCAGTCATGGGCATCAATAGTAATTGCCGACGAGCGAGAGCACCTCGATCAGCAGCAGCACGGCAAACATGCGCGCCAGACCGCCCAGCTCGGAGTCGGGCTGGGTGGCCTCGCCGGTGTCGTACATCCCGGCGGTCATCGGAATCAAGGCCACGGCCAGGCTGAAAAACACCGTTTTCAGGGCAAACACCAGCGTCACCACCGGCGTGAACACCTGGCCGAACATGCGCGTGTAGCCGGGCAGCCCCGCCACGTTAAAGCCATACACGCTGAGATAAGCCATGACCAGCGCCACCACACACGACAGCGCCGCCAGCGTGATGCTGGCAAACACCCCGGCCAGCACGCGTGGCAGTAGCTGTGTGCGCACCGGGTCGGCGCCGTGCTGGCGCAGCCAGCCAAAATGCCCCGACTGGCGCAACAGCGCCAACTGCGCGCCACTGGGAATGGTGCAGCGCATGGCCACAAACAGCGCCGCCGTCAGCGGAATCAGCTCCAGCACCAGCACACGAATGACCATCTCCAGCGCGTAGCGCGACAGCCCGTAGCTGAGCGCCGTGACCACCACGATGTGCGTAATCACCAGGCACAGCAGCGCCGCCAGCACCGTAAAGCCCAACAGGATGGGCGCAGTGCCCAGGTACATGTGGCGCGCCAGCGTGCGCCGCGCCGCCGGGCTGTAGGTCGATGGCGACAGCACCAGCACCAGCACCACCGCCCCCAGGTACACGATGCGGCTCCAGGCCAGCACCCAGCGCTGCCAGGTGCGCCACCAGCGTGCGGGAATGCGGGAGCCAGGCAAAAGCGACATCATGGGCGAATCATAGCGCCCACGGGCGCCATTTTTTGATACCAAATGGGCCTCTAACGCCCATCCAATGGGCGCGAGCAGCTATCAATTTGATAATCTTCGCAAAACCCCTGCACAGGCTTATACATGGCGCTTGGCCGGGGCACTGCGCGGCGCCGACAGGGCCTGGGCATCGGCCTGGGCGTGCAGGGCCGCAATGATGTGGCAGTGGTCATCGCTGCCGTCGCAGCGGTTGCGCAGGGTTTGCAGGTCGCGCTCCAGGGCGTGCAGCTCTTGCAAGCGCGTGCGCACGTGCGACAAGTGCGCGTCCAGGGCATCGCGGGCGGCATCGCAGTCGCTTTTGCGCGCCCAATCGAGCGCCAGCAGCGTGCGCACCTCGTCCAGCGACATGTCCATGGCCCGGCACAGGCGAATAAAGCGCAGCTGGTGGATGTCCGAATCGCTATACAAACGATAGCTGCTTGCGCTTCTCCCATGCGCCTTGAGCAGCGATTCCTTCTCGTAATACCGGATATTGACCGCCGACACGCCTGAGCGCCGCGCCGCCTCGCCAATGCGCCACTGCGCAACACTGTCTGACATCGCTTGACCTTCGAGTGACTTCAAGGATTTCAATCATGGCATGAACTCCACACCCCACTCCCGCTGGCCCCTGCCCGGCGCCCAAGGCACGGCCTTGCCACCCACACCGCCTGCGCCATTGGCAGCCCATCCGCCCCACGACCACGACCACGACCACGACCACGACCACGACCACGACCACGACCACGACCACCGCACGCCCGCGCCTGTGGCCAGCGCCTGTGCCCCCGCTGGCTGTGGTTGCAGCCATGGCAGCAGCCACAGCGATGGCGACGGGCACGGTGCGGACGATGGCAACCACGCTGGCCACGACCACGGCGCCCTGCCCGGCTGGGCGCGCGTGGGCGCGGCCCTGGCCCTGGCGCTGCTGGCCGAGCTGTGGCACCTGTTCGCCCCCGCAGGCCACACCTGGCAAGCGGCAGGCATGGCGCTGGCTGCGGCGGCCATTGCCCTGTCGGGCCTGGGCATTTACCGCTCGGGCCTGCGTGATCTGGCGCGCCTGCGCCTGGGCATCCACGCCCTGATGGCAGTGGCCGTGACAGGCGCCTTCCTGATCGGCCAGTGGCCCGAGGCGGCGATGGTGATGGCCCTGTACGTGGCCGCCGAGCGCATCGAGGACGGCGCCATGGACCGCGCCCGCCACGCCATCCGCCAGCTGCTGGCCCTGGCACCCGACAGCGCAGACATGCAGGGCAGCGACGGCCAATTCCAGCGTGTGCCCGCGCGCAGCGTGCCCCTGGGCGCCACCGTGCGCATCGCCCCCGGTGCGCGCGTGCCGCTGGACGGCACCATCACGCGCGGCCACAGCGCCGTCAACCAGGCGCCCATCACCGGCGAGAGCGCCCTGGCCGACAAAGGCCCGGGCAAGCCGCTGTACGCTGGCAGCATCAACACCACGGGCGAGCTGGACATGCGCGTGACCTCGGCAGCCGGCCAGACCACGCTGGACCGCATCGTCCACGCCGTCGAACAGGCCCAGGTCAGCCGCGCCCCCACCCAGCGCTTCATCGACCGCTTTGCCGCCCTCTACACCCCCACCGTGCTGGTGCTGGCCGTGGCGCTGGCCGTGGGCGCGCCGCTGCTGCTGGACTGGGGCTGGCGCGATGCGCTCTACCAGGCGCTGGTGCTGCTGGTGATGGCCTGCCCCTGCGCGCTGGTGATTGCCACACCCGTCACGGTGGTCAGCGCACTCACGGCGGCAGCGCGCCACGGCATCCTCATCAAAGGCGGCAGCGCACTGGAGGCCGCCCGCCACCTGCGCGCCGTGGCGTTGGACAAAACCGGCACCCTCACGCACGGCCAGCCCACACTGGTGGCCTGGCAGACCTGGCCCGAAGGTGCGGCATCGGCCACGCAGCACACCGCAACGGCCCAAGCAGCGCTGCTGCTGGCAGCGCGCTCTGACCACCCCGTCTCCCGCGCCATTGCCCAGGCACTGCAAGCCGGCGCTGGCAGCGCCGCCGCCCGCCACACCGCGCCCACCCTGTCAGCCGATGCCGTAGAGCACTTCACCGCCCTGCCTGGCCGGGGCGTGCAAGGCCACATCAACGGCCAGCCGCTGGTACTGGGCAACCTGCGCCTGGTACAAGAGCGCGGCCAATCCAGCCCCGCCCTGGAAGCGGCACTGGCGCAGCACGCCGAGCAAGGCCGCAGCGTCACCCTGCTGGCCGATGCCCACGGCGTGCGCGCCCTGTTTGCCGTGGCCGATACCCTGCGCGCCCACGCCCCCGAGGCGATTGCGCAGTTGCAGGCCCTGGGCATCACCACGGTGGTGTTGAGCGGTGACAACCTGGCCACCGTGCAAGCCATCGCGCGCGAGGCAGGCATTCTGGAGGCCCGTGGCGCCCTGTTGCCCGAAGACAAACTCAACGCACTGGCAGAGATGCAGCAACGCCTGGGTGCCACCGCCATGGTGGGCGATGGCATCAACGACGCCCCGGCCCTGGCGCGCGCCGACATCGGCTTTGCCATGGGCGGCAACGGCAGCACCGGCATGGCCATGGAAACCGCCACCGTCGTGCTGATGAGCGATGACCTGCGCCGCGTGGCAGACACCGTGGGCCTGTCACGCCGCACCCACCGCGTGCTGTGGCAGAACATTGCCTTTGCACTGGGGGTCAAGGTGCTGTTTTTTGGTCTGGCACTGGCGGGCAGCGCCACGCTGTGGATGGCCGTGCTGGCCGACATGGGCGCCAGCCTACTGGTGGTGGCCAACGGACTGCGGCTGCGGCGCTGGCGGGGGCAGCGCTGACCCCGGGGCATGGGGCGTGGTCACGCCTACACTGCGCGGCTTGACCGCATTTGCACCCCGCCATCCACGCTGCCATGCACCGCCCTGCCCGCCGCCACCCCGAGTTTGACCAGGCCAGCACCTATGAATACCCCACGCACCTGCGCGAGGCCATTGCCGACATGCCCGCCGCGCCCGGGGTGTATATCTTTCACGGGCAAGAAGGTGACCTGCCGCTGTACATCGGCAAAAGCATCAACCTGCGCAGCCGCCTGTTGTCGCACCTGCGCACGGCCGACGAAGCACGCATGCTGCGCCAGACCCGGCGCATCAGCCATATCCGCACCGCTGGAGAGATAGGCGCCCTGCTGCTGGAGGCGCGCCTCATCAAGGAGATGCACCCGCTGTTCAACCAGAAGCTGCGCAGCAACCGCCAACTGTGCGCACTGCGCACGACAGGCGGCCAGCCCGAGGTGGTGTATGCCAAAGACATCCACTTTGCCACCGAGTCGGGCCTGTATGGGCTGTTCAGCAGCCAGCGCGCCGCACAGGAGGGGCTGCGCCAGCTGGCCGATCAGCACCGCCTGTGCTACGGCGCACTGGGCCTGGAGAAGCTGGCACCGGGCAAGGCGTGTTTCCGGGCCATGCTGCACCAGTGTGCGGGCGTGTGCCGGGGCGATGAAACGCCCGGCGAACACCGCCAGCGTCTGTTCACGGCACTGGAAGACCTGCAAATTGCCACCTGGCCTTACCCTGGCGCCATCGGGCTGGTCGAACGCTTCACGCCCGGGCGCGGCGACGCTGCATCACCCCCCCACCCGCACGACTTACAGATCCATGTGGTGCGCCACTGGTGCTACCTGGGCAGCGCCACCGACCACCAGAATGCGGGCGCGTTGGACTCGGTGGCCGCCGGGTTTGATGCCGACGGCTACAAAATCCTGTGCAAGCCGGTGCTCAGTGGCCGTGCTGAAGTGATTTTGCTCAGCTGATCGGCAGCCTTTGGTGATTTTCAGCAACGGGCTCGCGATAATTCCACATGCAATAAAAAACCAGAAACCATCTGCCCGCTACCGCCTGCCAACCACCATTTTTATTTTTTACCTTTTCCAAACCCACCATGACACCCAACGACACCACTGCACCACAACAGCCTATGCAATGGAGCGATGAATACCTGCTCGGCTATAACCCGATTGATACGGTACACGAAGAGTTTGTCGGTTTGCTGGGCCAGTTGCAAAACGCCGACGATGCAGCATTGCCCGCACTGCTGGAGCAGTTTGCAGCGCATTGCGTTTCGCATTTTGAAACAGAAAATACCTGGATGCGGGAAACCGAATTTCCGCCACGCGACTGCCATATTGATGAACACGCCGCCGTACTGCACTCGGTGCGCGAAGTGCAGGGATTATTGGCAGAGGGCGAAGTGGCCATCTGCCGCGACCTGGTGGCACAACTGGCCGACTGGTTCCCCAAGCACGCAGACCAGCTGGACTCGGCACTGGCGCACTGGATGACCAAAAGAACCCTGGGCGGAAAACCAGTGGTTCTGCGGCGCGGCCTGAAGCTGCGTTGACGCACACCAGCCGCTGTGCCAGACAGGTACTGGCGCCAAGCGGTGGGGGGCACCCCTGCCCCCCAGTAATACGCTAGGGCCGCGCGTTATCGGTGCTCAGCGCCCAGGCCGTAAGGCGCCGGGATGATGTTGACCAGCCTGCGGAACAGCTCGCGGAACTCGCGCTGGGTGTTGATGCCCACCAGCGGGTCGCTGTTGGACTTGAAAGCCGCGTTGATCTGCGTCCAGTCTTGCGGCGTCAGGTGCGCTTCGGCCAGGGGCAATATCACGTTTTCTTCACGGTGCATGTGCGACCAGTGAAAATTGGCGTAATCGTCCACGGCCTGGGCAAAAGCTTCAAAACGGGCCGGATCGGCGGCATATTCACGCAAAGTTTCTACCACCCGCGTGGTCACGGCAGCGCCGCGTTCGTGCTCATCCTGCAAAATATCCAGGTCAGTGGCCGATGCGGGATAACGCAGGCGCAGCGCCGGAAAAAGATATTGGTCTTCTTTGGGATGGTGCAGCTTATCGGGAAACTGTTCCACATAAGAAACAATGGCTTGCAGCAAAGCAAAATCGGGTTTTTGCCCCCGATTTTGAATTTCCTGAATCAGAAACTGCAATCCTTTGATGACTGAAGCCAGTGCCCGGTGCTCGTCCCGAATAATGGTGGCGGCTATTGACATTACATTTCCTTTTGAGGCAGTTTCACGATTACACCCCCAACAGTTTGGGCAGTGCCGGATTCAGCGCCACTGCGTCGGACGAGCCGGAAAGCTCCACCAGCCCTTTTTGCAGCACGATGGCCTGGTCGCTGTGGGCCAGCACCCGGCGGTAATCGCGGTCCACAATCAGCGTGGCGATGCCGCTGTCGCGGATGTCGGCAATCACGTTCCAGATTTCATTGACGATCAGCGGCGCCAGCCCCTCGGTGGCCTCGTCCAGAATGATCAGCTCGGGGTGCGTCATGAGGGCGCGGCCAATCGACAGCATTTGCTGCTCCCCGCCCGAGAGCTGGTTGCCCATGTTGGTCAGGCGCTCGGTCAGGCGCGGGAAGGTCTGCATCACGCGGTCATACGTCCAGTCGTTGCGGCCATCGCGCCCGGGGCGGGCGGCCATCAACAGGTTCTCGCGCACCGTCAGGTTGGGGAACACGCCCCGCCCTTCGGGCACGTAGGCTACGCCCAGGCGCGCCACCTGGTGCGGTTTGAACTTGGAGGCGTCTTGACCGAACAGCGTGATGCGGCCCTCGCGCTGGGTGACATGGCCCAGCAGGGTGCGGATCAACGTGCTTTTACCCATGCCGTTGCGCCCGAGCAAGCCCATGGTCTGGCCACGCGCAATCTGGATGTCAACGCCGTGCAGCACATGGCTGGAGGCGTACCAGGCGTGTACGCCCTGGGCGTCCACCAAAAAGTCGTTACCCATCATGTCAGTGTCCTTCCCCGAGGTAGGCGGTGCGCACTTCCTGGCTGTTGCGGATGAATTCAGCATCGCCCGAGGCGATCTTGACGCCGTTGACCATCACGGTGATCACATCGGCAATGCGGAACACGGCGTCCATGTCGTGCTCCACCAGCAACACCGCGTGGTCGGTGCGCAGGGCATCCAGGAGCTGGAGCATGCGCTCGGTTTCTTCGGCCCCCATGCCGGCCAGCGGCTCGTCCAGCAGCAGCACCTGGGGCTTGGTGGCCAGGCACATGGCAATCTCCAGCTGGCGTTTCTGGCCGTGCGACAGCATTCCGGCCTGGCGCTCGAGCATGCCGTCCAGGCCCGCGCGGGTGGCGGCGTCGCGCGCGGCCTCGGTGCTGTAGGCACATTGGTGGGCTGGCTGCCACCACAGCCAGGGCTTTTGCGCCGCTGCCTGCGCGGCCAGGCGGCAGTTTTCAAACACGCTGAAGCTGGGGTAGATGGTGTTGCGCTGGTAGCTGCGGCCCAGCCCGTGGCGGGCGCGGCGCGCCTGCGGCCAGGCGGTCACGTCCTGGCCCATCAGCTCCACCGTGCCGGTGGAGGGCGGAAATTCCCCCGACAGCATGTTGATCAGCGTGGACTTGCCCGCCCCGTTGGTGCCAATGACCGCGTGTACGGTACCGCGCGCCAGCTCGATGGACACATCATTGACAGCGACCAGCCCGCCCCAGCGGCGCGTGATGTTGATGCCGCGCAGCAAAATGTCGGTTTGCTTCATGGCTTATCCCTTTTTGGTGGCCGCGCCACCCAGTTCTGAACCACCCGTGAGGCCCCCCGCCAGACGGGCACGCAATTGGGCTGGCAAATCCACCAGACCGTGCGGCAAAAATGCCACCGCCGCAATGATCACCAGCCCCAGGCCCAGGTGCCAGTGCTTGGCAAAGTCGCCAAATATCGCTTCAGACTTGAAAAACTCTTGCAGCAGCGCAAACGCGAAGGCACCGATCAAGGCACCGCGCAAATGGCCCAGTCCACCCAGAATGATCATCACCAGCACGGCGCCCGACAGGTGCCAGCTCATCATCTCGGGGTTGACGAAGCCGTCCTTCACGGCAAACAAAAAGCCCGCCAGACCAGCGATGGCGCCCGACAAGGTGAACGCCGCCAGCTTGTAGGGGTACGTGGAAAACCCGGTGGCGCGCATGCGCTGCTCGTTGACGCGAATGCCTGCCAGGGCGCGGCCAAAGCGCGAACGCAGCAACACGGCCAAAAAGACAAACACCGCCACCAGACAAGCCAGCGTGAAAAAGTACATGGCCACGGGCGAATCCAGATGAATCAGGCTGCCCAGCCCGGGCTTCATGTTCAGGTAGATGCCGTCAGAGCCGCCGCCCAGGGGCGTGTCATGCACCACAAAGTAGGCCATTTGTGCAAACGCCAGCGTCACCATGATGAAGTACACGCCTTTGGTGCGCAGCGACAAAGAGCCCACCACCAGCGCATACAAGCCCGCCGCCAGCACCGCAGCGGGCAGCAGCCACAGCAGCGAAGCGGGCTCGGACTCGGGCGACAGCAGCACGGCCATATAGGCGCCAATGCCAAAGAACGCGGCCTGGCCAAAGCACACCAGCCCCGCCCCGCCCACCAACAGCTCCAGGCTGAGGGCAAAGATGGCGTAAATCATGATCTTGCTCACCAGATCGACGCCAAAGTTGCCGCTGAAAAAAGGAAAAGCTGCCAGTGCGACAAAGAAGACCGCCACAAAGGCGAACTTGGATGTTTCGTTATGGGTCATTGCATTAGCCCGCTTTAAAAAGACCATCGGGTTTCCAGAGCAGGATGCCTGCCATCAGCAGGTACACCAGCACGCCAGAGGCTTGCGGCAAAAAGACCTTGCCGAAGGTATCGACCACGCCAATCATCAAAGCGGCCACCAGCGCGCCCTTGATGGAGCCGATGCCGCCAATTACCACCACCACAAAGCAGATGATCAGCACCTGGTTGCCCATGCCCGGGTACACCGACGACACGGGCGCAGCCACCATGCCGGCCAGCGCGGCAATGGCCACCCCGGCGGCAAACACCACGCGGTACAAAAATTGGATGTCAATGCCCAGCGACTGCACCATCTCGCGGTTGCTGGCACCGGCGCGGATCATCATGCCCAGGCGGGTGCGGGTGAACACAAAGAACATGCCCACCGCCAGCGCCAGACAGACGGCCGAGACAAACAGGCGGTACACCGGGTAGGTCATCATCTCGCCCAGTTGCAGCGAGCCCGCCAGGATGTCGGGCACCTTCACGCCATACACATCGTCGCCCACCAGCAGGCTGCGCAGTTCCTCGAACACCAGAATCAGCCCGTAGGTCATCAGCACCTGCTGCAAATGCTCACGCTCGTACAGGTAGCTGTAAAAAGCCCACTCCAGCACATAACCGAGCAGCACCGACAGCACCAGCCCCACCACCAGCACGGCAAAAAAACCGCCACCGAAGGTGCTGCTCACGATGGGCGACAAGGCATACGCCATGTAAGCACCCACCATGTAAAAACTGCCGTGGGCGAGGTTGATCACCCCCATGATGCCGAAGATCAGCGTCAACCCCGAAGCGACCAGAAACAGCAACAAGCCGTACTGCACCGCATTCAGACACTGAATGAGAAAGGTTGTTAAGTCCATATTGATTTCCGCGTGGCACCCTTCCCCCGCGCGGGGGGAAGGGCTGGTTTAGGAGCTGGAGAGCCAGAAAGCCAGGGCGCCCGAATTACATGCGGCAGCCACGGCCCGGGTCTTCCAGCGCCTTGCTGGCGATGCCGACCACCTTGTTTTCCTTGCCGGAAACTTCACGCAGGTACAAGTCCTGGATCGGGTTGTGCGACTTGGAGATGGTGAACTTGCCACGCGGGCTGTCGATAGTGGCCTTGGTCAAGGCAGCGGCAAAGCCCGCCGTGTTTTTTGCATCGCCCTTGACGGCGGCCAGACCGATGCCCAGCATCTGGGCGGCGTCGTAGCCTTGCACGGCATACACATCGGGCTGCATCTTGTAGGCTTTGGCGTAGGCCAGACGGAAAGCGTTGTCGCGCGGGGTGTTCAGGCCGTCGGCATAGTGCAGTGCAGTCAGCACGCCATCGGCATCGGCGCCCTGCGCTTCCAGCGTGCCATCGGTCAGGAAGCCGGTGCCAAACAGGGGGATGTTTTTCTTCAGGCCCGCACCGGCGTAGTCTTTGACAAACTTCACCGCGCCGCCGCCCGCAAAGAAGGCAAACGTGGCATCGGGCTTGGCAGAGGCCACTTCGGTCAGCAGCGCCTGGAACTCCACGTTGGGAAACGGCAGGCTGAGTTCTTTGGTGATTTTGCCGCCCGCTTTTTCAAAGCCCTCTTTGAAGCCCTTGGCCATTTCGTCGCCAGCGGCGTACTTCCAGGTCACGGTGGCTGCGGTTTTGTGGCCCTTGGCCGCCATGGCCTGGCCAATGGCGTAGCCGGGCTGCCAGTTGCTGAAGCTGCTGCGGAAGATGTTGACCGCGCACATGGGGCCGGTGACGGCGTCGGCGCCGCCGTTGGGGTTAATCATCAGCGTGCCCGATTGCTTGGCCACGCGGGCCATGGCCATGGCCACGCCGGAGTGAACGCTGCCAATCAGCACATCCACGTTGTCGCGCTTGATGAGCTTGTTGACGTTGTCGATCGCTTTGGAGGGGTCGGACTCGTCGTCCACCTTGAAAAACTCCACCTCACGGCCACCGAGCTTGCCGCCTTGTTCAGCCAGATGGAGCCTGAAGCCGTTTTCGATGGCAGCTCCCAAGGCAGCAAACGTGCCGGTGGCGGGCAACATGAAACCCACCCGGAGCTTGGCCGGTGCTTGGGCCATGGCCATGGGTGCGGCCAAAGACACAGCAGCGGCGACGATGGCGCGGCGGGAAAGAGGGAAAGTACTCATGAGGCTTGTCTCCTGGAGAGGTGCCGGCGTGAACCGGCTGTTAAAAAAAGCAAAAAATCAGCCCGTCCGCCTGCATTGGCGGATTCTTGAAATGGGTATGGCTGTCTGGGGCCGGGGACAACCTGCTGTTCCCCGGCGGCCCTGGTGTGGGATGGCATGGCTGGTTTTGGGGAGGCCCTGCGCTGCCACCTTGGCGGGTGGCAGCGGGAGACACCCCGGCCAGCGGCCATCGGGCCTTTAGCGCCCGAGGTCTTTGGCGCTGGTGCCCGCGATGCCCCAGTTTTCTTTGGGCACGTCGTGAATCCAGACGCGCACATTGGCAATGGGCGCCCCGACCGCTTCCACCAGCGCGGCAGTGACCTTTTCGATCACCGCGCGCTTTTGCTCTTCGGTGCGGCCTTCGATCATGTAAATCTGGGCAAATGGCATGGTGATCTCCGGGGTCTGAAGGTGTTAAACGAAACGGATGCTGGTGCTGCCCATGCCTTGCACGCGCAGCGTCACGTTGTCTCCGGCCTGCACGGCCACGGCTTCGGTGATGCCGCCCGACAAAATCAAGGTGCCAGCGGGAATGCTCTCGCCGCGCTCGGCCAGCAGGTTGGCCAATGCTGCAATGGCGGCGGCGGGGTGGCCCATCACGGCGGCACCGGCGCCAAACGCCACCGGGATGCCGTTCTTTTCCAGCACCACGCCCACGGTGCGCAGGTCGCAATCGCTCACGCTGACGGGCTGGCCGCCCACCACAAAGCGCGCAGCCGAGGTGTTGTCGGCCACCACGCTTTTCAGGTCGAACTTGAAGTCGCGGTAACGGCTGTCAATCACCTCGATGCCGGGCATGACAAAGTCGGTGGCGGCCAGCACGGTGCCAATGTGGCAGCCGGGGCCGCGCAGCTCGGTTTTGGTAACGAAAGCGATTTCGGGCTCGACCTTGGGGTGGATCAATTCGCTGACCTTGCACTCGCCGCCATCGGCCACGACGTAGTCGTCGGTCATGAAGCCGAACACGGGCGTGCTGACGCCCATTTGCTTCATCTTGGCGTGCGAGGTCAGGCCCGCCTTCAGACCGACGATGGTGCGCCCACGCGCCAGCTTGCGGCGGCGGATTTCGTTCTGGATGGCGTAGGCGTCATCCCAGTCCATCTCGGGATGGTCATCGGTGATTTTGGTGGTGTCTTTTTGCGCCAGCTGGCAGCCTTCCAGGCGATCGGCCAGGGCGTTGATGGTGTTGCTATCGAGTTTCATGGGGTGTCCTTGTGGTGGCGGCCCGGCGCGGTGCCGGGCCAGCGGTGTTGCGTGGCAGGATTTGCATCAAATCAGGCGCAACCCCTTGCGGGTATTGCGCCAGAAGCTACTCATTTGGTAGCAATCAACCCCCGCGCCTTGGCCATGGTCAGCGCCGTGTCTTCAATCATGTCCTCCTGGCCACCGACCATGCCGCGCCGGCCCATCTCCACCAGAATCTCGCGCGCAGGCAC
>NZ_SLXH01000010.1 GCF_004341365.1 Simplicispira metamorpha | reverse complement strand
TGATGACTTCGAATTGTGTATGGCTGATGTCGCTTGGATAGCTCTTTCTCATTTCCCGAGCTTCTCATGATCCCGGAAGACTTTGAACACGTTCTGAAAAAGATGACCGCTGTGGCCCAGCATGCTCATAAATTTGAGCATGAGGATATTGGTGTTGGGGCATACGACCACCGGAAAATCGGGCACGCTGCGCTCCAGATCAGAACCGGTGGACAGCTCGATCAACGGTGACTGGGTGAATGAACAAAACGCCACCACAGCCTCCAGTTCCCGGCCAGAGCCCGCATGAACCACGACGGACTGCGCCGCCTGGCCCCTCAGTGCCTCAGACCATGGCACCACCGTGCCTGCAACATTAAGCGCTCCCAGCAGCTCTTTGGCCAGCTTGCCAGCCCCCACAACAATGACTTGCATCGCAACTTTCCATAGCTAGATAACAACAACCTACATCAGCACACTGCACTGTAGACGCAAGCAAGGTGTGCGGCAGTGCATGGACTTCACGCCCCCCAAACAGCAGTGGTGAAACCCTATGGATGGCATCCGCTACAATCGCACCCCATGTTTGCCGCCCGCCCGTTCCCACTGAACACCGCTTCTGCCGCCCTGGCAGGCGTGGCTGCGCGCGCAATCACCACCAAAACCACGACCATTAAGGGCTGACCAAGCCTGGTTCGTCGTGCGCCCTCCCTGGCCAGACGAGCCGGGGAAAAACAGCCGGGTCTGGCACTGTTTTATTTGAAAGGGCGTTGAAAATGAGCAACAAGTTGGTAGGTTTGGTTGGCTGGCGCGGCATGGTCGGCTCGGTCTTGATGGATCGCATGCAGGCCGAGGGTGACTTCGATCTGATCGAACCCATTTTCTTTTCTACTTCCAATGCGGGTGGCAAGGCCCCGGCACAGGCCAAGGCGCACACCACGCTGCAAGATGCCAACGACATCGCCGCGTTGGCCCAGTGCGACATCGTCATCACCTGCCAGGGTGGCGACTACACCAAAGAAGTTTTCCCCAAGCTGCGCGCTGCTGGCTGGCAAGGCCACTGGATTGACGCTGCCTCGTCGCTGCGCATGGAGCAAGATGCGGTCATCGTGCTCGACCCGGTGAACGACAACGTCATCCAGAAGGCACTGGCCGCTGGCGGCAAGAACTGGATTGGCGGCAACTGCACCAATTCCATCCTGCTGATGGGCCTGGGCGGGCTGTTCAAGGCCGATCTGGTGGAGTGGGTCAGCTCCATGACCTACCAAGCGGCCTCGGGTGGCGGCGCCAACCACATGCGCGAACTGCTCAAGGGCATGGGCGTGGTGCATGCCGCCGTGGCCGACGAGCTGGCCACGCCCGCATCGGCCATCCTCGACATCGACCGCAAGGTGGCCCACACCATCCGCAACGATGTACCCACCGAGTTTTTCGGCGCGCCGCTGGCCGGTGGCCTGATCCCGTGGATTGATGTGCAACTGCCCAACGGCCAGTCCAAGGAAGAGTGGAAGGGCCAGGCCGAGGTCAACAAGATTCTGGGCACCGAGGCCACGATTCCCGTCGATGGCCTGTGCGTGCGCATTGGCGCCATGCGCTGCCACAGCCTGGCGCTGACGCTCAAGCTGAAGAAGGATTTGCCGCTGGCCGAGATCGAAGCGCTGATCCAGGGCGGCAACCCCTGGGTGAAGTGGGTGCCCAACGACCGTGCCACCACCGTGCAGGAGCTGACCCCGGCCTCCATCACCGGTGGTCTGCAAGTGGGCGTGGGCCGCGTGCGCAAGCTCAACATGGGCCCCGAGTACGTGTCGGCCTTTGTGATTGGCGACCAGTTGCTGTGGGGCGCCGCCGAACCGCTGCGCCGCATGCTGCGCATCCTGCTGGCAGCCTGATAGCCTGTGCGCGGGCGCTGCCAGGCAGCAGCCCCGCGCACCGCACTGACCAGGGCATGCCCCCTGGAAACACCCTGTTACGGTCGTTGTCCCGTGACAACACCCGGCGCGGTTCAACGTGACGGTTCGCGCAGCCCTGGGGGCTTGCGCCGCACCTTTCCTTGTCAGTGCATGGCATTGCTGCTATGGTGCCCCGAGACACGTTCACCCCACCGGAGCAAGCGCCAAGCATTCGAAAAATCAAGCCGCTTGCCCCGATCTCACACTCCTTATCAGTTGATGGCAACCATGCATCGTTGGAAATACTCTGCGCTGGCGGCTGCGGTCGTGACGACCTTTGGCCTGTACGCCGCTGACGCCTCGGCCCTGGCCTTGGGCCCGATCACGGTGCAATCCGCGCTCGGTGAACCGCTGCGTGCCGAAATAGACCTGCCCCAAATCACCCCGGCAGAAGCCGACACCCTGCGCGCCAGCACGGCAGCGCCAGAAGTGTTCCGAAGCCAGGGCATGGAATACTCGACCGCAGTCACCCAAATGCAGGTGCAGTTGCAGCGCCGCCCCGATGGCCGCATGGTGCTGCGCCTGTCCAGCGACCGCCCTATCAATGATCCTTTTGTGGATCTGGTCATTGACGCCACCTGGGGCACGGGCCGCATCACGCGCAGCTACACCATGCTGTTCGATCCGCCAGCCCTTCGCCGCCCACCGGTTGCCGTGACTGCGCCAGCACAGATCACCGCACCACAAACCACCGCAGCGGCAGCACCCCCGCCCAGCGCGCCCCCTGCGCCCCCCGCAGCGCCCGTGGCTGCGGCGCCCGTCAATACCGCACCGGCCAGCACGGCGCGGCCAGAGCCCAAAATCTACAGCACGGTGCCTGCGCGCACCCAGCCGACCAGCCCGCGCCCCACGCCCCAGGCACAGAGCAGCCAGCCCGACAACGTCACCGTACGGCCTGGCGATACGGCGGGCCGTATCGCCAGCAGCCACCGCCTCTCCGGCGTCTCTCTGGATCAGATGCTGGTGGCATTGATGCGCGCCAACCCGGAATCCTTTGTCCAAAACAACGTCAACCGCCTCAAGGCAGGTGCAGTGCTGCAACTGCCGGACACAGCACAGGCCCAGGCCACTTCCGTCAAAGAAGCGCGCCAGATCATCGCGGCCCAAAGCCGCGATTTCAACGAGTTCCGTCGCAAACTGGCGGGCGCAGCACCCGTGGCACAAGTGGCCGCTGCCGACCGCTCGGCCACCGGAGCGGTGCAAACGCGCATTGAAGACAAGCGCCCCGTCAGCACCGCCCCCGACAAACTCACGCTCTCCAAGGGCGCCATGCAGGGCCAAAAGGCCACCGAAGAACTGCTGGCACAGCGCAAACAAACCAATGAAGCGGCTGCGCGCGTGCAGGAGCTGTCCAAGAACATTGATGACCTGAACCGGCTCAGCGCGGCATCCGCAGCCCAGCCAGGCACTAGCGCACCCACACCAGCCCCGGCAGCCAGCACGGCCAGCGCCTTGCCTGCTGTTACCGCCCCCAGCCTGGTCGTGCCCCCTGCGCCCCCGGCATCGGCACCAGCGCCCGAGGCGGCGCCCGCACCAGCCCCCAGCGCCAGCGCCAGCGCCAGCGCCAGCGCCAGCGAGGCTGCAACGCAAGCACCGGCTGCGCCTGCCTCGGCACCCGCATCCCAGGCTTCAGCACCCGCCGAAGTCAAGCTACAGCCTCCCCCCGCACCGGCACCCGCACCGATCGAAGAGCCCAGCTTCATGTCGGCCTTGCTCGATGACCCGATGGTGCCCCTGGCAGGTGGCGGCTTGCTCGCCCTGCTGTTGGGCTATGGCGCTTACCGCGCGGTGCAACGCAAGCGCAACGCCCAAACCGTTGACAGCTCTTTCTTTGAGAGCCGACTACAGCCCGACTCTTTCTTCAATGCCAGTGGCGGTCAGCGCGTGGACACGGCCAGCACCGACTCCACCACCGGCTCGTCTTCCATGGCCTACACCCCCAGCCAGCTGGATGCAGGCGGCGATGTAGACCCTGTGGCCGAGGCCGACGTGTACCTGGCCTATGGCCGTGATCTGCAAGCCGAAGAAATCCTCAAAGAGGCTGCACGCCACACCCCGACGCGCGTATCCATCCACACCAAGCTGGGCGAAATTTATGCCAAGCGCCAGGATCGCAAGGCCCTGGAAGTGGTGGCCTCCGAAGTCCACAAGCTGACCAACGGCGAAGGCCCTGACTGGAACCGCATCACCGAACTCGGGCGCGACATAGACCCCGACAACCCGCTGTACCAGCCCGGTGGTCAGCCCACCGCTGCATTGGGCAGCCTGGGCGCAGTAGCTGCCGCAGGGGTGGCCGCAGGTGGATTTGCCAGCACCCTGGCCGAGGCCGCTGCCACCACAGACACCACGCCATCGCCGCTGCCAGACATGGATCTGAACCTGGATCTGGACCTCGACCTGATGGGCGATTCCTCCCCGGACAACACCGCTGCACAGCCGCTGGATTTTGCGGCAGCCATGGCCGCTGAACCGGCCTTGCCTGAAATCCCTGCCACCCCCACCTTCACCGAGCCTGCCAGCACTGCCACTGCGCCAGACCAGGATCTGGGGCTGTCCTGGGACATGCCCGATTTGCCTGCGGCAACGCCACCGGCACCGGAGCCTGCACCAGAGCTGCCCACCCTGGCAGAACTGGAGGCACCAGCCACAGCAGAACCACCAGCCATTGCGCCACCACCGGCAGACCCGGCCATGGCCGACCTGGACTTTGCGCTGGACATTTCCGCCTTCACCGACACGCCCGCACCCGCTGCACCCGCCGCGCCAGCACCAGAAGAGCCCCCCACCAGCGCCCCCGATTCGGGCCTGATGGAGTTCGATCTGGGCAGCCTCACACTGGATCTGGATCCGCCCAGCGCGCCCGCAGCCCCCACCGGCGGGCCAGAGGAGCCCCCAGCAGCAGCCAGCCTGCAAATCGACGAGGTGCCCTCGGGCGAGCCCGAAGACCCGCTGGACACCAAGCTGGCCCTGGCCCTGGAATTCAACGCCATTGGCGACAGCGATGGTGCCCGCACCCTGATTGAAGAAGTGATCGCCGAATCCTCGGGCGCCCTCAAGGCCCGCGCACAAAGCATGCTGGCCGAACTGTCTTGATGCGCGGGTCTGTGCAGCACCCCAGCCACAGCGACCCCGTCGAAGCAGTCGCCCCCCGCCCCCTGCGCATCGCCCTGGGCGTTGGCTACAACGGCCAGGGCTACCAGGGCTGGCAAAGCCAGTCCTCGGGCAAGACCATCCAGGACAAGCTGGAGGCAGCGTTGGCACGCTTTGCCACCGAGCCCATCAGCACCGTATGCGCTGGCCGCACCGATGCCGGAGTGCATGGGCTGATGCAGGTGGTGCACTTCGATACCACCGTGCAACGCACGCCGTTTTCCTGGGTGCGCGGCACCAATACCTTTTTGCCCGCCGATATTGCAGTGCAATGGGCGCGGCCCGTGCCACAGGCGTTCCATGCCCGTGCCAGTGCCAGCGCGCGGCGCTACGCCTATGTACTGTTGCAGTCACCCGTGCGCCCCAGCGTGGACGCAGGCCGCGTGGGCTGGGTCTTCCACCCGCTCGATGGCGACGCCATGCGCCAAGCCGCCGCGTACCTGCTGGGCGAGCACGACTTCACCTCGTTCCGGGCGGCAGCCTGCCAGTCGCCCACGCCCGTCAAAACGGTGCGGCGCATTGACATCACCCGCCGTGGCTCCCCGCACACCGAACCCGGCGAAGACTGGAGCCCGTGCTACTGGCACTTCGAGTTCGAGGCCAACGCCTTTTTGCACCACATGATCCGCAACATCATGGGTTGCCTGATTGCTGTGGGCCAAGGCGCGCAACCCGCCGATTGGATGCAGGAGGTGCTGCAAGCGCGCTCACGCAAAGTGGCCGCGCCCACGTTCTCCCCAGACGGGCTGTATTTTTTGGGGCCGGTGTACGACCCCACCTGGGGCCTGCCCGAACGCACCGCCGCTTTCGACTGGCTGCCCTGAGCACCTCTCTCGACTACCGCGCGCACTGCCATGACCGTTTTTCTTCAGCAACGCACCCGCATCAAAGTCTGCGGCCTCACCCGCGAGGAAGATGTGGACGCCGCCGTGGCCGCTGGTGTCGATGCCGTGGGTTTTGTGCTCTACGCCCCCAGCCCGCGCGCCGTCACCCCCGAGCGCGCCGCGCAATTGGCCCGCCGCCTGCCGCCATTTGTCACGCCGGTGCTGCTGTTCGTCAACGAGGCCGCTACTAATGTGATAGCTACTTGCGCCCTGACGGCGGGCGCTACAGCCCAATTTCATGGTGATGAATCAGCCGCAGATTGCCTGGCGGCCACGGGCCACGGCGCCCGGCCTTTTGTGCGTGCGGCGCGCATCCCGCTGGGCGAAGAAGGCGCGCGCTTTGACCTCGTAAAATACGCGGCTACATATTCCCAAGCCCAGGCCATTTTGCTCGACGCGCATGTCGAGGGCTATGGCGGCGGCGGCAAGGCATTCCATTGGTCACTTCTTCCTCCAAGCGTCAACTCTCACCTCGTCTTAAGTGGTGGGCTCACGCCTGCAAACGTGACCGATGGCATTTTGCAGGTGCGTGCGCGCGGCCTGTCCTTGGCCGTTGACGTCAGTTCCGGCGTAGAACGTGATGGCCCCGATGGCAAACCGCTGCGGGGCATCAAGGACGCCGACAAGATCCATCGCTTCGTGGCCGCCGTGCGTGCGGCCGATGCCCAACTTGCAAATACACCCCATGGCCTCTTACCAGCAACCTGATTCCTCGGGCCACTTTGGCCGCTACGGTGGCAGTTTTGCCAGCGAAACCCTGACCTTCGCGCTCAAAGAACTGCGCGAAGCCTATGCCCGCTACCAAAACGACCCGGCATTTGTCGCTGAGTTCAACTACGAGCTGGCGCACTTTGTTGGCCGCCCCACGCCCGTGTACCACGCCGCGCGCACCAGCCGCGAAATGGGCGGTGCGCAGATTTACCTCAAGCGCGAAGACCTCAACCACACCGGCGCGCACAAGATCAATAACGTCATCGGCCAGGCCATGCTGGCCCGCCGCATGGGCAAGCCGCGCATCATTGCCGAAACCGGCGCCGGCCAGCATGGCGTGGCCACGGCCACCATCTGCGCACGCTACGGCCTGGAATGCGTGATCTACATGGGCGCCGAAGACGTCAAACGCCAAAGCCCTAACGTCTACCGCATGAAACTGCTGGGCGCCACCGTGGTGCCGGTCGAATCGGGCAGCAAGACGCTGAAAGACGCGCTCAACGAGGCCATGCGCGACTGGGTGGCCAATGTGGACAACACCTTCTACATCATCGGCACCGTGGCCGGCCCCCACCCCTACCCGATGATGGTGCGCGATTTCCAGAGCGTGATCGGCAAAGAAGCCGTCACGCAAATGCCCGCCATGCTGGCCGAGCAAAAAATCGCCGCAGAGCAGCCCGATGCCGTGGTCGCCTGCGTGGGCGGCGGTAGCAACGCCATGGGCATCTTCCACCCTTACATCCCTTTTGAAAAAACCCGCCTCATCGGCGTGGAAGCGGCGGGCGAGGGGCTGGACAGTGGCAAACACTCGGCCTCGCTGCAAAAAGGCAGCCCGGGCGTGCTGCACGGCAACCGCACCTTCATTCTGCAAGACGACAACGGCCAGATCCTTGAAACGCACAGCATCAGCGCCGGTCTGGACTACCCTGGCGTGGGCCCCGAGCACGCCTGGCTGCAAGAAATGGGCCGCGCCCAGTACGTCGGCATCACCGACAAGGAAGCGCTGGCCGCATTCCACTACCTGTGCCGCACTGAAGGCATCATCCCGGCCCTGGAATCGAGCCACGCCTTTGCCTACGCCATGAAGCTGGCCAAAGAAATGCGCCCCGACCAGTCCATCCTGGTCAACCTCTCGGGCCGGGGCGACAAGGATATCGGCACGGTGGCCGACCTGTCGGGGGAAGATTTTTACGACCGCCCTTCCATGCGCGGATTGACCGTTAAAGGGGGCGACGCCAAACCATGAGCCGCATCCAGACCACTTTTGAGCAACTCCAGGCCAAGGGCCGCAAGGCCCTGATTCCGTACGTTACGGCGGGCTTTCCGTTTGCCGACATCACCCCCTCGCTGATGCACGGGATGGTCGAGGCCGGTGCCGACATCATCGAGCTGGGCGTGCCGTTTTCCGACCCCATGGCTGACGGCCCGGTGATCCAGAAAGCCGGTGAAAAAGCCCTGAGCCTGGGTATCGGCATGGTGCAGGTGCTCGAGCACGTGCGCGAGTTTCGCAAGCGCAACCACACCACGCCCGTGGTGCTGATGGGCTACGCCAACCCCGTCGAGCGCTACGACCAGCGCCACGGCGAGGACGCCTTTGTGCGCGACGCCGCCGCCGCTGGTGTCGATGGCGTGCTGGTGGTGGACTACCCGCCCGAAGAATGCGAAGACTTTGCCGCCAAGCTGCGCGCGCACCAGATGGACTTGATCTTCCTGCTGGCGCCCACGTCCACGCCCGAGCGCATGGCGCAGGTGGCGCGGGTGGCCAGCGGCTATGTCTATTACGTCTCGCTCAAGGGCGTGACCGGCTCGGCAGCACTCGACACCTCGGCGGTAGAAGCCATGCTGCCCAGCATCCGTGAACACGTCCACATTCCCGTGGGCGTGGGCTTTGGCATCCGCGACGCCGCCACCGCCCAGGCCGTGGGCCGCGTGGCCGACGCCGTGGTCATTGGCAGCCGCATCATCCAGTTGCTGGAAAACCAGCCACACGAACGCGTGGTGGCCGTAGCCATCGACTTTCTGCGCGGTGTACGCAAGGCGCTGGACGCCTGACGAAAGGAAAAAACCATGTCCTGGCTTGAAAAACTCCTGCCCTCCAAAATCCAGCCCACCAACCCCACCGAGCGTCGCCAGATGCCCGAGGGCCTGTGGATCAAATGCCCCAGCTGCGACAGCGTGCTCTACAAAACCGATCTGGAGCACAACCAGTGTGTCTGCCCGCAGTGCAGCCACCACCACCGCATTGGCGCGCGCGCCCGGCTCAACGCCTTTCTGGACGCCGAAGGGCGCTACGAAATCGGCCAGGAGGTCATCCCGGTCGATGCGCTGAAGTTCAAAGACAGCCGCAAATACCCCGAGCGCCTGAAAGAGGCGCTGGAGAGCACGGGCGAAACCGATGCGCTGGTGGTATTTGGCGGTGCCGTCAAGAGCATCAACGTGGTGGTCGCCTGCTTCGAGTTCGACTTCATGGGCGGCAGCATGGGCAGCGTGGTGGGCGAGCGCTTTGTGCGCGGCGTCGAAACCGCCATCGAGCAAAAAGTGCCCTTCATCTGCTTTACCGCCACCGGCGGCGCGCGCATGCAAGAAGGCCTGCTCAGCCTGATGCAAATGGCCAAAACCAATGCCGCCCTCACGCGGCTGGCCAAAAAGGGCCTGCCCTATATCAGCGTACTGACCGACCCGACCATGGGCGGCGTGAGTGCAGGCTTTGCGTTTGTGGGCGACATCGTGATTGCCGAGCCCAAGGCACTGATCGGTTTTGCCGGCCCACGCGTCATCGAATCGACCGTGCGCGTGACCCTGCCCGAGGGCTTCCAGCGCGCCGAGTTTTTGCTGCAAAAAGGCGCCGTCGATCTGATCTGCGACCGCCGCGAACTGCGCAGCACCGTGGCCAACAGCCTGGCCATGCTGCAACGCCTGCCCGCCGACGCCGTGGCCTGACGCACCCGCGCGGCCCCTTCACCCCCCCAAAACCGCCAGCGCTGGCGGTTTTTTTATGCTCTTTTATTGATAGCTGCTCGCGCTGACTGCACAAGGGCTGAAGGCCGTTTTGGCCTTGAATCAGTGCAGCACTGCTGCCTGCAAATACCCCAGCACCATCAGCGCCACCTGCAGCAGCACCAGCAGCACCAGCGGGGACAAGTCCAGGCCGCCCATCAAGGGCAGCACGCGGCGCACCGGGCGCAGCAGGGGCGCACACAGGCGGGCGATGACATCCGACATGGGCGACTGCGCCTGCACCCAGGACATCACGGCATACACGATCAACAACCCGATCATCCCGGTGATGGCCACGCGCACCAGGCCAAACAGCGCCAACCCCGGCAGCCACTGCCAGCCGGCTCCCGCGCCCAGCACCAGCCACAGCAGCACATACTGCGCCAGCTCCACCAGCGCCGCCGCCAGCAGGCTGGCACCATCCCAGCGCCCGACCGCAGGCAGCACACGGCGCAGCGGCAGCACCATCCAGTCGCTCAGTGCAAATACGAACTGGCCCACGGGATTGCCAAACGGGATGCGCTGCCACTGCATGTAAATGCGCAACAGGCAAGCGCCGCAAAGCAGGCCAGCGACCACATCCAGCACAAAAGAAACAATTTGGTAGAGCATGTTGGTTTGCTTGGGCGAATGGGGCAGAGATGGCCTGCCACCAGATCAACGGGAGTTGCCCTAAAGGGGGCGGTTTCAAAACGGGGCCTGCTCTTGGCGACCAAGGCGGCTCCTCAAGTGCATTGCGCCGTGGGATGATAGCCACATCACGCCTAGCCACCATGACGCAACGCCTCACACTGACCTCTTTGCCGCTGCTTCCGCTGCAAGCCGTGCTGTTTCCAGGCGGCATTCTGGCGCTGCGGGTTTTTGAAGTGCGCTACCTGGACATGGTGCGCAAATGCCAACAGGCGGGAGCCCCGTTCGGGGTGGTCTGCCTGCACAGCGGTGACGAGGTGCGCCGCGCAGGTGCACCCCAGGAGCAGTTCCATGGCGTGGGCACGCTGGCCAGCATCGAGCAACTGAGCAGTCCGCAGCCCGGCCTGCTCACGTTGCTGGGCCGGGGCGGCCAGCGCTTTCGCATCGTGCGCAGCAGTTTGCTGGCGCACGGGCTGTGGGTGGCTGATGTAGAGCAGTTGGCCGACGACCTGCCCGTGCCCATCCCCGAAGACCTGCGCAAGACCGCCGCCGCGCTGGCCCAGGTATTGGCCACCTTGCGCCAACGCCACCCCGATGACGCCAGGGCTATCACCCCCACCAGCGCCCAACTGCAAGACTGTGGCTGGGTGGCCAACCGCTGGTGCGAGCTGCTGCCCGTGCCGCTGGCACTCAAACAACAACTGATGGAGCTGGACAACCCACTGGTGCGGCTGGAGCTGGTGGGCGACGTGCTGGAGCGCACCGGCATTGCCTTATGACAGCGCCCACTGCACGGCCACGACTGCGCGCCCGCTGATGAACCACCTTTTGCAATGGCCCCGGGCCGCCAAGCGCCTGTTTGTGGTGGTGCTGGACGCCTGCATGGGCGTGCTGGCCATGTGGCTGGCCTTCAGCCTGCGCCTGGAGATGCTGCACTGGCCTGAGGGCCTGCAATGGCCGGTGTATGCGCTGGCACCTGCGCTGGCGTTCCCTATTTTTGTGCGCTTTGGGCTGTACCGCGCCATCTTTCGCTACACCGGCATCACCGCCCTGATCACCACCGGCCAGGCCGTGGCACTGTATGGCGTGCTGCTGCTGGCCATTTTGCTGGTGGCCCAGTGGGAAGGTGTGCCGCGCAGCGTGGGCATTTTGCAGCCACTGATTTTGCTGCTCATGGTAGGCAGCAGCCGCGCACTGGGCTGGCTGCTGCTGGCTGGGCGGCCGCAGCAAACCCGCCACCGCTTGCTGATTTATGGCGCTGGTCACGCCGGCGCCCAGACGGCAGCGGGTATCCAGGGCACCCGGCACTACCTGCTGCAAGGCTTTATCGACGACGATACCGACAAAGTGGGCCGCAGCATCAATGGTGCGCCGGTGTATGCCCCCAGTGCCCTGCCTGCGCTGGTACAGCGCCTGGGCACCACCGATGTGCTGCTGGCCCTGCCCAGCGCCAGCCGCCAGCGCAGGCACCAGATCATTGCCAGCCTGCACGATGTACCCGTGCGCGTGCGCACCTTGCCCGGTCTGAGCGACCTGGCCAGCGGGCGCGTCACGGTGGCAGATTTTCAGGACCTGGACATCGAAGACCTGCTGGGCCGCGAACCCGTCCCCCCCGACCCTGCGCTGCTGCAACGCAACCTGGCCGGCAAAACCGTGATGGTGACTGGCGCTGGCGGCAGCATAGGCAGCGAACTGTGCCGTCAAATCCTGAACGAAGCGCCCGCCCGCTTGCTGCTCGTAGAGCACAGCGAATACGCGCTCTACAGCATCCACCAGGAATTGCAAACGCACAACAGCCCGCACAACGCCAGCACCTGCACCCTGGTGCCGCTGCTGGCCAACATCACCAACCCGCAGCGCATGGCCGAGTTGTGCCACAGCTACCGTCCGCACGCCATTTACCACGCCGCAGCCTACAAACATGTGCCCATGGTCGAGGCCAACATGGGCGAAGGCATCTGCAACAACGTCTTTGGCACCCTGAATCTGGTGCGCGCAGCCCTGGAACACCAGGTGGCGCATTTCGTCCTGATTTCTACCGACAAGGCGGTGCGCCCCACGAACGTGATGGGCACGACCAAGCGCATAGCCGAGATGGTTTTGCAAGCCATCACGGCGGCACCCCATGCCCCGTTTGATACTTCCACCGCCAACGATCAGCCCCACCCCCAAGTCCCGTGGCAGTGCCCCACACGGTTTTCCATGGTGCGTTTTGGCAACGTGCTGGGCTCCAGCGGCAGCGTGATCCCGCTGTTTCGGCGCCAGATTGCCGCCGGTGGCCCTGTCACCGTCACCCACCCGGAAGTGACGCGCTACTTCATGACCATCCCCGAAGCAGCGCAACTGGTGCTGCAAGCGGGCGCCATGGCCGAGGGCGGCGACGTGTTCGTGCTGGACATGGGCGCGCCCATCAAAATCCTTGAGCTGGCCCAGCGCATGGTGGCACTGTCGGGTCTGACGGTACGCGATGCCCAACACCCGGATGGCGACATCGCCATCACCTTCACCGGCCTGCGCCCTGGCGAAAAACTCTACGAAGAACTGCTCATTGGCGACAACCCCCTGCCCACTGCACACCCGCGCATCTTGCGCGCGCGGGAGGAATACCTGCCATGGCCAGCGCTACAGCCCCTGCTGGAATCGCTGCGGGCCGCCGCACACGCTGGCGATGCGGCGGCCCTGAAAGACGGGCTCATCCAACTGGTGCCGGGTTACCGCCCAAAAACCACGCAGCTTCACGCTGACAACGAGCATTTCGCAGCAACCATTTCGACATAAAAATATGCTTCCAGCCCTTATGCAAAAAGCGCAAGCAGCTATTTTACTAATAGCAAAATACCATATAGCAGCAATGCTGTGGCGCAGCAGTGCCGCGTTTGCCCTAGCGACAGCCCCATACCGACGGCGCACCTGCGCATTCTTCGGGCACGCTGGGGGCACCTGGATTGGGAAACTTTATCTTGTGCCCTTGAGGCGCTCGCGTAGGCCTGCGCCACAGAAGACCATGCCGCAATATCTGCCCTGCTGAGTCGTCAGGTTGCAGGCTATGCTCCCGCTCGCCCCTGAAATGCAGAAATACCGTCATGCCATCCACTGACATCCGCACGCCCACCATCAACTACCAAGCTCTGTACGACGGACATGCGCAATACGCCAAGCGACGGTTAGACGGCTCATTCGAGCAGCGGCAGATCCTTCTAGAGGTGCTGGACTTCAAAATTCCACACCTCTTGGCGCAACTCCCCCCCGGATGGCAAGCCCACAGCGTACTAGAGATCGGCTGCGCGACAGGCGAACTGGTCGCACACTTTCCGCTCGCAGCCCCAGTAACGCGTACGGGCAGTGACATCTCAGCCGAGAACGTAGCAGCCGCGCGGCGACGCTTCCCGGGCACAGACTTCCACCACGGCGACTTTCGCGAACTCGCGCCCCGCCGGTTCGACGCAGTCATACTCAGCGATGTGCTTGAACATGTGGAAGACGATGTCGGCTTTTTACGCGACGCGGCACACCTAGGCACAACCGTGCTCGTAAACCTACCGCTGGAATGCAACTGGCTCAATGACCGGCGCCGCTACGGCCCACAGGACGGATCAGGCCACCTGCGGCGCTACACGCTGGCGCAGGGGTTGGATCTTTTCGCTCGCGCGGGCCTGCACGTGACCAGCTGGCAACGGGTATGGATTCATGAGTTGCCCGTAGAAGCAAAGCGCAGGGCGCTGCGGCACGAGCTACTGGGCCAAGCCTATTCCGGCAACCCGATAGTCCAGGCGACGAAGACAGCGGTGGATATGGCAGCGCGGGCCGTCCCGGCCTTTGGGCGGCGGCTACACGCCTCAACGCTGTTTGCTGCTGCCGAAACCCAAGCATGAGTCTATTCCATGAGCTGCGCTGGACGCTGCTGTTCCAAGGTCTTGGCGCCCTCTCTAGCCTAGGCACCGTGGTGCTAGTCGGACTGCTGGCTGGCGCGACAGCCCAAGGCGCGTTCAGCCGCCTCAAAAGCACGTTGGATCTGCTAATGGCGGTCGCCATGCTGGGAATTCCGCAGGGCTTGCTCTATTTCCAACGTCAAGGCATGGTCACCCGAGAAAAGGCCGTGCAGTTAACGCAGGTCTCCGCGCTGCTAGGCATTACGTCGGCCCTAGCCTACGGTCTCTTCGCGGAGGGCATGGCCATCACCACGCTAGTATTGCTGGCAATTACTACGGCAGCAGGCACTGCACACGGGATACTGCGCGGCGCCATCCTCGCAGGGCTGGCAAGCAGCTCCTTCAACGCAATCACGGTTTTGCCCCAGGTGCTGCTGATGCTGGGTGCCGTAGCCGTCGCCAGCATAGCGGCACTGGCGGGCACCGACCCAACCCTCCCCTTCTTCCTAGCCTGGCTGGCCAGCGCCGCAGTCGCGGCCCTAATGACGCGCAAGCTCGCACTGCCGACGGCTGCCACTTCTGTGGGCTTAGTCCCACTTATGCGGTTCAGCACCGCAGCATGGCTCGTTGCGGTGTTCACCAGTGCATCACCTGCGTTATGGTTGCACCACATCGGAACCACGTCGGGCTTGCAGGCCACAGGACTATTCGCAATGGGCCTTGTGGGTGTTCAGGTTGTACTCACGCCAGCCAACTATGCTGCCCCCCTGCTGTTCAAGCACTGGATTGGTAACACCTCCCTAGCGCCTGCCAAGGCCGCTTTGCGCTACGGCCTGGGTGTGCTTGCCGCCATGGTAGTGTGTGTTTCAGTCTTGCAACTCGCACCTTGGCCTAGGATGCTCAGTGAATACGCTGCACTGGCGAACGTGGCCGGGTACTTCGCAGCCGTTGCCGTACTTGAAAGCATCTTGCGCATCGCATGCGTGGCCTGCAATGCCCAAGGCCGCCCTTGGCATGCTGTAGCCGCCGAACTCGCACGCCTACTTGTCCTAATGGGCACCATACTCATTGCCCCCCCGGCAGACTTGGAGGCTCTGTCTCAGGCATGGGCTCTGGCCTCGCTAAGCGCCGTGATGGCGCTAGCCTGCACCATGAGGCTATGGCCCACCAAGCCCGCCTCTTTAACCCCATGAAGATTGCCCTACTCGGCCCAGCCAACGTTATCCACTACCAGCGATGGGCTTATGCCCTGGCTGCCCGTGACCATGAGGTCCATCTGATCTCACAGCACCCTGACGCTGCCATCGCTGTATCGCCTGTCTTTGCCTCCAAGACCTGGCTGCCCATCAAGCGCACCTGGGGATACGCGGGCAATGTGCCAGCGCTGCGCCGTGCGCTAGCTCACATCCAGCCCGACATCGTGAATACCCATTACGCCAGCGGGTATGGCCTGAGTGCTTCCTTGGCTACATGCCATCCCTGCGTGCTTTCTGTGTGGGGCAGCGATGTCTACGACTTTCCCTATGAGTCCAGACTCAAGAGCTTGGTGCTGCGCTGGAACCTACGACGTGCTACGGCTATCGCCTCCACCAGCCATGCTATGGCACGGCAAGTGGCGCGACTGATTCCCGGCGCTCCGTCGGCGCACATTACGCCCTTCGGTGTTGACTGCGACATGTTCACACCCGCCCCCCAACGCACCACTGGCCCCTTCACCATTGGCATCGTAAAGACTCTCGCACCCACATACGGCGTAGATCTACTGGTGCGCGCCTTTGCCCAATTGCTACAAAGCCCTGCGATGCTGCGCCTAGACGCCGAGCGCCCGCTGCGACTGCTGCTGGTAGGGGACGGCCCAGAGCACGGCCCGCTACAACAGTTGGTGGCCCAACTGGGACTTCAGGCACGCGTTCACTTCGCAGGCCATGTCACGCACGGCCAGGTGCCCTCGTGGCTGCGCCAATTCGACATCTTCGCTGCACCAAGCCGCAGCGAAAGCTTCGGCGTGGCCGCCGTGGAAGCCTCGGCTTGTGGCCTACCCGTGGTGGTGAGCGACGCAGGCGGGCTGCCTGAAGTGGTAGACGCTGGCCGCACAGGCTTGGTTGTAGCCCGCGAGAACGTGCCCGCGCTGGCAGATGCGCTACAGGCGCTGGCGCTGAACGCGCCACTGCGCGAAGCCATGGGCTACGAGGGCCGCCAGCATGTACTCAATCATTACGAATGGCATCGGTGTGTAGACCAGATGCTGGATTGCTACCAAACGGTGATAGCCATGGCACGCGGCCACACATCCACATGACGACAGCAACAGACTACATACCCGCCGCGCCCCGCCTGCTCAGCGTCATCGCCCCGTGCCGCAACGAGGCAGCCTTCATCGACGCATTCTGCGACTCGGTGCTGCGCCAGCAACTGCCCGCAGGCTGGCACATGGAAGTGCTGATCGCTGACGGCGAGAGCGACGACGGCACGCGCGAGTGCCTGCGGGAGCGCTGCGCGCGCGACAGGCGGCTGGTGCTGGTGGACAACCCGGGTCGCATCGTCTCCACCGGACTCAATGCCTGCATCGCGCTCGCCCGGGGAGAGGTGATCGCCCGGCTCGACATCCACACCCAGTTCGCCCCGGACTACCTGGTCCGTTGCATCGACACCCTGGAGCGCAGTGGCGCCGACAACGTGGGCGGCCCCTGGGTCGCCCAGGGCACCGGCCCCATGGGCGAAGCCATCGCTGCGGCGTTCCAATGCCGCTGGGTGGTAGGCGGCGCTCGCTCGCGCTACCAGGACTACGAGGGCGCGGTCGACACCGTGTACCTGGGCTGCTGGCGGCGCGAGGCGTTCACGCGCTTCGGCCTGTTCGACGAGGCGCTGGTGCGCAACCAGGACGACGAGCACAACCTGCGCCTGCGCCGGGGCGGCGGACGCATCTGGCAGAGCGGCACGATCCGCTCGGTCTACCACCCGCGCGGCTCGCTGCGCCACCTCTTCGCCCAGCAGCAGCAGTACGGCTACTGGCGGCCCTTCGTGGTGCGCAAGCACGGGCAGCCGGGCTCGCCGCGCCAGCTGGTGCCCGCGCTGTTCGTCGCCGCGCTCCTCGTGAGTGCCCTGCTGCTGCACTGGATGCCCTGGCCCGCCACGGCACTGGTGGCGCTGTATGGCGCCTATCTGGCGCTGGCGAGCGTGGTGGCGGCACGCGCCGCCGGGTCCTGGCGCCTGCTGCCGCGCCTGCCCGCCGTGATCGCCGCCTTCCACCTGGGCTACGGCTGGGGCACCTGGCAAGGCTTGTGGGATGTGCTGCGCAAGCGCACGCCGGCGCAGCATTTCGCGAAGATCACGCGATGAGCACGCCTGAGATCCACGCCGTGCAGGCGCGCTACGCGCGGCGCGACAACGGCGCAGACGCGCAGCGCTACAGCCTGTACGCCAACGCGGCTGCCCTACAGGCACAGCAGGAGCGCTTGCACGCCATGGCACGTCTGTGGCGCGCCCATGGCTGGGCCAGCCTGGCCGATCGCACCCTGCTCGAAGTGGGCTGCGGCAGCGGCGGCAATCTGCTGGATCTGCTGCGCCTGGGTGCCACGCCCCGGCTGCTGGGCGGCATCGAACTGTTGCCAGAACGCGCCACCGCCGCACGCGCCCTGCTGCCCGATGGGGTGACTGTCCTAGAAGGTGACGCCTGCGTGGTACCGGTGGCCGACGCCAGCCAGCAGGCCGTGCTGGCATTCACCGTATTCAGCTCGCTGCTCGACCCCGGTTATCGGCAGCAGTTCGCGCGCACGCTGTGGCGCTGGGTGGCGCCAGGCGGCGGCGTGCTGGTGTATGACCTCGTCGTCAACAACCCACACAATCCGGATGTACGCAAGCTGCCGCTGGACGAACTGCGGGAGCTGTTCCCCAGGGCACGGCTGCATTCGCGTCGGCTCACGCTGGCGCCGCCGATTGCGCGACGGCTGCCCGCCGGGCTCATCACCCCGGCATCGCTGCTGCTCCCCCCCTTGCGCACGCACCGCCTAACCTGGGCGGTCAAACCTCTGTGAAATCCTGAGCATGAAAATCACTGTCGTCGGAACCGGTTATGTAGGCTTGGTCACGGGGGCCTGCCTTGCGGAGATGGGCAACCAGGTGGTCTGCCTGGACAGCAACCCCGGGCATATCGCCGCATTGCAGAACGGCCTGCTGCCCATCCATGAGCCCGGCCTACTCGACCTCGTGCTGCGCAATACGCGCGGCGGTCGGTTGACCTTCACCGACGACGTGAACCGCGCCGTGGCGCATGGCAGCGTGCAGTTCATCGCCGTAGGCACACCCGCAGACGAGGACGGATCGGCTGACCTACAGCACGTGCTCGCAGCAGCACAGGCCATCGCCGAGCGTATGCAGGAGCCCCGGCTCATCGTGAACAAGAGCACCGTCCCCGTGGGCACTGCGGATCGGGTACGCGAAGTGATCGCGCGGGTGCTGCTGGCGCGCGGCCTGCCAGAGCTGGCGTTCTCGGTGACATCCAACCCCGAGTTCCTGAAGGAGGGCTCCGCCGTGCAGGACTTCATGCGCCCCGACCGCGTGATCGTGGGCGCCGACAATGAACAGGCCGCGCAGGCCTTGCGCATGCTCTATGCGCCCTTCATGCGCAATCGCGACCGCTTCATCCTGATGGACATCCGCAGCGCGGAATTCACCAAGTACGCATCTAACGCCATGCTGGCCACGCGCATCAGCTTCATGAACGAACTGGCTCTACTGGCAGAGAAACTGGGGGCCGACATCGAGCAGGTGCGCACGGGCATGGGCACAGACCCACGCATCGGCACACATTTTCTCTATGCTGGCACGGGCTATGGCGGCTCGTGCTTCCCCAAGGATGTGAAAGCCCTGGTGCATGCAGCGCAGGAAGCCGGACAAGCGCTGCACATTCTGCACGCAGTGCAGGCTGTCAACGAGAGACAGAAACAGGTGCTGATCGACAAGATCGTGGCGCGCTTCGGCCCCGATCTTTGCGACCGACGTTTTGCCTTATGGGGCCTGGCCTTCAAACCGGGTACGGACGACATGCGCGAAGCCCCGAGTCTGGTCATCATCGAACACCTACTCGCACGCGGCGCTGAAGTAGCCGCCTACGACCCGGTGGCCCTGGCCCAGGCACGTCGGGTGTTGGGCGAGCGTCCCGGCCTGCACCTGGTGAGCCAGGCCACCAGCGCACTCGAAGGTGCGGACGCACTCATCATCGTGACCGAATGGAAAGAATTCCACAGCCCCGACTTTGCCCACCTAGCCATCGCCCTGCGCCAGCCAATCATCTTCGATGGCCGCAACCTCTTTGAACCCGCAGCGATAAAGGCGCTAGGTATCGAATACCACGCCATCGGCCGCGCCCCCCCCTGAACCGCCACCATGTCCGACACCGACCTTCCCTTCCTCCCCTTCGCCCTCCCAGACATCACCGATGCCGAGATTGCCGCAGTCACTGAGGCCCTGCGCTCTGGCTGGGTCACCACCGGCCCTCGGGCCCGCGCCTTTGAGCAGGCCTTCACCGACTACCTGGGCGGCAACGGCGTGCATAGCATTGCTGTCAACTCCGCCACGGCTGGCCTGCATCTGGCGCTGGAGGCCCTAGGCCTAGGCCCGGGCGATGAGGTGATTGCGCCCACGCTGACCTTCACCGCCACGGTGGAAGTGGTGCGGTACCTGGGCGCCGATCCGGTGCTGGTGGACGTCGATCCGGTGACTTTGAACATCGACCCCGAGGCCATCCGCGCGGCCATCACACCGCGCACCCGCGCCATCATGCCGGTGCATTACGGCGGGCTGGCCTGCAATATGGACGCCATATTGGCCATCGTGCGCGAACATGGCCTGAAAGTGGTGGAAGACGCCGCGCACGCCCTGCCCAGCACCTGGCAGGGCACGCTGGTGGGGCAACTGCAATCCGACATCACTGTGTTCAGCTTCTACGCCAACAAGACCATCACCACGGGCGAAGGCGGCATGGCCGTCACACGCGACCCGAAACTGGCCGAACGCATGCGCGTGATGCGCCTGCACGGCATGAACCGCGACGCCTTCGAGCGCTTCAGCTCCAAAACCCCGGCGTGGTATTACGAGGTAGTCGCGCCTGGCTTCAAATACAACCTGACCGACACCGCCGCGGCCTTGGGCCTGGTGCAATTACAGCGTTTGCCACAGTTTGTGCAGCGGCGCCAATACTTGGCGCAGCGCTACCACGCGCAGCTGGCGAGCCTGCCGCTGGTGCTACCCGCCACAGCACCGGCGGGCGATGTGCATGCCTGGCATTTGTACGTGGTGCGGCTGGCGCCAAGTGCGTGCATGGGGCGCGACGCACTGATTCAGGCGTTATCAGACCGGGGCATTGGCACCAGCGTGCATTACGTCCCGCTGCACCACCATCCCTATTGGCGCGACCGCTACCAGCTCACGCCAGAGCAATTCCCGCAAGCCGATGCAGCCTACCAGGCCATGCTCAGCCTACCGCTGTTTACCGCCATGCAGGATGCCGAGCAGGATCGCATAATTGCCGCGCTGCACGAGCTGCTGGGCTGACGTTCTTACAGCCCTGTCCCATGTCCAAACGCTTGTTCGACCTCGCCTTTGCCACCCTGGCCCTGCTGCTGCTGTGCCCACTGCTGCTGGCGGTGGGATTGTGGGTGCGGCTGGATTCACCCGGGCCGGTGTTCTTCAGACAGCAACGCGTAGGGCGCGGCGGGCGGCTGTTTGGTATCTACAAATTCCGCACCATGCACACCGGCGCGGAGGCTGTGGGTCCGCAAATCACCGTAGGCCAGGATGCGCGCATCACCCACGTCGGTGCTTGGCTGCGGCGCAGCAAGGTAGACGAGCTACCGCAGTTTTTGAACGTGCTGCGCGGCGACATGAGCGTGGTCGGCCCGCGCCCCGAAGTACCACGCTATGTAGCACTGTACCCCGCAGATGTACATGACACCGTTCTGTCTGTGCGCCCAGGCATCACCGATCTGGCCTCCATCGTGTTTCGCCACGAAAGCGAACTGCTGGGCCAAAGCAGCGACCCTGAACGCACGTACACAGAGCAGATTCTGCCCCTCAAGCTGCACTACGCCAGCCAATACGTGCGCACTCGCAGCCTGTGGCTGGATCTGAAAATCATCGTGCAAACCGCACTGGTTGTGCTGGGCTGGGGCAAGCCAGAAAACCTGCGGTCTTCTCATGGCCCATAACCCATAAAATCCCCGGTTTGGCTGTGACCAGCCCCATTTTTCTACGCCCCGCAGTGGCGCCCTCCATGTCTGACAACACCACTCCCCACGCTACGCCCCCTGCCCACGACGAAAACCAGCTCATCGCCGAGCGCCGCGAGAAGCTGCGCGCGCTGCGCGAATCGCTGCAAAGCAACGGCGGCGTCGCCTTCCCCAACGATTTCAAACCCCAGCACCAGGCGGCCGATCTGCACGCGCAGTACGGCGCGCTCGATGCCGAAACGCTCGAAGCCCAGGCCGTCACCATGAGCGTGGCCGGGCGCATGATGCTCAAGCGGGTGATGGGCAAGGCCAGCTTTGCCACCGTGCAAGACGGCTCGCTGGGCAGCACGGGTGGCCGCATCCAGCTCTACATCACGCGCGATGCGCTAGGCGAAGAGCTGTACGCCGCCTTCAAGCACTGGGATCTGGGCGACATCATCGGCGCCGAAGGCACGGCCTTCAAAACCAAGACCGGCGAGCTGTCGATCAAGGTCACCACGCTGCGCCTGCTCACCAAGAGCCTGCGGCCCATGCCCGACAAGTTCCACGGCATCCACGACCAGGAAGTCAAATACCGCCAGCGCTACATCGACCTGATGACCGACGAGCAGGCCCGCAAGCGCTTTGTGGCGCGCAGCAAGGCCGTCAGTGGCATCCGCGACTTCATGGTGCAACACGGCTTTTTGGAGGTGGAAACGCCCATGCTGCACCCTATTCCGGGCGGCGCCAACGCCAAGCCGTTTGTCACGCACCACAACGCGCTCGAACAGGAGATGTACCTGCGCATTGCCCCCGAGCTGTACCTGAAGCGCCTGCTGGTGGGCGGCTTTGAGCGCGTGTTCGAAATCAACCGCAACTTCCGCAATGAAGGCATCTCGGTGCGCCACAACCCCGAGTTCACCATGATGGAGTTCTACGCGGCCTACTGGAACTACCAGGACTTGATGGGTTTTACCGAGCAGCTGGTGCGCGATGCCGCCATGAAGGCCGTGGGCACGCTACAACTGAGCTACAGCGGCCGCGAAGTCGATCTGAGCCAGCCTTTTGCGCGCCTGACCATCCGCGAAGCCATCTTTCAGTACACCGAAGCGGGCGCCCATGTGGACGACGCCGCCTGGCTGATCAGCGCCCTGAAAAAGCTGGGCATGAGTGAAGAAAAACACAAGCTCTCGGGCCGCACCCTGGCCAGCCTGCAAGTGCTGTACTTTGAAGAAACCGTGGAAGACAAGCTCTGGCAGCCCACCTTCATCATGGAGCACCCCACCGAAATCAGCCCGCTGGCGCGCGCCAACGACAGCCGCCCCGAAGTGACCGAGCGCTTTGAGCTCTACATCACGGGGCGCGAGTTCGGCAACGGCTTCTCCGAGCTGAACGACGCCGAAGACCAGGCCGCGCGCTTTCACGCCCAGGTGGACGCCAAAGACAGCGGCGACGACGAAGCCATGTACTTTGACCACGACTTTGTCCGCGCGCTGGAATACGGCATGCCCCCCGCAGGCGGCTGCGGCATCGGCATCGACCGCCTGATGATGCTGCTGACCGACAGCCCCAGCATCCGCGACGTGATCCTGTTCCCGGCCCTGCGCCGCGAAACCTGAGTCCGGTGCAGCCATGAACGCTGTGCCTGCCATGGCCCCAGACGAAGAGTCGGCCAGCCCCTTCACGGTGCTGGTGGTCGAAGACCAGGATTCAGTGCGCGCTGCGCTGGTGGGCGAGCTGCACCACGCCGGGGTTTCCGACGTTCTGCAAGCGGCCAACGGCAACATGGCGCTGCACCTGTTTCGCTCGCGCCGCCCTGACCTGGTGCTGCTGGACATCAAACTGCCCGGCAACGACGGCTACTGGGTGGCACAGCAAATGCGCGTGGCCGAGTCGGGCGACTGGACGCCCATCATCTTCTTGTCAGGCCTGGACGGCGATCTGGACGTCTGGCGCGGCATCGAGGCCGGGGGTGACGACTATCTGGTCAAGCCCGTCAAACCCATCGTGCTGGTGGCCAAGCTGCGCGCCATGCGCCGCCTGCTGGACATGCGCCGGCGCCTGGTGGCCATGACCGAAGAGCTGCACCAAGCCAACCAGCGCCTCAACGAGATGGTGGAGGTCGATGCCCTCACCGGGCTGGTCAACCGGCGCGGCCTGGACCGCATCCTGCACAGCGAAATCATGGCCGCACGGCGCGACGGCACGCCGCTGACGCTGATGCTGTGCGACCTGGACCACTTCAAGCTCTACAACGACGCCATCGGCCACCTGCAAGGCGATGTGTGCCTGCGCGAAATTGGCCGCCTGCTCAGCGAAGTGTGTGTGCGCCCGCGCGATGTGGCCGCGCGCTACGGCGGCGAAGAGTTTGTGCTCATCCTGCCCAACACGCCGCGCTCGGGGGCCATGACGTTTGCCCGCGCGCTGGGCCAGTTGCTGCGGGTGCGTGCCATCACCCACCCCAACTCGCCGCTGGGCAATGCGCTGACCCTCTCGGGCGGCATTACCACCTGCGTGCCCGACGACAACACCAGCGCCGAGAGCATGCTCATGCGCGCCGACCAGGCCCTGTACGCTGCCAAAACCCAGGGCCGCGACCGTTTTTTCAGCTTCGAAATGCAGATGGACACGGTGGCACAGCGGCGCAGCTAGCGCCTGGCCACCGGGTACGCTGCTTTCTCTTTTTCATGCAACGCTCGCTGAAGTTTTACCTGCCCGAATGGGCCCAGGATTGGCTTGAAGTCATTGTCCCGGGCCTGCAACTCCTGCTGATCGTGATCGCGGCGTGGCTGCTGCAACGCCTGCTGCGCCGCGTGCTGGCCCGCGCCAGCGCCCACTACGGGCTGCCGCTGGAACTGCAAGTGCCCATCCGGGGCCTGCTGCGCTGGACGATTCTGACCAGCACCTTGCTGTTGGTGCTGGAGCGCCTGGGCGTCTCAGCCACGGTGCTGTGGACGGCGTTCACCGGCTTTGCCACCGTGGGCGCGGTGGCTTTTTTTGCCGCATGGAGCGTGCTGTCGAACCTGTTTTGCGCGTTTCTGATTTTTACCGTGGGGCCGTTTCGCATTGGCGACACCATCGAGCTGCTGGACACCGCCGAAAAACCCGGCGCACTGGGCCGGGTGGTGGACATCAACCTGCTCTACACCACGCTGCAAGAGGGCACGGCAGAGGCGCCCGCTGCGCTGCTGCAAATCCCCAACGCGCTGATCTTCCAGCGCGTGGTCCGGCGCTGGAAAGGCGGCCCGAACACCCCCGAGCCACCCGTGCGTGCAGCCCCCAGCGGCGCCACACCAGCGCCCCCGCCCGCCCTGGCAGGGGCCGATCCAGCGCCAAAAATTTAAGGTCGAATCAGGCTCCAGCCCTTGCAGGGCGTGCGCGAGCAGCTATCAAAATTGATACGTCCCAAAGCGCACGCAACCGATGCCGGGCGCGTGACTGGCTCAGGGCAGCATTTCCAGCGCCTGCAAATAGGCGGGCTGGAACATCAGCTCGTCCCAGGGCAGCGGCGGGGTTTGCGGCAGCAGGGCCAGGCGGCGCGACTCGCTCTCGGGGCTGGGCTGCCAGCGGCCCTGGGCCTGCTGCGCACTCAGGCCATCGAGCAGCTCGTCCACGGCGGCGCCATCGCCCAGGCTCTGGTTGCACAGCAGCACCAGATCGCAGCCCGCCTGCAACGCGGCCACGGCGGCCTCGGTGTAGCTGACCACCTGGCCGTCGATGCGGCGCGCGCCCTCCATGCTCAGGTCGTCGCTGAAGATGGCACCGTCAAAACCGAGCTGGCTGCGCAAAATGTCTTGCAGCCAGCGCGTGGAAAAGCCCGCCGGGCGCGTATCCACCTTGGGGTAAATCACATGCGCGGGCATGACGCTGGTAATGGTGCTGCGCAGCCACTGGTAGGGAGCGGCATCGGCGGCGAGGATTTTTTTCAGGCTGCGCTTGTCGATGGGCACCTCGGTGTGCGAGTCGGCCTTGACGTAGCCGTGCCCCGGAAAATGCTTGCCGCAGTTGGCCATGCCCGCTTGCAGCAGGCCCTGGGCCAGGCTTTTGGCCAGCAAGGTAGCGATGCGCGGGTCGCGGTCAAAGGCGCGGTCGCCAATCACGCCGCTGCCGCCCCAGTCCAGATCGAGCACGGGCGTGAACGAAAAATCGACACCGCAAGCACGCAGCTCGCTGGCCAGCACGTAGCCCGCTGCCGTGGCAGCGTTGGTGGCGCGCAGGGCGCCTTCGCCCAGGCGGACTTTGCGGGTTTGGGCGGATTGGGCTTTCTGGCCTTTTTTGCCCTTCTTGGCTTTTTTACCGTCCTGGCGCCACATCTCCCCCAAGGCGCGCATGGGCGCCAGGTGGGTAAAGCCGTCGCTGCGAAAGCGCTGCACGCGGCCACCTTCGTGGTCTACGCAGATCAGCAAATCGGGGCGCACGGCCTTCATGGCGGCGGTCAGCTCCAGCAGTTGGGCGCGGTCTTGCCAGTTGCGCGCAAACAGAATCACGCCGCCGGTGAGCGGGTGCGCCAGGCGGCGGCGGTCGGTGTCGGTCAGGCTGGTGCCGGCAATGTCGATGATGAGGGGGGCGTGTTCGGTCATTTTTTACTATCTATTGAATAGCTGGTTGCGCCCATCTGGCGGGCGCTGGAAGCCAATTGGGTTCAAATTTCAGGGGATGGCGGGTGGGGATCGCTGCATTGTTCCACCACGCAGAAGCTGGCGGCGTAGTCGGATTCATCGCTCACGCTGAGGTGGGCGCTGAGGCGGCGCTGCACAAACCACGCTTGCAGTGCGCCGTGCAGCACCAGCGTGGGCTGGCCGCTGGGCAGATTGGCCACTTCGCAGGCATGCCAGGTCATGGGCATGACCATGCCCAAGCCGATGGCTTTGCTGAAGGCTTCTTTGGCCGAAAAGCGCGTGGCCAGGTAGCGCACGCCGCGCTCGGGCCAGCGCGCACTGCGCTCCTGCCACTGGGCCAGCTCGGCGGGTGTGAGCACCTTGGCGGCAAAGCGCTCGCCGCGCTGCTCCAGGCTGGCGCGGATGCGGCGGATGTCGCAAATGTCGGTGCCAATGCCGTAGATCATGGTTTTAGATGAAATCAGGCTCTAGCCCTTGCAGAATGGGCGCAAGCAGCTATTGATTCAGGAGTGATTGCGGATGCCGTCCGCGCTGCCATGCGGCGTCTGCGGGTCTGCTTCGGGCGCAGCCAAGCCCGCCTCAATGCAACGCAGGTAGGCCTGCACGGTGGCGCCATAACCCAGCTCCAGCGCGTCGGCGATGAGCGCGTGGCCAATCGACACTTCCAGCAGGCCGGGCACGCCACGCACAAAAGCGGCAAGGTTGCTCTGGTTCAGATCGTGGCCCGCGTTGACGCCCAAGCCTGCGTCCAGCGCCGCCTGGGCGGCGGCGCGGTAGCGTTCCAGCTCTTGCGCCTGCTGTGGCGTGCCCCAGGCGGCGGCGTAGGGCTCGGTGTAGAGCTCGACGCGGTCGGCACCCACGGCGCGGGCGGCGGCCATCTGCTCAGGGAGAGGGTCCATGAACAGGCTGACGCGCACGCCCAGGGCTTTGCACTCGGCAATCAAGGGCGCCAAGCGCTCGGCGTCTTGCGGAAAGCTCCAGCCATGGTCGCTGGTGAACTGGCCTTCACCGTCAGGCACAAAGGTGGCCTGGTGCGGGCGCACGGCACGGATGAAGTCCATCAGGTTGTGGAAGGGGTTGCCTTCGATGTTGTATTCGCGGCCCGGCCAGTCTTGCAACAGCGCGGCCAGTTCGGTCACGTCGTGGGCACGGATGTGGCGCTCGTCGGGGCGCGGATGCACCGTAATGCCCTGCGCGCCCGCTTGCAGGCACAGCAGCGCCGCGCGCGTGACGCTGGGAATGCCCAGGTGGCGCGTGTTGCGCACCAGGGCCACCTTGTTGACGTTGACCGACAAGGCGGTGCGGTGGGCAGCAATGGGCGCGGTGGCGGGCGCAGTGGCAGGCATGGCAGTGGTCATGGCAAGGTCGTGGCGAGGTCAAAGGGCTTGGATGTCCAGCATGAGCTGGCGGGTGCGCAGCAGGGGGCTGCCGCAATGGTATTGCAGCAGGGCGCGCAGTTGGGGTTTGAGTTCCAGTGCCACGGGCGCGCAGGCGCGCAGCAGTGCCGCCAAGCGCACGCCCCGGCCTTGCAGGGGTGCGTACAGGGCCTGCCACTGCGCGGCGCTCAGGCTGGCACGCTGCTCGCTGGCATCGGCGGCGCGCAGGCCACCTTCGGGCACCAGGGTGTAGCGCGCCTGCGCTTGCAGGGGCTCCAGGGTCAGGGTTTGCGCGTCCAGGGCGGGCAGCATGCCGATCTCGCGCAGCAGCAGCAACTCAAACGTGCGCAGCACCGGCTCCAGCGCTTCGCCGTGTTCGCTGGCCAGCACGCGCACCACGGCGCTGTAGGCATCGAACAGCACCGGGTGCGGGTCGTCGCGCGCCAGCAGGCGCAGCAGCAGCTCGTTGAGGTAAGTGCCCGCCAACAGCGCATCCCCCGTGGGCATGATGTGGCCACCGACCCACTCGGCGCCTTTGAGGGTGTGGATGTCGTTGGCGCCCGTGGCCGCGCTCTGTGTCCAGGTCAGGCTCAGGGGCTGCAAGGGCAGCAGCACAGGCCGGAAGTTGGAACTGGGCTTTTTCGCACCCTTGGCCACCAGGGCCACGCGCCCATGCTGGCGCGTGAACACTTCCAGAATCAGGCTGGACTCGCTCCAGTCGTAGCGGTGCAGCACAAAGGCCGGTTCATTGGAAAAACGGCGCGCGGTGGCCACGGTCAATCAGCAGTGGTTTCGCCGCCGGGCCGCCCCAAGGCGAAACGCCGCCCCCTCGGGGGGCAGAGAGCACACGCAGTGGGCGAACGTGGGGGCCACATTCACTCATAGCCGAACGAGCGCACGCGGGCTTCGTCGTCGGCCCAGCCCGAGCGCACCTTGACCCACAGCTCGACAAACACCTTGGCGTCCATGAGCTTTTCCAGCTCCTGGCGGGTTTCGGTGCCGATGCGCTTCAAGCGTTCGCCCTTGTCGCCAATCACCATGGCCTTGTGGCTGTCGCGCTCGACGATGATGGTGGCGGCCACGCGGATCATGCGTTTGTGGACTTTGCTTTTTTCTTCTTCGAACTTGTCGATCACCACCGTGGAGGTGTAGGGCAGCTCGTCGCCCGTGAAGCGGAACAGCTTTTCGCGCACGGTTTCACTGGCCAGAAACTTTTCGCTGCGGTCGGTCAGCTCGTCGGCCTCGTACCACCAGGGCGCTTCGGGCAGGTACTTTTCGCAAATGCCATACAGGCGCTGGATGTCGCCCTTGTTCTTGGCCGACATGGGCACGAACTCGGCAAACGGGTGGCGCTCCTGCATGCCCTTGAGCCAGGGCGCGATCTCGGCACGGCGGTGGATGTTGTCCAGCTTGTTGGCAATGAGCAGCGTCGGGATGCCGGGCTTGAACAGGCTCAGCACCTTGGCGTCGGCCAGCGTGAAGCTGCCCGCCTCGACGACGAACAAAATCAAGTCCACATCGCCAATCGCGCCCATCACCGTTTTGTTCAGCGACTTGTTCAGCGCCGTGGCGTGGCGTGTCTGAAAGCCGGGCGTATCGACAAACACAAACTGCGTTTGTCCCAGCGTGCGGATGCCGGTGATGCGGTGGCGCGTGGTCTGCGCCTTGCGCGAGGTGATGCTGATTTTTTGCCCCACCAGCGCGTTCAGCAGCGTGGATTTGCCCACGTTGGGCTTGCCGACGATGGCAATCACACCGCAGCGCTGCGGGCCGGTGGCGCCAGCGTCTGCGCTGTCGGCTGCGCTTGGGCCCAGGGCCTGCGCCAGCACGGCATCAAGTTCGGCGGCAGTTTGCACCGCAGCGGGCTGCGCTGCTGGCGCCGGTGCCGCAGTGGCAGATTCAAGGTCTTTTTCGGCTTGCAGGCTTGCTGGCTGTGCGCTAGCAGCTACGTTTTTAGTAGCATCGTTCATGGTTTTTTCGCTTTCAGGGTGGCCAGCATGGCCGCGGCTGCAGCCTGCTCGCCGGCACGGCGGGAGCCGCCGGTGCCGCGCTCGGTGAGCGAGAGTTCGGGGATGTGGCATTCCACATCAAAGGTTTGCCGGTGGGCCGCGCCTGCCGTGGCCACCACGGTGTACTGCGGCACTTTCATTTTGCGGCCCTGCAACCACTCCTGCAACGCCGTCTTGGCGTCTTTGGCAGCGGCCTGCATTTGCGGGTTGATTTCGACGGCGGCAAACAGCCGGTGAACCAGGGCTTCTGCCGAGGCGTAGCCCGCATCCAGATACACGGCGCCAATCAGCGCCTCCAGGGCGTCGGCCAGGATGGAGGCACGCTGGTGCCCGCCCGAGCGGGCCTCGCCCTCGCCCAGGCGCAGTACCTCGGACAAGCGCAGGCCCAGCGCCAACTGGTGCAGGGTGCCCTCTTTGACCAGGTTGGCACGCACGCGCGACAAGTCGCCCTCGGGCAGCGCACTGAGGCGCTGGTACAGCAGGCTGGAGACGGCCAGATTGAGAACGGAGTCGCCCAGGAATTCAAGGCGTTCGTTGTGGTCGGCGCTGAAGCTGCGGTGCGTGACGGCACGCAGCAGCAGGGCCGGGCTGGAAAAGGTGTGCTGCAAGCGCGATTGCAGCGAAGCAAGAGCGGGCTGCACTTAGTCTGTCTGCGCCTGGAAGCGGTACACCAGATAGGCGGGCCCAGCCAGCGGAATCTCGCGGGCGTAATTGACCGATACCACCACCTTGTCGCCGCGCTTGGTGACTTCGAGGTCCTGGCCTTTGACAGAGCTGATGTTGTCAATAGCAGCGGCGCGGTCAAAGGCCGCACGCACGCCGGGCACGGTGCTTTCGATTTTGGCTTTGTTCATGGCCTTGGTGATGGCCTGGTATTCCAGCCAGATCGGAATCGACTGGCCACCGATGGCAAAAGCTGCCACAGCCATCAGGCCAATGAAGATCACGCCGATAAATGACAGGCCGCGCTGGCGCGAACGGCGGGGGGTGCGCTGTGCATTCATAACTTACTCCCTGGTGGTTGCCACGTGACAGTGTGAACTCAATGGAACGCCCCGATGCGCTTGAGGTCGCCGAAGTTCATCCAGACAAAAAAGGCTTTGCCGACGATGTTGGCATCGGGCACAAAGCCCCAGTAGCGCGAGTCGAGGGAATTGTCCCGGTTGTCACCCATCATGAAATAGTGCCCTGAGGGGACTTTGCAGACCACACCCTCGACGCTGTAGCGGCAGTGGTCGCGGTAGGCAAAGTCGCTGGCGCCCTGCACAAAGGCCGGTGCCTCGGGGTTGTTGAGCAGGCGGTGGGGCTGGGCGCCCAGTTGTTCTTCGTACTGCTTGAAGTAGCGCATGGCGCCTTCATCGAAGAAGTCAGGAACGGCGGTGGTGGGCACCGGCTGACCATTAACGCTCAGGCGTTTGTTCAGATAAGCGACTTCATCGCCGGGCACACCGACCACGCGCTTGATGTAGTCCATGTTGGGCTGGGGCGGGTAGCGAAACACCATCACATCGCCGCGCTGGGGCGCATTGCCCTCGGTCAGCTTGGTGTGGATCACCGGCAGGCGCACGCCGTAGGTGAATTTGTTCACCAGAATGAGGTCGCCCACCAGCAGCGTCGGAATCATGGAGCCCGAGGGAATCTTGAACGGCTCGAACAGGAACGAGCGCAGCACAAACACTGTGGCAATCACCGGAAACAGCCCCGCTGTCCAGTCCAGCCACCAGGGCTGCATGAGGATGCGGCCCTTGGCCTCTTGCACATCCACATCCACCTTGGCAATGCCCATGCGATCGAGTTCGGTGCGGCGCTGCGCGGCGGCGTCTTCAATGGCCTGGGCCGCGCGGCGGCGCCGGGGCAGAAAATACAGCCGCTCGGCCAGCCAGTACGCGCCCGTAACCACGGTGGCCAGAAACAGCAGCAGGGCGAAGTTGCCCTCAATCAGCCCCATGTACCAGGAGCCGATGTAGCCCACAAAGGCCGCCAGCAGCAGCGCCGTCAGAACTTGCACCGCTTGCATATCAGTCTTCCACCTGCAAGATGGCCAGGAAGGCTTCTTGCGGCACCTCCACGGAGCCGATCTGCTTCATGCGCTTCTTACCAGCTTTTTGTTTTTCCAGCAGCTTGCGTTTGCGGCTGACGTCGCCGCCGTAGCACTTGGCCAGCACGTTTTTGCGCAGCGCCTTGATGGTTTCGCGGGCGATGACGTTGGCGCCAATGGCGGCCTGGATGGCTACGTCAAACATCTGGCGACTGATGATTTCGCGCATCTTCGCCACCACCGCGCGGCCGCGGTACGGCGCCTGCGAGCGGTGGACGATGATGGACAGCGCATCGACCTTCTCGCCGTTGAGCAGGATATCGACCTTGACCACGTCCGAGGCACGGTACTCCTTGAACTCGTAGTCCATGGAGGCATAGCCGCGCGACACCGATTTGAGCTTATCGAAGAAGTCCAGCACGATCTCGCCCAGCGGCATCTCGTAGGTCAACATGACCTGGCGGCCGTGGTAGGCCATGTTCATCTGCACGCCGCGTTTTTGGTTGGCCAGCGTCATCACAGGGCCCACGTAGTCTTGCGGCATGTACAGGTGCACGGTAACGATGGGTTCGCGGATTTCCGCCAGCTTGCCCACATCGGGCATCTTGGCGGGGTTTTCCACCATGGTGACTTCGCCGCCGGGCTTGACCACCTGGTACACCACGCTGGGCGCGGTGGTGATGAGGTCTTGGTCAAACTCGCGCTCCAGGCGCTCTTGCACGATTTCCATGTGCAGCAGGCCCAGAAAGCCGCAGCGGAAACCAAAGCCCAGTGCCTGGCTCACCTCGGGTTCGTAGTGCAGCGATGCATCGTTGAGCTTGAGCTTTTCCAGGGCATCGCGCAGCTGGTCGTACTCGCTGGCCTCAGTGGGGTACAGGCCGGCAAACACCTGGGGTTGAATCTCTTTGAAGCCGGGCAGCGCCTCGGTGGCAGGGCCCGCGTTGTTGGGCAGCTTTTTTTCCAAGGTGATGGTGTCGCCCACCTTGGCCGCTTGCAGCTCTTTGATGCCGGCAATGATGTAGCCCACTTCACCTGCATTGAGCCGATCGCGCGGCTCGTTCGCGGGCGTGAAAACGCCCAGGTTGTCGGCGTTGTAGACGGCGTTGGTGGCCATCATCTTGAAGCGCTCGCCCTTGAGCAAACGGCCATCAACCACGCGCACCAGCATGACCACGCCCACATACGGGTCGAACCAGCTGTCGATGATCATGGCGCGCAGCGGCGCGTCGGGGTTGCCCTTGGGCGCGGGCACCTTGGCCACGATGGCTTCAAGGATTTCTTCAATGCCCATGCCGGTTTTGGCCGAACAGGGGATGGCATCGGCAGCGTCAATACCGATCACGTCTTCGATCTCGGCCTTGGCGTTGTCGGGGTCGGACTGGGGCAAATCCATTTTGTTCAGCACGGGCACCACTTCCACGCCCAGATCCAGCGCGGTATAGCAGTTGGCCACGGTTTGCGCCTCTACGCCCTGGCTGGCATCGACCACCAGCAGAGCGCCTTCGCAGGCCGACAGGGAGCGGCTCACTTCATAAGAAAAATCGACGTGGCCGGGCGTGTCGATCAGGTTCAGGTTATAGACCTGACCATCTTTGGCCTTGTACTGCAAAGAAGCAGTTTGCGCCTTGATGGTGATGCCCCGCTCTTTTTCGATGTCCATCGAGTCAAGCACCTGGGCCTCCATCTGGCGCTCCTCCAGGCCGCCGCAGCGCTGGATCAGGCGGTCGGCCAGGGTGGATTTGCCATGGTCAATGTGCGCGATGATGGAAAAGTTTCTGATGTGGTTCATCAACAAAAAGCGTCAAGTGGTGGGGTTACAAAGGCACGTACAAGAAAAAAGGGCGCATCGAATGGCGACGCGCCCTGAACCAACAATCCTTGGCAGCCGGGTTGGTTGGAGCTTCATTGCAGGAACGGCCGCCATTCTAACCAACCGGCTCTGCGCGCCACGGGGGCAACGCAGCGCAAATGGCAGGTCAGCGCGCAGGGCGAATCAGCGCGTACTGCGCCCATTCACCACGGCGGAACAGGACGTTCACGGGCTTGCTCTTGTCCAGCTTGACCAGAACGGCTTCCAGCTCTTTGCTGCTGGAGACTTCGGTGTTGGCAATGGCCAGGATCACATCGCCCTCGCGCAGCCCGGCGCGCGCTGCGGCATCGCTGGCCGCCTCGACGCGCACACCGCCCTTGAGTTTGAGTTCTTTTTTCTGCGCCTCGGTCAGGTCACTGACCAGCAGACCCAGCTGCTGCGTGGCCACTGCGGCCTTGGGCTTGGGCTGGTCAGCGGCTTTGCGTGCAGTTTTATCAGGCTCGATCTCAGCGATGGTGAGGGTCAGGTCGCGCGTGTTGCCCCGGCGGAATACCGTCACCACGCTCTTGCTGCCGGGCTTGGTGCTGCCCACCATGCGCGGCAAGTCCGACACCTTGTCGATGGGCTTGCCATCAAAGCGCGTGATGATGTCACCGGCCTCGACACCGGCTTTCTCGGCAGGCGATCCAGCCTCTACGCCCGTCACCAGGGCGCCTTGCTGTTTGCCCAGGCCCAAGGACTCAGCCACGTCCTTGCTGACCGGGCCAATCTGCACGCCAATGCGGCCCCGCGTCACGCGCCCAGTGGCGCGCAGTTGCTCGCTCACGCGCATGGCCTCGTCAATCGGGATGGCAAACGAAATGCCCATGAAGCCGCCCGAGCGCGAATAAATCTGGCTGTTGATCCCCACCACTTCACCGCGCATGTTGATCAAGGGGCCACCGGAGTTGCCGGGGTTGATGGCCACATCGGTCTGGATGAAGGGCAAATAGTCGCCTGTCTCGCGCTGGCGGGCGCTGACGATACCCGCCGTCACGGTGCTCTCCAGACCAAACGGGGAACCAATCGCCATCACCCACTCGCCCACTTTCAGGCGGCTGCTGTCGCCAATCTTGACGGCAGGCAGGCCGGTAGCCTCGATTTTGACGACGGCCACATCGGTGCGCTTGTCAGTGCCAACGATGCGGGCCTTGAACTCGCGCTTGTCGGTCAGCGTCACCAGCACCTGATCGGCCCCTTCGACGACGTGGGCGTTGGTCATCACATAACCGTCGGCACTGACGATAAAGCCCGAACCGACGCCGCTGGGCTGGGCGTCTTCGTCCTGTGGCCGCTGGGGGCGGTGCTGGCGCGGCACATTGGGAACGGGCACGCCAAAGCGCCGGAAAAACTCCAGCATCTCTTCGTCCATGCCATTGACGTTGGCACGGGAAGAGACTTTCTCCAAGGTGCGGATATTGACCACCGCAGGCCCGACCTGCTCCACCAGTTCCGTGAAATCAGGCAAGCCACGCACCACGCTGGCGGGCTGCGCCGCCACAGTGCCAGGCGCCACCAGCGCCGTGCCCGCCGAAGCAAACACCGTGGCAGCCAACACCAGGCGCGCCACGGTTGAACTTGTTTTTTTCATCAGCAACCTTTCATGCAAATCAGACGCCGACCATATGCCGGTTCTGGTATGCCTATGAAAGCCAGGGCAGCGATTGGTTCCCTGCCACAACGCAGGCACCCGCCCAAGTGTCAGCGCTTGGGGGCCTCGAAATTGGCGTTGCGCAAAAAGCCTGCGGGCAGTTGCAAGGCTGAAGTACCGCCAAACTGCTTGTGTGCGGCCAACAGCTCATCCAGGCGCGGGTCGCGGATCATCACTTGCTGGGGCGCCTGGTTGTCAGCCAGCGACACAGCAGGCGCTTGCACCGACACAGAGGCAGTGACAGGGGCCGACACCGCAGCCATCTGCGCACCAGCGGGCGGGCCGCCCAGCCCCCCCACCGCGCTCCAGACCAACGTGGCCACAGCGGCCAACGAAGCCAGCCCGGCCACCATTTTCCAGCGGAACACCGAGTCATTGGCGGCCTGCGGTGGCGGCGTGAACTGGGTAAGCACGGGTTGCGCGGGCGCTGTGGGGCTGCTGGCCGTGGCCTGCGCAACAGGTGCGGCTTCCTGGGCCAACTGCGTACGCAACCGGGCCAGAAAATCACCGTTGTCCACGGGGCGCGCCAATTCAGGCGAACGCAGCACATCGCCCACCAGTTGATACAGCTGCCAAGTTTCCCGCCCCTCGTCCTGGGATGAGAACTCCAGCGCCTGTGTCAGCGCATTGCCCGACAACTGCCCGTCGGCCAATGCCGACAGCATTTCTTTCTGATTGAGGTTTTCCATCATGATTTCACCTGTCGAACCCACACCTGTTGCATCTGCCATGCTGCCGCCTTCTTGTTAGCACCGTTACCAGCGCTTGCCCATCTGGTTTTGCAACAACGGCCGCACACGCGCCGAAATCGCTTCACGCGCCCGAAAAATGCGCGAGCGCACAGTGCCTATGGGGCAGGCCATGGCCAGCGCAATTTCTTCATAGCTCAAGCCCTCTATTTCACGCAGGCTCACGGCCTGGCGCAAATCTTCGGGCAAAGCCTCCATGGCCGCGTTGACGGCAGCCGCTATCTCGCGGGCAGCCAACACAGTTTCGGGCGTTTCCTCGTTGATTGGTTCATTACCGAGGCGGGAAGTTTCATCACCATCGTCCGCACCGGCCAGCGTCGACTCATACACCAGCGGATCACGCTTGAGATCCATCAGCGCCTTTTTGGCTGTATTGACCGCGATACGGTATAGCCAGGTGTAGAACTGCGCTTCGCCGCGAAACTGGTGCAGCGCTCGATAGGCACGGATGAAGGTTTCCTGCGCAATGTCCTGCACCAGGTCGGTATCGCGCACCATGCGGCCAATCAGGCGCTCAATGCGCCGCTGGTATTTGATGACCAGCAGTTCATACGCCCGCTGATCCCCGGCGACTGCGCGCTCGACCAGTTGGAAGTCACTGTCGCCAGGAGGTGGTTCGGCAAGGGGAGAAACGGTCATGGGTAAGGGAAGTTGCGCGCCTGGCGACCGCTTCAGGGGGCGCGGCCGGGGGTTTCAGCAAGGTTGTCGGCAGCACCCAGCCTGGGGCGCGAATATAACGCACGGCGCACATCCATCCAGCGCGTGGCATCCCAGGATTGCTCCAGCCAGAGCCACCAGGGAGCGCCATGGGCAGGCGTCAAACGCACCCACACACTGCGCTGCACATCCAGATGTACAGCCAGCACACCAACGATGGCCCCCTGCCCCGGGCGATCCAACGCCCAGTTGCGACCATCCCACACCAGAACGCCCGCTGGAGAAAGCCACCAGAAACGCCATGCCAGCACCGTGGCACCGCCCCAGGTGGCCAGCGCAGCCAGTACCGCTGCCAGCGGCACACCGGCCCAGCGCCACCAAGCCAGACACACCAGCAGCCCCAGTGCAGACAGCACCAGCAACAGGCTGCCAAGCTGGCGGCTGCGCACCACGGGATAGCGCACCGCAGGCGCTTGGTAGCGGGAAGGCGATGCAGCCATCAGATGGGGCCGCACCATGCCAGACCGCTGGACACGTCAGATGCGTCGGAACACCAGGGAACCGTTGGTTCCGCCAAAGCCGAAGTTGTTTTTGACCGCGATATCCATCTTCATGTCGCGCGCCACATTGGCACAGAAGTCAAGGTCGCACTCAGGGTCCTGGTTGTCCAGGTTGATAGTGGGTGGCACCTTTTGGTGGTACAGCGCCAACACCGTGAAGATGCTTTCAATGCCACCGGCACCACCAAGCAAGTGCCCGGTCATGGACTTGGTGGAACTGACCACCAGTTTCTGGCGCGCATGGTCGCCAAATGCGGCCTTGATGGCGTTGGCCTCATTGATATCACCCAAAGGCGTGGAGGTGCCGTGGGCATTGAGGTAGCCGACCTCATCGGCGTTGACCCCCGCATTGCGCAGTGCATGCAGCATGGCACGGCGCGGGCCATCCATGTTCGGTGCGGTCATGTGACCCGCATCAGCGCTCATGCCAAAGCCGCTCAGTTCCGCGTAGATTTTGGCGCCGCGGGCCTTGGCGTGCTCATACTCTTCCAGCACCATGACACCGGCCCCCTCACCCAGCACAAAGCCATCGCGGTCTTTGTCCCAGGGGCGCGAAGCGGCTTTGGGGTCGTCATTGCGGGTGGACAGTGCGCGCATGGCGGCAAAACCACCTACGCCCAGCGGCGACACGGTAGCTTCGGTGCCACCGGCAACGACCACATCGGCGTCGCCGTATTCGATCATGCGCCCGGCCTCGCCAATGCAGTGCAGCCCCGTGGTGCAGGCAGTGACCACGGCCAGGTTGGGCCCCTTGAAGCCAAACCGCATGGAGACATGGCCTGCCACCATATTGATGATGGAGGCAGGTACAAAAAATGGGGTGATGCGCCGCGGCCCCCGGCTGGCCAGCTCCGCATGGGTGTTTTCTATCAGCGGCAAGCCGCCGATACCGGAGCCGATCACACAGGCGATGCGGGTGGCCAGCTCATCGCTGAGCGCCTCGCCCGTTGGCAAGCCCGCATCGCGCACGGCCTGGGCCGCGGCAGCAATGCCGAAATGGATAAAACTGTCCATCGCCCGCGCATCTTTGGCGCTGATGTAGGACTCCAGGTCAAATCCTTTGACCTCTCCTGCAATTTTGCAAGCGAAGTTCGATGCATCGAACTTGGTGATGAGATCAATGCCGGACTGACCGGCGAGGATATTGGCCCAGGCATCCTGCACCGTGTTGCCCACGGGGCTGATGCAACCCAGGCCGGTCACGACAACGCGACGACGGCTCATGCGTAAAAACCTTGTGCTGATCGCTCTGAGGGCAGGCGCTGGGCGCTGGCTCAGGCCTTCTGGTGGTTGGTGGCGTAGTCGATGGCGTTTTGCACCGTCGTGATCTTCTCGGCGTCTTCGTCGGGAATCTCAATGCCGAATTCGTCTTCCAGGGCCATCACCAGCTCCACGGTGTCCAGCGAGTCGGCACCGAGGTCGGCCACAAAGGCTTTTTCGTTGGTGACTTGAGACTCTTCCACGCCGAGTTGTTCGGCAATGATTTTTTTGACACGTGCTTCGATATCGCTCATGGTTTCCCTCTGGGAGGTTGTGAAAAGAATCCGCGATTCTAGCCGTTTAAGAAACCCTTCCTGAACGGCCCGCCGCACGGATCAACCGGCGTGAACTTTCATCAATTACATGTACATGCCGCCATTGACGTGCAACTCCTGCCCCGTCACATAGCCAGCCTCGGGCGATGCCAGGTAGGCCACAGCATGCGCGATGTCTGCGGGCTGGCCCATGTGGCCCAGCGGAATCTGTGCGTTCAGGGCTTTTTGCTGTGCTTCGGGCAGCTCTGCCGTCATGTCGGTCTGGATGAAGCCAGGCGCCACACAGTTGACCGTGATGTTGCGGCTGCCCAGCTCGCGCGCCAGGGCACGGGTCATGCCAGCCACGCCCGCCTTGGCGGCAGCGTAGTTGGCCTGGCCCGGGTTGCCCGAGGCCCCCACCACGCTGGTGATGCTGATGATGCGGCCAAAACGCTGCTTCATCATGGGCTTGATGGCCGCGCGGCTGACGCGGAACACGGCCTTGAGGTTGGTGTCCAGCACCGCATCCCAGTCGTCGTCTTTCATGCGCATGGCCAGCTGGTCGCGCGTGATGCCGGCGTTGTTCACCAGCGCCTGCAAACCGCCTTGCTGCTTGACGATGCTGTCGATCAGTGCCTCTACGGCAGCGACGTCATTCACATCCAGCGCGGCGCCACGGCAGCCGGGATAGGCCGCCAGCGCTGCCGTGATGCCCTCGGCACCGCCTGCGGTGGTGGCGGTGCCAATGACCTGGTAGCCACGGCGGGCCAGCTCTTGCGCAATGGCCGCGCCAATACCGCGGGATGCGCCAGTGACCAGCGCCACAGGGGATTTCACAGAGGATTCGCTCATGCCAGCAGCTCCTTGGTAGCAGTCAGGGTATTCATATCGTACAAAGCGGCGCCGACCAGCTCGGCGTCAATGCGCTTGACCAGACCGGCCAGCACTTTGCCCGGGCCGCACTCGATGATGTGGCTGATGCCACGGCCTTTGAGCGCCTGCACGCATTCGACCCAGCGCACCGGCCCGAACGCCTGGCGGTAGAGCGCATCGCGGATGGCGTCAGCGTCCTGCTGCACGGCCACGTCGATGTTGTTGAGCACCGGAATCTGCGGCGTCGCCAGCGCGGTGGTCGCCAGCGCCACGCGCAGCTTTTCGGCGGCGGGCTTCATCAGGCTGGAGTGGAATGGCGCCGACACCGGCAGCGGCAGGGCGCGCTTGGCCCCTGCGGCCTTGAGCACCTCGCAGGCTTTTTCGACGGCAGCTTTGGTGCCTGCGATCACGGTTTGCGCCGGATCGTTGAAATTGACGGCTTCCACCACTTCAGTGCCGTTTTGGGCCATAGAGCCCGTCACCTCTGCGCAAACAGCTATCACTTTTGTAGCATCCAGACCCAGGATGGCGGCCATGGCGCCAGTGCCCACGGGCACGGCTTCCTGCATGGCCGCAGCGCGCAGGCGCACCAGCGGCGCGGCCTGCGCCAGCGTCAGCACACCGGCAGCGACCAGCGCCGAATATTCGCCCAGCGAGTGCCCGGCCACCGCAGCGGGCAGGGCGCCGCCCTCGGCACGCCACACGCGCCACGCGGCCACGCCCGCCACCAGCATCACCGGCTGGGTGTTGGTGGTCAGGGCCAATTGCTCTTTGGGGCCTTCGTGGATCAGGCGGCCCACGTCTTCGCCCAGGGCGTCCGAGGCTTCTTGCAGCGTTTGCACCACCGCCGGATGGTCGCTCCAGCCATCGAGCATGCCCACGGCCTGCGAGCCCTGGCCCGGGAAGACAAATGCAAAAGACTTCATGTCGTTCAAAATATAAGTAAAAACAGGCTCTAGCGCTTACGGGATAAGCGCTAGCAGCTACAATTTCAGGAGCAAAGCTCCCCAGGTAAAGCCGCCACCCACGCCTTCGAGCAGCAACGTCTGGCCGGGCTGCGCCTGGCCGCTGCGCACCGCCTGGTCCAGCGCCAGCCCAATCGAGGCCGCTGACGTGTTGCCATGCTCTTGCACCGTGACCACGACTTTGTCCATGGGCAGTTTGAGCTTACGCGCCGTGCTTTGCATGATGCGGATGTTGGCCTGGTGCGGCACCAGCCAATCAATATCGGCCTCGGTCAGGCCGGATTTTTCCAGCACATTGCGCGCGGCGCTCTCCAGCAGGCCCACGGCCAGTTTGAACACCGCTTGGCCATCCATGGTGAGCAGGGGCGAGCCTGTAATCTGCCCGCCCGCCACATGGCCGGGCACGCACAAAATACCCACATGCTTGCCATCAGCGTGGATGTCGCTGGCCAGAATGCCGGGCGTATCCGAGGCTTCCAGCACCACGGCGCCAGCACCGTCGCCAAACAGCACGCAGGTGGTGCGGTCGTTGAAATCAAGCAGGCGGCTGAAAATCTCAGAACCCACCACCAGCGCGCGCGATGCCGCACCAGCACGGATCATGGCGTCGGCCACCGTGAGCGCATAGACAAAGCCACTGCACACAGCCTGCACATCAAAGGCGGCGCAGCCGTTGGCGCCCAGCTTGTGTTGCAGGATGGCGGCGGTGGAGGGAAACACCATGTCCGGCGTGGACGTGGCGACGATGATCAAATCAATATCCTGCGCCTGCAAAGCCGCAGCCTCCAGGGCATTGCGGGCGGCGTGGAGCCCCAGGTCGCTGCACGCCACATCAGGATCGGCAAAGTGGCGCGCCCGGATGCCCGTGCGTTCCACAATCCACTCGTCGGAAGTCTCGACGCCGCGCTCAGCCAGTTGGGCCACCAGGTCGGCATTGGTCACGCGGCGCGGTGGCAAATAACTGCCAGTGCCGGTAATGCGGGAATAGCGTTTCATCAAAATGGCGCTGGCGCCTGTCCGGTCTCCGCAGGCGCACTGGCAGGCAAAAGAAAAGGCGCTGCGCTGGCGATGCGGCGACGAACCCGGTCCAGCAGGTTGTTGCGGGCTGCATCATACGCGCGGTTCAACGCCTGACCGAAGGCCACTTCGTCGGCAGATCCGTGGCTTTTGAACACCAGTCCACGCAGGCCCAACAGGGCTGCGCCGTTGTAGCGACGGTGATCTAATCGCTTTTTAAAAGCAGATAACACCGGATAAGCAACGATGGCAGATATTTTCGTAAAAATATTTCGCGAAAATTCTTGCTTCAAAAATGTACTGACCATGTAGGCCAGGCCTTCGCTGGTTTTCAGCGCCACGTTGCCAACAAAGCCGTCACACACCACGATGTCAGTGGTGCCTTTGAAAATATCATTGCCTTCCACGTTGCCAACAAAGTTCAAGTTACCGGAGTTGGCCGCAGTACGCAGCAGATCACCCGCTTTTTTGATCACTTCGCTGCCTTTGATGGCCTCCGCACCAATATTGAGCAAGCCCACGGTAGGCTGCTCCTTGCCCTTGAGCACCGAATCCAGCGCCGAGCCCATGACGGCAAACTGCAGCAAATGGTGCTCGGTGCAATCGACATTGGCACCCAGATCCAGCACCGTGGTGGAGCCACCAGTGGCATTGGGCAACTGGCTGGCGATGGCAGGCCGGTCGATGCCATCCAGGGTTTTGAGCACATAGCGCGCAATGGCCATCAAAGCACCGGTGTTGCCCGCAGACACCGCTGCGGCTGCCGAGCCATCCTTGACCTGCTGGATGGCCACCCGCATGGAAGAGTCTTTTTTGCGCCGCAAGGCGATCTCTACCGGGTCTTCCATGGTTACCACTTCGCTGGCGTGTACCAAGGTGGCGCGCTCGTGGGCAAAGCCCTGCAAGGCTTCGGGCAGGCCCACCAGCAGGAGCCGCGCATCGGCGTGCTCATCCAAAAACCGGCGGCACGCCGCCAGTGTGACGCGGGGACCGTGGTCGCCCCCCATGCAATCAACGGCCAATGTAATCATGTTTGTTTCAATCCACGCCCCCAGTGGGGGGCGAATTTGGAAGAGGCCAGCCCTCCACCAAAAAACTCTGCCCCGAAGGGGGTCAAACCTGAAAATACAGCGCTCAAAGCAAAGGCCCGTGCTACAAAAATAGTAGCTACGGGCCCCTGAGGGTCTGCGCTGAAGGACTGTTATCAGGCTTCAGACTTGTTCTTCAGCACTTGGCGACCACGGTAAAAACCGTTGGGGCTGATGTGGTGACGCAGGTGGATTTCGCCGGTGGTGGGCTCCACTGCGATGCCAGGCACATTCAGGGCATTGTGCGAGCGGTGCATGCCGCGCTTGGAGGGAGATTTTTTGTTTTGCTGAACGGCCATGGTCGGCTCCTGGTCTTAAAGAGGGTTGGTAAAAACGCGATCAGCCCATTCAAAAGACACTAGGTGGGATTCGCGCGAAGCCCGCGATTATAGCGCAAAGGTTTTTGCGCCCTATTCGGCAGGCTTTTCCACGCGCAAACTGGCCAACGCGGCAAACGGGTTGGGCTTTTCAGCGCTGGCCTGTGCAAAGTCTTCGTCGCTGGATGCCAGCGTGACGGGCGTGGGGCACTCTTCGTGGCGCGGCACCACAGGCAGCGCCATCAGCAGCTCGTCTTCAATCAGGGAGTGCAAATCAAAGTCACGGCTGAGGGCAAGCAGGTCTTCTTCGACCTCGTCGTCCAGCGCTTCGGCGGTGGCCTCGTCGGCCACGAAGCGGAACGAGCGCTCTACCAGCAAAGGCACATCCACAGGCAGCAAACAGCGCTGACACACCATGGGAAAGGTGGCCTCGGCGCGCAAATGCAGCCAGTGCTGCACGCCCTCGCCTGCATCGGTGCGCAACTCGGCGTCGGCGTACCAATCCACGCGCAAATCCGGGTGCAAGCCTTGCGCCTCTTCGGCCAGACGCTCGTATTTCAATAAGGTTTCATGGCCGGCGAGATGCCCGCCCGCCTGCGCAAAAGCCTTCACGTCCAGTCTGTCGGGGTGGAATGTCTTGGTCATGGGGCGCAGTGTAAGAGAATCGTGCCATGCATTCTTCTCCCACCCTACAACGCCCCTTGGTACTGGGCTCCACCTCTGTCTACCGGCGCGAATTGTTGCAGCGCCTGCGCCTGCCTTTCACCGTGATGGCGCCTGAAGTCGATGAAACGCCGCAGCCGCATGAAGCCCCCGATGCCCTGGCGCTGCGCCTGGCGCTGGCCAAGGCCCATGCCGTGGCTGCGCAGCAACCCGAGGCCGTGGTGATTGGCTCCGACCAGGTGGCCGACCTGGCTGGCCATGCACTGGGCAAGCCCGGCACGCACGAACGCGCGACCGAGCAATTGCGCCTGATGAGCGGCCACAGCGTGGTTTTTCAGACTGCCGTGGCCGTGGTCTGCCACGCCACTGGCTTTGAACAGGCACTGCTGGCCGCCGTGGAAGTGCGCTTTCGCCCGCTCAGTGATGCGGAAATTGAGCGCTATCTGCGCGCCGAGCAGCCCTACGACTGCGCTGGCAGCGCCAAGAGCGAGGGCCTGGGCATCAGCCTGCTCGACGCCATCCACAGCGACGATCCCACCGCCCTCATCGGCCTGCCGCTGATCCGCACCTGCCACCTGCTGCGCGCTGCCGGGCTGGTGCTGCCATGAGCGCCGCAGCCCCTGCCCTGCCCGCAGCGCCTGCAACGCCCAGCGCACCCGGCACGCTGTACCTGGTGCCCGCGCCGCTGGACTTTGGCTGCGACACACAAACGCCCCTGCAAGACGCCTTGCCCGACGCCACCCTGCGCACCGCCGCCCGCCTGACGCACTGGATTGGCGAGAACGCCAAAAGCACCCGCGCCTACCTCAAGCGCGTCGATGCGCTGCACCCGCTGGCGCTGGCGCTGCAAGAGCAGCACATCACCGAGCTGCCGCGCGAAGTCCACAAAAAAGGCGACCACGGTGGCAAGGGCGCTGCCGTGTGGGATGCACGGCCCCTGCTGGCGCCCGCCCTGGCCGGGCACGATGTGGGCTTGGTGAGCGAGGCGGGCATGCCTGCGGTGGCCGACCCCGGCAGCTCAGTGGTGCGCGCCGCACACGACCTGGGCATTCGTGTGGTGCCACTGGTCGGGCCGGTGTCGCTGCTGCTGGCGCTGGCGGCCAGTGGATTGAACGGGCAGAACTTTGCCTTTGTCGGCTACCTGCCGCAAGACGCCGCCGAGCGCGCCCAGCGCATCCGCGCCCTGGAAACCCTGGCCGTGCAAAGCGGCCAGACGCAGTTGTTCATTGAAACGCCCTACCGCAACGCCGCCTTGCTGCAAGCGCTGCTGCACACGCTGCAGCCCACCACGCGCCTGGCCATCAGCAGCGGCCTGACCCTGGCCAGCGCCCAAACCCGCAGCCAGCCAGTGCGCCAATGGCGCCAGAACAGCGCCGGGCCCGACAAGCACACGCCTGCCGTGTTTGCCATCGGGCGCTGACCGTGCGCCCTGGCGCCTGCACCCGCGCCCGCTTCAGTGCGCGTGGTGCGCCACCCGGCTCACGGCCATGACCACCGCCATACCCAGCAGCAACCAGACCACCTGGATGGCCGTCTCACGGGCGGACAGGCGTTTTTGCAGCTGCGGAATCAGATCGGCCAGCGCCACATAAACAAAGCTGCTGGAGGCCACCGCCAGAAAATACGGCAGCCAGTCGTGCAGGCGCTCCACCAGAAAATACCCCACCACCCCGCCCAGCGCCGTCACCGCCCCGGCCAGCGACACCTTGACCAGCGCAATGCGCCGGCTGGCACTGCTCTGGCGCAGCACCACCAGATCGCCCATGTGGTGCGGCACCTCGTGCGCCAGCACCGACACTGCGGCAATCAGCCCCAGCCGCACGTCGGCGACAAACGCGGACGCGATGAGCACGCCATCGCCAAAACAGTGAACGCTGTCACCCGTCAGCACGCTCCAGCCGCCCACCCGGGGCGCGTGGGGTGCGTGGACGGCAGGCGTGGCGCCGTGCTCGTGGGGGGCATGGCCATGATCGTGACCGTGGTGCGCATGGTCGTGGCCGTCGGGGGTGTGGTTGTGCTCGTGGCCGTGGTGCCACAGCTCGGCCTTGTCCAGCAAAAAGAAAAACACCACCCCCACCAGCAGCGTGGCAAACAAATCGTGCGCACCGGCCTGGCTCTCGAACGCCTCGGGCAGCAGGTGCATGAAGGCCGTGGCCAGCAGCGCCCCGGCGGCCAGGCTCAACAGGTGCTGCGGCCCCACGCCATCGGGGCGCCCGCCCAGCCCGGCGCGCATCAACAACGCCGCCAGCCACACACTGCCAATGCCTGCGGCCAGAGTAGCCAAAATAATTGCTATTAAAATCATAGCTGTATGCGCTTTACCTGTATGGCCTGGAAGCCATTTTGATTAAAAAAGCCGCCCTGCCTGAGCGGGGCGGCTGTGTCGGTGCAGCCGGTGCGGGCGCCGGGGTTGTCAGACCACGCCCTGCGCCTTGAACCAGGCCAGTGCCTGCGTCCATCCATCTTCAGCGGGCCCTTGGCGGTAGCTGGGGCGATAGTCGGCATGGAAGGCATGCGGCGCATCGGGGTACACCACGAACTGGCTGGCCCGGGCCGCAGCAGACCCGCTGGCCAAAGCCGCTTTCATCCTATCAACCGTGTCAAGCGGTATGCCGCCATCTTTTTCGCCGTACAGGCCCAGCACCGGCGCCTTGAGGATGGGCGTGATGTCCACCGGGTGCTTGGGTGTGAGTGCGCTGGGCTGCCCCACCAGCCGCCCGTACCAGGCCACGCCCGCCTTGACCGGGCCGTGCGCGGCATACAGCCAGGTGATGCGCCCGCCCCAGCAAAAGCCGGTGATGGCCACGCGCGCCGCATCACCGCCATGGGCGCTGGCCCAGGCCACAGCGCCGTCCAGATCGGCGACCACCTGGGCATCGGGCACCTTGGCCACCAGCTCGGCCATCAGCTGGCTGATGTCGCTGTACTGCGCCGGGTTGCCCTGGCGTGCGTATAGCTCGGGCGCAATCGCCAGGTAACCGGCACGCGCCAGGCGGCGGCAGACGTCAGCGATGTAGGCGTGTACGCCAAAAATCTCCTGAATCACCAGCACCACCGGCAGGCCGGTTTTGCCTGCGGGCGCAGCGCGGTAGGCAGGCACCTGGAAGCCGTTGACCTCGTAATGCACCGTGCCCGCGTCCAGACCATCGGCGGGTGTGGTGAGGGCCGTTTGCGCCATCAACGGTGCGGCGGCGGCGGCATAGCCCAGCGTGCCCAAGCCCAGCGCAGCCTGCAAGGCAGTGCGCCGGGTGGTGCCCGCCTCGGTACTGCGCCCCGGCAGCAGGGAATGGACATCAGAGCGGATATCTTCAAACGGCATGGCAGTCTCTCCTGAAAAAAGCGCGTGGGCGCCGGGCAATGGGGCATCCGGATGGGAACGCAAGTCTAGAAGACTGCCGCGCCGGGCGCAGCCCGCACCGATGAAACCCCGGCCAGCGCTGGCGGCCAAACCGTACTATCGTGCCAGTCCACGCCACCCACTTTGAGAAACACCATGCACATCCTGCTCACTGGCTCTACCGGCTTTATCGGCCACACCCTGAAAGCAGCACTGGAGCGCGCGGGCCATACCGTGCGCGGCGGCGTCTCGCCCCGGCGCAGCGCGCTGCAACCGGGCCAGGTGGCGATGGACTTTGCCCACGACACCAGCGCCAGCGCCTGGTTGCCGCGCCTGGAGGGCATCGACGCCGTGGTCAACGCCGTGGGTGTGCTGCGCGACACGCGCCAGCGCCCCATTGACGCCGTCCACCGCGATACCCCCATCGCGCTGTTCGATGCCTGCGCCAAGGCCGGTGTGCAGCGCGTGGTGCAAATCTCCGCGCTGGGCATTGACGCCAGCAGCACGCGCTACGCCCAGACTAAGCTGGCCGCCGAGGCACACCTGCAACAACTGGCCGCGCAAGGCAAAGTGCGAGCGGCCATCCTGCGCCCCAGCGTGGTGTTTGGCAAAGGCGGCGACAGCAGCGCGCTGTTCATGAACCTGGCGCGCCTGCCGCTGGCGCTGCTGCCCGGCCCGGTGCTGCAAGCGCGGGTGCAGCCGGTATCGGTACACGACCTGGCCGCCGCAGTGGTCGCCCTGCTGGGCCCAGCCATAGACCAGACCGGCACCATTGAATGCACCGGCCCCGAGGCGCTGACCATGGGCGCCTTCATCGCCAGCCTGCGCCAGCAACTGGGCCAGCGCCCTGCCACCGTGCTGCGCCTGCCCCAGCCGCTGACCACCTTGAGCGCGCGCCTGGGCGACGCTGTACCCCCATCGCCCTGGTGCAGCGAAACCCTGGCCATGCTGGGCAGCGACAACGTGGGCAACCCGGCGCAATTTGAGCAACTGCTGGGCAGAAAAGGCGTGCATTACAGCCAGCTGGTGGCCACCGCCTGGCGGTGAAGTTTTTATAAGCCAAATCAGCATTTAGCCCTTTATTGGCGGGCGCTAGCAGCTATCAAAAATGAACCCTACAGCAGATTTTCTGCACGGCCCGCAGGCCGAGTCAGGCTACAGGGCGCAGCTTGGCAGCGTCTACAGGGTTCCTACCAGGCGGCGCCGAGCGCACCCGACCCGGGGATCAAAACACCCCCAGCACCAGCCCCGCCGCCAGCGCCTCGCCCAGGGCGCGGCACTGTTCCAGGTCAGCATCCGCAATGTGCTTGGGCGCCAGGATGGCCTCGGGCGTTTGCGCGTGGGTACACACGATCAGCGGCTCGGCCACCGCTTTGAGGCGCCAGCCAGTGGCGATGCGCACCATCTGCCGGGCGGCGTTGCTGCCATCGCTGCCCGCGCAGACCAAGCTGGCGTAGGGGCGGCCATTGATCTGGTCCAGCACGGCGTAGTAGCTGCGGTCAAAAAAGTCCTTGAGCTGGCCGCTGATGGCCGCCAGGTTCTCGGGCGTGGCAAACACATAGCCATCGGCTGCCAGCACATCCTGTGGCCCGGCCTGCGCGGCGTGCAACAGGCGCACGGTGCAGCCACGCTCCTGCGCAGCGCCATCGCGTGCGGCCTCGGCCATTTGCCGCGTGCCACCGGTCAGGGAGTGGTAAACGATCAGCAGGATTTTGTTGGCGCACATGGGCATTGAAGAGGCAATGGGATGGTGCATGCTGGCGCTATTGCCACCATTGCGCAAGCCCCAGAGCACCCCACGGCAATCGTGAAAGCGCCGGTGCAGAGCGCCCCCGTTGGCTGCGGCGGGAGATCAGCTCAGCACGAGGCCCAAGCGCCTTCGCCCTTGGGCTGGCGCTCCATCAGCACCGAAACAGCCTCGGCGGGCTGTAGTTGGCCATCAAGCAGGGCCACCACGGCGTCGCTGATGGGCATGTCCACGCCCAGGTGGCGCGCGCGCTGCACCACGGTGCGGGCGCAGTACACGCCCTCGGCCACATGGCCTAAAGAATCTACCGCCTGCGGCAAGGTCATGCCCTGCGCCAGCAGCAGGCCCACGCGGCGGTTGCGCGACAAATCGCCCGTGGCCGTCAGTACCAGATCGCCCAGGCCCGACAGGCCCATGAAGGTGTCGGCCCGCGCGCCCAGGGCCACGCCCAGGCGCGTCATTTCAGCCAGGCCGCGCGTGATGAGGGCGGCGCGGGCGTTCAGGCCCAATTGCAGGCCATCGCACAGGCCGGTGGCAATGGCCAGCACGTTCTTCACGGCACCGCCCACTTCCACGCCCACGATGTCGTCGTTGGCATAGACGCGCACGCTGGGGCTGTGAAAAGCCTGCACCAGCGCATCGCGCACGCAGGCGTGTTCGCTGGCAGCCACCAGCGCCGAAGGCTGGCCACGCGCCACTTCTTGCGCGAAGCTGGGGCCACTGAGCACGCCTGCTCTTAAATCAGGAGCTACCTGCGCCCGCACTTCGTGCGCCAGCAGCCCAAAAGCACTTGAACCGGGAAGCGCGGCCTCAAAGCCCTTGCACAGCCAGGCCACGGGGGCGCGGCAGTCGCGCAACTGCGCCAGCATGGCGCGCAGGGCGGCCATGGGCGTGGCCACGATGACCAGATCGGCCCCAGCCACCAGCTCGGTCAGGGCGGTGGCGGCACCGTTGACCAGCACCAGCGTGGCGGGCAAGGCGATGTCGGGCAGGTAGCGCGTGTTGCTGCGCGCAGCCTGCATGTCGGCCACTTGCTGGGCATCGCGCGCCCACAGCGTCACGCGGTGGCCGGCCGGGTTGGCAGCGGCGCTGATGGCCACAGCGGTGCCCCAGGCACCGGCTCCAATCACTACTATTTTCATAGCTGCTTGCGCTTGTCTGGCGGGCGCTAGAGGCCGATTTGGCTTCAAATTACTGCGGCAGCGTGCCAGCGGCCTGGGCTTGCTGCTGCTCGTACATGGCCTGGAAGTTGATTTCTGCCAGGTGCACGGGCGGGAAGCCAGCGCGGTTGATGATGTCGGCCACGTTGCCGCGCAGGTAGGGGTACACGATTTGCGGGCAGGCAATGCCGATCACCGGGCCCATCTGGTCTTCGGGCAGGTTGCGGATTTCAAAGATGCCAGCCTGCTTGGCTTCGACCAGAAACACGGTGCGGTCTTCGATCTTGGTCTGCACGGTGGCCGTGACAGCCACTTCATAGATGCCGTCGGCCACGGGGGTGGCTTCCACGCCGAGCTGGATGTCCACGCTGGGCTGGGCCTGCTCCAGCAGGATGGCGGGCGAATTGGGCTGCTCCAGCGACAAATCCTTGAGGTAAACGCGCTGAATCTGGAACACGGGTGCTTCTTGGTCGGACATGGAAGTGAGTCTTTCTGCTCAGACAAAAAAACCCGCTGGGGCAGTGGTTACCGCAGCGGGCACATGGGGCGCGATTATGCAGCGCCCAACAGCGGCATCAGGCCACCGCGCGCGTCCAGCGCCACCAGGTCATCGTGGCCACCGACGTGGGTGTCGCCAATGAAAATTTGCGGCACCGTGCGCCGACCGGTGATTTCCATCATCACGGCACGGGCGGCGGGATCGGTGTCGATGCGGATTTCTTCAATCTGCTCTACGCCTTTGGCCTTGAGCACCTGCTTGGCACGGATGCAGTAGGGGCAGACGGCAGTGGTGTACATCTTCACGGGTTGCATGGGAGAACTCCTTGGGGCGGGGCAATGAATGGGCAAGCGGGCGCGCGCACGGGTGCGGTCAGGACTTTTCTACCGGCAGGCCGGCCTCTTTCCAGGCTTTGAGGCCACCGGCCAGCACCTGGGCGTTGGCATAGCCCAGCTTTTGCGCCAGGGCCGCAGCGCGCTGGGCGCGTGCGCCACTGGCACACACCAGCACCAAGGGTACAGCCTTGTTTTTGACCACAGCGGGCAAGCGCGTTTCAAACTCGGACAAAGGCACGCTCTTGGCACCGCCCGCGTGGCCAGCGGCGTATTCGTCAGCGCCGCACACGTCAATGAGCACGGCTTTTTCGCGGTTGATGAGCAGCACGGCATTGGCAGCGCTCAAGCCCCCGGCGGCCCCTTTGAGCGCAGGCACCACCAGCATGGCACCCGAAACCAGGGCCAGGAGAATCAAATACCAGTTCTCGACAATGAAATTCACGTTATTCCTTGGGTTGGCAAACAGCAGCAATTTTAGAATGTACGGTTTTGGCCCGCTTTCTTTGGGGAAACCATGCACAAACTCGTTCTGATCCGCCACGGTGAATCCACCTGGAACCTGGAAAACCGCTTCACTGGCTGGACTGATGTCGATCTGACCCCCACCGGCGTCTCGCAGGCCATGTCGGCAGGCAAGCTGCTCAAGGCCGAGGGCTACGAGTTTGACCTGGCCTACACCAGCGTCTTGAAGCGCGCCATCCACACCCTGTGGTATGCCCTCGATGAGATGGACTGCACCTGGCTGCCCGTGCAAAAGAGCTGGCGCCTGAACGAACGCCACTACGGCGCGCTGCAAGGGCTGAACAAAGCCGACATGGCCAAGCAATACGGCGACGAGCAGGTGCTGGTGTGGCGCCGCAGCTACGACACCCCGCCCCCCGCCCTCGAAGCCACCGATGCACGCAGCGAGCGCGGCGACCGCCGCTACGCCAGCCTGCCTGCCAGCGATGTGCCGCTGACCGAATGCCTCAAAGACACCGTGGCGCGCGTGCTGCCCTTCTGGAACGAGACCATGGCCCCCGCCATCCGCAGCGGCCAGCGCGTGGTGGTAGCAGCGCATGGCAACTCGATTCGTGCCCTGGTCAAGTACCTGGACAACATCGGCGACGACGACATCGTGGGGGTGAACATTCCCAACGGCATTCCACTGGTGTATGAGCTGGACGACGACCTGCGACCCATCCGCCACTACTATCTGGGGGATGCCGAGGCGGCAGCCCGGGCAGCGGCGGCTGTGGCGTGCCAGGGCAAGGCGTAAAGCTGCGGTAAAGCCGCCCTCCAGCCACCCGATTGCCCCACCCTCAGGCGTGTAAGAAAATGCCTGCCCGGGAACCGGCGCAGGCATGGCCCTTCCAAGGTATATATTGAAACGGTAAAGGTGTTCTATGGGCCACAAACTCAAAATTGCAGGGTGGGTGTCAATCGGCGTAGTGGCCGGAGCGCTGACCACGGTATCGCTACAAACCGTGGCGCGCGGCGCCATGACGCCGCTGCCGCTGGAAGAAATCCAGCAGCTCTCAGCGGTGTTTGGCTTGGTCAAGACCGACTATGTCGAGCCGGTGGACGATAAAAAGCTCATCACCGATGCCATCTCGGGCATGGTGGCCAGCCTGGATCCACACTCGCAGTATTTCGACAAAAAATCGTTCTCTGAATTTCGCGAAGGCACCACGGGGCGCTTTGTTGGCGTGGGCATCGAAATCACCCAGGAAGACGGGCTGATCAAGGTGGTATCGCCCATTGAGGGTTCGCCCGCCTTCCGCGCCGGCATCAAAACCAACGACCTGATCACCAAGATCGACGACACCGCCGTCAAGGGTCTGTCACTGAGCGATGCCGTCAAGAAGATGCGCGGCGAGCCCAGCACCAAAGTCACCTTGATGATTTTGCGCAAGGACGAGAGCCGCACTTTCCCCGTGACCATCACGCGCGAAGAGATCAAGACGCAATCGGTCAAGGGCAAGATGATTGAGCCCGGCTACGGCTGGATTCGCCTGAGCCAGTTCCAGGAACGCACCGTCGATGACTTCGTGCGCAAGGCCGAAGAGCTGTACAAGGCCGACCCGCAACTCAAAGGCCTGGTGCTGGATTTGCGCAACGACCCCGGTGGCCTGCTGGACGCTGCGGTAGCGGTGTCGGCAGCGTTTTTGCCTGCCAACGTCACCGTGGTGTCCACCAATGGCCAGTTGGCCGAGAGCAAAGCCACCTACAAGGCATCGCCCGAGTTCTACGCGCGCCGGGGCAGTGGCGACCCGCTCAAGCGCCTGCCTGCGGCCCTCAAGACCGTACCGCTGGTGGTGCTGGTGAACGAGGGCTCAGCCTCGGCCAGCGAGATCGTGGCCGGCGCACTGCAAGACCATCAGCGCGCTACCGTCATGGGCAGCCAGACCTTTGGCAAGGGCTCGGTGCAAACCGTGCGCCCCCTGGGCCCTGATACCGGCATCAAGCTGACCACTGCGCGCTACTACACGCCCAGCGGAAAATCCATTCAGGCCAAAGGCATCGTGCCCGACGTGATGCTGGACGAAACCGCCGAGGGCGACGTGTTTGCCGCCCTGCGCATGCGCGAAGCCGACCTCGAAAAACACCTGGGCAACGGCCAGGGCGAAGAGCAAAAAGACGAAGTCCGCGAAAAGGCCCGCGAAGAAGCCCGCAAACGCCTGGAAGAAGAAGCCAAAAAACCCGTGGCCGAACGCAAGCTGCCTGAATTTGGCACCGACAAAGACTTCCAGCTCACGCAGGCACTGAACCACCTCAAGGGGCGTACCGTGCTGGCCAGCAAGACGCAAACCGAGCGCAAGGAAACCAAAAAAGAAGCGCCCTGACCTGCTCTCAGACTGCGCACACCGCACAGGGCCGGACTCCGCCAGGGGCCCGGCCCTTTCAACTTTCCCCATTCCATGAACGACGACCAGCTTCTGCGCTACTCGCGCCACATTCTTCTTGATGAAATCGGCATTGAGGGCCAGGAGCGCATCCTGGGTGCCCATGCGCTGGTGATTGGCGCCGGTGGCCTGGGCTCGCCTGCTGCGTTGTTTCTGGGCTCGGCGGGGGTGGGGCACATCACGCTGGTGGACGACGATGTAGTCGATCTGACCAATTTACAGCGCCAGATTGCCCACACCACGGCGCGCGTGGGCCAGGCCAAGGTGGCCTCCATTGCCCAGGCGGTGCAGGCCATCAACCCCACGGTGGCCATCCACACGGTGCAGGCACGTGCCGATGTGGCCCTGCTGGAGCAGCTGGTGGCCAGCGCCAACGTGGTGCTGGACTGCTCTGACAACTACGCCACGCGCCACGCCATCAACGCAGCCTGCGTGCGCCAGGGCGTGCCGCTGGTGGCAGGCGCAGCCATCCGCTTTGATGGGCAAATCACCGTGGTCGATCCGCGCAGCAGCGCATCGCCCTGCTACGCCTGCCTGTTTGACCCAGCGGCACAGTTTGAAGAAGTGCAGTGCGCCACCATGGGCGTGTTTGCGCCGTTGGTGGGCGTGATGGGTGCCATGCAGGCCGCCGAGGCGCTCAAGCTGCTGAGCGGTGCCGGACCGTCGCTGGCAGGACGCCTCTTGATGCTGGACGCCCGCACCATGGAGTGGAATAGCCTGCGGGTGCCGCGCAACCCGCATTGCAGCGTCTGCGGCGCAACCGCCACAGCGTAGGAACACGCCTACGTACAGCGCGTGCTGCCGCTGGCAGAATTGCCGACCGGCCAGACCTACAGTGGTTCAACGGTTAACGCACCTGCCCGACGACCGTGCAATGGATCCGATTGTGAAACTCAAGACCTACATCGTTGAAGACAACGCCACCATCCGCGAAAACCTGATTGGCACGCTGGAGGAGTTGGCATCCGTGGAGTCTGTGGGTGCCGCAGCAACGGAGGACGAGGGAAAATCGTGGCTGGCCGCGCACCCTGCGCACTGGGACTTGGCCATTGTGGATTTGTTCTTGCGCCAAGGCAGTGGCTTGGGTGTGCTGGCCGCCTGCCGCAAGCGCCTGCCCCACCAGCGCATGGTGGTGCTCAGCAACTACGCCACCCCTGACGTGCGCGTACGCTGCGCCCAGTTGGGCGTAGATGCTGTCTTCGACAAATCCAATGAGATTGACGCCCTGATCGACTACTGCATTGCCCAGAGCGATGCAGCCCGCCCCTCACCCATCGACTGATGGTGCCCGCCTCAATCAATCAAGCGGTTTTTCAGGGCGTAATAGGTCAAGTCGCTGTTGGAAGACAGCGCCATTTTTTCCATCAGACGGGTGCGGTAGGTGCTCACCGTTTTGACACTCAACGACAGCGCTTTGGCAATGTCGCCCGCCGTTTCGCCACGCGCCAGCTTCAAAAACACCTGAAACTCCCGCTCAGACAGCTGCTCGTGCGCGGGCGCATCGTCCTTGCGGTTGAGTTGCTGGGCCAACAGCTCGGCCACCGCAGGCGTCAGGTAGCGCCGCCCCAGGGCAATGGTGCGAATGGCCTCGACAATCTCTTTGGGCTCGCACTCCTTGTTCAGGTAGCCACTGGCGCCCTGGCGAATCATGCTGATGGCGTAGTGTTCCTCAGGGTAGCCGCTCAGAATCAGGATGCCCATCTCGGGGGCTTTGGCGCGCAGCATGGCCAGTGCGTCCAGGCCGCTTTGCCCGGGCATGGACAAATCCATCACCAACACATCCACAGGGTGGTTGCGCACCAGGTCAATGGCCTCACGGCCATTGGCAGCCTCCCCGGAGACGCGCAAATCCACATGCTCCGACAGAAACTGGCGCAACCCCGAACGCACGATGGCGTGGTCATCCACAATTCCAACATTGATCATTGAGCCTACTTTCCGCAACGGCAGCTCTGTCTGCCCGCAACACCACGATGTGGCCATACATTGAACCGCACAAGCGGTGCCTGCGGCAACCGCTGGCGGGCGTGGCCGCATTATCCAGAAATTCACCATTTCCGCCCCGGAGGGTTCCATGCGCTGGTCCCAACTGCACAAAATTGCCATCAGCCTGCCACTGGCCGTGCTGGCGGCGCTGGCCCTGATTGCCATCAACGAATCGGGCTACCAACGCTCGCACCGCGCGCTGCAAACCATGGCGCACAACCAGGCCGCACACTCCTCCGTCAACCGGCTGCTGCAAAGCATGCTCGATGCAGAAACCGGCCACCGTGGCTACCTGCTGACCGAGGACGAACGCTACCTGCAACCCTACGAGGTTGCGGTATCCACCGTCAATAGCAACCTGGATGAATTGCGCACCCTGCTGGCCGAGTCCCCCGAAGACATGGCCGACTTTGCACAACTCTCGCGGCAAATATCGCGCAAGCTCTCGGAAATGGAGCTGAGCCTGCAGCTGTACCGCCAAGGCAATGAAGACGCCTGGAAGTTCGTCATGTTCAGCGATGTTGGCAAGGAAAACATGGACGCCATCCGCCGCTATGGGCGCGCCCTGCTGGAGCGCAATACCCAGCGCGTCGTCAGCAGCCAGGTCGAAGTGCAGCGCTCGCTGCACCTCTCGCGCCTGGGCATTGCCACCGTCACGGCCATCGGGCTGCTGGCCTTTTACATGTACCTGCGCCAGACCAATGCCCTGCAACGCGCCACCGAGCGCGAGCAAGAGGTGCTGGAACACGAACGCGCGCGCCTGGAAGGCCTGGTGCGCGAGCGCACGGCCTCGCTGTCGGCGCTGGCCAACCATTTGCAGCAAGTGCGTGAAGACGAACGCGGCTATCTGGCCCGTGAACTGCACGACGAACTCGGCGCTCTGCTGACAGCGGCCAAACTGGACGTGGCACGCCTGAAATCCCGCCTGGATACGCAGGCACCCGAAGTGCTGGAGCGCCTGCGCCATCTGAGCGAAACGCTCAATGGCGTCATCGCCCTCAAACGGCGCATCATTGAAGACCTGCGCCCGTCTTCGCTGTCCAACCTCGGGCTCACGGCGGCGCTGGAGATACTGACGCGCGAGTTTGCGGAACGGGCCGGCCTTGAAGTGCAAACCAACCTGGAAACCGTAGAACTGAGCGATGCCACCCAGCTCACGGTGTACCGGATGGTGCAGGAGTCCCTCACCAACATCGGCAAATACGCCCACGCACACAAGGTACTGGTCACGGTACACAACCACCCCCAGCATGTGGCGGTGCAGATCCGCGACGACGGCCAGGGTTTTGACCTCTCTGGCATTGGCCGCACATCGCATGGCCTGGCAGGCATGCGCCAGCGCGTAGAGGCCGCTGGCGGGCGCCTGACGGTCAGCTCCACGCCGGGTGAGGGCACGCTGGTGTCTGCCATCCTGCCCACACCCGATTCGAGCGGCGACACCCCGCGCCGCCGCGCCAGCGACCTGACTGTCTGAACAGGCCCTGGGCCATCCGCAGTCAAGCGCTGTCCTACATGCGTGCGGCCCGGATGCTGACGCCTTCGGACGTCTGACACCCACAACGGCCTGGTGCAACACCACCTACAGTCGATTGCACAGCGCACCACCACACAAGGAGCCAGGCATGTTGCACTACGCCGTCGTTTTTCTGGTCATCGCCTTGATCGCAGCCATTTTCGGTTTTGGTGGCATTGCCGCCGGGGCTGTGGATATCGCCAAGATCTTGTTTTTCATCTTCGTGATCATGGCCGTGGTGAGTTTTGTCATCGGTCTGATCAAGCGACGGTGATCTGTCACGCACCCCGACCAGCCTCCACTCTCATTCAGGACTTTCGCCATGAACACCACACCCACCAACACCCCCTCCACTGATACCCGCGCCAGCGCCCAAGCCAGCGATACCGTCCAGCATCTGGCCGATACCGCGCGCCACCTGACGGACAGCGCACTGCAAGGCGCCCAAAGCGCCATCCAAGCCACCCGCAGCGCCGCCGACCAGTCTTTGGACAAGGCTGCGCACAGCGTGCAGGGACTGCGCGAGAGCGCAGAGCCCGCCATCGGCGACCTGGCCGCCAAGGCACAGGCCTTGGCCTCGCGCAGCATTGGCTACTGCGCGCAAAAGCATGCTGTGCTGCGCAGGCAGATGGACGACTGCACCGCCGCTACCACGGAGTACGTGAAAAACCAGCCTGGCAAATCCATGGCGATTGCCGCTGCCACCGGCGCGGCGCTGACGGCCGCAGTGTTGCTGCTGTCGCGTCGGCAGGGCAGCAATACCTGATACTGACAGCCCCATCCCCAACATCCACCAAGGAAAAAACCATGAAATATGTACGCGCCATCGCTTTTGCCGCTCTTGCAGGCATCACCATCGTCACCACGGGCTGCTCGGTAGCCCGCCACCAGCAAACTGTGGGCTCTTATGTGGATGACGCTGGCATCACCGCCGCCGTGAAGGCCAAGATGACCGAAGACCCCGTCGTCTCTGCCGCAGCCATCAGCGTGGAAACACTCAACAACACCGTGCAACTGTCCGGTTTTGCCAAGTCGCAGGCAGAAAAAGACCGAGCCGAATCGATTGCCCGCAACACCCAGCATGTGCGTGAGGTGCGCAACAGCATCGTGGTGCGCCCATAACACCAGCGCGCAAAAAAGCCGCCGTCCGCGCAGTGCTGCGGGCGGCGGCTTTTTTGTGCGTGGGCGGCAGGCGCAGGCAGTGGCGCCCGTCTCCGCCGCTCCACTCAACGCGCGTTGGCGCGCAACTTGTGTACCAGCCGATCCCACACGGCGGGCGAGACAAACTGCGCCGCATCGCCGCCCAGCGTGGCAATCTCGCGCACCAGGGTGCTGCTGATGTGCTGGTACTGGCTGGCGGGGGTGAGGAATACGGTGTCGATCTGCGGCTGCAAGGCACGGTTCATGCCGGCCAGCTGGGCCTCGTAGTCAAAATCAGTGCCCGAGCGCAGGCCACGCACCATGGCCTGGGCGCCCCGGGCAGCAGCAAACTCGGTCACCAGGCCTTCAAAGGGCTCGACCTGCACTTGCGGACAGTCCTGAAGGGCTTGGCGCACCATGTCCATGCGCTCTTCCAGGCTGAACAGGGTTTTTTTGTGGTGTGCCATGGCCACGGCCACCGTCACGCGGCCAAACAGCTGCGCGGCGCGGCGCAGCAGGTCTTCGTGGCCCAGGGTGATGGGATCAAAGGTGCCGGGGTAAATGGCATGCACGTCGAGGGCCATGGCGGTTTTTCCTGAAAAAGAGGGCAAAGAAAACAGCAGCCATCTACCTGGCGGTCTGCTACGGCACGGTAAGGGACGCTGCACTGCCAGTGCCGCTGCACTGCTGCTGCGAAAGCGGCGATTATGCAGCGTACACCCCTGCACAAAAAGCCAACGCACACCCCACCAAATACAGGTCAAAACAGGCTCTAACGCCCATACAGCGGGCGCTAGCAGCTATCAAATTTGATGGATCTTGGCAATGGGCCGCAGCAGGTGGGCATGCACTGCGCCCGCCCGCAGGTGGCGTTGCAGTGCCAGACCCAGTGGCGCCAGTTCGGCATCGGCCCAGGCGGTGGGCGCCTCCAGGTAGATGAGGCCCTGGGGCGCCAGCACTGCCGCAGCCGCTTGCAATGCGGGCAGGAACAAATCGCCATCAAACGGCGGGTCGATGAACACCAAGTCCAGGCTGGCCGGTGCGCACTGGCGCAACTGCGCCACGCCATCGCCCCGGCGCACTTGCACGGCGCTGGCCTGCAAGCGCTGGCACAGCCCCTGCAAGCGCGCGACCAGGGCGGCGTCTTGCTCGACCATGCACACGCTGGCCGCACCGCGCGAGGCCGCCTCCAGCCCCAGCGCACCGGTGCCGGAAAAAGCGTCCAGACAGCGCCAGCCCGACAAGTCCTGGCCCAGCCAGTTGAACAGGGTCTCGCGCACGCGGTCGGGCGTGGGGCGCAGGCCGGGCAAATGGGGCACGGGCAGGCGCGTGCGCTTCCACTGCCCGCCGATGATGCGGATTTCGCCCGCGCCGCTGCGGAGCGCGGGCGAGCCTGCCGGGGCCGCTGGCGCAGCGGGGGCCTTGGCGCCGCGCTGGGGTGCGCTGTTGGTGGTGCCAGCGCCCAGGGCCTGCGCAGCGCGTGGCGGGCGCTGACCGGGCAAGGTCTGCCCGGATGACGCTGCGCCAGGGCTGGCCGTGCTGGCGCGGCGCAGCGCGGCGGCCACCTGCGCGGGGCTCAAGCGCGCGCTCATGGCTGGGCGCCCACGGTGACGGTCACCATGCGCTCGGGCTGCAATTTGCGCTGCATGGCGGCGCGGATGTCGGCCACCGTGACGGCCTCCACGCGCTGGCGCCAGTGCTCCAGGTAGTCCAGCGGCAGGCCGTTGGTGGCAATGTTGACCACGTTGCCCAGCAGCTTGCGGTTGCTGTCGATGCGCAGGGCAAAGCCGCCGATGAGGTTGTCTTTGGCGGCGCGCAGCTCGGCGGGCGTGGGGCCCTGGGCCACAAAGCGGGTGAGCACCTCGCGCGCCACCTGCACCGCCTGCGCGGCCTGGTCGGGCCGGGTTTGCAGGCTGATGACAAAGGCGCCCGCGTGCAGGCCGGGGTTGAAGCCGCTGTACACGCTGTAGCTCAGACCGCGCTTTTCGCGCACTTCTTCGGTCAGGCGCGAGACAAAACCGCCCCCGCCCAAAATGTGGTTGCCCACCAGCAGTGCCAGAAAATCCGGGTCGCTGCGGGCAAAGCCGGGCTGGCCCATGAGCACATGCGCCTGGGCCGAGGCAAAGGCAATGTTTTGCTGCACGGGCGCGGCCAGCGGCTGCACTTCGGGCACGGCGGGCTGCGGTGCGCAGGCGGCGGCATCGGCAGCAGGCAGGCGCGCCAGCAGCGTGGCCACCAGCGCTTGGGCGCGCTCACGGTTGACGGCGCCGACGATGGCCACGCGGGCGCGGCAGGCTTGCAGGTAGCGGCTGTGGAATTGCGCCATCTCGGCCACGTGGATGCGTGCCAGCGATTCTTCCGTTACATGCTGGCCATAGGGGTGGCTGCCATAGACGGCGCTGGCAAACGCCTCGCCCGCCACCGTGGCCGGTCGGGTGCGCGATTCGCGGATGGCGGCGCTCCAGCGGGCTTGTTCGCGCTGCCAGATATCTTCGGGCCAGGCGGGCTCGGCCAATTGGCGTGCAGCCAGGTGCGCGGCCTTGTCCAGCAGATCGGGAACCGTGAGCGAGCGCAGCGAAAACGCCAGCGCGTCGTTGCTGGCACTGACTTCCAGGCTGGCGCCCAGGTCGGCCCAGGCTTCGCCCAGGGCGTTCTCATCGAGCGCGGGCGCATCGCCCACAGCGCGCACACCTTTGCTGGCCATGCCGGCCACGGCGCTGGCCAGGCCCGCCTGGGGCGCGGGATCGCGGCGGCTGCCGGCGTCAAAGTCGATTTGCACATCGACCATGGGGATGGCCGGGCTCTCAACCAGCCAAACCTGCGCACCACTGGGCTCGCGCCAGTGTTGTATGGGCAGTAAAGCCCAAGCAGATTGGGCATAAAAAACGACTCCAGCGCTTACCAGGAAAACGCGAGCAGCTACTCTTTTAATAGTAATCATCAGACCAGTCCGGTGGGGTGTTCAGTGGCGCATGGCGCCTGCGGCGGCAGCCGGACGCTTGCGTTGTGGGTCCAGGGGCTGGGGCGCTAGGGTGGCCACAGTGAGTTGGTCATCACCGAAATAGCGCTGGGCCACGGCCTGCACCTGCTCGGGGGTGATAGCGCGCAGCAGGGTCAGCAGGCGGTCTTCGGCGTCCAGCGGCAGGCCCTGCACCCAGTTGCTGCCCAGATCACTGGCCTGGCCGTGCAGCGAGTCGCGCTGGTACACGGTGCTGGCCACCCACTGGGTTTTGACGCGCTCCAGCTCGGCGCTGCCCACGCCCTCGCGGGCCACGCGAGCCACTTCGGCGCGCAGGGCGTCTTCCACCTGCTGGGCGGTTTTGCCCTGCGCGGGCACCCCCGTCAGCATGAACATGCCCGGCCCGCGCCCCACCACCGAGGCACCGCTGCCCACGTTATCGGCCACGCGCTCGGGGCCCTGGCTCAGGGCGCGCTCCAGGCGGGCACCGTCGTAGCCGCTGAGCACGGCCGAGAGCACCACCAGCGCCAGCGCATCGCGGTCGGCGTCGGTCAGGGCCTCTACCCGTGCCAGCGTGGGCGCACGAAACGCCAGCGCCACGTAAGCCTGCTCGGCGGGCGCCTTGACGGTGATGCGGCGCAGGCCCATCTGGGGCGGCTCGGCACGCGGCTTGCGCACGGGCACGGCGCGGGCAGGGATGCGGCCATAGGTGTTTTCGGCCAGTGCGCGCACCTTGCGCACGTCCACATCGCCCACCACCACCACCGCGGCGTTGGCGGGCACATACCACTGGCGGTGGAACTGGCGCACGTCTGCGGGCGTCATTGCGTCCAGGTCGCTCATCCAGCCGACCACCGGGCGGCGGTACGGTGAGGCAGTGAAGGTGGCGGCGCTGAGCTGCTCGATGAGCAGTGCGCGCGGCTGGTCTTCGGTGCGCATGCGGCGCTCTTCCTTGACCACCTCGATCTCTTTGCGGAACTCGGCATCGGGCCAGCGATTGTGAGCAAAGCGGTCGGCCTCCAGGCGCATGACCTGCTCCAGCCGGTCGGACGGAATCTGCTGGTAGTAGCCCGTGTAATCGAGGCTGGTGAAAGCGTTTTCCGAGCCGCCCAGGGCCGCCACGCGGCGCGAGAACTCGCCCGGCGCCAGCTTGGTGCTGCCCTTGAACATCATGTGTTCGAGCACATGGGCCACGCCCGAGGTGCCATCGACCTCGTCCATCGCGCCCACGCGCACCCAGACCATGTGCAGCGCCGTGGGCGCGCGCCGATCGGGCTGCACGATCAGTTGCATGCCGTTGGCCAGCTGGAACTGCTGCGCGCCAGAGGCCGTGCTGGCCTGCGCAGCAGCGGCCGCGTCCACCGCCGCAGCCGCTGTGGGGGCGGACGGCGCTGCGCTGGCAGAGGTTGAGGACGCCGGAGCTTGCGCCCCGGCCACGGTGCAGGCCAGCAGGCCCAGGAGGGAGATAGCGCGTTTCATAGAATGGAGTGATTCTAAGAACCCCTGCAATGTTCAGTTTTTTCAAAAAGAAACCCCCTCCACCGCCCGTGCCGGATGCGCTGACCGCGCCCACGGCCACGCCCGCAGCGCCCACGCCCCCGGCAACCACCACCGCAGCCGCGGCACCCACCCCAGCGCCTGCCAGCGCAGCGCCCGCACCTGGCGCCGTGGCCGGTGCCCTGGACTGGCTGCGCAAGCCTTTCGGGGCCAAGACGGCGGCAGCGCCCGTGCCTGTGGCTGCGCCATCGGTGGGATCGGCAGAACCGGCCACCGCAGTGCCCGCACTGGCGCACCCTGCCACCCCACCGACCACAGCGCTGGCAACCGCGCCCACCGCCACAGCGACAGCGGCCGAGCGCAAAGGCTGGCTCGACCGCCTCAAGGCCGGGCTGCGCAAAACGGGCTCCAGCATTGCCACCGTCTTTACCGGCACGCAAATCGACGACGCGCTGTATGAGGAGCTGGAAGAGGCGTTGCTCATGGCCGACACCGGCGTCAAGGCCACACAGTGGCTGCTGACCGACCTCAAGCGCCGCGTCAAAGACACTAAAACCACCGATCCCGCCGCCGTCAAGGGCCTGCTGGCCGACGCGCTGACCGATTTGCTCCAGCCGCTGGAAAAATCCCTGGTCATTGGCCAGCACACCCCCACCGTGATCATGGTGGCGGGCGTCAACGGTGCGGGCAAAACCACGTCGATTGGCAAACTCACCAAGCACCTGGCCCACGAGGGCGCCAGCGTGCTGCTGGCCGCCGCCGACACTTTCCGCGCCGCTGCGCGCGAGCAGCTCGGGGTGTGGGCTGACCGCAACCTGGTCGATATCGTCAGCCAGGAAGGCGGTGACCCCGCTGCCGTCAGCTTTGACGCCGTGACCGCAGGCCGCGCGCGTGGCAAGGACGTGGTGCTGGTCGATACCGCCGGGCGCCTGCCCACGCAGCTGCACCTGATGCAGGAGCTGCAAAAAATCAAGCGCGTGGTCACCAAGGCCGATGGCACAGCGCCGCACGAGGTGCTGCTGGTGATTGACGGCAACACCGGCCAGAACGCGCTGGCCCAGGTGCGCGCCTTTGACGATGCGCTGGGCCTGACCGGCCTGGTCGTGACCAAACTGGACGGCACGGCCAAGGGCGGCGTGCTGGCCGCCATTGCGCAGGAGCGCCCCATTCCGGTGTATTTCATCGGCGTGGGCGAAAAACTCGAAGACCTCGAAACCTTCAACGCCCGCGAGTTTGCCCAGGCGCTGCTGGCCTGACACCCCGGCCACTGGGCGGCGGCATGTGCTGGCCGCTCAAGGAGCCCCCCCGGACTGCCGATAAACAGGTACGTTCTTTCACGGGGGTTCACCATGCGCATCGCCCAGTCCACCCAGCAGTTCCAGGTTCAGCACCAGGCCCAGCAAAGCAGCCAGCACACCGAGCGGCTGGAGGTACGCCGGGGCACACCGAACGCCAACACAGCGGCCCTGCCCCGCACCAGCCCTGCGCCCAACCCACTGGCCACCCCGGGCACCCGACTGAGCCTGTCGCCTGCGGCGCTGGCCCAGTCCAACCCCTCCAGCGCACCCGGGCGTGCGGCCATGGCCGAACCTGCCGTGGCCGACAGCACCGAAGCCAGCGCCTCCGGAAAAATTGGCACCACCCTGACGCCGCAAATGGCCATGCTCAAAGACCTGATCGAACGCATGATGGGCGCGTCGGTAGAGGTCTATGCCGACAAACTGCAAGCGCAGTTGCAGGCCATGGCCAGCCAGCGCAGCACCGCCGGGGTATCTGCGGCCCCAGCCGGCAACGCCGCAGCAGCGGGCACCGGCTGGGGCTTGGTGCATGAGACGTCCACCGTGCGCCAGGAATCCGAGCAGCTGCGCTTTCAAATGCAAGGACAGGTGCAGACCGCCGACGGCCAGACCATCCGCTTCGAACTCGACCTGCAACTGCAGCGCAGCTACCGCGAAGAAAGCTCCACCCGCATCGCGCTGGGCAGTGCGGCAGCGCCTGTCGATCCGCTGGTGCTGCGCTTTGATGGCCCGGCCCAGGCACTGCAAAACCAGCGCTTTGCGTTTGACCTGCAAGGCGACGGCAGCGCCGACAACGTGCCCCTGCTGGCCCAGGGCTGGGGCTACCTGGCACTGGACCGCAACCAGAATGGCCGCATCGACGATGGTCTGGAGCTGTTTGGCCCGCGCACCGACAACGGCTTTGCCGAACTGGCCGCGCTGGACGATGACGGCAACGGCTGGATCGACGAGGGCGATGCGGCCTTCAAAGACTTGCGCATCTGGCGCCCCAGCGCCGACGGCGGCGGCAGCCTGCAAACACTGCAAGCCGAAGGCGTGGGCGCGCTGGGCCTGGCCAACGCCGCTACGCCCTTTGCCCTGCGCACCGAGGGCAACGCCAGCCTGGGCGCACTGCGCGCCACTGGCGCCTACCTGCGCGAGGACGGGCAGGCGGGCGTCTTGCAGCAAATCGACCTGGCAGTGTGATCCTGCGGGCGCTGCGGGCGCTGCGGGCGCCTGCGTCCGGGTGGCACAACCCGCACCGGCGGGGTCGATTCACACCTTTGATGCTATTTATTTAATAGCTACCAGCGCCCAACTGGAGGGCTATAGAGGCCGATTTGGCTTCAAAAAAAGGGGCGGCATTGTCTGACACCCTGACGGGAACTATGGGCTTAGCAGTCCCTCCAACCGAGTGCTAACATGAAGGCTTAGACGAAAGGATTTCTGGAATGGCACTTTCATCTGGACTCGCAGCAACCGCTCTGGCGCCCACCAATCCGTGGACGGTGGTGCCGTCGCTGGGCAACCTGGACGCCTATATTTCGGCAGCCAATCGCCTGCCGCTGCTCACCCACGAAGAAGAACAAGACTGCGCCCGCAAGCTGCGTGACCACAACGACGTAGAGGCCGCGGGGCGCCTGGTGATGTCGCACCTGCGCCTGGTCATCTCCATTTCGCGCCAATACCTGGGCTACGGCCTGCCCCACGGCGACCTGATCCAGGAAGGCAACATCGGCTTGATGAAAGCCGTCAAGCGCTTCGACCCCGACCAGGGCGTGCGCTTGGTGAGCTACGCCATGCACTGGATCAAGGCCGAGATCCACGAATACATCCTGAAAAACTGGCGCATGGTCAAGGTGGCCACCACCAAGGCACAGCGCAAGCTGTTTTTCAACCTGCGCTCGATGAAGCAGGGCTTCAAGACCGAGGCTGAAACCACGCACCGCAACACCCTGTCCGACAGCGAGATCGACCTGGTGGCCGCGCAGCTCAAGGTCAAGCGCGAAGAAGTCATGGAGATGGAAACGCGCATGTCCGGCGGTGATGTGCTGCTGGACCCCGCCCCGTCCGACGACGGCGAGCAGGCCTTTGGCCCCATTGCCTACCTGGCCGACGCCGCCCACGAGCCCACGGCCATGATCGAGTCGCACCAGCGCGACCTGCTGGCCACCGACGGCATTGCCAGCGCCCTGGCTGCTTTGGACGAGCGCAGCCGCCGCATCGTGGAAGAGCGCTGGCTCAAGGTGCGCGACGATGGCTCGGGCGGCATGACGCTGCACGATCTGGCCGCCGTCTATGGCGTCAGCGCCGAGCGCATCCGCCAGATTGAAGTGGCCGCCATGAAAAAAATGCGCAAGACGCTGGCCGAATACGCCTGAGTGCACCGGCTGGGCGGTATGCACCGCCCAGAACCGGCTGGCGATAATGCACAGCGCGCACCCCTGACCGGGGTTGCGCGCTTTTTTGTGCCTGCGCCGTGGCAAAAGGCCTGGCGGCGCTTTTTGGAGAATTTTTCATGCAAGTTTGCGCCCTGCGCCGTGCCGCACTGGTACTGGCCCTGGCTGCCGCTGGCGGCAGCGCCCTGGCCCAACCCACCGCAGCCACTGCCATGGCGGCTGGTGCCAGCACCACGCCAGGCTGGCCCAGTCAGGCGGTGAAAATCATCGTCGGTTTTCCGGGCGGCTCATCGCCCGACCTGGCAGCGCGCACCCTGGCCGAGCCGCTGGCGCAGGCCCTGGGTCAGCCGGTGATCGTAGAAAACCGGGTGGGCGCGGGCGGCAATATTGGCGCCAGCGCGGTAGCCCGTGCCACGGACAACCACACCATCGGCCTGATGATCAATGGCAACCTGACCATCGCCAAGCTGATCAATCCCAAGGCCATTTACGACCCGCTGCAAGACCTGGTGCCCGTGAGCCTGGTGGGCACCGCCCCGCTGGCGCTGGCAGCGCCTGCCAACGCCCCCGGGGCCAGCGCGCAGGAGTTTTTCACGGCAGCCCGCCAGGCAGGCGACCACTGGAGCTACGGCACCCCCGGCGTGGGCACGGTGGCGCACATCGGCATGGAGCTGCTCAAGGGCAAAGCGGGCCTCAACCCGGTGCATGTGCCGTACCCGGGCAACCCGCAGGTCATCAACGCCATCCTCGGCGGCCAGATTCAGTTGGCGCTGCTGCCACCGGCTATGGCGGCTGCGCAAGAGCGCGCGGGCAAACTGCGCGTGCTGGGCGTGACATCGGCAGGCCGCAGCGCGCTGGTGCCGCACTACCCCAGCCTGGCCGAAGCGGGTATTGCAGACTTTCACCTGGAAATCTGGAACGCGGTGGCCGCCCCACGCTCCATGCCGCCATCGGTGGTGGCGCGGCTGTCCGTCTTGTTCAGCCAGATTGCCCGCAGCCCGCAGGTGCGCGACAAACTGTTCCAGCAAGGCTGGCAGGTCACGGGCACCACCGCCGAGGGGCTGGCCCGGCGCATTCAGGCCGACACGCGCCTGCTGGGCGGCGTGATTGCCGCGCGCGGCATCCAGTCAGAATAAGCACCACCGGCCTGCTACTTGGGCAGCCGCAGCGGCCAACGCGCCTTGCTGCGCCCACTCAAGCCGGTTATGGTGCAAGCTTTACAGCCCCGCCCCTCTTGGCCCGCCCCGCCCATGAACACTGACCCTGCCCCCCGGCACACCGGCTGCGCGCGGTGCGCCTGCCAGAGCCTTTGCCTGCTGGGAAAGATGAACACGGTCACCCGGCAGTCGTGGCAGGACTTGACGACTGAACGCTCTTTTGCCAAGGGCGACATGCTGTTGCGCCAGGGTGAAACGGCGTCTTTCTTTCGCATCGTCAAAGTGGGCACCACCATGCTGCTGCGCAGCGCCGAAGATGGCGTGGAGCGCCCTGTGGGCATGTGCGGCCACGGCCAAACGCTGGGCAGCACTGTGCTGCTGGGGCAACCGGCCACGTTCTCGTGTCTGGCACTGTCGCCCGTGCGGGTGTGCGAGGTGCCGATTGCGCCCCTGCTGCACAGCGGCCTGGTCGATCAGGCTTTTTTGTGGGAGCTGGCCGTCAGCTACGCCCAAACCAATGCGCACCTGGCCGATTGGGCGCGCATTGTGCGCATCCGCACCGTGGCCGGTCAGGTGGCAGGTACGCTGCTGCAACTGGCCGCCTTGCAGCGCAGCACCCTGGTGCGCCTGCCCAGCCAAAGCGCACTGGCCGCGCTGCTGGCCACCACGCGCGAAACCATTGCCCGCACCCTGCGGCAACTGGAGCAGCAGGCCTGTCTGGTGCGGCGCGACCGCTGGCATTGCGAAATTGAGCGCGATGCACTGCTGGCGCTGGCAAGCAGCGGCAGCGCACTACCGGCGCGCCCGGGGCTGCGGTCTGCCTGAACCGGCCCGCGCCAGACAAGCCGCCGGCACAGTGGCTACGGCTACGGCTACGGCTACGGCTACGGCTACGGCTACGGCTACGGCAGTGCTGCGGCCCTGCACAGCGCGGCAAAAGGCTCGGGGGTACCGATCAACTGTGCCATCTCGGGGGCGGGCACGGCCCGCGAATACAACCACCCCTGGACAATATCGCAACCAAACCGGCGCAGTTGGCGCAACTGATCTGGCGCCTCTACGCCCTCGGCCACCACGGTCAGGCCCAGGGTGTGCGACAACTCGATCACCGCCCGCACCAGCGCAGACTCGCTGTCGCCGCGCAACATGGGCTCGACAAAGTCCCGCGCGATCTTGATGCGCGCAATGGGCAACTGTTGCAGATAGGCCAGGGAGGAATGCCCGGTGCCAAAGTCGTCCAGCGTGACGCTGATGCCCAGCGCCTTGACGCGTGCCAGCGAATGGCGCGCCAGCACCGGGTCGGCCATGGCCTCGGACTCGGTCAGTTCCAGTTCCAGCAGGTCGGGGGGCACTCCGTGGCGCTGCAATGCCCCTTGCAACTGCTCCACCCAGTCGTTTTGCTGCAATTGCTGCACCGACACGTTAACCGCCACCCGCAGCGGCGTACCGGCCTGTTGCCAGACGCGGATTTGGCGGCACACTGCGTTCAGCACCCACTCGCCCAAGGGCAGGATAAGTCCGGTGGCCTCGGCCACCGGAATGAAGCGCGAGGGCGGCACCTCGCCCAGCACCGGGTCTGTCCAGCGCAGCAACGCCTCGGCGCCCACCACCTGCCCGGTCAGCACATCCACCTGCGGCTGGTAATGCAGCGCCAGTCCGCCATAGGCCAGCGCCAGCTTGAGGTGGTCGTGCAGCAGGATTTTTTCTGCCATCTTCTCGCCCATGGCAGGCTCATAGAGAGAGAAATGGCCCCGTCCACGCCGCTTGGAACAGTACATGGCCATGTCGGCATAGCGCATGAGCGTGTCAGCGTCTGGCGCATCTTGCGGAAACACGGCAATGCCCGCACTGGCGCCGCAGTGAAGCTCAAAGCCTTGCACCCGGAACGGCTCTTGCAACAACTGCAAAAGCTTGGCCGCAACGAGCATGGCCTCTTGCACCTGGTTCAACTCGGGCAGCAGCACCGTGAACTCGTCGCCCCCCAATCGCCCCACCGTGTCGCCAGCGCGCAGGGCATTTTTCAGGCGCCGCGCCACCTCCACCAGCACCTGGTCGCCAGCGGCATGGCCATAGCCGTCGTTGATGGCCTTGAAGTCGTCCAGATCCAGCAGCAGCAGCGCAAATGGCCGCCCCTGGGGCGTGCAGGTGTGGATGGCCTGCTCCAGCCGCTGGCCAAACTGCCAGCGGTTGACCAGCCCGGTGAGGTTGTCATGCGATGCCTGGTAGCAGGTCTGGGCCTCCAGGCGGCGCACTTCAGAGATGTCGCGCACAAACGCCACGCTGGCGCCGCCATACGCCTCGGAGTAACCCAGTGCCACATCGACAGGCACTTTGGCGCCATCGCGCCGGTGCAGCCACAGGTCGCGCTCCATGCCCATGGGGCGGCGCGTGGGGTTTTGGAAATAGCGGCGCACATGCTGGCCATGTTTGGCACCCAGGTGCGGTGCCAGCAAGATGCTGATGGGCTGGCCCATGAGCTGCGCGGCGGCATAACCCGAGATAGTCTCCATGGCCGGGTTGGCCATCATGATGGTGCCCTGCCGGTCTACCAGCAAGATGCCGTCGGGTGCAGCGGCCATGGCTACCTGCTCCAGCCATCCACGGGGAACATCGCGCAGACTGTCGGCCTGCGTGGCAGTGGCGCTGAAAGGGCAGCGCCGGGGCGCGTTATCGCGCAGTGCGGGAATATCAAGTGCATGCATGTGCGGCTCCTCCCCTTGGGCTGTGACGCCAACACGGCGCCTGACCGCCAGCCCACTGACAGGGCCAGTGGCGGAGATGCACACACTCTACGAAAACACTGTGACAGCCCACCATGGGGAAACCCCAGCATGGCGCGCTATCGCCCCCCAACGTGACGCACTTGGCAGTTTGCAGCCCGCCGGGGGCTTGAAACTTCAGCGCGCAGGCAACAACAGCGTGCGCACGTCGTCCGTGAGGGCGGCCACACCGCTGCCGTAGCGGTGGTACACACGCAAGCGGCCTGCCGGGTCGTAGAGGTAGCTGCCCGCCGAGTGGTCCATGCTGTAGCTGGTGGGCGTCTTGCCTTCCACTTTCTTGTAATAGATCTTGAAGTCTTTGGCCAGGGCGGGCAGTTGCTCGGGCGTGGGGCGCAGGGCCAGGAAAGTGGGGTCGAAATTGCCCATGTAGGCCTTGAGCATGCCCAACTGGTCGCGCTCGGGATCGACGGTGATGAAAATGCCTTGCAGCCGATCGGCGTCTGCGCCCAGCTGCTGCTTGACCTCGGCCAGCTCCTGCATGGAGGTGGGGCACACGTCGGGGCACTGCGTGAAACCAAAAAACACCACCACCACTTTGCCGCGAAAGTCTTGCAGGCTGCGCACCTGGCCGTTGTGGTCGGTCAGTTGGAAGTCGCGCGCGTAGTCGGCCCCGGTGATGTCCACGCCGCGCAGCTTGGCCGCATCGGGCGAACATGCAGCCAAAATGGCCACAGCGCCCGCAGACAGAGCGCTTACAGCTATCAATTTGAGAGTATTTCGTTTCAACATCTTGTCCTTGCTGGCGGGCTACACGGGTTCTTGCGGCGGGCGCGCGCTGCGCAGCATGGCGCGCATGTCTTGCAGCGAGACGGCGCTGTGCCCGCTCACGGCCACGCGCGGTGTGGGCTTGAAGGCGTGGCCGTAAATGATCTCGAAGGTCAGCGCCAGCTGGCCGCCGTGCGCGGCGCTGGCCAGGTGCTGCGTGAGCGCATCACACAACTGGCCATGCCAGCGCCGCCCGCGCAGACCGGCAAAGCGCTGGGGGTGCAGGTTGGCGCCCAGCTCGCGCAGCTCTTGCAGCAGGCGCTCGGGCGTGGCAAAGGTGAGGGTGATGTGCTCCATGTCCATCACCGGCTCGGCAAAACCGGCGTGCACCAGCATGTCGCCCCAGTCGTGCATGTCCGTGAAGGTGTGCGAGGGCACGGGCCAGCCCAGCGCGGCATACACCGCGCGCAGCTCGCGCAGGGTGTCGGGGCCCAGGCAGGAGAACATGACGTGGCCGTCCACTGCCAGCGCCTGGTGCCACTGCGCCATCAGCGCCTGCGGGTCGGCGGCCATGTGCAGCGCCATGTTGGCCCACAGCATCTGCACACTGCCCGGCGGCGGCGGGGCCAGGCGGGTGGCGCCGCCCGTCCAGCGCGCGGTGCTCCACCAGGACGGGGCCAGTGCGGCGGCGGCGTGGGCCTGGCGGGGGGGGGCCGTTTCCGTCACGTAGCAATCAGCACCGGGGTAGCGCTGGCGCAGCAGGGCATGGGCTTGCAGGCCACCGCGCACCGGGTCCCAGTGGCACCAGGTGGCGGGGGCCTGGCGCATCCACTGCAAGCGCGACTCCATGCGCCGGGCCACTTCCTCGTGCAGCCAGGGCGAATGCGCGGGCGCAGCGCGTTGCCAACGGGCGGCGGCAACGGGGTCGATGGTGGGGGGGGTGTCGGTCGGCATGGGGCAAGTCAGGGCGATGAAAGCAGGGGCCGTATATTGGACACCATCATGCGCAACCCGATGGCATCAAGGATATCTGCGGCCTGGCAGCGCGCCCTGGCCCGCCTGCCCAGCCAGTGCGCGGTGTGCCAGAGCTGGCCCGCGCAGCGCGTGTGCGGCGCCTGCGCGGCGCGCTTTGCCCAGCCGCGTGCGCGCTGCCCCACCTGCGCCATCGCCGTCGAAGCCGGGCAGCAGCAATGCAGCGCCTGCCTGCACCAGCCGCCGCCGCTGGCGCGCTGCGTGGCCGCCGTCGATTACGCCTACCCCTGGGCCGACGCCCTGAGCGATTTCAAGTTCCGCAGCGACCCCGGCTGGGCCAGCACCCTGGCCTTGCTGCTGCGCAGCACCCCGTGGGCCGAGCCAGTGCTGGACGGTGCCGATCTGGTGCTGCCCCTGCCGCTGTCACGCCAGCGCCTGCGCCAGCGCGGCTTCAACCAGGCGCTGCTGCTGGCACGCCAGTTGGCGCCCGACAAAACCGACGCCACGCTGCTGCTGCGCCTGCACGACACGCCCGCGCAAAGCAGCCTGGCGCGCGCCCAGCGGCTGGAGAACCTGCACGGCGCCTTCGCCATCGAGCCGCTGCGCGCCCACCGGGTCAGTGGCCAGCGCGTGGTGCTGATCGACGATGTGATGACCACCGGCGCCACGCTGCACGCCGCCGCTGGCGTGCTGCACCGGGCCGGTGCCGCCCAGGTGAGCGCGCTGGTCGTGGCCCGCACGCCCTGAACCGCCACCGCAAACGGTTTTTTTACGCCCTGTTGCGCGGGCACGCGCACACCACGCACCACAATAGGCGCCATGTTTCACATCGTCCTGGTCGAACCCGAAATCCCGCCCAACACGGGCAACGTCATCCGCCTGGCGGCCAACACGGGCTGCACGCTGCACCTGATTGAGCCGCTGGGTTTTTCGATGGAAGACCGGCTGATGCGCCGCGCCGGGCTGGACTACCACGAATACGCCCAGGTGCTACGCCACGCGGGCTGGACGGCTTTTTTGCGCCTGGCCCAGCCCGATCCGGCGCGCATGTTTGCCATGACCACGCACGCCACCCGCACCCTGCACGACAACCAGTTCCAGCCCGGCGACTGGCTGGTGTTTGGCTCCGAAACCCGGGGCCTGCCGCCCGAGCTGCGCGAGAGCTTTGCCCCCACGCAGCGCCTGCGCCTGCCCATGGTGGCGGGCCAGCGCAGCCTGAACCTGTCCAACGCCGTGGCCGTGGCCGTGTTCGAGGGCTGGCGGCAAAACGGCTTTGCCCTGCCTGGCGCACCGGCCCCTCAGGGCCACTGACAGCTGCGCGGGTCGGCCAGCGTCTGGGCCACGTACTCGCTGACGAAATCCAGAAACACCCGGGTGCGCGCGGGCACCATGCGCCGCGATGGCACGGCGGCATACACCGTGTAGCTGGAAAAAATCCAGTCGGGCAGCACCTGCACCAGCGTACCGCTGGCCAGGTAGGGCGCGGCCAGCAACCGCGCCATCACCGCCACGCCCACGCCGTCCAGGGCAGCGCGCAGCAGCAAATCGGCGCTGGTGGACTGCAAGGCCACCGCAATGTCCAGCTCCTGCGCGGGCCCATCGCCCTGGGCCGGCTGCAAACGCAGCCTGCGCCCGGCCTGCCCGCGCAGGGCGGGGGTGGAATGGCGCAGATAGTGGTGGTGTTGCAGCAAATCCTGGGGCTGCTGGGGCACCCCGGTGCGGGCCAGGTAATCGGGCGAGGCCACCACGATGGTCTGCCCCTGAAACAAGGCCCGCGCCACGATGTTGCTGTCGTAGCCCTGGGGCACCACCATCAGCGTGGCATCAAACTCCTCCACGCGCGCGGCGGCCCGGACATCCACACTGACATCCAGCAGCAGCCGGGGATGGCGCTCGCGCCAAGGCACCATCAGTGGCCCCAAAAAATGCGTGGCCAGCACGGGCGACGCCATCAGGTGCAGCGTGCCGCGCAGATCGCGCGTGCTGGCGGTGGCGGCGGCTTCGGCGTCGTCAATTTCTTCGAGGATGGCGCGCACGCGGTGCAGGTAGGCCTGGCCCGCCTCGGTCAGCGCCACCTTGCGCGTGGTGCGCTGCAACAGGCGCGTGCCCAAGTGGCGCTCCAGCTCGGCCACCAGGCGCGTGACCACGGGCGGCGACCAGTCCAGGGCGCGCGCGGCAGCGGCAAAGCCGCCTTCGTCGGCCACGCGGGCAAAGGCGCGCATGGCTTGCAAGCGATCCATGCGTTAGCTCCTGGTCTGGAGGGCTGCGCCGGGCATGGCGGGCGTCAGGGGGCGGCCCCGTAGTTGCGGGTCAAGAATTCGGCCACGCACGCGGGTTTGTCGCTGCCCTCGCGCTCCAGCGTGACCAGCCAGGTCATTTGCAGCCCCTCGGGCGACAAAGCCTCGGCGTCTTGCAGCACCAGGCGCGCGCGCAAGCGGCTGCCCACGGGCACGGGCGACGTAAAGCGCACCCGGTTGAGCCCGTAGTTCACGCCCATGCGCGCGCCCACGATGGCAAAAGCCGCTGCAAAAAACTGCGGCAACAGCGACAGCGTGAGAAAGCCGTGCGCAATCGGCGCGCCAAACGGGCCGGCCTTGGCGCGCTCGGGATCGACGTGAATCCATTGGTGGTCGCCCGTGGCCTGGGCAAACAGGTTGACCTGTTCCTGCGTGATGGTGGCCCAGTCGGTCAAGGCCACTTCCTGGCCCACGCAGGCCATGAGTTCAGAGTAGGAGTGAAAATTTTTCATCTGCGCAATGTAGCTGCGCGCCCGGCACCGCCCTTGTCAGGCCGGGGACAAGGGGCACGCCATTTACCAGTCAAAACAGGCCACAGGTCGCATACAGAAAGCGCCATCAGCTATCAAACATATAGCAAACACACCCTTCAGGCGTGGCGCGCGCCGCGCTGGACAAAGAACAACCCGGCCCCCACCGCCATCAGCAGCCCGCCAAACACGCGGTTTTGCGCCTGCACGGCGCGCGCACTGCGCAGCAGGCGGCGCATGGCGCTGGCGCTGGCGGCGTAGCCGTGCATGACCACCGTGTCCACGGCCAGGGTGGTGACGGCAATCACCAGCAGCTGGCTCCACAGGGGCCGTGCATCGGTCAAAAACTGCGGCAGTACGGCGACCATGAAAATGATGCCCTTGGGGTTGGTGGCGTTGGTCAAAAAGCCCGTCAGGCAGCGCTTGCGCCACGAACCGGCGGGCACCTCGTGCGCACCGGCCAGGGGCGATGCACCGCCTGCGCGCCACTGGCACCAGCCCAGGTAAATCAGGTAGAGCGCGCCCAGCACCTTGACCACGTTGAATGCCAGCTCCGAGGCCAGCAGCAGCGAGCCCACGCCCGCGCCCGCTACCAGCAAAATCAGCAGCAGCCCCAGTTGCAGCCCACCGATGGTGGCGCTGGCCTTGCGCACACCGTAGGCCAGGCCGTGGCTCATGCTCAGCACCGCGCCCGAGCCGGGCGAGACGGCAATCAAAAAAGCGGCGGCCACATACGCCAGCCAAAGGTGTAAGTCCATGACAACCAGGCTCCCAAACAAAGGGCGAAATCTTAAAGCGGCTTGCGGCGCCCCGCTGCGGCGGGCAAGGCGCCAGCGCCAATCACATAAGAAAAAAGCCGCCAGCGCCCGGTGGATGGGCGCAAGCAGCTATTGTTTATGCAGCAGAAAAAATCAATCCACCGTGGCGCCGGACTCTTTCACCACCTTGCCCCACTTGGTGGTTTCGCTGCGGATGAAGGCGGCAAACTGCGCCGGTGTTTCGTTCACGGTTTCGCCGCCCTGGGCGCTGATCTTCTTTTGCACTTCGGGGTTGGCCAGCACCTTGGACAGCGCGGTGCTGAGCTTGTCCAGCACCGGCTTGGGCGTGGCCGCCGGGGCAAACAGGCCAAACCACGACACGGCCTCGTAGCCGGGCACGCCCGCTTCAGCGATGGTGGGCACATCGGGCAGCTCGGGCGAGCGCTTGGCGGTGCTGATGGCAATGGCGCGCAGCTTGCCCGAGCGCACATGCGGAATCACCGAGGGCATGTTGTCAAACATGATGGCGATCTGGTTGCCCAGCAGGTCAGAGACGGCGGGGGCGCTGCCCTTGTAGGGGATGTGCGTCAGCTCGACCTTGGCCATGGACTTGAACAGCTCGCCCGACAGGTGGGGCGAGGCGCCGTTGCCGGGCGAGCCAAAGTTGATCTTGCCGGGGTTGGCCTTGGCGTAGGCAATCATCTCGGGCACGGTCTTGAACGGCTGCGAGGGGTGGGCCACCAGCAGGTTGGGCACGTTGGCCACGCGCGAGAGCGGGGCAAAGTCTTTGACGTGGTCAAACGGCATCTTCTTGTACAGGGCGGCGTTGATGGCGTGCGTGCCCACCGTGCCCATGAACAGGGTGTAGCCATCTGCCGGTGCCTTGGCTGCCAGGGCGCCACCGATGTTGCCGCCTGCGCCTGCCTTGTTGTCCACCACCACGGGCTGGCCCAGCTCGGTGGTGAGGTACTGGCCCACCAGGCGCGCCAGGATGTCGGTGGTGCCGCCCGCCGAGAACGGCACGACGATAGTGATGGGCTTGGTCGGGTAGGCCTGCGCAGCAGCGCCCAGCGACAGCGTGGCAGCGGCCAGGGCGATGGCGCCAATGGCAGCGCGGCGGGTGGTGCGGGTGAAATGGGTCATGGTGTTTCCTGTAGTCCTGAATGAAGTGGGGGGGTGGAGCGGTGTTTACACGCGTTCCAGAATCACGGCAATGCCTTGGCCCACGCCAATGCACATGGTGCACAGGGCGTAGCGGCCGCCGGTGGCGTGCAGGCGGTTGACCGCCGTGGTCACCAGGCGCGCGCCGCTGGCGCCCAGCGGGTGGCCCAGGGCAATGGCGCCGCCCCAGGCGTTGACGCGCGCATCGTCGTCTTGCAGGCCCAGGGCGCGCAGCACGGCCAGGCCCTGCGCGGCAAAGGCTTCGTTCAGCTCGATCACGTCCAGCTGCTCCAGCGTGATGCCGGTTTGCGCCAGCACCTTGAGCGTGGCGGGCGTGGGGCCAAAACCCATGATGCGCGGTGCCACACCGGCAGTGGCCATGCCCACCACGCGGGCGCGGGGGGTGAGGCCGTACTGGGCGGCGCGCGCTTCATTGGCCAGCAGCAGGGCGCAGGCGCCGTCGTTCACGCCCGAGGCGTTGCCGGCGGTCACGGTGCCGTCGGGGCGCACCACGCCCTTCAACTTGGCCAATGCTTCCAGGCTGGTTTTGCGGGGGTGCTCGTCGGTGTCCACGACGATGGCATCGCCCTTCTTTTGCGGGATGGTGACGGGGCAGATTTCGCGGGCCAGGTGGCCCGCTTCGATGGCAGCGACGGCGCGCAGCTGGCTGTTCATGGCCATGCGGTCTTGCGCTTCGCGCTCAATGCCAAAGTCGGTGGCCACGTTTTCTGCCGTTTCGGGCATGGAATCGACGCCGTACTGCGCCTTCATCAGCTGGTTGACAAAGCGCCAGCCAATCGTGGTGTCGTACACGGCGTTGTTGCGGCTGAAGGCGCTCTCGGCCTTGGGCATGACGAAGGGCGCGCGGCTCATGCTCTCGACGCCACCGGCGATCATCAAACCGGCTTCGCCCGCCTTGATGGCGCGCGCTGCCGTGCCCACGGCGTCCAGGCCCGAGCCGCACAGGCGGTTGATGGTGGCGCCGGGCACGTCGATGGGCAAACCGGCCAGCAGGCTGGACATGTGGGCCACGTTGCGGTTGTCTTCACCGGCCTGGTTGGCGCAGCCATACAGCACATCGGCCACGGCGGCCCAGTCCACGCCGGGGTTGCGCGCCATCAGCGCTTTGAGGGGGATGGCGCCCAGGTCGTCGGTGCGCACGCCAGACAGCGCGCCGCCGTAGCGACCAAAAGGAGTGCGGATAGCGTCGCAGATGAAAGCCTGGTTCATGGGTTTGTCTCCGAGGGAGGTGTGAAAAGTGGGCGGTAAAAAACGGGGGGCAGGTACGGGTGCAGCGGGTGCGGTGCCAGCGGCGGTGTCAGGCAGCGGCGATGGGCAGGCCCACCAGCTGCTCCAGCGCAGCGTGCGAGAGGCCGTCCACCGTGTCGATGAGTTTCAGGCCCTGGGGCGTGCATTCCAGCGTACACAGCTCGGTGTAAATGCGCCGCACGCAGCCAATGCCGGTGAGCGGGTAGCTGCACTGCGCCACCACTTTGCTGGCGCCCTGTTTGGTCAGCAAATCCATCATCACCCAGGTTTGCTTGGCGCCGATGGCCAAGTCCATGGCGCCGCCCACGGCGGGAATGGCGCCGGGCTCGCCCGTGCTCCAGTTGGCCAGGTCGCCCGTGCTGGAGACCTGGAACGCGCCCAGCACGCAAATATCGAGGTGGCCGCCGCGCATCATGGCAAAGCTGTCGGCATGGTGAAAATACGCACCGCCGGGCAGCAGCGTCACGGGCTGCTTGCCGGCGTTGGTCAGGTCGTAATCTTCCTGGCCCGCAGCGGGCGCGGGGCCCATGCCCAGAATGCCGTTTTCGCTTTGCAAAATCACTTCGCGGCCAGCGGGGATGTGGTTGGCCACCAGGGTCGGCATGCCGATACCCAGGTTGACGTAAGCGCCGTCGTGGATGTCTTGCGCCACCCGTTGTGCCAGTGCTTCTTTACTACGTTTTTGATAGCTGCTCACGCTTACTCCTTGTGCGCCAGAGGCCAATTTCATACTTATTTCTTGAAGCCACCGGCCTGCGTGGCCACGTGGTCGATCTTGACCACATGGCTGACGTAGATGCCGGGGGTGACGATGGCCTCGGGGTCCAGTGCGCCCAGCTCCACCACCTCGTGGACGGTGGCCACGGTGGTCTTGGCGGCGGTGGCCATCACCGGGCCAAAGTTGCGCGCCGCCTTGCGGTAGGTGAGGTTGCCCCAGCGGTCGCCCTGCTCGGCCTTGATCAGGGCCACGTCGCCGTAAATGGGGTACTCCAGCACGTACTGCTTGCCGTTGATGTCGCGCGTTTCTTTGCCCGCAGCCAGCTCGGTGCCGTAGGCCGTGGGGCAGAAAAAAGCGCCAATGCCCGCGCCCGCTGCGCGGATGCGCTCGGCCAGGTTGCCCTGGGGCACCAGCTCCAGTTCGAGCTTGCCGCTGCGGTACAGGTCGTCAAACACGTAGCTATCGACCTGGCGCGGAAAGCTGCAAATCACCTTGCGCACCCGCCCGGCCTTGAGCAGCGCGGCCACGCCATAGTCGGCATTGCCCGCGTTGTTGTTGACCACCGTCAGATCGCGCGCGCCCTGCTCCAGCAGGCCGTCAATCAGCACATCGGGAATGCCCGCCGTGCCAAAGCCGCCAATCAACACCGTGGCACCGTCTTTTACCCCCGCCAGCGCCTGCGCTACCGAGTCCGAGATCTTGTTGATCATGCAAATTTTCCGTTGGAAAGTTCAAATTCGAGCGCATTTTGTTCGCATAATGAACAAATGTTCGCTAAAAGAATTATAAACACTGTCTGCCATGACCCTACATTCCGCCTTGCCCCCCGCCCTGCCCTTGGCCCCTGAGTCCAGCGCGCCCAAACCCGGTGACAGCTACGTGCAATCTTTTGCACGCGGGCTGGAGGTGATCCGCTCGTTCAGCGCCACCGCGCCCGAGCAAACCTTGAGTGAAGTGGCCAGCCGCACGGGCCTGACGCGCGCGGGCGCCCGGCGCATCCTGCTGACGCTGCAAACGCTGGGCTATGTGGAGAGCGACGGCAAGTGGTTCCGGCTGACGCCGCGCATCCTTGACCTGGGCTTTGCCTACCTGTCGTCCATGCCCATCTGGGACTTGGCCGAGCCAGTGATGGAAGGGCTGGTGGAGCAGGTGCGCGAGTCGTGCTCGGCCTCGGTGCTCGATGGCACCGACATCGTGTATGTGCTGCGCGTGCCCACGCACAAAATCATGCGCACCAACCTGGGGGTGGGCTCGCGGCTGCCGGCCTCGTGTACCTCGTCGGGGCGCGTGCTGCTGGCCACCCTGCCCGATGCCGAGCTGGAGCGGCGCCTGCACGCCTGCCCGCGCGTGCAGCACACCGGCCTGACCGTGACCGACGTGCCCACGCTGATCGAGCGCATCCGCCAGGTGCGCCAGCAGGGCTGGAGCCTGGTCAACCAGGAGCTGGAAGAGGGCTTGATCTCCATGGCCGCACCGCTGACCAACCGCGCCGGGCAGACCGTGGCGGCCATGAACATCAGCGGCCAGGCCAACCGCACCAGCGCCGAGGTGATGCAGCAGACCATGCTGCCCGCGCTCTTGCAAGCGGCGCACACCATCTCGCAGATGCTGGGCACGCGCCGCGCCTGAGGCGGCGTATTCTTGGGATCAAATAGGCTGCTAGCGCCCTGTGGATGAGCGCTAGCAGCTCTTAAATCAATAGCAACTACCAACACGCTACCATCGCGCCATGGAAATTTTGAGTCCCCCCCTGATCGATACGCTGCGGCTGGTGCTGGAGTTCATTGCCACTGCGGCTTTTGCCCTCTCGGGGGTCATCATGGCGGCGCGCAAGCGGCTGGATGTGGTGGGCGTGTGCGTGGTGGGTTTTCTGGCCGCGTTTGGCGGCGGCACGCTGCGCGATGTGCTGCTGGACCAGCGCCCCTTTTTCTGGGTGCGGCACGTTGAATTTGTCTGGGGCATTCTGGCGCTGTCGCTGGCGGCCATGGTGTTCATGCGCCAGCACCACATCCAGCCCACCGAGCGCGCCATGCAGTGGCCCGACACCATCGGCCTGGGCCTGTTTGCCGCCGTGGGCACCGACCTGGCCAGCGCCCTGGGCATGCCCGCGCTGGTGGCCGTGATGATGGGCGTGACCACCGGCGTCTTTGGCGGCGTGCTGCGCGACGTGGTGTGCAACGAAATCCCGCAGGCCTTCCGTGACCACCGGCCCTACGCGCTGTGTGCCTTTGCCGGTGGCTGGGTGGACTTGGCGCTGCGCCAAGTGGCTGCCCCCGAATGGCTGCCGGTGCTGGCCTGCGTGGCCGTCACGGCGGGCCTGCGCGCGCTGGCCGTGTGGCGCAACTGGGAGCTGCCCGCCTGGCGCATCTGAGGTACGCTCTGGCGCCATGTTCAATCCCTCCCAAGCCGATGTGCGGCGTTTTTTCTGCGCCGCACACGCCAAAGCCGCAAGCGGCGCTCCCATGGAAGCCATCGAAACCCTGGCCAGCCTGTGGATTGCCGAGCACCCCGAGTACCACGCCGACCTGGCCGACGCCGATGCCGCCGTGGCCCGCAACTACGACGACACGCCCGAGCAGGCCAACCCGTTTTTGCACCTGTCCATGCACCTGTCCATCAGCGAGCAGTGCAGCATCGACCAGCCCCGGGGCATACGCCAGGCCGTAGAGCTGCTGGCCAAGCGCCTCGACTCGCTGCACGACGCCCACCACGCCGCCATGGACTGCCTGGGCCAGATGCTCTGGGAGAGCCAGCGCGCAGGCCGCCCCCCCGATGGCGAGGCCTACGTTGCCGGCGTGCAGCGCCGCGCCACGCGCGACTGACGCAAAAACCATAGCTAAAGCCGCTTGCAGCGCAAGGCTTCAAGCGGCTTTTGGCGTTAAACAACGGATGGATTACAGCTTCTGGCGCTGCATGAAGTTGTCAAAGCTCGACTCGGCAAAGCGGAACCACAGCACCTGATCGCGCTGGAAGTTGCGGTAGTCGGCGTAAATCTTCTTCCAGTCGGGGTTGCTCTCGTTGAGCTGGGCGTACAGCTCCATGGTGGTCTTGAACGACGCATCCATGACGGTGGGCGGAAAAGCCAGCACCTTGGTCTTGGCGCCCACCAGCTGCTTGAGGGCGCCGGGGTTGCGTGCGTCGTAGCGGCCCTGGGTAACCACATGCGCCTCGTGGGCAGCGGCTTGCACGATGGCCTTGTACTCGCTGGGCAGGGCGTTGAAGGCTTTGTCGTTGATGTAGAACTCCAGGTTCAGGCTGCCTTCCCACCAGCCGGGGTAGTAGTAAAACGGCGCCACTTTGTTGAAGCCCAGCTTCTGGTCGTCATACGGGCCGATCCACTCGGCGGCGTCGATGGTGCCTTTTTCCAGGGCCTGGTAGATTTCGCCGCCCGGAATGTTTTGCGGCACGCCGCCCATGCGCTCGATCACTTTTCCCGCAAAGCCGCCAATGCGGAACTTCAGGCCCTTGATGTCGGCAGGCGACTTGATTTCCTTGCGGAACCAGCCGCCCATTTGCGCCCCCGTGTTGCCACCCACAAAATTGATGATGTTGTATTTGGCATAGAACTCGCGCATCAGCTTGCCGCCGTTGCCATCGATGATCCAGGCGGTGAGCTGGCGCGAGTTCATGCCAAACGGAATCGCGCCGCCAATGGCAAACGCCTCGTTCTTGCCGAAGAAGTAATACGGCGCCGTGTGCGTCATCTCCACCGTGCCGTTTTGCACCCCATCGACCACGCCAAAGGCGGGCATCAGCTCCCCGGCAGCGTGTACCGAGATTTCAAACTTGCCGCCCGACATGTCCTTGACGGCCTTGGCAAACACGTCTGCTGCGCCGTAAATGGTGTCCAGCGAACGCGGAAAACTCGATGCCAGGCGCCAGCGCACCGCAGTCTGCGCATGTACGGCAGGCGCCGCACCCGCAGCCAGCACCCCGGCGATGCCGGCTTTTTTGATCAATGAACGACGGTCCATGGTTGTCTCCTTATTTTTTGAAAAACACAAAAAAAGCGCCCCCGCACTGCCGTGCATAGGCAGTGCGGGGGCGCTGGTGCCAGGTGGGGTCAATGCGGTTCATGCAATGGCCACACCAGGTCAGGGGGATGGTTACAGCTTCACGCCGGTCATGTAGCTGTTGTAGCGGAACTCCGAGAAGCGCTCCCACAGCAGCTGGTCGCGCTGGAAGGCGCGCATGTCCTGGTGAATCTTCTTGAACATGGGCGACTTGGCCTCATGCTCGGCAAACACCTCCATCGAGGCCTTGTAGCCCGCATCCATGAAGTCTTTGGGGAAGGCCTTGAGCTTGGTCTTGTCGCCCACCAGCTTTTTCAGGGCGATGGGGTTGAGGGCGTCGTATTTGGCCGTCATGTCGCGCGCCGCAACGGTGGTGGCAGCGTCCACGATGGCCTGGAACTCGGGCGTCAGTGCCGCGTAGGCCTTGGTGTTGATGAAGAACTCCAGCTCGGCGCCGCCTTCCCACCAGCCGGGGTAGTAGTAGTAAGGCGCCACCTTGTTGAAGCCCAGCTTCTGGTCATCGTAGGGGCCGACGAATTCAACAGCGTCCAGGGTGCCTTTTTCCAGCGCCTGGTACACCTCACCGACGGGCATGTTCTGTGCCACCACGCCCAGCTTTTGCATGGCTTCGCCGAACAGGCCGCCGCCCAGGCGCATCTTCAGGCCCTTGAGGTCGGCCACGGTCTTGATCTCTTTGCGGTACCAGCCGCCCATTTGCGTGCCGGTGTTGCCTGCGCTGCGGCTCTTGATGTTGTACTGGGCGTAGAACTCGTCCATGAGCTTGCGGCCATTGCCGTGCTCCATCCAGGCGTCCATCTGGCGGGCGGTCAGGCCAAAGGGCACGGCGCAGCCAAAGGCAAAAATGGAGTCCTTGCCGGTGAAGTAGTAAGAGGCCGTTTGCGCCATCTCGACGGTGCCGTTTTGCAGGCCGTCCACCACGCCAAAGGCGGGCATCAGTTCACCAGCAGCGTGCACCGAGACTTCAAACTTGCCACCCGACAGGGCCTTGACCGTTTTGGCGAAGGTTTCAGCGCTGCCAAAAATGGTGTCCAGCGACTTCGGAAAACTCGATGCCAGGCGCCAGCGAACCGCCGTTTGCGCGTGCGCTGCGGGAGCAACTCCGGCAGCCAGCACGCCCGCGATGCCCGCGTGTTTGATGAGTGAACGACGATCCATGAATATCTCTCCGAATAGAAGTGGCCAAAAAGAACAGGCCGCGCACTTTGGTCAAGCGCGCGGCCCAAAAACTATAGCAGCGCGTGCCATTGTAAAAACGCACGGCGGCCAGGGCGTTGGGGGTTTTCCCGCGCCGCTGGCACCTGCGCGACTTCAGAGCGGCACTGGCGCTAGAAAACGCTGGTGCACTGCGCGCTCAATGCCTGCGGCGTCCAGCCCTTGCAGGGCCAGCAGCTTGGCCGGGTCGCCATGCTCGATGAACACGTCTGGCAGGCCCAGTTGCAGCACGGGGCGCAGCACACCGGCTTGGCTCAGGGCTTCAAGCACGGCGCTGCCCGCACCGCCCATGATGGCGCCCTCTTCCAGCGTGACCAGCGCGTCGTGGCTGGCGGCCACTTCCAGCAGCAGCTCCACATCCAGCGGCTTGGCCCAGCGCATGTTGACCACCGTGGCGTCGATCGCCTCGGCCGCTTGCAGCGCGGGGTACAGCAGCGTGCCAAACGCCAGGATGGCGATGCGCGGGGCGCTGCCCGGTGCAGCGTCGGCTTCGGCACTGGCCTGGCGGGTGCGGCGCACCTCGCCCTTGCCAAAGGGCAAGCCCTCCAGGCTGGCCAGGGGCGCTGTGCCCACGCCGGCGCCGCGCGGGTAGCGCACGGCCACGGGCTGGTTCTGGGCAAAAGCGGTGGAGAGCAGCTGGCGGCATTCGCGCTCGTCCGCCGGGCAGGCCAGGGCCATGTTGGGGATGCAGCGGATGAACGGGATGTCGTAGGCACCGGCGTGCGTCGCACCGTCGGCGCCCACCAGACCGGCACGGTCCAGCGCAAACACCACCGGCAGGTTTTGCAGCGCCACATCGTGGATGAGCTGGTCGTAGCCACGCTGCAAAAAGGTGGAGTAAATCGCCACCACGGGCTTGGCGCCCTCGCAGGCCATGCCTGCGGCAAAGGTCACGGCGTGCTGCTCGGCAATGCCCACGTCGTAGTAGCGATCGGGAAAGCGCCGGTGGAATTCGACCATGCCCGAGCCCTCGCGCATGGCGGGCGTGATGCCCACCAGGCGGCTGTCGTGCGCGGCCATGTCGCACAGCCACTGGCCAAACACCTGGGTGAAGGTCTGCTTCGGGGGCGTGGCCGGCGGCGTCAGGCCCACGCGGGGGTCGAACTTGCCGGGGCCGTGGTAGGCGATGGGATCCTGCTCGGCCAGCTTGTAGCCCTGGCCTTTTTTCGTGACAACGTGCAGAAACTGTGGCCCGGGCAGGCCCTTGATGTTCTCCAGCGTCGGGATCAGCGAATCGAGGTCGTGGCCGTCAATGGGGCCGATGTAGTTGAAGCCGAACTTCTCGAACAGCGTGGCGGGCACCACCATGCCCTTGGCCTGCTGCTCCAGGCGCTTGGCCAATTCGAGCAGCGGCGGCGCGTTTTTGAGCACGTTTTTGCCGACGTTCTTGGCCTTGGCATAGAACTGCCCGCTCATGAGCTGCGCCAGGTAGCGGTTGAGCGCGCCCACGGGCGGGCTGATGCTCATGTCGTTGTCGTTGAGGATGACCAGCAGGTTGCAGTCGGCCACGCCCGCGTTGTTCAGGGCCTCGAAGGCCATGCCCGCCGTCATGGCGCCATCGCCGATGATGGCCACGGCGTGGCGCTCTTCGCCCTTGCGCTTGGCCGCCAGCGCCATGCCCAGCGCCGCCGAAATGCTGGTGCTGGAGTGCGCGGTGCCGAAGGTGTCGTATTCGCTCTCCACGCGCTGCGGAAAACCCGAGAGCCCGCCCAGCTGGCGCAGCGAACCCATGCGGTCGCGCCGCCCGGTCAGGATTTTGTGCGGGTAGGTCTGGTGGCCCACGTCCCAGACCAGGCGGTCGTGCGGCGTGTTGAAGACGCGGTGCAGCGCCACGGTCAGCTCCACGGTGCCCAGGTTGGAGCTGAGGTGGCCGCCCGTTTGGGCCACGCTGTCGATGACGAAGGCGCGCAGCTCAGCGGCCAGCGCCTTGAGATCGGCGCGCGGCAGGCGGCGCAGGTCGGCCGGGTCGTTCACGCTGGTGAGCAAGGGATAGGAGTTCGTGGGCATTGGCTACTATGTTTTTGATAGCTGTAGGCGCTCATCAAGTAAGCGCTGGAGGCATTTTTGGCTTGTAATTTTCAGTGCGAGCCCGGTCGGGATCAGTGCGCGCGGTGAACCACCAGGTCGGCCAAGGCCGCCAGCGCCCGCGTATCGGGCAGCCCCGTAGCGGCCAGGGCGGCCAGGGCGTCGTGGCGCAGCGCCTGGGCATGGGCCTGGGCGCGCTCCAACCCCAGCAGCGAGACATACGTGGGCTTGTCGTGCGCGGCGTCTTTGCCTGCGGTTTTGCCCAGTGTGGCTGCGTCCTGCGTCACGTCCAGGATGTCGTCCACCACCTGGAACGCCAGACCCAAAGCCGCGCCATAGGCCGACAACCCGGCCAGCGCCGCAGCGTCGGCCTGACCGCAGGCGGCGCCCATCATCACGCTGCCTTGCAGCAGGGCGCCGGTTTTCAGGCGGTGCATGTGGCGCAGCTGGGCTTCGTCCAGGGCCACGCCAACGCTGGCCAGGTCAATGGCCTGGCCGCCCGCCATGCCCGAGGAACCCGCCGCCCGCGCCAGCAAGCGGCACAGCCGGGCCTGCACGGGCTCGGGCACCCCGGCCTCATCGGGCGCCAGCAGCTCAAAGGCCAGCGCTTGCAGGGCATCCCCCGCCAGCAGAGCGCGGGCCTGGCCAAACTGCACATGCACGGTGGGCTTGCCCCGGCGCAGCACGTCGTTGTCCATGCAGGGCATGTCGTCATGCACCAGCGAATAGGCGTGGATCAGCTCTACGGCGCACGCGGCGCGCAGTGCGGCTTCGTCGTGCCCGGCGCGCGCGGTGGCGTCGTGCGCGTCGGCAGCGGCCACGGCCTGGCGCGCAGCCAGCACCAGCAGCGGGCGCAGGCGCTTGCCGCCATCGAGCACGGCGTAGCGCATGGCCTCACCCAGCCCGGCGGGGGCGTCCGCACCCACCCAGTCGGACAGGGCCTGCTCTACGCGCGCCAGCTGAACCTGCATCCAGGCGGCAAAGTCGGTGGGGGTGGCGGCGGGCGCGGGGTGGTTCATTCGGATGTCCATGGTTGCAAGGCCCCTGCGTCCAACACCTGGATCTGGCCCTCTACGGCCTCCAGGCGATCCCGGCAAAACGCCAGCAAGGCAGCGCCGCGCTGGTAACCGGCCAGCAACTGGTCCAGGGGCAATTGGCCCGACTCGATGCGGCCGACCAGCTGCTCCAGTTCTTCCAGCGCAGCCTCGTAGCTGGCCGGATCGGCGGTCTTGGTTTTGGGCATGGGGCAGGTAGGCGAGAGTCTGAAACGCGCGATTTTAGGCCGATGCCGCCGCGCGCCCCGGCCAGCGCGGGGCCACCCGCAATACACGCATGGCCCCTGCGGGAATCACCCCGGCAATAACCCCACCACCTATAATCCCATTCCCTACAAGCCGGCAGTCTGCCGGTTTATTTTTTCTCCCGCGCACCGTGCGCATCTCCCTGTGGGGAGTCTTTAGGTCAGGTCACCCATGTCTGATTTAAGTCTTCGACTGCAGCAGGCCGCAAGCCAACTACCAGTTTCAAGCTACTTCGATGAGGCGCTGTTCCAGCGCGAGTTAGAACTCATCTTCCAGCGTGGGCCCCGCTATGTGGGGCACCAGCTTTGCGTACCCAACGTGGGCGACTACCACGCACTGGCGCAGGAAGGCGAGGGCCGCGCACTGGTGCGCAACGCCCAAGGGGAGGTGGAGCTGGTCTCCAACGTCTGCCGCCACCGCCAGGCCGTCATGCTCCAGGGCCGGGGCTCGCTGCAGGTGCAGCAAAAAGGCAGCGCGGGCGGCAACATCGTCTGCCCCGTGCACCGCTGGACGTACAGCCCGCGCGGCGAGTTGCTGGGCGCCCCCCACTTCCCGCACGACCCCGGCCTTGATCTGCAAAACTTCCCGCTGCGCGAATGGAACGGCCTCATGTTCGAGGACAACGGCCGCGACATCGCCGCCGACCTGGCCGGCATGGGCCCGCGCGCTGAACTCTCGTTCGAGGGCTTTGCCCTGGACCGCGTGGAACTGCACGAGTGCAACTACAACTGGAAGACCTTCATCGAGGTCTATCTGGAGGACTACCACGTCGGCCCCTTCCACCCCGGCCTGGGCAACTTTGTCACCTGCGACGACCTGAAGTGGGAATTTGCCAAAGAGTATTCGGTGCAAACCGTGGGCGTGGCCAGCACTTTTGGCCGCCCCGGCTCTGACGTGTACAAAAAGTGGCACGAGGTGCTGCTGCAATACCGCAGCGGCCAGCTGCCCGAGCGCGGCGCTATCTGGCTCACCTACTACCCGCACATCATGGTCGAGTGGTATCCGCATGTGCTTACCGTATCCACGCTGCACCCCATCAGCCCGACCAAGACCATGAACATGGTCGAGTTCTACTACCCCGAAGAAATCGTCGCCTTCGAGCGCGAATTCGTCGAGGCGCAGCAAGCGGCCTACATGGAGACCTGCATCGAAGACGACGAGATCGGCGAGCGCATGGACGCTGGCCGCAAAGCGCTGCTGGCGCGCGGCGTCAATGAGGTCGGCCCCTACCAAAGCCCCATGGAAGACGGCATGCAGCACTTTCACGAGTGGTACCGCGCCGCCATGGGCGCCGCTGTGCCGCAGCGCTGAGCAGACCCGCGCTGCTCTCATTACAATAGCTGCCAGCGCTTGTGCCACAAGCGCTGGCAGCTATTTTTACTTCCAACATTACCTACCACATGCAAGCCCTCTGGATGGTGCTGGGCGCCTTTTTGTTTGCCAGCATGGGCGTGTGCATCAAGCTCGCGTCAGCGCATTTCAACTCTGCCGAGCTGGTGTTTTACCGCGGCATCATCGGCATCGCCATCTTGTGGCTGCTGGCGCGCTCGCAGCGCGTGTCGCTGGCCACGCGCTACCCGGGCATGCACGCCTGGCGCAGCCTGATCGGGGTCACGGCGCTGGGCGCCTGGTTTTACGCCATAGCCCACTTGCCCCTGGCCACGGCCATGACGCTGAACTACATGAGCAGCGTCTGGATTGCCGCTTTTCTGGTGGGCGGCGCTCTCTTGACCTGGCGCCCCTCGGCGGCCACGCCGCGCCCTGCACTGCAAGGCCCGCTGGTGCTGACGGTGCTGGCCGGGTTTGCCGGGGTGATCATGATGCTGCGCCCCAGCCTCGACCAGAACCAGATGTTTGCGGGCCTGATCGGCCTGCTCTCGGGCATTGCGTCGGCCTTTGCGTATATGCAGGTGGTGGCGCTATCGCGCCTGGGCGAGCCTGAAACGCGCACCGTGTTTTTCTTTGCCGTGGGTTCGGCGGTGGCGGGCGGTGCGGCCACACTGATTGCGGGCACCTCACCCTGGCCGGGTTGGCCCAGCCTGTGGCTGCTGCCCATGGGCTTTCTGGCCGCAGGCGGGCAGTTGTGCATGACGCGCGCCTACGCCAGCGCCAAAACCCAGCGCGGCACACTGGTGGTGGCCAACTTGCAGTATTCGGGCATTGTGTTTGCGGCCATTTACAGCGTGGTGCTGTTTGGCGACCAGATTCCCGCCATTGGCTGGATAGGCATGGTGCTGATTGTGGCCAGCGGCATCCTGGCCACCGTGCTGCGCAGCCAGGCCGCGCCCAGCACGCCCGCAGAAGAGCACTGAGGCCCGCTCTCGCACTGCACGGCCAGCGCCACAATGCAGGCTGTTTTTGGAGAGCAGCCCATGACCACCTACACCACCCTGATTTCTGCCCCCGAGCTGCGTGCCCTGGCCGCCAGCGGCGCACCGCTGATGGTTTTTGATTGCAGCTTTGACCTGGCCCAGCCCGGCGCGGGCGCCCAGCACTACCTGCAAGCGCACATCCCGGGCGCCGTCCATGCCGACCTTGACCGCACCCTGAGCGCCCTGCATGGCGCCCCCGGCGCACACGGCACCATCACCGCCACCCAGGCCGACACCCCCGCCTCGGGGGGCCGCCACCCCCTGCCCAGCCGCGAGAAATTCGCCACCTGGCTGCGCAGCGTGGGCTTTACCAACGCCATGCAGGCCGTGGTGTACGACCGCAATGGCAGCGCATTCTGTGGCCGCCTGTGGTGGATGCTGCAATGGCTGGGCCACGCGCAGGTGGCCGTGCTCGATGGCGGCTGGCAGGCCTGGGTGGCCGATGGCGGCGCCGTGGCGCAGGGCCCCGAGACATCGCACTTTGCCTCCGACTTCGCGTTGCGCCCCTCCCTGCGGCGCCTGGCCACCGCCCAGGATGTGCTGGCCGCACTGGATCAGCCGGGCCAGACCCTCATCGACGCCCGCGCCGCGCCGCGCTACCGTGGCGAGGTCGAACCCCTGGACCCGGTGGCTGGCCACATCCCCGGGGCGCTGAACCGGCCCTTTACCGACAACTTCGGGCCCGATGGCCGCTTCAAGAGCGCTGCCGTGCTGCGCGCCGAGTTCGAGGCACTGCTGGCCGGGCGCGATCCGGCCAGCGTGGTCCACCACTGCGGCAGCGGCGTCACCGCGCTGCCCAATGTGCTGGCCATGGAATTGGCCGGTTTCGAAAAAACAACGCTTTTTGCGGGCAGCTGGAGCGAGTGGTGCAGCGACCGCACCCGCCCCATGGCCCGCACCTGAGCCGCCCACACGGCCTGCGGGCCATGCCATGCAGCACGGCCCGCACCCTGACAAAAGGCGCCCTCACGGCGCCGCCTGTAAGGCAAACACCTACAAGCCCACCGCAAACCCAGACACGCGACATAGCCAAACCCCGACTTAATTTTTGATTGGGGTCACTTCACAATCCATTTCAACGGATCAAGCACACATGCAGCAGCATGCCACCAGGCCCGAACTGAAAAGGATTGCACCATGACCAACGAACAACTTCTCGCCGAAATCCGCGAAGCCAACCTGACTTACCTGATGCTGGCGCAGACCCTGATTCGCCAGGACAAGGCTGAAGCGGTGTTCCGCCTGGGCATCAACGAAGAGGCGGCCGACATCCTGGGCTCCCTGTCGGCAGCGCAGGTCATGAAGCTGGCATCGCGCAATACCTTGCTGTGCAACTTCCGCGTCGATGACAACCTGGTGTGGAGCTTGCTGACCAACCACAACACCCCCAGCAAGGTGGGCAACGAAGCCACCAACACGTTGCACGCCAACATCCTGATGGCCAGCCGCGTATCGGAAGTGCTCTGAGCACCCGCTGCCCCCCACAGACTGACCAGGAGAACATGCCATGACCGCCACCGACAAAAGCGCAGCCCCCGCCCCCAAGGCCCCCGTCAAGAGCGTACTCAACGAATCGCGGCAAATTGAACGCGCTGCCATGCTCATCGGCATGGGCGCCCGCATGCAGGTGCTGGAGTCTGAAACCACGCTGTCCTATGAGCGCTTGATCCGCCTCTACAAGGAAGTCGCTGGCAAATCTCCGTCCAAAGGCCAACTGCCGTTTTCTACCGACTGGTTCCTGACCTGGCAAGAAAACATCCACAGCTCGCTGTTCCTGAACATTTACGAATACCTGTCCAAGGGCATGGACCTGGACGCGGTCGATCAGCTGACCAAAGCCTACCGGCTCTACACCGAGCAGATCGAGATGGCCCAGGTGGAGCCCCTGCTGTCGTTCACGCGCGCCTGGCGCCTGGTGAAGTTTGTCGATGCGGGCATGCTCACGCGCACCAAGTGCAGCCAGTGCGGTGGTCAGTTCGTCACCGAGCTGTACGAAAACCGCCACTACACCTGTGGCCTGTGCAACCCGCCCGCCCGCGCTGGCAAGAGCAAGACCGCCGGCGCACTGATGCTGCACTGATCGGATGCTGAAATTTGGAGCCAAAACTGGCTCCAACCCTTGGTAGCAAAGCGCAAGCAGCTATCAAAAAGAGATTAAAAAACCCGGTTTGCATGGCGCAGACCGGGTTTTTTGTTGGGCCCGTGGCGGGCACAGGCAGGGCACAGGCATCAAGTCTATATTTTCAATAAAAATTGACTCTAGCCCTTACTGGATAAGCGCGAGCAGCTATCAAAAAGATACTGAACAGGAATGCCGTGTCAGCGCGCCATCAGCAGGCCGCGCACGTTGTCGCTCATGGGCAGGGTGTAGTCCACGGCGGCCACCACCACGTTGCCCACCGGGTGTACCAGTTTGAGGCTCACGTACACGCTGCGCACCGACACCGCATAGGTGCCCACCAGCACGGCTTGCGCATCGTGCGAGCGGCTGACTTCGCGCACCTCGCGCGACAGCAGCAGTTCGCCCTGCGCGGGCGACATGGCCAGGCTGGCGCGCATGCGCGGCTCAATCACCAGCACGCCGCGCTGCACCAGCCGCCCGGAAATTTGCTCGGTGATGGTGCGGCCCAGGCGCGAGGACTCACCCAACTGGTCCACGCTCACCAGCGTGGCCACCAGCACGGGGCGGTCGGGGTCGATCAGGGCGTCTTGCAACAGCCGGTCGGCGGCGATGCGGTTGGCTTCGACCAGATCGGTCGAGGTGGCGGTGGCGTGTTCGCCGTAGTAATACTGGGCACAGCCGGGCAGTAGCGCCAGGCTGGCAGCGGCCCACAGGCCCAGGGCAGCGGTGCGGCGCTTCATGGCACCACCACACGCCAGGTTTTGAGGGGGGTGGGCGCGGGTGGCGGCGGCGGTGGCGGCGGCGGGATGTAGAGCAGCGCGTCGTCGGGCTCGATGTAATAGACATCGGCGGTGCGTGCCAGGTAGCGCTGGTTGCTCTCCAGCGAGGTGGTGATCAGCACCTCGGTGCGCGTGGGGCCGCCCGCAGCGGCGCCATCGGTGGCCAGCATGGTGGCGTCGATCAGCGCCGTGGCCGCCAGACCGCCTGCAATCAGGGAGGGGTTGGTCTGCGCATACAGGTGCCAGTCGCGCACCACCGCCACGCCAGCGGCCAGGCGCGTCAGCGGCATTTGCGCGCGGTTGCTCACCGGGGCGTAGTGCTGCACCACTTGCGTATCAAAGCTCAGCTCTATTGGTGTGGGCACGGTCGAGAGGGTGACACCACGCTCGACCAGGTGGGTGATGAGCAGCTTGCGAAAGCCCTGGTTGAAGCCCGAGTCGCCTGCGGGCGGGATGTAGATGGGGTGCTCGCCGGGGGGCCACTCGCCAATTTTTTGTGCAACGCGCACGGCCACATCGGCGGCCAGCACCTCCCAGTGGTGGACGGCGCGGGCTTTTTTCTGGCCGGTGGCGGGGTAGTTGTCGGCGCGCGGCACGTCCAGCGTGCTGCAACCGCCTGCCAGTGCGGCAACGGCCAGCAGCGGCAAAAGGGTTCGGTGCATGGTGCGCCTTGGTTCAAGTGGCTTGGCTTGCATAGGCCACCATGGTAGCGGCCAAGGCCACGGGCAATTGGCCAATCAGCCGCCCATTCGCCGCACTCTTTGGCGCCGCGCTGCACAATTTGCCCATGACCGAGCCCGAACGCCCCGCCCCGCCAGCACCGCCTGGCACCAGCGACACCGCCATACCAGAACACGCACTACCCTCTGCGCCACACCCTATGCCACGCCCCGAGGACACCCCCGCTGACACAGCACCGCCAGCGCCCGCCCCTGCGCCAGCGCCCCCCTGCGCACCGCCGGGGCCTGCACCGCTGCCAGCGGACGTGCTGGCACCGCCGCCCCTGAACCTGGGCACGCTATCGCTGGTGTGGCTGGCGGTATGTGCCAGCCTGGCCATGCTGCACTGGGCCAGCGCGGTGTTCATTCCCATCGTGCTGAGCTTGCTGCTGACCTGTGCCCTAGGGCCCGCCGTGGGTTGGTTGCAGCGCTGGCATGTACCGCGCGCGCTGGGTGCAGGTGCCCTGCTGCTGGTGCTGGTGGCGGCGCTGGGCGCCAGCAGCTGGTCGCTCAGCGATGGGGCGGCGCAGCTGGTGGACTCGCTGCCTGTGGCGGCCAAGAAGGTGCGCGACCAGTTGCGCGCGCACAGCCGCTCCAGCAGCAGCGCCAGCCCGCTGGAGACGGTGCAGAAGGCGGCCACGCAAATCGAACAGGCCGCCAGTGAAAACAACAACGCCGCCCCACCAGCGCGCCGGGGCGTGCAGCGGGTGGTGATTGAGCGTGCGCCCTTTAACGTGCGCGACTATGTGCTGCCCGGCACCATGGGCCTGGCCTCGGGGCTGACGCAGCTGGCGGTGGTGGTGTTTCTGAGCTTTTTCTCGCTGGCCTCGGGCGGGCTGCTGCGGCGCAAACTGCTGCGCATTGCCGGCGCCAGCCTGGAGCAGCGGCAAATCACCCTGTCCATGCTGGACGACATCAACCGCCAGGTGCGCAGCTATCTGCTGGTGCAATGCTTTACCAGCGTGATCGTGGGCGTGGCCACGGGGCTGGCCTACTGGGCGCTGGGGCTGGAACAGGCGGCGGTGTGGGGCGTGGCCGCTGCCGTGCTCAACCTGGTGCCCTATGCGGGCTCTCTGGTGGTCACGGCGGGCTCGGCGCTGGTGGCGTTTTTGCAGTTTGGCACGCTCGATATGGCACTGAGCGTGGGCGGCGCCTCGCTTTTGATCCACACGCTGGTGGGCAACCTGCTCACCCCCTGGCTCACCAGCCGCACCAGCAGCTTGAGTCCGGTGGTGGTGTTTGTCAGCGTGCTGGCCTGGGGCTGGCTGTGGGGCCTGTGGGGGCTGCTGCTGGGCATCCCTATCATGATGGCGGTCAAGGCCGTGTGCGACCGCGTGACCGGGCTGCAACCCCTCGGTGAGCTGCTGGGGCACTGAGGCGACAACCCAGGCCAGGTTTTGCGCGCACAATTCCGGGGCCGTTTTCTCCAGGGCCGGGCCGCCGCACGCAGTGGCAACCTGGCATGCGATCCGCCGTTTTTTCAACGATTCGACCCGATTCGACCATTACCCATGAAATTCCAAGGCTCCTCCAACTACGTCGCGACCCAAGACCTGATGCTGGCCGTGAACGCTGCCAGCACCTTGCAACGCCCTTTGCTGGTCAAGGGCGAACCGGGCACCGGCAAGACCATGCTGGCCGAAGAAGTGGCCCAGGCGCTGAACATGCCGCTCTTGCAGTGGCACATCAAGTCCACCACCAAGGCGCAGCAAGGGCTGTATGAATACGACGCCGTCAGCCGCCTGCGTGACAGCCAGCTCAATGACGAGCACAGCAGCGAGCGCGTCAAAGACATCCGCAACTACATCGTGCAGGGCGTGCTGTGGCAGGCCTTCACCGCCGAGCAGCCCGTGGCCCTGCTGATCGACGAAATCGACAAGGCCGACATCGAGTTTCCCAACGACCTGTTGCGCGAAATCGACCGCATGGAGTTTTACTGCTACGAAACGCGTGAACTCATCCGCGCCAAACACCGCCCGCTGGTGTTCATCACCTCGAACAACGAAAAAGAGCTGCCCGACGCCTTTTTGCGCCGCTGCTTCTTCCACTACATCAAGTTCCCCGAGGCCGACACCATGCGGCAAATCGTCAACGTGCACTTTCCCACGCTCAAGAGCGAGCTGCTCACGGCGGCGATGAAGACGTTTTACGACGTGCGCAACCTGCCCGGCCTGAAGAAAAAGCCCTCCACCTCCGAGCTGATCGACTGGCTCAAGCTGCTGGTGGCCGAAGACATCCCTCTGGAGGCCCTGCAAAGCCAGGACAACAAAGTGGCCGTGCCGCCGCTGGTGGGCGCGCTGCTGAAGAACGAGCAGGACGTGAGCCTGTTTGAAAAGCTGGTGTTCATGAACCAGCGCAACCGCTGACGCCTGCCCATGCCACTTCGCCCCACCGCACTGGGCCACGCCCAGGGCCTGCGCCAGGAGTAACCCACATGGCCTTTGTGCAACCCGTCACCTTGCGCAGCAACGGCCTGCGCCTTGAACCACTGGCCCTGGCCCATGAAGACGGCCTGGCCGCCGCCGCTGCCGATGGCCAGCTGTGGCGCCTGCGCGTGACCTCGGTGCCCGAGCCGCAAGAGACGCGCGCGTACATCGAGACGGCGCTGCAAATGCGCGAACAGGGCAACCGCTTTGCGTTTGCCGTGATCGACGAGGCCACGGGCCGCGTGCTGGGCAGCACCAGCTTTCACGACATCATTCCCGCCGTGCGCCGGGTGGAGATTGGCTACACCTGGTACGCGCGCAGCGTGCAGCGCAGCCACGTCAACACCACCTGCAAGCTGCTGATGCTGGGCCACGCCTTTGACCAGCTGGGCTGCCACGTCGTGGGCTGGCGCACCGATAACTTCAACTTTGCCAGCCAGCGCGCCATCGAGCGCCTGGGGGCCAAGAAGGACGGCGTGATCCGTGGCCACGCCCTGCGCCGCGACGGCACCATCCGCGACACCGTGATGTACAGCCTGCGCGCGGGCGAGTGGCCCGAGTCGCGCGCACATTTGCTCTCAAAATTGGAGCTGCACGCGCAGGCTGCATAAGCCCTGGAGGCCAAAAACATGTTGATTGATTTTTTCTACACCCTGCGCGCCGCCAAACTGCCGGTGTCGGTCAAAGAGCTGCTCACGCTGCTGGAGGCTTTGCAGGCGGGCATCGTGGGCCCGCACTCGGAAGATGCCTGGAGCATTGACGACTTCTACCATCTGGCGCGCCTGACGCTGGTCAAGGACGAGAAGCACTACGACAAGTTCGACCGCGCTTTTGCCGCCTACTTCAAGGGCGTGGAGCTGGTGGCCGATTTCCGCCAGGAAGTGCCCGCCGACTGGCTGCGCAAGGTGCTGGAGCGCGAGCTCACGCCCGAGCAAAAAGCGGCCATCGAAAAAATGGACTGGGACGAGCTGATGGAGACGCTCAAGAAGCGCCTCGAAGAGCAAAAAGAGCGCCACGAGGGCGGTAACAAATGGATTGGCACCGGCGGCACCAGCCCATTTGGCCACGGCGGCTACAACCCGCAGGGCATCCGCATTGGCGGCGCGGGCAAGAACAAAAGTGCCGTCAAGGTGTGGGAGCAGCGCGCCTACCGCGACTACGACGACAGCCAGGAGCTGGGCACGCGCAACATCAAGGTGGCGCTGCGCCGCCTGCGCAAGTTTGCCCGCGAAGGCCACGAGCTGGAGCTGGATTTGCCCGACACCATCCGCAGCACCGCCGCCAACGCGGGCTGGCTGGACATCAAGATGATTCCGGAGCGGCACAACAACGTCAAATTGCTGCTGCTGATGGACGTGGGCGGCACCATGGATGAGCACATCCAGCGGGTGGAGGAATTGTTCAGCGCCGTCAAGACCGAGTTCAAGCACCTGGAGTTTTACTACTTCCACAACTGCGTGTACGACTTTGTCTGGAAGAACAACCGGCGCCGCTTTGCCGAAAAGTTTGCCACCTGGGACATCCTGCGCAAGTACAACAAGGACTACAAGCTGATTTTTGTGGGCGACGCCACCATGAGCCCCTACGAAATCCTGCAACCCGGTGGCAGCGTGGAATACAACAACGAAGAGGCCGGCGCCGAGTGGCTGCAACGCCTGACGCACACCTACCCCAAGTTCGCCTGGATCAACCCCGAGCCGCAGGGCGTGTGGCAATACCGCCAGAGCATCAGCATCATTCAGCAGCTGATGAGCGACCGCATGTACCCCCTCACCTTGAAGGGCCTGGAAGAGGCCATGCGCATGTTGTCAAAATAACTGCATGCCCTGTCTTTTGCACACCGCAGCGCCGGCCCGTGGGTCGGCGTTGTTGCTTATCAGCCTGCTGGCACTCCTGGCGCTGCCCGGTTGTGGTCTGCTGCCTGCGACGCCCGCCAACAACGCGCAGGCGGGCTCCGAGGAAGGCGCCAGCGCCACATCGGACACGCAAGCCGCTTTCACTCTGGAGGTGCGCGCGCCCCAGGACATCGCCGACTACCTGGCGCGCCACCTGGAATTGCAGCGCTTTCAATCCCTGCCAGGGCTGACGGCCAACGAGCTGTCACGCCTGCTGGGCGCTGCCGACGCGAACGCCCGCGAGCTGCTGGCCACGCTGGGCTACTTCAGTCCCACACTGACCGTGGAAATGACCGAGACGCCGGGCAGCAGCCATGCCCCGCGCGCCATCGCTGTCACCGTGGAGCCGGGGCCGCAAACGCAGATTCGCCAGGCGCACATCACGTTCAGCGGGCCGGTGGCCGAGACCACCCAAGGCGCCGACACCGACCAGCAGGCCGACCAGGTGCGCCGCGCCTGGTCACTGCCGCCGGGCCAGCCCTTCAGCCAGTCGGCCTGGGATGGCGCCAAGGCGCAGGGCCTGCGCACGCTGCAAAGCCAGCGCTACCCCGCTGCACAGATCGCGTACAGCCGCGCCGAGGTGGATGCCGACACACACCTGGCCGACCTGTCGGTCACGTACGACTCTGGCCCGGCCTACCGCTTTGGCCCCTTGCGCGTGCAGGGCAGCCAGCGCTACGACAGCGACGGCGCCCGCCGCCTGGCCCGCCTGCCCACCGGCGCCGACTACAGCGAAGCCCAGCTGCTGGACGCCCAGCAGCGCCTGGCCAGCAGCGGCTATTACGACGCGGTGTTCCTCACGCTCGACACCGAGGCCAGCGACCCGCAAGCCGCTGCGGTGCTGGCGCAGGTGCGCGAGGCACCGCTGCAAAAGTGGGTGTTCGGCCTGGGCCTGTCCACCGACAGCGGCGTGCGTTGGGGCACCGACCACATCCACAACCGCCTGCCCCTGGTCGGCTGGCGCGCCGTGAGCAAACTGGCGCTGGACCGCAAGACCAAGCTCATCAGCACCGAATGGACGGATTTGCCCGACGACGGCGGCTGGCGCTGGTTTGGCGGCGCACAGGCGCAGCGTGAAACCACCGGCAGCTACCAGGTCAACAGCGCCCGCCTACGCGCCGGGCGTGGCCAAAGCACCGAGCGCATCGACCGCAACTACTACCTGCAATACGACTACGCCAACTCGCAGGGCCTGCAAGCGCCCCCGTCGAGCACTGCCCTGAGCATGAACTACAGCTGGACGGGCCGCTACTTTGACCACCCCAATGCCCCCAGCACGGGCCACGGCCTGGCCTGGGAGCTGGGCGCAGGCACCACGCTGCGACCGCAGCGCGACCCGTTTGTGCGCGCCATGGTGCGCTGGCTGGGTTTTGTGCCGCTGGGCAAGGTGGCGCTGGATGGCGGCCTGCCGCGTGGCAGCCGCCTGGCACTGCGCGCCGAAGGCGGCGTGGTGCTGGCCCGCGATGCAGCCCAGGTACCTGTGACCCAGCTTTTCCTGACCGGCGGCGACACCACGGTGCGCGGCTACGCCTACCGCGAGATTGGCGCCCGCACCGATAACAACCTGCTCTACGGTGGCCGCTACCTGGCCGTAGCCAGCGCTGAATGGCAACGCCCCATCGCCTTGCGCGGCAACTTCACCGACTGGGAGAGCACCCTGTTCACCGACGTGGGCGCCGTCAGCGACCAACTGGGTGCCCTGCACCCGCGCGTGGGCGTGGGCGCAGGCCTGCGCTGGCGCAGCCCGGTGGGGCCGCTACAGGCAGACCTGGCCTACGGCGTGCAGGCCAAACGCCTGCGCCTGCACCTGCGCCTGGGCTTTACCTTCTGAGCCATGGCCCAGCGCACCCCCATCCCCCCCGACGCAGGCGCCGACACCTTTGCCGCCGCCGCTGGCACCCCGGCGGCGCCCAATCCGTTTGCGGCCGCAGCAGCGCAGGCCAGCAGCGCCAGCCCCCCCCCGCCCACGTGGCTGCGCCGGTTGCGGCACGCTGGTGCGGCAGCCTTGCTGGGGGTAGTGGGGCTGGTGCTGTTGTTGTGTTCCCTGGGCGCATTCGGCTGGTGGTGGGCAGGCCAGCACAGCTCTCTGGCCACCACGTTGGCCCAGGCCGCGCGCTGGTTGCCCGCCGGGCAAAGTTTGCAAAGCAGCGGCGTGAGCGGCTCCCTGCGCAGCGGCGGCCAGCTGGACTGGCTGCGCTGGAGCAGCCCCGGCCTGACGGTAGAAGTGCGCGATGCCCGCATCGGCTGGAACCTGGCAGCGCTGTGGCAACGCACTGTGGCGCTGGGTCTGGTGCAAGTGGCCAGCGTGCGCATCACCCCCACACCGCAACCCGATGCGCCGCCCACAAAGCCTCCCGCGCAATGGGTGCTGCCAGTGCGCGTGGACTTGCCCTTCGAGATCGCGCACATCGAATGGGCTGGCCCCGCGCCGGTGCAGGTACATGCCCTGAGCGGCCACTACCGCCATGACCTGGCCCAGCACCAGTTGGACATCCACCGTATGGAACTGGCCCAAGGCCAGTACCGCGCCCAGGCCACACTGCAAGCACAAGCGCCCATGACCCTGCAAGCCACCGCCAATGGCCAGGTGCGGGCTACCACGCCCGGCCCGGGGGGGCAGGCACTGCACCTGTCGGCCCAGGCCACGCTGCACGGCACCCTGGCCACGGCAGCAGCACAGTTGCAACTGCAAGCACAGATAAGCCGCGCACCGGAGGCCGACGCTGCGGTACACACCGATACCAACGCCATGCAGGCCGACATCAGCGCCACGCTCCAACCCTGGGCGGCGCAACCGCTGCAACAGGCCAGCGCCGACCTGCGGGCACTCAATCTGGCAGCGCTGTGGCCGCAGGCCCCGGCCACCGCTTTGCACGGCAGCGTGCAAGCAGGGCCACAGGCCAGCGGCTGGCAGCTAAGCGCCCAGTTGCGCAACGACCTGCCTGGCCCCTGGGACGCACAGCGCCTGCCCCTGAGCGCGCTGGACGCCCGTGCCGACTTTGATGGCACCCAGTGGCGCATCCCCCAGGCCACATTGCAGGTAGGCACGGGCCAGATCGTGCTGCAAGGCAGCTACACCCCCGCCAATGGTGCTGTGCAGGCCAGCGCCCAGGTGCAACAACTGGCACCTGCTGCGCTGCACCGCCAGTTGGATGCCGCAGCCCTGAATGGCCATCTCAGTGCCCAAAGCCACGGCACCGCCGTGCGCTTTGCGGCCCAGTTGCAGGCCGCGCGCAGCACCGGTCGACCTGCCAGCGGCAAGGCCGTGCCGCTGCGCATTGGGCAAGTGCAAGTGCAAGGTCAGTGGGATGCACCCCGGCTCAGTTTGCAACGCCTGGAGATAGATGCCTTGCAGGCCCAATTGCGCGGCCAGGCCATCGAGGCCACGCTGGGCAGCGCCCCCGGCGGGCGCGGCACACTGTCGCTGACCGTGCCCGGTGCCAGCGTGCAAGCCAGCGGCCAACTGGCCGAACGCAGCGGTGGCGGCAGCTTGCAAGTGAACGTGGCAGCGGCAGAGCAGGTGCTAGCCTGGTTGCAGCGCCTGCCCGGCCTGTCTGCCGTGCTGCAAGGCAGCGCACTGCAAGGCCAGACCCGGCTGGAGGCCCGCTGGCAGGGGGGCTGGCAGAGCCTGCAACGGCAATGGCAGGCGGCCACCTCAGGCATTGCACCCACGACCGACACCGCCAACACCGCCCCGCTGCAGCCCTTTACCGTGCAAGCCACGCTGGAGGCACCACAGCTGGCCCTGATCCTGCCACCTGCTGCACCCGGCACTACAGGTGCAGCCAGTGATCGCACAGACGCCGCCACCCACGTGCAATTGCATGGCGTGCGCGCCGTGCTGGCAGGCAATCTGGCCCAAGCCACGCTCAACGTGAACGGCCAAGCCCATGTGGACGATCAGCGCGCCACGCTGCAAACGCAGATCAGCGCCAGCCTGGGCACCACCAGCGCCCAAGCCACCCAATGGCGCGCCAGCATCAACGCCTTGCAATTGCAGCTACACCCCGCGCAACAGTCTGGCCCCTGGGCGCTGCAACTGGCCCAGCCGCTGGCGCTCACGCTGCGGCAAACGCGCAATGGCCAGCCCGGTGGCAAAGCGCGCCACAGTCTGGAAACCGCCGCAGGCCAGGCCCAGATCACTGCCCCCGTACCCGGCACCACCGTGCTGCGCTGGCAGCCGCTGCGGCTGGAGGTGCCCGCCCAAGGCGCGCTGCAACTGCAAACACGCGGCGAATTCACCGGCCTGCCCTTGGCATGGGCCGACGCCCTGCCCCCCGCAGGCAAGGCCACACTGGCCGAACGCGGACTGGCTGGCGACCTGGTTCTGGAAGGCCGCTGGGACGTGGCTGCCACCGACACCCTGCGCGCCAGTGCCAGCGTGCAACGCAGCAGCGGCGATCTGCACGTGCTCACGGGCGAAGCCGCCAGCGTCACCACCGTACGCAGCAGCGGCGCCCAGCCACTGGCGCGCGCCAGCAGCAACGCACCCGGCACCGCTGCGGGCGTGCGCCAGGCCACGCTGCAACTGAGCGCCGAAGGCGAACAACTGCGTGCCCGCCTGCTGTGGGACAGCGAACGCGCTGGCCATATCGAGGCCGATGCCAGCACCCGCCTGGCGCGTGAGAACGGGGCCTGGGTGTGGCCCACGCAGGCGCCGCTGGCCGCGCGCATCCGCGCCCGCCTGCCCGATCTGGGCGTGTGGTCGGTGCTGGCGCCGCCGGGCTGGCGCATCGGCGGCACGCTGGATGCCGATGCCATGCTCTCGGGCGATCGCAGCGCACCGCGCTGGCAGGGCACGCTGGGCGCCGACCAACTGGCGCTGCGCTCGCTCCTTGATGGGGTGGACTTGCAAGGTGGCCGCCTGCGCGCTGCGTTGCGCGGCGATCGCCTGGACATCACCGAGTTCGTATTGCACGGCGGCCAGGGCAGTCGTGCCCGCATCGCCGGCTACAGCGGCAACCGCACGAGCGCACCGCAAGATGGCGGTAGCCTGCACGGCAGCGGCAGCATCACCTGGGGCAGCGCCAGCACAGGTGCAGCGCAAGAGCTGGGCACAGGCTCCGGCATCGCCATGGATTTGCGCGCCGAGGCCCGTGCGCTGCAAGTGCTGGTGCGCGCCGACCGCCAAGTCAGCCTCTCGGGTAACGTGCGCGCCAGCCTGCGCCAGGGCCAGGTCACCCTGCGCGGCCAGCTCACCACCGACCGCGCCACCATCTTGCTGCCCGAAGCGTCAGCGCCCCGGCTGGGCAGCGACGTGGTGGTGCGCTCCGCCGCCATCGACCAGGCCAAGGCTGAGCAAGCCCGGCGTGCCAGCCAGACCGCCGCCCGCGCGCAAACGGCCAAGCCGCCCGACATCGCCCTCACCGTGAACCTGGGCCAGGACTTTGCCCTGCAAGGCCACGGCATCACCACGCGCCTGACTGGCGAGCTGGACATCCGCAGCGGCGCCGTGGCCGGGGCACCGCCACGCGTCACCGGCGAGATCACCACCGTGCAAGGCCGCTACCGCGCCTGGGGCCAGATGCTGGACGTGGAAACCGGCCTGCTGCGCTTCAACGGCCCTTATGACAACCCCGCGCTCGACATCCTGGCGCTGCGCCCCAACATCAGCGTGCGCGCGGGCGTGCAAGTCAGCGGCACGGCGCAGGCGCCGCGCGTGCGGCTCTACTCCAGCCCCGATCTGCCCGATGCCGAAAAGCTCTCCTGGGTGGTGCTAGGGCGCGACGCCGCCAGCGGCGGCGCCGAGTCGGCCCTGCTGCAACAGGCCGCCTTGGGCCTGCTCGGGCGCGGTGGCCACAGCCCCACCGCTGGGGTCGCCAGCCGCCTGGGGCTGGATGAAATCGGCTTCAAAGGCCCCGGCGCGGGCCAGGATGCCAGCGGCGCGGCGCTCACCTTCGGCAAGCGCTTATCGCAAGACCTGTACGTGACCTACGAGCGCAGCCTCTCGGGCGCGCTGGGCACGCTCTACATTTTCTACGACCTCTCGCGCCGCCTGACCCTGCGCGGCCAGACCGGCGCCAAAAGCGCGCTGGACATCGTCTACACCGTGCGCCACGACTGAAACGCTGTAACTTTCTGAATCAAATTGGCCTGTAACGCCCGCCAGATGGGCGCAAGCAGCTATCAATAAAGAAGCAAAAGAACACGTACAATCGCCGCCTTAGCCTCCTCGTAGTTCAATGGATAGAACGAGTGCCTCCTAAGCGCTAGATACAGGTTCGATTCCTGTCGAGGGGACCATCGGTTGATGGCCCTGCACAGCAGACCTGGCCCATGCCAACAGGCGCCCAAGCCCAGGATAGCCCCCGCTGATTGGCAGACCGGGGCGCATGGGCGGTGATACGATGGCCCATTGATTTTTATCCCTTCCGGTTACATGGCCGCTGTTGACACCCCCACCAAAGACTCAGCAACAGTCGCGCTCCCAGGTTTGGGCAGGGCGCTCATTTCTGCTGGCAAGCTGACAGAAAAGTCGGCTGAAGAGATTTACCGCAAATCATTGGCCAGCCGCTCGCGTTTCATCAACGAGCTGATTGGCTCGGGGGCGGTGTCTGCGGCGGATCTGGCGCACACGGTATCGTCCATTTTTGGTGCCCCGCTGCTCGATCTGAACGCCATCGACCCGCAACGCCTGCCACGCGAACTGCTCGACGCCAAAATCTGCACCGCCTACCGCGTCGTGGTGCTGAGCAAGCGCAACAACCGCCTGATCGTGGCCTCGGCCGACCCCACCGACCAGGAAGCCGCCGAAAAAATCAAGTTCAGCACCCAGATGGGCGTGGACTGGGTCATTGCCGAATACGACAAGCTCAGCGCCATGGTGGAGGCCAACGGCAAAAGCGCCAGCGAAACCCTGGACGCTATTACTGGCGGCGGCGATTTCGAGTTCGATGATGTCCCGGTCGAAGAAGCCGCCGAGACCCAGGACACGGGCGCCAACGAGGTTGAAGATGCGCCCATCGTCAAGTTTTTGCACAAGATGCTGCTGGACGCGTTCAACATGCGCGCCTCGGACTTGCACTTCGAGCCCTACGAACACCATTACCGCGTGCGCTTTCGCATCGACGGCGAACTGCGCGAGATTGCCTCGCCACCCATTGCCATCAAGGACAAGCTGGCTTCGCGCATCAAGGTGATCTCGCGGCTGGACATCTCCGAAAAGCGCGTGCCCCAGGACGGGCGCATGAAGCTCAAGGTGGGCCCCAACCGGGTCATTGACTTTCGTGTCAGCACCCTGCCCACGCTGTTTGGCGAAAAAATCGTGATCCGTATCCTTGACCCCAGCAGCGCCAAAATGGGCATTGAAGCGCTGGGTTACGACCCCGAGGAAAAAGAGCGCCTGCTGCACGCCATTGGCCGCCCCTACGGCATGATTTTGGTGACAGGGCCTACCGGATCGGGCAAAACGGTGTCGCTGTACTCGTGTCTGAACCTGCTCAACAAGCCGGGGGTGAACATCGCCACCGCCGAAGACCCCTCGGAAATCAACCTCCCCGGCGTCAACCAGGTTAACGTCAATGAAAAAGCCGGGCTGACCTTTGCGGCAGCGCTCAAGTCCTTCCTGCGCCAGGACCCGGACATCATCATGGTGGGTGAAATTCGCGACCTGGAAACCGCCGACATCTCCATCAAGGCAGCGCAAACTGGCCACTTGGTGCTCTCGACGCTGCACACCAACGACGCACCGACCACGCTGACGCGCATGCGCAACATGGGCATTGCACCGTTCAACATTGCCTCCAGCGTGATCCTGATCACAGCCCAGCGCTTGGCCCGGCGCCTGTGTCCGCAGTGCAAAGCACCTGCCGACATTCCCCACGAAGCCCTGCTCGAAGCCGGTTTTACCGATGAGGAACTCGATGGCAGCTGGGCGCCCTACCGGCCCGTGGGCTGCTCGGCCTGCAACAACGGCTACAAGGGGCGCGTCGGTATCTACCAGGTCATGCCCATTTCAGAGGAGATCCAGCGGATCATCCTGCGTGATGGCAGTGCCCTCGAAATTGCCGAACAAGCCAAACGCGAAGGGGTCAGATCACTGCGCGAATCGGGTTTGCACAAGGTGCGCCAGGGCATGACGTCCCTGGAAGAAGTGCTGGCCGTCACCAACCTATAAAAACCATACCAACGAGGAAGTGCCATGGCGACCGCTGCATCACAGGGCATCAAGGACTACGTCTTTGAATGGGAGGGCAAAGACCGCAACGGCAAAATCGTGCGTGGCGAAACCCGTGCCTCTGGCGAAAACCAGGTGCAGGCCATGTTACGCCGCCAGGGGGTTTTTCCGACCAAAATCAAAAAGCGCAACATGCGCTCGGGCAAAAAGATCAAGCCCAAAGACATTGCCCTGTTCACCCGCCAGATGGCCACCATGATGAAGGCCGGTGTGCCACTTTTGCAGGCGTTTGACATCGTGGGCCGGGGCAACACCAACCCCAGCGTGGGCAAGCTGCTCAACGACATCCGCGCCGATGTGGAAACGGGCACCTCGCTGAACGCAGCGTTTCGCAAGTACCCGCTGTACTTCGACAGCCTGTACTGCAACCTGGTCGAAGCCGGCGAGGCGGCCGGTATTCTGGAAGCCCTGCTCGACCGGCTGGCCATGTACATGGAAAAGACCGAGGCCATCAAGGGCAAGATCAAATCGGCCCTGATGTACCCCATTTCCGTGGTCATCGTGGCCTTTGTGGTGGTGACGGTGATCATGATTTTCGTGATCCCGGCCTTCAAGGAGGTTTTTACCTCGTTCGGCGCCGACCTACCCGCACCCACCTTGCTGGTCATGGGCATCAGTGAAATCTTTGTGCAGTGGTGGTGGCTGATTTTTGGTGTGCTCGGCGGCGGCTTCTACTTTTTCATGCAGGCATGGCGCCGCAGCGAAAAAGTACAGATGTTCATGGACAGGCTGATGCTGAAAATACCGATCTTCGGCATCCTGATCGAGAAATCGGCAGTGGCGCGCTGGACGCGCACGCTCTCGACCATGTTTGCTGCGGGCGTGCCGCTGGTGGAGGCACTGGACTCAGTGGGTGGTGCAGCAGGCAACTCGGTGTATGCCATGGCCACCGACAAAATCCAGCAAGAGGTGTCCACCGGCACCAGCCTGACGGCGGCCATGACCAATGCCAATATCTTCCCCTCCATGGTGTTGCAGATGTGCGCCATCGGGGAAGAATCGGGCTCCATTGACCACATGCTGGGCAAGGCAGCCGATTTTTACGAAGAAGAAGTCGATGAGATGGTGGCCGGGCTGTCCAGCCTGATGGAGCCCATCATCATCGTGTTTCTGGGCGGTTTGATCGGCGGCATCGTGGTGTCGATGTACCTGCCCATCTTCAAGCTGGGACAGGTGGTCTGATGGGCATGGAACTGTGGTTGGATGCCGCCCTGTTGGGTGTGCTGGGTCTGCTGGTGGGCAGCTTTTTGAACGTGGTCATCTACCGCCTGCCCAAAATGCTGGAGCGGCAGTGGGCCGCCGAGTGCGCTGAATATGCCGCCACCCTGCCCGGTGCCACGGGCGTGGCGGCGCCCCCGCAGGGTGTCTTCAACCTCTCGCAGCCGCGCTCGCGCTGCCAGTCTTGCGGGCACCAGGTGCGCTGGTACGAAAACATTCCGGTGCTGAGTTACGTGTTCTTGCGTGGGCGCTGTTCGGCCTGCCAGGCACCCATCAGCCTGCGCTACCCGCTGGTGGAGCTGATCACCGCAGGCTTGTTTTTCTTTTGCATTCACCGCTGGGGCCTGACGCCCACCGGCTTGGCCTGGTGCGGCTTTTGTGCTGCGCTGGTGGTGCTGGCTTTCATCGACTGGGACACCACGCTGCTGCCCGATGACATCACCCTGCCCCTGCTCTGGGCCGGGCTGCTGGCGTCAACGCTGCAATGGACGGATGTGGCGCTGCCCCAGGCCGTGGTGGGTGCTGCCAGTGGCTACCTGTCGCTGTGGCTGGTGTACTGGGGTTTCAAGCTCGCCACTGGCAAGGAAGGCATGGGCTACGGCGACTTCAAACTGTTTGCCGCTCTGGGCGCCTGGTTTGGCTGGCAGGCCCTGGTTCCGCTGATTTTGCTGGCCTCCGTGGTGGGCGCGGTCGTAGGCATCGCCATGAAGCTCTCCAGCAGCCTGCGCGAAGGTGGCTATGTGCCGTTTGGCCCATTTCTGGTCGGTGCCGGACTGATCGCTCTCATCTGGGGGCCGCAGACGGTACTGCACACCATTCTGGGCGCGCTGGGCCTGTGAGTGCAGGCATTCACCACGCCACCCGCCTGGGACTGACCGGCGGCATTGGCAGCGGCAAAAGCACCGTGGCGCGCATGCTGGTGGAGCTGGGTGCTGCGCTGGTCGATGCCGACCAGATTGCCCGCGAACTCACCGGTGCTGGCGGTGCAGCCATGGCAGACATTGCCCGCACCTTTGGCGCCGATTTTCTCGATGCCACTGGCGCCCTGGATCGCCCCCGCATGCGCGAGCACGCTTTTGCGCACCCGGCAGCGCGCCAGCAGCTCGAAGCCATCGTGCATCCGCTGGTCGGGCGCGTCTCTGAAGAGCGCGTGCAAGCGGCACTGGCCGCAGGCCACCGGCTGGTGGTGCAGGATATTCCGCTGCTGATCGAATCCGGGCACTGGCCGCGCCAACTCAGCGCCGTACTGGTGGTGGATTGCCGTGAGTCCACGCAAATCAGCCGCGTGGTGGCGCGCAGCGCACTCACGCCAGCCGCCGTGCAAGCCATCATGGCATCGCAGGCCAGCCGCCAGCAGCGCCGTGCGGGTGCCGACATCGTGCTCTACAACGATGGTCTGAGCCTGCCCGCACTACAGGCGCAAGTGCGCCTGGTGGCCCAGCGGTTCGGGCTATGATGAAATTCGCCTTTTCTGCAGTCGTCCAGCACCACAAGCCCACGGCGTCCGCTCTCTCCCATCAGGAACCCGGCAGCGTGATCCTTTACGAATACCCCTTCAACGAACGCATTCGCACTTACCTGCGACTGGAGCAGTTGTTCCGCCGACTGGGCGAACTCATTCCCCGCTCGCACCCGCTGGACCACCACTTTGCCCTGACCACGATCTTTGAGATCATGGATGTGGCCGCGCGCGCCGACCTCAAAACCGACGTGCTCAAAGACATTGAGCGGCAAAAGCACCAGCTCGACAGCTACCGGGGCAACCCGTCGATTTCCGAGGCCGTGCTCGATGGTGTGGTGGCGCAGCTTGACCGCTGCTTCGCGGCCATCAATGCCCAGTCGGGCAAAGCGGGCCAGGCGCTGACCGAGAACGACTGGCTCATGAGCATCCGCAGCCGCATCGGCATTCCCGGTGGCACCTGCGGCTTTGATTTGCCGGGCTATTTTGCTTGGCAGCACAACGCACCCGCAGTGCGCCAGCAGGCCCTGGAAGGCTGGGCCAGCACACTGGCGCCGCTGGCCGAATCCATTTATGTGCTGCTCAAGCTGCTGCGCGACTCGGGCATACCGCAAAAGGTGGCGGCAGAGCATGGCCATTTCCAGCAGAACCTGCCCCAAGGGCGCACGTTCCAGCTGTTGCGCCTGGCCATTGACCCGTCACTGGGCCTGATTCCGGAAATCAGCGGCAACCGCTTGCTGGTGTCGGTGCGCCTCATGCGCCTGCAAGAGGACGGGCATCTGCTGGCCTGCCAGGATGACGCCACGTTTGAACTGACCCTGTGTGCCTGAAGATGCCGCCCATGAGCACCACCCCACCCCCCGCAAGCCCTGATAGCCCTGCCGCCCGGCAGGTGCCCTGCCCTACCTGCGGCGGGCCCAGTCTGTACAGCCCGCAAAACCCTTGGCGACCTTTTTGCAGCGAGCGCTGCAAGCAGATCGACCTGGGTGCCTGGGCCAGCGAAGACTTTGCCGTGCCCACCGAGGCACCACCAGACGATGCGCCTTATGGCGATCCGCGCCTGCAAAATTAAGTATCAAAAACGCTGCTAACGCCCATCCCGTGGGCGCTAGCAGCTCTCATTCCAGGAGCGATTCAGGGTCAAAAGTCTGGCCGCGCTCCTCGGCCAGCCATTGCAGCACCGGGTAGGCACCGGGCAGCACCGGGCGCACTTGCAGCGGCAACTGCTGCCAGGCCATGATTTGGCCTTCGCGCATCTCGAACTCGCCACTCCATTCGGTGACTTTGCACCAGTGCAGACGCACCAGTGCGTGCGGGTAGTCGTGCTCGGTGACTTTCCAGACCTGGGCGGGGCCGATGGTCACGCCCAGTTCTTCGATCAGTTCACGGCGCAGGGCCTGCTCCACGGTTTCACCCGTTTCGATCTTGCCGCCGGGAAACTCCCAGTAGCCTTCATACGCCTTGCCCGGCGGGCGGGTGGACAACAGCATGGCGCCATCGGCGCGCAGCAGCACGCCCACAGCGACTTCTGTATGGGTGCGTGCAGGGGCAGCGCTGGCAGTGGTAACAGAGGTGGCATCGCTCATGGCAAAGCTCCAAAAAATGGCGCCCTGGCGGCGCCAGGGGCCATCACAGGGTGCTGGTTTCGTCGCTCAGTCCAGCCACGTCGGCAATCTGCGCCGGGCTGGCATGGGCAGGCTCGGTGCGCCCGGCGTAGTCACGGGCAAACTGGTAGGCCACGCGGCCACTGCGCGAGCCACGCTCCAGCGCCCAGACCAGCGCCTCGGGCCGTGCCGCCGCGATGGCTGCGGCATCCACGCCCAGCGCCGACAGCCACTGCGCCACGATGGCCAGGTATTCCTCCTGGCTGAAAGGGTAAAAGCTCACCCACAGGCCAAAGCGCTCGGAGAGGGAGATTTTTTCTTCTACGCCCTCACCCGGATGCACTTCGCCATCGGGCGTGTGCTGGTAGCTGAGGTTCTCTGACATGTATTCGGGCAGCAGGTGGCGCCGGTTGCTGGTGGCGTAGACCAGCACGTTGGGCGTGGCCGCAGCCACCGAGCCGTCCAGAATGGATTTGAGCGCCTTGTAGCCGGGCTCGCCATCGTCAAAGCTCAGGTCATCGCAAAAGACGATGAATTTCTCGGGCCGCCCGGCCACCACGTCCACGATGTCGGGCAAATCGACCAGATCGGCCTTGTCCACTTCAATCAGCCGCAGGCCCTGGGGCGCAAAAGCGTTCAGGCAGGCTTTGATGAGGGAGGATTTGCCGGTGCCGCGCGCGCCGGTCAGCAGCACGTTGTTGGCGCTGCGCCCGGCCACAAACTGCGCGGTGTTGCGCTGGATTTTTTCTTTTTGCGCGTCGATCTCTTTCAGGTCGTGCAGCGCCATGCTACCCACGTGGCGCACCGGCTCCAGCGTGCCATGGCCGCTGCTGCGCTTGCGGTAGCGCCAGGCAATGGCAGCGGCCCAGTCGGGCGCCGACAGCGGCTGCGGTAGCACCGATTCAATGCGCGTGATGAGCTGCTCGGCCCGCAGCAGTAAATGTTCAAAATTTTGATTCATTTTGCCCTCAAAGGCTTGCTATACAAGCGCAAGCAGCTATTAAATCAGGAGCGATAATCGGCGTTGATGGTGACGTAGTCGTGGCTGAAGTCGCACGTCCAGACGGTGTCTTGCGCATCCCCCCGGCCCAGCAGCACGCGCACGGTGATTTCGCTTTGCTTCATCACGCGCTGGCCGTCCTCTTCACGGTAAGCGGGGTTGCGCCCGCCTTGCACGGCCACATGCACGTCGTCCAGGTACAGGTCGATGCCGGTCTGGTCCAGGTCGGTGATACCGGCGTAACCCACGGCGGCCAGAATGCGGCCCAGGTTCGGGTCGCTGGCGTAAAAAGCGGTTTTGACCAGCGGCGAGTGGGCGATGGCGTAGGCCACCTGACGGCATTCTTCGCTGGTCTTGCCGCCTTCGACACGCACGGTGATGAATTTGGTGGCGCCTTCGCCATCGCGCACGATGGCCTGGGCGAGCTTTTGTGCCACGCCCAGCAGCGCGGCCTTGAGCGCGCGGCCATCGTCGCTGTCGAGCGCGGTGATGGGCGCGTTGCCCGCCCGGTGCGTGGCCATGAGCACAAAGGAATCGTTGGTGGAGGTATCACCGTCGATAGTCACGCGGTTGAAAGAGCCCTCGGCCAGCTCGCGCACCAAGCCTTGCAGCAACTCGGGGGCAATGGCCGCGTCGGTGGCCAAAAAGCCCAGCATGGTCGCCATGTTCGGGCGGATCATGCCAGCGCCTTTGCTGATGCCGGTGATGTTGACCACGGCGCCACCGATGCGCACCTGGGCGCTGAAAGCCTTGGGCAGGGTGTCGGTGGTCATGATGCCCTCGGCGGCACGGCCCCAGTGGGCCGTCTGGGCGTCGGCGATGGCGGCAGGCAGGCCAGCTGCAATGCGCTCCACCGGCAGCGGCTCCATGATGACGCCGGTAGAAAACGGCAGGATTTGCACGGCTGCCACGCCCAGTTGCGCAGCCAACGCCTCGCAGGTGGCACGCGCACGCGCCAGGCCATCGGCACCCGTGCCCGCATTGGCGTTGCCAGTGTTGATCACCATGGCACGCACGCCCTGGCCCGCAGCCAGGTGCTCGCGGCTGACCTGCACTGGCGCAGCGCAAAAGCGGTTCTGCGTGAACACGCCAGCCACGCTGGTGCCTTCATCCAGCAAAAACACGGTCAGGTCTTTGCGGTTGGCCTTGCGCACACCGGCTTCGGTGACGCCAATGCGCACACCGGCCACCGGCAGCAGTTCAGAGGCCACAGGGGCAGACAGATTCACGGGCATAAAAGGCTTCCTGAATAAATCGAAAAGAAGAAGGGCAATGCAAACACGGGCCGAAGCCCGTGCGATTGTGCAGTGGTTTCGCGACTGGTTTTCAGGCCAGCTTGCCGTGGCACTGCTTGTATTTTTGACCACTACCGCAGGGGCAAGGGTCGTTGCGGCCCACGCGGCCACCGGCAGCCACCTTTTGCTGCACGCTCAGGGTGCGCTCGTCCACCGTGACCTCGACATCGCCGGTTTCGGTGGGCGCGCTGTAGGTCACGTTGGCAATGCTCTCGGCGCGCTGCTCCATGTCCTCAGCGGCCTGGCCCAGCTGCGTGGGCGACTGCACCTGCACGGTCATCAGCGTTTTGGTGACTTCGTTTTTCACCATGTCGATGAGCTGGCGGAACAGCTCGAAAGCCTCGCGCTTGTACTCCTGCTTGGGCTGCTTCTGCGCATAACCGCGCAGGTGGATACCCTGGCGCAGGTAGTCCAGCGCACTCAGGTGATCGCGCCAGTTGGAGTCGAAGCTTTGCAGCAATACCACACGCTCGAACTGCGTGAAGTTCTCCTCGCCCACCAGCTCCACCTTGGCCTGGAAGGCAGCGTGGGCGGCGGTAAGGACTTTCTCCAGCACCTCGTCATCGGTGATGGACTGGGCGCCTTCCACTTCGGCGCGCAGTGCCAGGGGCAGCTGCCATTCTTCGGCCAGGGCTTTCTCCAGGGCAGGCAGGTTCCACTGCTCCTCCACCGACTCGACGGGCACATGCTGGCGTACCAGGTCGGTAAAGCAATCCTCGCGCATGGCATGGATCACGTCGTGTAGGGCTTGTGCATCGAGGATTTCGTTGCGCTGCTGGTAGATCACCTTGCGCTGGTCGTTGGCCACATCGTCGTATTCGAGCAGTTGCTTGCGGATATCGAAGTTGCGCGCTTCCACTTTGCGCTGCGCCGATTCAATGCTGCGCGTAACAATGCCGGCCTCAATGGCCTCGCCTTCGGGCATCTTCAGGCGATCCATGATGGCGCGCACCCGGTCGCCCGCAAAAATGCGCATCAGCGAGTCGTCCAGGCTGAGGTAAAAGCGCGACGAGCCCGGGTCGCCCTGGCGGCCCGAGCGGCCCCGCAACTGGTTGTCAATGCGGCGCGACTCATGGCGCTCAGTGGCAATGATGCGCAGGCCACCCAGGGCTTTGATCTTTTCATTTTCCTGCGCCCAGGCCGCGCGCAAAGCCTCAATGCGGGCCTGGCGGGTAGCGTCATCCAGGGACTCGTCGGCCTCGATCTGGGCAATGTCTTTTTCGATATTGCCGCCCAGCACAATGTCAGTACCACGACCGGCCATATTGGTGGCAATGGTGATCATGCCGGTGCGCCCGGCCTGCGCAACGATGTCGGCTTCGCGGGCATGCTGCTTGGCATTGAGCACCTGGTGGGGCAGGCCTGCTTGGTTGAGCAACTGGTCGATGATTTCGGAGTTCTCGATCGACGTGGTGCCCACCAGCACCGGCTGACCGCGTTCATGGCACTCGCGGATATCCTGGATGGCCGCGTCGTATTTTTCTTTGGTGGTTTTGTAGATGCGGTCGAGCTGGTCGTCGCGCTTACTGGGGCGGTTGGGCGGAATGACCACGGTTTCGAGGCCGTAAATTTCCTGGAACTCGTAGGCTTCGGTATCGGCGGTGCCAGTCATGCCCGAGAGTTTGCCGTACAGGCGGAAATAGTTCTGGAAGGTGATGGACGCCAGCGTCTGGTTTTCAGCCTGGATTTGCACGCCTTCTTTGGCCTCGACGGCCTGGTGCAAACCTTCGCTCCAGCGGCGGCCCGACATCAAGCGCCCCGTGAACTCATCGACGATGACGATCTCGCCGTTTTGCACCACGTAGTGCTGGTCGCGGTGATAGAGGTGGTTGGCCCGCAGTGCTGCATACAGGTGGTGCATCAGCGTGATGTTGGCGGGGTCGTAGAGGGAGGCGCCCTCGGCAATCAAGCCTTGGGCCGCCAGCACGCGCTCAGCGGTTTCGTGGCCTTGCTCGGTCAGGAAAATCTGGTGCGTTTTCTCGTCCAGCGTGAAGTCCCCGGGCTTGGTTACGCCCTCGCCGGTGCGCGGATCGGCCTCGCCTTCCTGGCGCACCAGCAAGGGCACCACCTTGTGCATCGCGATGTACATGGCGGTGTGGTCTTCGGCCTGGCCACTGATGATCAATGGGGTACGGGCTTCGTCGATCAGGATGGAGTCCACCTCATCGACGATGGCGTAATTGAGCTGGCCTTGCACGCGATCACGGGCCTCATAGACCATGTTGTCGCGCAGGTAGTCAAAGCCGTACTCGTTGTTGGTGCCGTAGGTGATGTCAGCGGCGTAAGCGGCCTGTTTTTCTTCGCGCGGCATGTTGGGCAAATTGATGCCCACCGTCAGACCCAGAAAGTTGTAAAGCCGCCCCATCCATTTGGCATCACGACTGGCCAAATAATCGTTCACCGTGACCACATGTACCCCTTTGCCGGAAAGTGCGTTGAGGTACACGGGCAGCGTGGCCGTCAGGGTTTTGCCCTCACCGGTGCGCATTTCGGCAATTTTCCCGTAGTGCAGGGCCATGCCACCGAGCAATTGCACATCAAAATGCCGCATTTTCATGATGCGCTTGGAGCCTTCGCGCACTACGCAAAATGCCTCAGGCAAAAGGGCATCGAGAGTTTCACCCTTGGCTACGCGCTCTTTGAATTCTTGCGTCTTGGCACGCAGCGCCTGATCATCCAGCTTTTCAAATTCGGGTTCCATCGCATTGATGCGCGCCACCGTCTTGCGGTATTGCTTGAGAAGCCGATCATTGCGGCTGCCGAAAAGTTTGGTAAGGAAGTTGGTGGCCATGCGAGCAGAAACACGCTACCAGCGCAAAACTGGCAGAGTGTCCGAAATCCCTGTGAAGAAATGAATTCAGATGGAACCAGCAGACCCCTTGCCGTCATGGCAACAGATGCCCCACTGACCCCGGACGCCGAATTTTACCCGCCCACATGGTGACCACTTGGTCGGATATGGATGGACGCCGTAGTGGGGCCGCTACCATCGATATCCATGGACACCACCGTCGCACAACACCTGCACGGACTTGCTCGATAATCCAACACACTTCATGGATTGCACCAGCACCGCGCCAATGCACCGCCGCCACTACGCCGTATCACTACAGCAAGCCTCCGAAGAGTCGCCCATGCTCGCCAAACTGGCGGCGCTGACCCGTGACTCCAGCGACCGTTTGCGCTGCGTGGCACCGCTGATTCCTGCACCGCTGCGTGCCAGCGTACAAGCTGGCCCGATCGACGGACAAACATGGTGCATTTTGGTGAAAAGCAACGCTGCTGCAGCCAAAATGCGGCAACTAATACCTGCACTGCAATCCCACTTGCGCAGCAAAGGCTGGGACGTCACATCCATTCGCCTGAAAGTGCAGGCCTGATGCTTGCAGATTGAAAAAGCCCGCCAACTGCAAACAGTTGACGGGCTTTCATTGAGGGGTTGTCGGAATCGAATTTCCCTCTGTAGAAGTTCTGTTTTTGCGAAAAGTACCAACAAAAATACCAACAAAAAGAAAAGTGACCCCCTTGTCAGTGCGGCGCAACATCTTTTGATCGCGCTGGCGCTGGTCGTGGTGGTCGGGCAGTGGCACCAGGTCAGCAGCTCGGCAGCGTTGCGCAGCAGTGCATTGCCGACACCAGCGCCAGCAGTAGGCGCACGGTGCTGGCGCTGGCCGTGGTGGTGGGCGCCATGCCACGCGGTTTGGCCATGACCTCGCCGGTCGCTACCCCACCAGCTCAAACTACCCAGATTCCGGGTATTTGCCTGGGGTGCAGCTTTTGCACCGCACCAGCGCGCAGCACGTTGGAGATTGGCTGAATTTTCAGCCGGTGTGGCGCTGGCCCAAGAACTCAGGTCAGCAGATGGCCTCAGTTCTGAAGGCATCTCGCCAAAGGGGGTGACATTTCGTGACCCCCTTTTGCTACCGGCTCATTTCCGGTTGCAAGGCACACGGCCAATAGTCGGCTGATTGCGCATGGGCGATGGGTCAGACTTGAAATCCAGCCCCTTGCCATCGAGGGCTGAAAATTCAGCCGTGGTGCCAGCATTTGCCAGCAGCACGGTGAATGGGCAGTGGTCGGTATCGATGGCTCAGTTTTGAGCTGTCGTCCGATACCGGCTCAGTTTTGAGCCGGTATTGCTGCACACACTGGGTGCATAGCCAGCCCCTACACTTCCCCCTGCGCCGTTGCCAAGGCGAGCTGTGTCACCCTTGGCGAAAGCTGGCAGTGTCCATAGTCGTGCCAGCGGCGGCGCATCTACTGCGGTGCGGTCAACACCTTCAATCGGCGCTAACCACGGCGCTAACCTGCCAGCGCTAACCTGCCAGCGCTAACCTGCGCCAGCGCCCCCGATTCCGTGCGTACCAGCTTGCGTACCACCCCTGTGCGTACCGCCCAAGATGTAAAGTTTTGACAAGTTCACACGCCGCTTTCCGTGTGTACCAGACCGCGCACCGCATCCTTGCGCACTGTCCCGAAGGTAAGGTTTTGACAGGTTCCCGTGGAAACCCGCTTGGAAACCTGCGGCTGGAAACACCTGCGGAAAAGTGCGCTTTCGCTGTTAAGCAGGCTGTTAAGTGCTCTCCAGAAAAGTGCGCTTTCGTTGGTAACCGGCCTGGTAACCATGCGCTGGTAACCATCCAGCAAATGCCTGATTCCTTGGATACCAGCGTGGATACCGCTCCCCCGCGCGTGACCGCCTCGGAAAATTCCCGTGCGCGTACTGCGTTGGATTCCTTGCCGTAACCTTGCCGTCCGTGCGCGTGACCGCCTCCGAAAATTCCAGGGCGCAAACCTTAGTGTTCACGCCCGCAGCATCACCCCAACATCACCCTCGCCCTTTCCTCGCCCCTGTCGCCAACGGCCTGCGGGAACTGGACTCCCGCCACTGACGGAAGTTAAGCCGCGCGCCGAAAGCAAAAACCCGGCGCAGGGGCCGGGCTGGTGGTGGGGTGTGCCTCGTGGCTCAAAACTGAGCCTGCGCCTACTTCCCCGCACCAAAGTCCAGAACCACCCCGGCCAACAGCTTGGACAGCGCCAGCGTTTCCCGTGGCGTCAGGGTGGTCACGCTGGTGGCGCGGTTTGGTGCGATGTTTTCGGCAGAATTTGCACCCTTCTCGAATTCGTCGCTCTGGCGCAAAGAAAAAGGGTAAGCCGCGCAACCATGCGCTTTCTCGTTGCGCGACAATCAATTGCCCGTTTCTGGTTCTAGTTCACTGCCGAATAGGCAGCTCAGAAAATTCTCAAGAAGCGCCCGCAGGTCGCCGCCATGTTCACTGCCGAATAGGCAGCTCAGAAAATGCGGGTGTCGATTGGGCTGTGCGTCACTTCGTTCACTGCCGAATAGGCAGCTCAGAAAGTGAACCGCTATCCCCGCAAAAGGATAGACGGGTTCACTGCCGAATAGGCAGCTCAGAAAAACACCAAACTGTCGCGCTTGCCAAACAGGTAGTTCACTGCCGAATAGGCAGCTCAGAAATTTGCCGGTTGGTGGAAGTCCAAGCTGTCGTGCGTTCACTGCCGAATAGGCAGCTCAGAAAAAAAAGCTAGGCTCAACGTCCAAGCAGGCGATGTTCACTGCCGAATAGGCAGCTCAGAAAATTGTGGCTCCTGTTTCTGGGATGCTTGCTACGTTCACTGCCGAATAGGCAGCTCAGAAAAGACAGATAGCCTTGCGCTATCGCAGGCGTTCGTTCACTGCCGAATAGGCAGCTCAGAAATTGACGAGCGGTTTGCCTTGCAAGACGCCACGGTTCACTGCCGAATAGGCAGCTCAGAAAATGCGGGTGTCGATTGGCGAATGCGTCACTTCGTTCACTGCCGAATAGGCAGCTCATAAAGGAGCGCCCCCACGGGCGCCGCTCTGTTGGTGGCCCCTGCAACCGGGGGTTGCAGTGCGGCGCAGGCGCTGGCCACGATCTCGGGCAGCCGGAAGAACGCGCGCATCTTGGCGTTGTCGCGCGTGATGCCTGCGCGGCTGCTGATGGCCTTGACCGTGCCCAAGGGGATGTTCAGGGCCTGGGCCACGGCGCGGGCCGATTGCGTGCGGCGCAGCGCCAGCACCTGGGCGCGCAGCGGCGGTGTGGTGGTGGTCATGCTGGGCACCTCACCAGTCCAGCGGTGCGCCGTCATCGAGGCCGCTTCGATCTCGCGGCGCCATCGCCCGCCACGCTTCATCCCTGGGCCTGCCATGCGCTGGCGCTGGCGCTGGCGCTGGTGCTGGTGCTGGTGCTGGTGCTGGTGCTGGTGCTGGTGCTGGTGCTGGTGCTGGTGCTGGGGCTGGTGCTGGGGCTGGTGCTGGTGCTGGGGCTGTCGCGTTTTGTCGCACGGTGTCGCGTTTGCGGCTCACAGCGTAGGCCGTCAGCACCTGGTGCGCCACCAGGTCGAGGCCGGGCCGGGCGTTGCCTTCCTTGTCCGTCCACACCTTGGGCGTGAGGCTGCCCGACAAGGCAACGCTGTCGCCGTCTCCCAGCGCCAGCAGTGCGGTGCAGGGCGCGGCATCGAAGGCAATCACGTTCACGAACAGGCTTTCACCGTCGCCACCAGCGGCGCGCACCTTGGCCAGGGCGAACGGTTTGCCGCTCTTGCTGGTGCGCTCGGTGGGCTGGCCGTACAGCTTGCCGGATATGAGGGCGTCA
>NZ_SLXH01000009.1 GCF_004341365.1 Simplicispira metamorpha | reverse complement strand
CCCCCCAAAACCGAAACCCCCCGTGACCTGTTTGTGAGGTTACGGGGGGGTTTGGAGGCTATTGGTGCCTGACGATGACCTACTTTCACACGGGAACCCGCACTATCATCGGCGCGAAGTCGTTTCACTGTCCTGTTCGGGATGGGAAGGAGTGGTACCGACTTGCTATGGTCATCAGGCGTAACTTGTTGCTGGGCAGTTTTTTGGACTGCCTAGCGAATTCATAGAGTATGGAATCAGATTGTTTTTGATTGCGCTATTGGCATAACAGACCTTGATCATTGGAGATCAAAGTTATAGGGTCAAGCCGCACGAGCAATTAGTACTGGTTAGCTGAACGCATTACTGCGCTTACACACCCAGCCTATCAACGTCCTGGTCTAGAACGACTCTTCAGGGGGGTCAAGCCCCCGGCAGATCTCATCTTGAAACGAGTTTCCCGCTTAGATGCTTTCAGCGGTTATCTCTTCCACACTTAGCTACCCTGCGATGCCACTGGCGTGACAACAGGTACACCAGAGGTGTGTCCACTCCGGTCCTCTCGTACTAGGAGCAGGCTTCCTCAAATCTGCAGCGCCCACGGAAGATAGGGACCAAACTGTCTCACGACGTTTTAAACCCAGCTCACGTACCTCTTTAAATGGCGAACAGCCATACCCTTGGGACCGGCTACAGCCCCAGGATGAGATGAGCCGACATCGAGGTGCCAAACACCGCCGTCGATATGAACTCTTGGGCGGTATCAGCCTGTTATCCCCAGAGTACCTTTTATCCGTTGAGCGATGGCCCTTCCATACAGAACCACCGGATCACTATGTCCTGCTTTCGCATCTGCTCGACTTGTCAGTCTCGCAGTTAAGCACGCTTATGCCATTGCACTATCGTCACGATGTCCGACCGTAACTAGCGTACCTTCGAACTCCTCCGTTACGCTTTGGGAGGAGACCGCCCCAGTCAAACTGCCTACCATGCACTGTTCCCGATCCCGATAAGGGACCTGGGTTAGAACCTCAAACGCACCAGGGTGGTATTTCAACGTTGGCTCCATGTGATCTAGCGACCACACTTCAAAGCCTCCCACCTATCCTACACAGATCCGTTCAAAGTCCAATACAAAGCTACAGTAAAGGTTCATGGGGTCTTTCCGTCTTTCCGCGGGGAGATTGCATCATCACAAACATTTCAACTTCGCTGAGTCTCAGGAGGAGACAGTGTGGCCATCGTTACGCCATTCGTGCAGGTCGGAACTTACCCGACAAGGAATTTCGCTACCTTAGGACCGTTATAGTTACGGCCGCCGTTTACTGGGACTTCAATCAAGAGCTTGCACCCCATCATTTAATCTTCCAGCACCGGGCAGGCGTCACACCCTATACGTCCACTTTCGTGTTTGCAGAGTGCTGTGTTTTTATTAAACAGTCGCAGCCACCGATTTTTTGCAACCCCTTTTGGCTTGCCTTGTACAGGTTCACCTAATTGGGGCATACCTTCTCCCGAAGTTACGGTATCAATTTGCCGAGTTCCTTCTCCTGAGTTCTCTCAAGCGCCTTAGAATACTCATCTCGCGCACCAGTGTCGGTTTGCGGTACGGTCGTCAATAGCTGAAGCTTAGTGGCTTTTCCTGGAAGCAGGGTATCACTCACTTCGTCTGCAAGCAGACTCGTTATCACCCCTCATCTAAGCCCGGCGGATTTGCCTACCGAGCACGACTACAGGCTTGAACCAACATATCCAACAGTTGGCTGAGCTAACCTTCTCCGTCCCCACATCGCACTATTGATCGGTACAGGAATATTGACCTGTTTCCCATCAGCTACGCATCTCTGCCTCGCCTTAGGGGCCGACTCACTCTACGCCGATGAACGTTGCGTAGAAAACCTTGCGCTTACGGCGAGGGGGCTTTTCACCCCCTTTAACGCTACTCATGTCAGCATTCGCACTTCTGATACCTCCAGCATCCGTTACCAGACACCTTCACAGGCCTACAGAACGCTCTCCTACCACGTGCAATAAATTGCACATCCGCAGCTTCGGTAACTGGCTTAGCCCCGTTACATCTTCCGCGCAGGACGACTCGATCAGTGAGCTATTACGCTTTCTTTAAATGATGGCTGCTTCTAAGCCAACATCCTGACTGTTTTAGCCTTCCCACTTCGTTTCCCACTTAGCCAATTTTAGGGACCTTAGCTGGCGGTCTGGGTTGTTTCCCTCTTGAGTCCGGACGTTAGCACCCGGTGCTCTGTCTCCCAAGCTGTACTCGTCGGTATTCGGAGTTTGCATAGGTTTGGTAAGTCGCCATGACCCCCTAGCCTAAACAGTGCTCTACCCCCGACGGTAATACTTGAGGCACTACCTAAATAGTTTTCGGAGAGAACCAGCTATTTCCAAGTTTGTTTAGCCTTTCGCCCCTATCCACAGCTCATCCCCTAGTTTTGCAACACTAGTGGGTTCGGACCTCCAGTACCTGTTACGGCACCTTCATCCTGGCCATGGATAGATCACTTGGTTTCGGGTCTACACCCAGCGACTATGTTCGCCCTATTCGGACTCGATTTCTCTACGGCTTCCCTATTCGGTTAACCTTGCCACTGAATGTAAGTCGCTGACCCATTATACAAAAGGTACGCAGTCACCCCTTTCGAGGCTCCTACTTTTTGTAAGCATGCGGTTTCAGGATCTATTTCACTCCCCTCCCGGGGTTCTTTTCGCCTTTCCCTCACGGTACTGGTTCACTATCGGTCGATGATGAGTATTTAGCCTTGGAGGATGGTCCCCCCATATTCAGACAAGGTTTCTCGTGCCCCGCCCTACTTTTCTGCAGCCTAGTACCACACGTCGGTTTTCGCATACAGGGCTATCACCTGCTATGGCTGGGCTTTCCATCCCATTTTGCTAACCGTCGTGCTATCACTGCAAGGCTTCTCCGATTTCGCTCGCCACTACTTTCGGAATCTCGGTTGATGTCTTTTCCTCGAGCTACTGAGATGTTTCAGTTCACCCGGTTCGCTTCGTACACCTATGTATTCAGTGTGCGATACCCCTAAGGGTGGGTTTCCCCATTCAGAAATCTCCGGATCAAAGCTTATTTGCCAGCTCCCCGAAGCTTATCGCAGGCTATCACGTCTTTCGTCGCCTATCATCGCCAAGGCATCCACCACATGCTCTTAGTCACTTGACCCTATAACTTTGACGTCTCTTGCGAAACATCTCCATTTTCTTTCAAGGACTTGCAAGGTCTTTCACCTTGCGCGTTATGCCGTAATCAACTAAACCCTTTCGGGCCTTCATCGTATTACTTTTGAATTTCCAAGCTAAGCTTGAATATTCGTTTTGACGCAATCAAAAATTTCATGTTGCTGATGGCACGGTCTGCAGGTTTTATCCTTGCAGTTTCCATCAGCAACTCTGATTCGACTCTATGAATTTTTAAAGAACAGCCGATTGATCGAACAATATCGATCAACAACAAAGTAGCCTTTTTCAAAGCCACTTTGGTGTTGAATCACGTATAAACCAAATACTTGGTTGGTGGAGGATGACGGGATCGAACCGACGACCCCCTGCTTGCAAAGCAGGTGCTCTCCCAGCTGAGCTAATCCCCCAGGAATCGCATTGTCGTGTCGAAATTTGACCTGTAACACTTGGTGGGTCTGGTTGGTCTCGAACCAACGACCCCTGCGTTATCAACACAGTGCTCTAACCAACTGAGCTACAGACCCAAGCGGGTCTCTGCAAATAACAACAAGAATTTTTAATCTTGCAGTTGCTTTACAGCGACTTCTTCCAACAACCGATAAGTGTGGGCGTTCAAACTAGATTGCAGTTTTCCAGAAAGGAGGTGATCCAGCCGCACCTTCCGATACGGCTACCTTGTTACGACTTCACCCCAGTCACGAACCCTGCCGTGGTAATCGCCCTCCTTGCGGTTAGGCTAACTACTTCTGGCAGAACCCGCTCCCATGGTGTGACGGGCGGTGTGTACAAGACCCGGGAACGTATTCACCGTGACATTCTGATCCACGATTACTAGCGATTCCGACTTCACGCAGTCGAGTTGCAGACTGCGATCCGGACTACGACTGGCTTTATGGGATTAGCTCCCCCTCGCGGGTTGGCAACCCTTTGTACCAGCCATTGTATGACGTGTGTAGCCCCACCTATAAGGGCCATGAGGACTTGACGTCATCCCCACCTTCCTCCGGTTTGTCACCGGCAGTCCCATTAGAGTGCTCAACTAAATGTAGCAACTAATGGCAAGGGTTGCGCTCGTTGCGGGACTTAACCCAACATCTCACGACACGAGCTGACGACAGCCATGCAGCACCTGTGTTACGGCTCTCTTTCGAGCACAATCGCGTCTCTGCGATCTTCCGTACATGTCAAAGGTGGGTAAGGTTTTTCGCGTTGCATCGAATTAAACCACATCATCCACCGCTTGTGCGGGTCCCCGTCAATTCCTTTGAGTTTTAACCTTGCGGCCGTACTCCCCAGGCGGTCAACTTCACGCGTTAGCTTCGTTACTGAGAAAGTGAATTCCCAACAACCAGTTGACATAGTTTAGGGCGTGGACTACCAGGGTATCTAATCCTGTTTGCTCCCCACGCTTTCGTGCATGAGCGTCAGTGCAGGCCCAGGGGATTGCCTTCGCCATCGGTGTTCCTCCGCATATCTACGCATTTCACTGCTACACGCGGAATTCCATCCCCCTCTGCCGCACTCCAGCGATGCAGTCACTAATGCAGTTCCCAGGTTGAGCCCGGGGATTTCACATCTGTCTTACATCACCGCCTGCGCACGCTTTACGCCCAGTAATTCCGATTAACGCTTGCACCCTACGTATTACCGCGGCTGCTGGCACGTAGTTAGCCGGTGCTTATTCTTACGGTACCGTCATGAACCCCAGGTATTAACCAGAGTCTTTTCGTTCCGTACAAAAGCAGTTTACAACCCGAAGGCCTTCATCCTGCACGCGGCATTGCTGGATCAGGCTTTCGCCCATTGTCCAAAATTCCCCACTGCTGCCTCCCGTAGGAGTCTGGGCCGTGTCTCAGTCCCAGTGTGGCTGGTCGTCCTCTCAGACCAGCTACAGATCGTCGGCTTGGTAAGCTTTTATCCCACCAACTACCTAATCTGCCATCGGCCGCTCCGTCCGCGCGAGGTCTTGCGATCCCCCGCTTTCATCCGTAGATCGTATGCGGTATTAGCACAGCTTTCGCTGCGTTATCCCCCACGATCGGGCACGTTCCGATGTATTACTCACCCGTTCGCCACTCGTCAGCATCCGAAGACCTGTTACCGTTCGACTTGCATGTGTAAGGCATGCCGCCAGCGTTCAATCTGAGCCAGGATCAAACTCTACAGTTCGATCTTGTTAAATTTATACTCTTCCGAGTTAACTCATAAAGAAATCGAAGTGAACTTCACTTCTCCATGAGCGTTTGTAGTGCAAGCACTAGTTCCAAAGAACTTGGCAATCCACGTCCAAACGCCCACGCTTATCGGCTGTATATTTTTAAAGTACCAACAGAACAGATTTAACTCTTATTCCACTAAGGTCGCTGCGATCAGCGAAGCCTTGAATTATAACAGGTCTTTTTATTTCCTGTCAACACTGAGGGTTATTTAAACTTCTCAGCATTCTCACCAAACAGAACACTGCAAGCAGCAATCTTATCTAGCGAAGCCTTGTATTCTACACCGCTTTTCAGCAACTAAACACAAAACCCAGAAAACTTTTTCAACCACCTTCGCCACCCAAACAACACCGGAAAAACCAAAGCACCGGGTAGCGAAGCCCTCTATTTTAACACAGACTTGAAATAACTTTGAAAGAAATATGCAAATACTTTTTACATACAGTCAAGCCGATCAACTTGCACTACAAGCACTACACAAGATTGCGACAGCGTCGCTTTATCTCACTCGCTGGGAACCAGCCACAAAAGAGATCACACCCACAGAAACAAATACCAACAATGCATAAAGCCCTCAAGCAAATACTTTGCTTGAGGGCTTTTAATTGGCGGAAACGGAGGGATTCGAACCCTCGATGAGGCTCTACACCCCATACTCCCTTAGCAGGGGAGCACCTTCGGCCACTCGGTCACGTTTCCAATCCCGCTATTATGCCTCAAATTTTGGGCAACTCAATCATTCAGCCGTCTTATCCAGACCGAAAGCTGTGTGCAACGAACGCACGGCAAGTTCCAGATACTTCTCATCAATGATGACTGAGGTCTTGATCTCGGAGGTAGAGATCATCTGGATGTTGATGCCCTCTTGGCTCAGGACACGGAACATGGTGCTGGCAACACCCACGTGGCTGCGCATGCCGATACCCACAATGCTCACCTTGCAGATGTTAGGGTCACCCACCACCTCTTTGGCACCGAGCTCGGGCACCACTGTCGTGCGCAACAGATCAAGCGCGCGATTGAAATCGCTGTGGTTGACCGTGAAGCTAAAGTCGGCCTTACCGTCTTTGCTGATGTTCTGGATGATCACATCGACTTCAATGTTGGCATCTGCCACGGGGCCGAGGATGCGGTAGGCAATGCCGGGGGTGTCGGGCACGCCGAGCACCGAGATCTTGGCTTCGCCGCGGTTGAATGCGATACCGGATACAACGGCTTTTTCCATTTTTTCGTCTTCCTCAAAAGTAATGAGCGTGCCCGATTGGGCTTCTTCGGCCAGGTCGATGTCCCAAGGTGTGAAGCTGGACAGCACGCGCATGGGCACTTTGTACTTGCCAGCAAACTCCACCGAGCGAATTTGCAGCACTTTGCTGCCCAGGCTGGCCATTTCCAGCATTTCTTCAAAGCTGACGGTGTGCAGGCGCCGGGCCGCAGGCACCACGCGCGGATCGGTGGTGTAGACACCATCGACATCGGTATAAATCAGGCACTCGTCGGCCTTCATGGCGGCAGCGATGGCCACAGCAGATGTGTCCGAGCCGCCACGACCCAGCGTGGTGATGTTGCCGTCCCCATCAATACCCTGAAAACCGGTGACGATAACCACACGACCGGCATCCAGGTCAGCGCGCACGCGTTGGTCGTCAATCGACTCAATGCGCGCCTTGGTGTAGCTGCTGTCGGTGCGCACGGGCACCTGCCAGCCGGTGTAGCTGACGGCGGGCATGCCCTCGGCTTGCAGCGCAATGGCCAGCAGTGCCGACGATGCCTGCTCGCCCGTGGCGGCCAGCATATCCAGCTCGCGGTGGTATTCAGCAGTGGCTTTGGCCGGGGCCAGTTCGCCCGCCAGGCCCAGAAGGCGGTTGGTTTCGCCGCTCATGGCGCTGGGCACCACCACGATTTGGTGGCCAGCGCGCGCCCATTTGGCTACGCGCTTGGCAACGTTGCGGATACGCTCGGGCGAACCCATCGACGTGCCGCCATATTTGTGAACGATCAATGCCATTGGAGGTGTGTGGTGACGAAATCCTGGAGCACGGCGCAGGTTGCACAGTGTTTTGGCGCGCCGCCGTTTTTCGTGCAGTTGTTAATCCAAAACCGGCGGATTGTACCAATCGAGCTCTGCGCCCCGGCGCTCGATGAACCCCCTGCCCACCTTGATGTGAATCCGGTGCCCACGGGTGGTGCAGGCAGCGATCTGGCGCATCAACTCTGCCAGTTGCGCTGCGGCGGGCGTGGTCTGGTGGCTGCTGAGCAGCCAGTGGCGCAGCACATTGGCCTGGCGCTCCGGGCTGAGCGCCTGCAGCACAGCCAGCTGCGGCGGCACGCCCACTGCGGCCAGGTCTTGCTGCGCCAGTTCCTGCAACAGCGCTTTGGCTTGGCCCGCATGCGCCGCACTGCGCGCAAAAGTGTCGCGAAACGCTGGGAACACCGCCTCCAGCACCGGCAACAGGCGCGCACGGATGCGGTTGCGGGTATAGCGCTCATCGGCATTCGTGGGGTCTTCTACCCAGACCTCGCCACGTGCGCGCAGCCAGGCACGCACTTCGGTCGCACTCACCTGGAGCAGTGGCCGATGCCAGTCCAACCCCGCGCGTTGCCACTGTGCCGGCATGGACGCCAGCCCTGCCACCCCCGCGCCGCGCGACAGCGCCAGCAACAGCGTCTCTACTTGGTCATCCGCGTGCTGCGCCAAAGCTATTGATTTGATAGCTGCTTGCGATTTCTGGGAGCGGGCTGCAGCCTCAAAAGCCTTGTAACGCACGATGCGGGCGGCATCTTCAGGACTTTGCCCGGGCGCATGGCGGGCATCCACGTGCTGCACCAGCAAGGGCACCCGCAGGCGCTGGCACAACGCAGTGCAGTGCTGCACAAAGGTATCTGCCGCCGCTTGCAAACCATGATGAACATGGATGGCCTGCACCTGCCCCGGCCAGCGCTGCGCACAGGCCAGCAGCAGCGCCGTCGAATCCGCGCCACCACTCAGGCCCACGGCCAACGGCAGCGCCGGGACAAACGCGCCGATCGCAGCATCGAAGGTGGTGGACATGGCAGTGCAGCGGGCTAGCCCAAGGCGCAAACCGCCCCGGGCAGTGCCAGCTCAGCGGCTATCGGCCTTGGTGTCGGTAAAACGACCATAGCTTTGCAAACGCGCGTAGCGGCGCTCGATCAGCTCTTTGGTCTTGAGGTCGGCCACCTGGCGGAAGGCGTCGCCCAGTGCGCGCTTGAGCAAGGCCGCCATGTGCTTGGGATCGCGGTGGGCGCCGCCCACGGGCTCGCTGACGATTTTGTCCACCAGGCCCAGCGCCTTCAGGCGGTGCGCCGTGATGCCCAGGGCCTCGGCAGCCTCTTGGGCCTTGTCGCTGGTTTTCCAGAGGATGGAGGCGCAACCCTCAGGGCTGATGACGGAGTAGATCGAATACTGCAACATCAGCAGCTGGTCGCATACCGACAGCGCCAGCGCACCGCCCGAGCCGCCCTCGCCAATGATGGTGGTGATGATGGGCACTTCCAGTTGCGCCATCTCGTAGATGTTGCGGCCAATGGCCTCGGACTGGCCACGCTCCTCAGCGTCGATGCCCGGAAAGGCACCGGGTGTATCGACAAAAGTGAACACTGGCAGGCTGAACTTTTCTGCCGTCTTCATCAGGCGCAGCGCCTTGCGGTAGCCCTCGGGGCGCGTCATGCCAAAGTTGCGCAGTGCGCGCTCTTTGGTGTCGCGGCCCTTTTGCTGGCCCAGCACCATGCAGGCGTGGCCATTGAAGCGCGCCAGACCACCGACGATGGATTTGTCGTCGGCAAAATGCCGGTCGCCATGCAGCTCGACAAAGTCGGTGAACAGATCGCGCACGTAGTCCAGCGTGTAAGGGCGCTCGGGGTGGCGCGCAATCTTCGTAACCTGCCAGGGCGACAAGTCCGCATAGATGTCTTTGGTGAGCTGCTGGCTTTTTTTGCTGAGCTGGTCGATTTCTTCCGAAATATCGACAGCACTTTCGTTTTGCACGTAGCGCAGCTCTTCAATTTTGCTTTCGAGTTCTGCGATGGGTTGCTCAAAGTCGAGGAATGTTTTTTTCGCCAAGATGGGTTCTCCTAGGGCGCCCTGCGGCCGATGGTGGCGCAGGCGCGGTGCCGTTCAGTACGCGACCGGCTGCGGGTCCAGCGAGCGCCAAATATACCAAGTGGCTACGCTGCACCAGGGCTTCCAGGCCTCGGCCACCTCGCGGGCGTCGCTGCGGCTGACCGGGTCGCCAGAAAAGTAACCGAGGCTGATGCCCTTGATCAGCCCCACGTCGTCCAGCGGCAGCACGTTGGGCCGCAGCAGGTGGAAAATCAGGAACATTTCTGCCGTCCAGCGGCCCACGCCGCGGATGGCCACCAGCTCGGCAATGATGGCCTCGTCGTCCATGCTGCGCCAGGCATCGACGTGCAGCTTGCCCGCGTCAAAGTGCAGCGCCAGATCCACAAGATAGTCCACCTTGCGCGCCGACAGGCCCGCAGCGCGCATGTCGTCCACCTTGAGCCGCAGCACACTGGCGGGCGTGATGGTCGCTGGCGCCAGCGCGGCAAAGCGATCCCAGACGGTCTGCGCTGCCTTGACCGAGATTTGCTGGCCGACGATGCTGCGCGCCAGCGTGGTGAAGGCATCGCCGCGCGATTGCAAGGTGGCCTCGCCCAACTGCGGGATCAGGCGCTTCATGACCCGGTCTTTTTTCATGAGGTGCTTGCGCGCCTCTGACCAGTAGGCGGGCGAGACCAGATTTGCACCCTCTTGAACTATGATTTTAGTAGCTACCACCGCACGCCCCGTCTGCTTTGGAAGCCATTTTGACCATTAAATTTTTCACTGGGCAGCTTCCCAGGTGGTGCCTGCGGCAGAGTCTTTGAGCACGATGCCAGCGGCCAGCAGCTCTTGGCGAATACGGTCGGCTTCGGCCCAGTTTTTGGCGGCTTTGGCGGCGGTGCGCGCGGCAATCTGCGCCTCGATGGCGGCGCCATCCAGCGCCGTGCCCGCTTGCAAAAATGCCTGCGGATCGGCTTGCAGCAACCCCAGGCAGGCGCCCAGGCGCTTGAGCAACCCGGCAGCCTGCGCCGACTGGCTGCGATTGACTTCACTGGCCAGGTCAAACAGCACGGCCACGGCGTCGGGCGTGCCAAAGTCTTCGTCCATGGCCGCCTTGAAGCGGGCGGCGTGTGGCTCGGCCCAGTCCACGTCCACCTCGGCGGGCGCGACCAGGCTCAGGGCGGTGTACAGGCGCTTGAGGGCAGCGCGGGCGTCGTTCAAATGCACATCGCTGTAGTTGAGCGGGCTGCGGTAGTGGCTGCGCACGACAAAAAAGCGCACCGTTTCGGCGTCGTACTGTTGCAGCACGTCGCGGATGGTGAAGAAGTTGCCCAGGGATTTGGACATCTTCTCGTTGTCGATGTTGATGAAGCCGTTGTGCATCCAGGTGCGTGCCAGCATCTGGCCGTGGGCACCTTCGCTTTGGGCGATTTCGTTTTCGTGGTGCGGAAACTGCAAGTCGGCGCCGCCGCCGTGGATGTCAAAGCTCTCGCCCAGCAGTGCGCAGCCCATGGCCGAGCATTCGATGTGCCAACCGGGGCGGCCTTTGCCGAACGGGCTGTCCCACTGCACCTCGGTCGGTTCGGTGGGTTTGGCCGATTTCCAGAGCACAAAGTCCAGCGGATCGTGCTTGCCGTCTTGCACGGCCACGCGCTCGCCCGCATTCAACTCATCCAGCGACTTGCCCGAGAGCTTGCCGTAGCCCGCAAACTTGCGCACGGCGTAGTTCATGTCGCCATTGCCGGCCTGGTAGGCCAGGCCCTTGTCGGCCAGCTGGCCAATCAGCGACAGCATCTGCGGCACGTAGTCGGTGGCGCGCGGCTCGTGGGTGGGGCGCTCTATGCCCAGCGCGTCGGCATCCTGGTGCAGGGCATCGATCATGCGGTCGGTCAGGCTGCGGATGGTTTCGCCGTTGTGCACGGCGCGCTGGATGATTTTGTCGTCGATGTCGGTGATGTTGCGCACGTAGGTCACGCGGTAGCCGCTGGTGCGCAGCCAGCGCTGCACCACATCAAACGCCACCATGGAGCGGGCATGGCCCAGGTGGCACAGGTCGTACACGGTCATGCCGCAGACGTACATGCGCACATGGCCGGGTTCGAGCGGGGAAAACGCTTCCAATGCACGCGACAGCGTGTTGTAGATACGCAAACTCATGGGGTGTCAATGTTGGAGATTCAAGGGTGAAGCAGATTCACCGGGGGCGTGGGAAATTTGCCCGCTGCGGGGGGACAGGCCACTGGGCTGGTACACGCCTGTGTTGCGGCCCGTGGGGGTGCTACCCCGGTCTGGCACCCCCCTCAGCTACAATTCGCCGCAGTATAAGCCCCCTCGGGGCTTGTCGCATTCCTCCCCCAATCCACCCTCCATGAAGCAAGTTCGCCGCAATTTTTCCGATGTTCTGCGCCTGCTGGCACTGACTGCACTGCTGGGTGCCAGCGCTGCCCACGCCAACGAATATGGCGACATTGCCCAGTTGCTGCGCACCGGCAAAGCCGCCGAAGCACTGGCCAAGGCAGACCAGCTCCTGGTGGCCAAACCGCGCGATCCACAGCTGCGTTTCCTGCGCGGCGTGGCACTGACCGAGGCGGGCAAGCCCACCGAGGCCATCGCCGCTTTTTCCAAACTCACGCAAGACTATCCCGAGCTGCCTGAGCCCTACAACAACCTGGCCGTGCTGTACGCCAGCCAAAACCAGTTTGACAAGGCCCGTGCCGCGCTGGAGATGGCCATCCGTACCAATCCCAGCTACGCCACGGCCCACGAAAACCTGGGCGATGTCTATGCCCGCCTGGCCAGCCAGGCCTACAACAAGGCACTGCAACTGGACGCTACCCAGGCCGCAACGGTGCAGCCCAAGCTGGGGCTGATCCGCGATCTGGTCTCGCCCGTGGCAGGCGCTGGCGGCAAAGACGCCACCAAAGTTGCAGCAACACCGCCCCCCGCCCCGGCGGCTCCCCCAGTGCCTGCGGCACCCGTGGCAGCCCCGGCACAGGCATCGACGGCACCTTCTCCTGCTGCCGCACCGGCGGTCGCAGCCCCTGCACAGCCCGCCCCGGCGGCTGCACCCGCAGCAAAACCAGCACCTCCAGCGCCAGCGCCCGCCCCGGCAGCACCCGCGCCCGATGCGGCCGCAGTGCGCGACATAACCAGCGCAGTGCAAGACTGGGCCAAGGCCTGGGCCGCCAAAGACATGCCCTCTTACCTCAGCGCTTACGGCAAAGACTTCGTGCCTGCGGGCAAACAAAGCCGCAAAGCCTGGGAGACCGAGCGCCGCGATCGCATCGTGGGCAAATCGCGCATCAGCGTCAAAATTGATGACCTGCAAGTCAAAGTGGCAGGCACCAAGGCCACGGCACGGTTTCGCCAAAGCTACAGCGCAGGCGCACTCAACACCCAAAGCCGCAAGACGCTGGAGATGGTCAAAGTGCAAAACCAATGGCTCATCGTGCGCGAATCTGTGGGCAACTGACGCCAGCTGCCCGGCGCGGGCGGCCTGGATAGATATACAGACAGCGATTTGAACGCCGACATCTTTTTCTCACACCCTGCGCGGGGCCACTGGGTGCTGGCCAGCGCCTTAGTATGCGCACTGGGCATGCCGGGCACCGCTTGGGCGCAAGACAACAAGCCCAGCAAACGCCCTACCAAGCCCACGGCCAGCGCCCCCAAGAAAACCGTTCCACGGGCAGCACTGATCGACGGGCAGGCTGAAACGCGGCTGCTGGCCATCTACCAGCTCATCGGCCAGGGACAACAACGCCAGGCGCTGACCGATGCCGAAAACCTGGTGCGCGACCACCCCAACTTCCAATTGGCACAACTGGTACTGGGCGATTTGCTGGCGGCACGCGCACGCCCGCTGCGCCAGGTGGGTGCTGTGCCGGGCGCCCATGTGGCAGGCATTGTGGGCACCACCGACACCCTGAGCGTGCTGCGCGAAGAATCCCGCCAGCGGCTACAGGCGCAACACGCCCGCCCCCCGGCCAACACCATTCCGGCGCAATTCCTGGCCCTGTCGCCACGCCAGCGCCATGCGGTGGCGGTCGATGCCTCGCGCTCACGGTTGTATTTGTTTGAGAACTCGGCCCAGGGCATGCGCCTGGTGGCCGATTACTACGCCTCGGTGGGCAAGCTGGGCATCGACAAATACGTCGAAGGCGACCAGCGCACGCCGCTGGGCGTGTACTTCATCACCAGCCGCCTGGATCCGGCAACGCTGCGCGACTTCTACGGCGCCGGCGCCCTGCCCCTGAACTACCCCAATCCGCTCGACCAAAGCCGTGGCAAAACCGGCAGCGGCATCTGGCTGCACGGCACACCGCCCGAGCAGTTTGCGCGCGCGCCGTTGGCCACCGATGGCTGTGTGGCCATTGCCAACCCCGATCTGGAGCGCCTGCTGCGCACCGTCGAACGCTCCACCCCCGTGGTGATCGCACAGCAACTGCGCTGGGTGGCCCCCGACAGCGTGCAAACCGAGCGCCAACAGTTTGACGCCGTGCTCAACGCCTGGCGCGCCGCAAAATCCCAGGGCGACCTGGCCAGCCTGCAACGCTTTTACGCCCCTGACTTCAAAAGCGCCTCAGAGCAACCGCTGGCGCAGTGGCTGACCACGCTGACCCCGCCCCCCGACCAGCGCGGGCGCAGCATCGAAATCAAAGACAAATCCTATCTGCGCTGGACAGACAGCCAGGACACCATGGTGGTGACGTTTGGCGAAGTCCCCGAAGGCGCGCGCACTGGCACCACGCGGCGCCAATACTGGACGCGCAAGGGCACGCAGTGGCAAATATTCTACGAAGGAGTGACCGGATGATTTCCAAGAGAAAATCGACTCTAACGCTTGCTGGTATTGCGCTAGCAGCTATGTTTTCAGTAGCACCCATGGCCCAGGCGCAAGACGCGCCCCAGGTCAAACTGGCCACCTCCATGGGCGACATCGTGGTGCAGCTCGACCCGGCCAAGGCACCCAAGACGGTCGAGAACTTTCTGTCCTACGTGAAAGACAAGCACTACGACGGCACCATCTTCCACCGTGTCATCGACGGTTTCATGGTGCAAGGCGGTGGTTTTACCGCCGACATGGTGCAAAAGCCCACCAAGGCACCCATTCCCCTGGAAGCGGGCAATGGCCTGAAGAACGACACCTACACCATCGCCATGGCGCGCACCGGCAACCCGAACTCGGCCACGGCGCAGTTCTTCATCAACGTCAAAGACAACGCCATGCTCAACGCCCCGCAGCCTGACGGCCATGGCTATGCCGTGTTCGGCAAAGTGGTCAAGGGCACCGACGTGGTGGACAAAATCAAGGCCGTGGCCACCGGCAACAAGGGCGGCCACCAGAACGTGCCCACCACCCCCATCACCATCACTTCCGCCACGTTGGTGAAGTAAAACCCTTCTTTTTTGAAAGACCTTGCCATGAGCAACCCCCAAGTCGAACTGCACATCGCCAACTACGGCGTCATCACCCTCGAACTCGATGCGGCCAAAGCGCCCAAGTCGGTCGAGAACTTCCTGGCCTACGTCAACAACGGCCACTACAACAACACCATTTTTCACCGCGTGATCCCTGGCTTCATGGTGCAAGGCGGCGGCTTTGAACCCGGCATGAAGCAAAAAGAATCGACTCTGGTCGCTCCCATCCAGAACGAAGCACAGAACGGCCTGAAAAACGCCAACTACACCGTGGCCATGGCCCGCACCAGCGACCCGCACTCGGCCACAGCGCAGTTCTTCATCAACGTGACGGACAACAGCTTCCTCAACCACACCTCTCCCACACCGCAGGGCTGGGGCTATGCCGTATTTGGCAAGGTGATTTCGGGCACCGAGGTGGTGGACAAAATCAAGGCCGTCAAGACCGGTCGCAGCGGCTTCCATGACGACGTGCCCAAGGAAGACGTGGTCATCGAAAAGGCTGTGGCGCTGTAAGGCAGCCACCTGGTTCGCAGCCCCTGCCCTGCCACCATGACGCCGACCGTGCCCCGGTTCGAAGAGCTTGTGGCTCCTTCGCACTGGCGCACGGTCGATTTCATTTCCGACCTGCACTTGCAGGCCAGCGACCCGGCCACCTTGGCCGCTTGGCAGCAGCTGCTCCACACCACGCCCGCCGACGCCCTGTTCATTCTGGGCGATCTGTTTGAAGTGTGGGTGGGCGACGATGCCCTGCAAGAGCCCGGCAGCTTTGAGGCCCATTGCTGCGCCGTGCTGCAAGCCAGCGCCCGGCGCCAGCCTGTTTTTTTCATGCACGGCAACCGCGACTTTCTGGCGGGCGAGGCGTTTTTGCGCCACTGCGGCATCACCGGCCTGGCCGACCCCACGGTGCTGACGCTGGGCGAAGAACGCATCGTGCTCAGCCACGGCGACCTGCTGTGCGTGGACGATGTGGATTACCAGCGCTTTCGCCAGCAAGTGCGCAACCCCGTCTGGCAGCAGCAGGTGCTGGCCCAGCCCCTGGCCGCACGCCGCGCCCAGGCGCGCAGCATCCGCAGCGAGAGCGAGGCGCGCAAGCAGTCCGGCGAGGCGTATGCCGATGTGGACGGCCCCACCGCCATCGCCTGGCTACAAGCCGCCGGTGCCCGCACCCTGCTGCACGGCCACACCCACCGCCCCGCCGAACACACATGGGCCGATGGCCTGACCCGGGTGGTGTTGAGCGACTGGGACTGCACCGCCACACCGCCACGCGCCCAGGTGCTGCGCTGGCAAGCCGGCGCAGGCTTTGCGCGGATCAACACGCTGGCCGATCCGGCCCCTTGAGAATATGAGCGCATTGCAGGGCGCAGCGCAGGTTCTGCGGCGCCTATGGCAGGCCCTCCAACGCCTGGCCCGCCGCACCCCGCTGGCTGCGTTGGTGACCGAGCGCGACATTCCCGATGCGCTGTGGCAGGCCACGCTGGCGCACTACCCGTTTCTGACCTGCCTGAACGCCGCCGAGGCGCAGCACCTGCGCCGCCTGAGCGCCGCTTTTCTGGCGCACAAAGAATTTCACGGTAGCCACGGCCTGGTGGTGACCGACGCCATGGCCGTGGACATTGCCGCCCAGGCCTGCCTGCCGCTGCTGTACTGGGGCGACGGCACCGAGGCACTGGGCTGGTACGACGATTTTGTCGGCATCGTGCTGCACCCGGGGCAAGCGCTGGCCCGGCGCAAGGCCATGGACGATGCCGGTGTGGTGCACCACTACACCGAAGTGCTGGCGGGCGAGGCCATGGAGCGCGGCCCCATCATGCTGAGCTGGCAAGACGTGCGGGCGGGCGCACACAGCACGCACCACGGCACCAACGTGGTCATCCACGAATTTGCCCACAAGCTCGATATGCGCAACGGCAGCGCCGACGGCTGCCCGCCCCTGCCCGCAGGCTTCATGGGCACCGAGGGCGCGCGCGCGGCCCACGCCCTGTGGTGGCAAGCCTGGGAAAGCGCCTACGCCCAGTTCAAAGAGCGCGTCACCATCGCCGAGCGCTTTGGCGGCGCCTGGCCCTGGCTGGATGCCTACGGCGCCACCGCCCCCGCCGAGTTTTTTGCCGTGGCCTGCGAGGCGTATTGGGTCAACCGGATGCAGTTCGCCCACGAGTTCCCCAGCCTGGCGCCGCTGCTGGACGCTTTTTTTCAGCGTCCGGCGTGAGAACATTCGCTCGCTAAAAAAACAGCCAAATCAGCCTCTGACACCTGCCCATCAAGCGCGAGCAGCTATCATTTTTTACAAATTCAAACCGGTGGTTGCAAAGCAAAAGCATCCATGGCCAGCACGCCGTACATCACCTCTCGGCTGAGGTAGTCGGGGTGCAGGTCGTCGCCCGCCGCGCCCAGGGCAAAAAACAGCGGCAGAAAATGATCGTCCGTGGGGTGGGCACGCGCAGCATGGGGGGCGCGGCGGCGGTAGTCCAGCAACGCGGCCAAGTCACCGCGCAGCAGCGTATCTTCAATCCAGCGGCTGAACTCCAGCACATAGGGCGCGGGTTCACGCTCGCCGCCAAAAAACTCGCGCAGGTTGTGCGTCATGCTGCCCGAGCCCATCACCAGCACCCCCGACTGGCGCAGGCTGCGCAGGGCCACGCCCATGGCATAGACCTCGGCAGGGCCTGCCTGCGAGGGCAGCGCCACCTGCACCACGGGCAGATCAGCCTGGGCAAACAGGTGCATCAGCGGCACCCAGGCACCGTGGTCAAAAGGCCGCTCGGCATCGCCTTGCGCGGCCATGCCTGCGCTCTGCAACAAGGCAATCACCTCGTGTGCCAGCGCGGGCGATCCCGGTGCGGGGTATTGCAGCGCGTACAGCGCGGGCGGAAAGCCGCCAAAGTCGTGCCAGGTGGCGGGCTGCGCGCTGGTCATGACCCGGGGCGTGGGCGCCATCCAGTGTGGCGACATGACCACCACGCCGCGCAGGCTGGCAAAATTTTTGCGCAGTGTCTGCCCCCAGCGGGCCAGTGCCGGGCCGGTGCTGCCCGCCTCCATGGCAAACAAGGGGGCGCCGTGCGAGACAAACAGGGCCGGAACGCGGGCCGCATCACCGGTGGATGGGGCGACAAAAACAGGGGTGGCAGTGGACATGGCGTACTTTCAGAAGAATGGCCCACTGTAAAACGCCGCGCCGCTGCGACCAAGCCCCGCCGCCCCTACACACTGTTGCACCAGCAGCACCAATCGGTCAGTTGCCGTCGCGCACCCGGGCGCGCAGGGCCTTGGTGGCGCCGCGCTGGGTTTTGCCTTCCAGGCGGCGCTGTTTGGAGCCATAGGTGGGCTTGGTGGCACGGCGCACCAGCGGCGCCTGCGCCACGCTTTGCACCAAGGCGTTGAGCCGTGCCAGCGCATCGGCACGGTTTTGCTCCTGGCTGCGGTATTGCTGGGCCTTGATGACGACCACGCCGTCTTGCGTGATGCGGCTGTCGCGCAGCGCCAGCAGGCGCGCTTTCACGTCGATGGGCAGCGATGAGGCGCCCACGTCAAAGCGCAAATGCACCGCACTGGAAACCTTGTTGACGTTTTGCCCACCAGCGCCCTGGGCGCGCATGGCCGTGAACTCGACTTCCTCTTCCGGTACGTGCAGCAGGGGCGGGGTCATGGTGCGCTCCAGACAACAAGTCCGGCGTGGGGTGCGGTGCGTACTCGCACGGTGGCCAAAGAATGCGGGCGCACTCAGGCGGCGGCCTGCATCTGGGCCAGCGCGTCTATGGCCAGACCATAGCCCTGCACGCCAAAGCCGCACATCACGGCGCGCGCCACCGCCGACAGGTACGAGTGGTGGCGAAAGCTCTCACGCGCAAACACATTGCTGATGTGCAGCTCCACCAAAGTCACGCCCGTGCCCTTGATGGCATCGGCCAGTGCGATGCTGGTGTGCGTATAGGCACCCGCGTTGAGCACCACCCCGGCCAGATCACCTGCGGCGTGCAGACGACCGGCCTCGTGAATCCAGTCCAGCAGCACGCCCTCGTGGTTGCTTTGGTGAAAACGCAGCGCCAGGCCATGGCGCGCGCAGGCGGCGGCACACATCTGCCCCACATCGGCCAGCGTGTGTGCGCCATACACGGCGGGCTCGCGCGTGCCCAGCAGGTTGAGGTTGGGGCCATTGAGGACAAAAACGGTTTTCACAAGCACTGCTCCCTTTGCCAAGCGCCCGGCCAGCACAGGCCGCTGGTGGGCACAAACGCGCGATTATGCGGCGCCCCATGCAAAAGGCGGCCCCCAAAGGCCGCCTGCGCGCACAACAACTGCTGCACGCACTGGTGTCAGCGGCGATCCCAGCGGTCGCCCCGACCACCCCGGTCATCGCGGTGGCCATGGCCATGGCCGTGACCACGGTGGCGGTGGTGGCGACCACCATCACGGTAGTAATAACCAGGAGGCGGTGCCACGTAGGCAGGCGGTGCGTAATACACCGGCTGCGGTGGTGCGTAGTACACAGGCCGGGGTGGCGGTGCGTAATACACCGGTGGCGGGGGCGCGTAATACACCGGCGCGGGCGCCACCACCGCCGGGTAGCCATTGCCCACGCCCACTGCCACACCGGGAGCGGCAATGCCCACGGCCCAGTTCACATCACTGCGGGCCTGTGCTGCACCTGCCCCCACCAGCAAAGCCAAAGCCAGCCCTGCCGAAGCAGCCATGGCATGGAAAGAACGGTTTTTTGTCATAAAAATCTCCTGGTTGGATAGATGCCAGAGCACCTACCGTGCCCCCGCTGGTACATAACGCACCAGACAGCCGCAAGGATGGCACGAAAGCGCATCTTCTGTGTTTCCGGACGTACGCACGCCTGTTTCTGTGCGTAACCCCCACCCCGGGCAGCCACCTAAAATGGCCCCATGAGCCTTCCCACCACCCACACCCCCACAGACGCTGCCAAGCCCAGCAACTTTTTGCGCCAAATCATCGAGCACGACCTCGACAAAGGCACCTACGCCAGCCGCCGCTGGGCTGGCAGCCCCGGCGACGCTGCCCACCACGCCCAGGGCGAACCCGACCCCGCCAAAATCCGCACCCGCTTCCCGCCCGAGCCCAACGGCTACCTGCACATCGGCCACGCCAAAAGCATCTGCATCAACTTTGGCCTGGCGCGCGACTACGGCGGTATCTGCCACCTGCGCTTTGACGACACCAACCCGGAAAAAGAAGACACCGAATACGTCAACAGCATCATCGATGCCGTGAAATGGCTGGGCTTTGACTGGAACGGCAGCGCGGGCGCCGCCCCCTACCAGGCCAGCGACTACTTCGACTTCATGTACCGCGCTGCCGAATACCTGATTGAAGCGGGCCACGCCTACGTCGATGAACAAAGCGCCGAGGACATGCGCGCCAACCGGGGCGACTTCGGCAAGCCCGGCATCGACAGCCCCTACCGCAGCCGCCCCCCCGCCGAGAATTTAATGCGTTTTCGGGAGATGAGGGACGGCCAGCATGCGGATGGCGCTATGGTTTTGCGAGCAAAAATCGACATGGCCAGCCCCAACATCAACCTGCGCGACCCGGCCATCTACCGCATCCGCCGCGCCACGCACCACCACACGGGCGACCAATGGTGCATCTACCCCATGTACACCTTCGCGCACCCGATTGAGGACGCGCTGGAGCAAATCACCCACAGCATTTGCACGCTCGAATTTGAAGACCAGCGCCCGTTCTACGACTGGCTGCTGCAACGCCTGATAGAAGGCGGCCTGCTGGCCAGCCCGCCGCCGCACCAGTACGAATTTGCGCGCCTGAACCTGACCTACGTGGTGACCAGCAAACGCAAACTGGCCCAGTTGGTCAACGAACACAAAGTGAGTGGCTGGGACGATCCGCGCATGCCAACAATAGTCGGGCTGCGCCGCCGGGGTTACACGCCCCAAGCGCTGCAACTGTTTGCCGAACGCATCGGCGTGACCAAAAGCGACAGCTGGATCGACTACAGCACCCTCGAAGGCTGCCTGCGCGAAACCCTCGAACTGACCGCCCACCGGGGCATGGCCGTACTCAACCCCGTCAAGCTGGTACTGACCAACTGGGACGAGGTTTTTGCCGCAGGCTACCTGGAGCCCTGCCAACTGCCCGCCCTGCCCCACCCGCCCGAAGGCGTGGAGTCGCCCACCCGCCACTTCACCATCGGCAAGGAAGTCTGGATCGAGCGCGAAGACTTTGAAGAAGTGCCGCCCAAGGGCTACAAGCGCCTGTTCCCCGGCAACAAGGTGCGCCTCAAGGGCGGCTACGTCATTGAATGCACCGGCTGCACGAAAGATGCCAACGGCCAGATCACCGAAGTGCTGGCCACCGTGGTGGGGGACACCAAAAGCGGCACCCCCGGCGCCGACAGCGTGAAGGTGAAAGCCGCCATCACCTGGGTGGGCGTGGCAGACGGCGTGAGCGCCGAAGTGCGCATGTACGACCGCCTGTTCCTGGATGCGCAGCCCGATGCAGGCGGCAAAGACTTCCTGCAATGCCTGAACCCGAACAGCCTGAAGGTGGTGACCGCCATCGTCGAGCCGTCATTGGCCAACGCCCAGCCCGACGACAAATTCCAGTTTGAGCGCCACGGCTACTTTGTGGCCGATCGCATCGACCATCAGGCAGGCAAGCCGGTGTTTAACCTGGCGGTGGGGTTGAAGGACAGCTGGGGCAAGTAATGCCCCGCCCGCAAACATCAACCACTATTTCCGCATAACTTGCTACGCTTTTAGGAGCTGCTAGCGCGCACCAATAAAGCGCTAGCGGCCGATTTAGCTCTATATTTTTATCTGATGAACTTCGCAGACCGCCTGAAACAACTTCCCTCCGCCAGCCACCTCGCCGCACTCCATGTGCTGGACACTGACGGGCAAGCAATGGCCACCATCGAGAACAAGCCCGGCCAGACTGGCTCTCTGGTGGTGTATGCCGCGCTGGCGGCGCTGTACGGTGGCAGCATCACGCCCGCCGCAGCCCGCCTGGGGCTGGAGTGGTATGCCGAACACACGGCAGACGCACACGCCTTTCCCGGCAAACACCCCAACATCGACCGCCTGCTGGCCTGGGCCCAAGGCACCGAAAACTACCGCGTGCAGACCGTCGCTGCGTGATAAGCGAGCCAGATCGGCGGGGCACTGTTGTGGCCTACTATGTCCAGTGGAACCTGATGGGCTCCACCTCTTTCTGAAAGGATTCCTGATGAACTCCCCCACCTCTCTGGTCAGCGAACTGATGGCCCAGCTCCAGGGCGCCCCGCTCCAGCAAATGGCCCAGCAACTGGGAACCAGCACTTCGCAAACCGAGACTGCCGTCAGTGCTGCCTTGCCACTGCTGCTGGGCAGTTTGGGGCGCAATGCGGCCCAGCCCCAGGGCGCGATGGATCTTTTTGGTGCATTGCAGCGCAACCACAGCGGTGGTGCCGATCTGGGCGGGCTGCTGGGCTCACTGCTGGGAGGAGGCGCCAGCAGCAGTGCAGGCGGTGGCCAGCTGGATGGCGCAGCCATCCTGGGCCACATTTTTGGCGGCAACCAGCAGCGCGCTGAGGCGGGTCTGGGCCAAGCCACCGGGCTGGGTGCCAATGCCGGGCAGTTGCTGCAAATGCTGGCACCGATCGTGATGTCCTTCCTCGCGCAGCGCATGAACGCTGGCGGCATGGACGCCGGCAGCCTGGGCCAGGTTCTGAATCAAGAAAAAGAGCGCGCGCAACAACAGGGCGGTCTGGGTGGTGGTCTGCTGGGCAGCCTGCTCGACCAAGACGGTGACGGTCAGGTGGGGTTGAGCGATTTGCTCAAGATAGGCGGTGGACTGCTGGGCGGGCGGCGCTGAAAGCACACTGGGATCGCTCTGCTTTTGATAGCTGTTAGCGCTGTATGGCTGCACTCTGCGGCCATATTGAATCCCAAAACAAAAACGCCACAACCAAAAAAATTTGATTGTGGCGTTTGCTTTTATGGCGGAGTGGACGGGACTCGAACCCGCGACCCCCGGCGTGACAGGCCGGTATTCTAACCAACTGAACTACCACTCCTGGCAGGCAGCTTTCGCTTGTATTCATCACACAAGCCAAGCGCTACAACTTGGCGACCCCACGGGGATTCGAACCCCGGTACTCACCGTGAAAGGGTGATGTCCTAGGCCTCTAGACGATGGGGTCAAAACCTTGGAACTAACCGTTAACAGACAAATTTGGTGGAGGTAAACGGGATCGAACCGATGACCTCTTGCATGCCATGCAAGCGCTCTCCCAGCTGAGCTATACCCCCACTATGCAACAACATTCACTGTGTGTTTGTTGTCATCATCTGAGCCTCGAATTATAGACAGGTTTTTCAGTGGTTTCGCAATCTTTCGATAACTTTTTCTTTTCCGACCAATTCAAGCACGGCATCTACGGACGGCGTATGGGCCGTACCGACGGTCACAACACGCACGGGCATGGCCAGTTGCGGCATTTTCAGACCCTGGGCGGTCAGCACCTGCTTGAAGGTGGCAGCAATCGAAGCCTTGTCCCACACACACTCCTCCAGCGCAGCCGCCAATGCATCGAGTGCCGGAGCAATCGCTGCGGTCACGTGCTGCGCCCGCTCCTCAGCGGAAGGCTCGACCGTGCTGCCATAAAACACCAGCGCCCAATCAGCCAAGGCCACAGTGGTGTCACAGCGGTCTTTGAACAGTGCGCAAATACGGGGCAAGCGGCCATCGTCCAGAGCCTCAGGGGCAATACCACGCTGCACTAACTGGGGCGATATCAAAGCGGCCAAAGCATCATCAGACATGGCCTTGAGGTGCTGGGCGTTCACCCAGCGCAGCTTGGCCTCATCAAACTGGGCAGCGCTGCGCCCCAGGTGGTCCAGGTTGAACCATTCAATGAACTGTGCACGGCTGAAGATTTCATCGTCGCCATGGCTCCAGCCCAGGCGCGCCAGGTAGTTCACCATAGCATCGGGCAAAAAGCCTTCATCGCGGTACTGCGTGACGGGCTTGGCACCGTTGCGCTTGCTCATCTTCTCGCCTTGCTCGTTGAGCACCGTGGGCAAGTGGGCGTACACCGGTGGTTCTTTACCCAGTGCGCGGAAGATGTTGATCTGCCGGGGCGTGTTGTTGACGTGGTCATCACCCCGAATCACGTGGGTGATGGCCATATCAATGTCATCCACCACCACACAGAAGTTGTAGGTAGGGGTGCCGTCGGGTCGGGCAATCACCAGATCATCGAGCTCATCGTTGCGAATCTCGATGCGGCCTTTGACCTTGTCGTCCCAGGCCACCACACCGCCTTGCGGGTTTTTGAAGCGCAGTACCGGCTGTACGCCTTCCGGCACCGGAGGCAGCGTTTTGCCGGACTCCGGGCGCCAGGTGCCGTCGTAGCGGGGCTTTTCTTTGGCGGCCATCTGCTTCTCACGCAGGGCATCCAGTTCGACCACGCTCATGTAGCAGGGATAGACATGGCCTGCCGCCTGTAGCTGCGCCAGTACCTCTTTGTAGCGGTCCATGCGCTGCATTTGGTAGAACGGGCCTTCATCGGGATCCATGCCCAGCCAGTGCATGCCCTCCAGAATCACATCCACTGCCGCCTGGGTGGAGCGCTCCAGGTCGGTGTCTTCAATGCGCAAGATGAAATCACCGCCTGTGGCGCGGGCAAATGCCCACGGATACAGCGCCGAGCGGATATTGCCCAAATGGATGAAACCCGTGGGCGACGGTGCAAAGCGCGTGCGCACATGCTGAGGAGGAGTGTGATTTTTGTCGGTCATGGCAAAGTGTCCAGCCCTCTGGCGAGGTCCGTTTTCAAGTCGTCAATGTATTCAAGTCCCACAGCCACGCGGATCAATCCCTGGCCAAGGCCTGCAGCCTGGCGCTGCGCCTCCGTCAGGCGACCGTGCGAGGTGCTGGCCGGATGGGTGATGGTGGTCTTGGTGTCGCCGAGGTTGGCGGTGATGCTGCACACGCGCGTACTGTCAATGGCGTGGAAGGCCCGGGTGCGGGCGGTTTCGGGGTCGCTGGCACGCACATCGAAGGACAGCACTGCGCCGCCCAGCCCCGACTGCTGGCGCATGGCCAGTGCGTGCTGCGGATGCGAATCCAGCCCGGGGTAGTACACCCGCGCCACGGATGGATGCCCCTGCAACCACTGTGCCAACGCCAGGGCGTTGGCACTTTGCGCCTTGACGCGCAGAGACAGCGTCTCCATGCCTTTGAGCACCACCCAGGCGTTGAAGGGGGACAGGTTCATGCCTGCGCTGCGGATCAACGGCGCCAGCTTGTCATCAATCAATGCGCGCGGCCCGCACACCGCACCGGCCATCACACGGCCTTGTCCATCGAGAAACTTGGTGCCCGAATGGATCACCAGATCAGCCCCCCACCGGGCAGGTTGCTGCAATGCAGGCGAGGCAAAACAGTTGTCCACGGCCAGCAGCACGCCAGCGCCATGGGCAATGTCGGCCAGCGCACGGATATCGCACAAATCGGTCAGAGGGTTGGTGGGTGTTTCGGCAAACATCAGCCGCGTCTCGGGTCGCAGCGCGGCCTGCCAGGCTGCCGCATCCGTTTGCGAGACAAAGCTGGACTGCACCCCAAACCGTGCAAACTCCTTGCCGATCAGGTTCATGGTGGAACCAAACATCGACTGCGAGCAGATCACATGGTCGCCCGCCTTGAGCAACGCCATGCACATCAGCAAGATGGCCGACATGCCGCTGGAAGTGCCAATCGCGGTTTCGGTGCCTTCGAGCGCGGCCAGACGCTGCTCAAAGCTGGTCACGGTGGGATTGGAGGTGCGCGAATAGGTGTATCCCTCCTCGGCGCCTGCAAAGCGCAATGCGGCTGTAGCGGCATCGGGCTGCACAAAGCTGCTGGTCAGGTACAGTGCCTCGGAGTGCTCGCCATAGGGGCTGCGCGCAATGGCCTGGCGCACCGCGAGCGTGTCGGGATGCAAGCCGGCAGGTAATTCGTGGTTCATGGACTCAATCTTTTCTGGTGGCGGCACAGACAGCAAACGCCTCAAGCGTCGTGCGCATTGGGCAGAGCCAGCCGCGAAGTGTCTTCTGCATCCTCTTGCCCGGCGGGTCGTTCATCGTTGAGGCGTTCTATATCGGCCACGGTGATATCGCCCGTCACGTACACGCCATCGAAGCACGAGGCATCAAAGTCAGCGATGTGGGGGTTGAGGGCACCAATCGCTTTCTTCATACCGTCCACGTCCTGGTAGATCAGTGCATCGCAGCCAATCACCTGGCGCACCTGCTCGACGGTGCGGTCGTGCGCCACCAGTTCGCTGCTGGTAGGCATATCGATGCCATACACGTTCGGGTAGCGCACTGGGGGTGCCGCACTGGCCAGATAGACCTTGTTGGCCCCCGCCTCACGGGCCATTTGTACGATTTCGCGGCTGGTGGTGCCGCGCACGATGGAGTCGTCCACCAGCAGGACGTTGCGGCCCTTGAACTCACTGGCAGTCACGTTGAGCTTCTGGCGCACCGATTTTTTGCGCACGCCCTGACCCGGCATGATGAAGGTGCGCCCGACGTAGCGGTTCTTCACGAAACCTTCGCGGTAAGGCAGGCCCAGTAACTGGGCTAACTGCATGGCACTGGGACGGCTGGACTCAGGGATCGGGATGACCACGTCGATTTCTCTCGGTGGCACGGTAGAGACCACGCGCTTGGCCAGCGTCTCGCCCAGGTTCAGGCGCGCCTGGTACACCGAAATGCCATCCATCACGGAGTCAGGGCGTGCCAGATACACGTACTCAAAAATGCACGGACTCAGGCGCGGTGTGTCAGCACACTGCTGTGCTGTCATCTGGCCTTTCAGATCGATAAAAACAGCCTCGCCGGGCTGAATGTCACGCTCCAGCACGTGGCCCGTTCCTTCGAGCACCACCGATTCGCTGGCCAGCATGACCGTGTTGTCAGCGGTACTGCGGCCAATGCACAACGGACGAATACCGTAAGGATCGCGGAAAGCCAGCAAGCCATGGCCAGCGATCAACGCGATCACGGCGTAAGAGCCCCGGATGCGTTTGTGCACCGCACGCACAGCAGCAAACACATCCTGCTCATGCAGCACCTTGCCCCGGGTGGCTTTGTCCAGCTCATCGGCCAGCACGTTGAGCAACACTTCGGAATCGCTCTCGGTATTGATGTGGCGGTGGTCGGTATTGAACAGATCAGCCTTGAGCGCCTGTGCGTTGGTCAAGTTGCCGTTGTGCACCAGCACAATGCCAAAAGGTGCATTCACGTAGAAAGGCTGTGCCTCTTCCTCGCTGAATGCATTGCCCGCCGTGGGGTAACGCACCTGGCCCAGGCCGCAGTTGCCGGGCAAAGCGCGCATGTTGCGGGTGCGAAACACATCTTTGACCATACCCTTGGCCTTGTGCATGAAAAATTTGCGCCCTTGCTGGGTGACGATACCTGCAGCATCCTGGCCGCGGTGCTGCAACAACAACAGCGCGTCATAAATCAGCTGATTGACAGGGGCGCCACTAACGACACCGACAATTCCACACATAGTTGACTTTCATCCGTTGGCGGGGCAAGGCCCGCATAGCATCAGGGTGCCACCTGGCCGACGGCCAGAGACCACCCACGAATTCACTCACGAAGGCAGGTGCCTGCCAAAATCTGCGGGCAGGGCCGGCCTCAATTCTTTCAGTGCAGCCGACAGCAGTACGGCACTGCCCGACTCTTGCCACCAGGCACCCTGCTGCAAGGGCGTGAGTTGCACCACCACCGCCACCACCAGGCCCACCACCACGGCGCGCAGTACGCCAAACAGCGCGCCCAGAGTGCGATCGACCGGGCGCAGGCCTGTGGCCTCGACCAGCTTCTTGCCCAGCCAGGCGATAAAGCCGCAGCCAAACAAGGCCAAAACAAACGTCACGACAAAACCTGCGGCATAGCGCGCAGCCCCCTGAAGATCACCCAAAGGCAGATAGGCGGCTACATCGGCGGCAAACCACTGCGCCACCACGAATGCCGCCAGCCAGCCCAGCACCGAAAGCACCTCAAACACCAGACCACGCCACGCGCCAATCAGCATCGATGCCAACAGCAGCGCCATAAAAATCCAGTCCAGTGCAGCCATGCGAGGCCTCGCTTCCGTCACAAAGTGAGAATCGAGGCGGGCAAATCCAGCCCCCGGATGCGCGATGCGGCCTTGTCGGCTTCAGCACGACCCGCAAAAGGCCCTACCCGCACACGGGTGCGTTTGCCATCTTTGGTATCGACCGTCTGGGTGTAGGTCTTGAAGCCCGAGCGTTCCAGCTTTTGGCGCACTTCACGCGCCTTGTCCGCGTCGGCAAAGGCACCGATCTGCACGATGAAACGCCCATCTTCCTGGGCGGCTGGTGCAGCAGCAACAACCGTGCGGCCCTCCAGCAAAGCCCGCGCACGCGCAGCCTCGTCTGGACGCGGCTCAGGCTTGGGTGCCGGTTTGGGTTCTGGCTTGGGCTCGGGTTTCGGCTCAGGCTTGGGAGTTGGCTTGGGCTCGGGCTTGGGCTCAGGTTTTGGCGCTGGCTTGGGCTCAGGTTTAGGTTCTGGCTTGGGCTCGGGTTTGGGTGTCGGCTTAGGCTCTGGCTTGGGCTCTGGCTTGGGCTCTGGCTTGGGCTCAGGTTTGGCAACGGGCTTGGGCTCGGGCTCGGCGGCGGCTTTGGGCGCCACCGCCGGGCGGCTGTCAGGCAGCAGCAGCGACTGCGCTGTCGCCATGGGCGATGGTGCAGCAGCCACCTGGGCGCTGCCACCCCGCCCGGACGGCAGCACCTCTTCGCCATCGACCAGCCCCGCCTTGGCCACCTCTTCTTCAGACGGCACTACCAGCGGCGCCACTTTGTCTTGCCCCGGAATCTCGATGGCAATATCGACGGGAATGGGGCGCGGCTGTGTGTCGAACAGCATGGGAAAACCCACCACGCCCAGCAACACCAGCACCGCAGCGCCAATGAGCCGATGGCGGGCACGGCGGCGCATCACCTCGATACTCTCAGCGTGGGGAGCGCGCGATGGCCTCATCGCCTTGTCGCCCTGCCCTTGCTGGCCTGGCCACCGAAACTTGAAAAATGCCATGAATAAGCAAAAACCGGTGCGGACTTAGGTGTCCAGATGCTTGGCCTGCAAGCGCGGCGTGCCGTTTTGCAGAACGCCGCCCACGGTGTAGAACGAGCCAAAGACCACGATTCTATCAGCGGGGTCTGCGGCGGCCACGGCCGCTTCCAGGGCTTTTTCAGGGCTGGCATGGGTGCTGCACGGCACTTCGCGGCGCCCACCGGCCACGATTTGCAGCGCGTTCCACTTTTGCTGCAAGCTGGCGGCGGTGTCGGCGCGCGGCGTGGGCAGGTCGGTGAAATACCACCGGTCGATCAGTGGCCCCACCTTGGCCAGCATGGGCGCCAGGTCTTTGTCGGCCATGGCGCCAAAAACGGCGTGGGTGGTGGGAAAGTAGCCCATGGCATCGAGGTTGGCCGTGAGCGCCGCCACCGAATGCGGGTTGTGCGCCACATCCATCACCAGCGTGGGCTGGCCCGGCACGATCTGAAAGCGCCCCGGCAGCTGCACCAGCGCCAGCCCGTTGCGCACGGCCTGCGCCGTGACCGGGATGCGATCGCGCAGCGCCTCGAACGCGGCCAGAGCGCCCGAGGCGTTCATCAGCTGGTTGGCGCCGCGCAGTGCCGGGTAGGCCAGCCCGGCGTAGCGGCGCCCGCGCCCACTCCAGGCCCACTGCTGCTTGTCGCCCGAATAATTGAAGTCCTGGCCAAAACGCCACAGGTCGGCGCCAATCTCGCGGGCGTGGTCGATCACGCTTTGCGGCGGCACGGGATCGCTGACGATGACCGGGCGCCCGGTGCGCATGATGCCGGCCTTCTCGCGGCCAATGCTGTCGCGGTCGGGGCCGAGGTATTCGGTGTGGTCGATGTCGATGCTGGTGATGACGGCGCAGTCGGCATCGATGAGGTTGGTGGCGTCCAGGCGGCCGCCCAGGCCCACTTCCAGGATGGCCACGTCCAGCAGCGAAAAGCTCATCAGGCGCAGGATGGCCAGCGTGGTGAACTCGAAATAGCTCAGCGAGACTTCATTGCCATTTTGCGTTCTGGCGCTCTCCACCGCTGCGAAGTGCGCTATCAAATCAGAAGCATTGACGATATCGCCATGGATGCGGCAGCGCTCCTCAAAATGCACCAGGTGCGGCGAGGTATAGACGCCCGTGCGGTAGCCGGCCTGCAACGCCACCGCCTCCAGCATGGCGCAGGTCGAGCCTTTGCCGTTGGTGCCCGCCACGGTAATGACGGGGCAGTCAAAACGCAGCGCCATGCGGCGGGCCACCTCGCGCACGCGCTCCAGGCCCATGTCGATGTGTTGGGGGTGCAGGCGCTCGCAGTGGGCAAGCCAGCCTTCAAGGGTGTGGATGGTGGTGTGCATACAGGGCGCCATTGTCGCCGAGCAGGCTGGGGTGCATGATGGCCACCATGATTACCCCTGACATCACTTTGTATGGCATTGCCAATTGCGACACCGTGAAAAAGGCCCGCGCCTGGTTCACCGCCCAAGGGCTGGATTACCACTTTCACGACTTCAAAAAGCACGGCGTACCCGCTGACCAGCTCCCGGTGTGGATGAACGTCGTGGGCTGGGACAAGCTGCTCAACCGCCAGGGCACCACCTGGCGCAAGCTCGACGCCGCCACGCAAGCCAGCGTGCACGACGCCGCCAGCGCCAGCGCCTTGCTGCAAACGCACGCCAGCGCCATCAAGCGCCCGGTGGTGCGCTGGCACAGCGCCGGTGCCACCCGCATCAGCGTGGGCCTGGACACCGAGCGCTGGGCGCAGTGGCTGGCCGACGGCGCAGGCCCCACCCCAGCGGCCTGAACCAGCGCCGGTGCGCACACTTTTGGCACAGGTCTTTACGCAGCTTTACGGCAGGCAGATGCTGCATTAGGCTGGTCCCGATAAACTTTTTTCCCGTCTGGCGCGTTACAGACCGAACGACCTGAAAAGGATTCTTATGCAAAAAACAGTGATCTTCTCTCTCCTGCTGGCCGGATGGGCTGGTGTGGCCGGTGTGGCCAATGCGCAGGAGCGGGCGCGCGTTCTGTCGGCCACCCCCATCGTGCAGCAGGTGGGCGCGCCGCGCCAGGTGTGCGGCGTGGAAACCGTACACACCGGCCCACGCACCAGCGGCGGCGGTGCGCTGCTGGGCGCCATTGCGGGCGGCGCAGCGGGCAACGCCATTGGCGGCGGCAGTGGCCGGGCCGCAGCCACGGCCTTGGGCGTGATTGGCGGGGCCGTGCTGGGCAACCACATCGAAGGCAATGGCCGCCCCGAGTACGAAAACGTCCAGCGCTGCACCACCGAAACTTTCTACGAGAACCGCACCGTGGGCTACAACGTCACCTACGAATACGCGGGCCGCCAATACACCACGCGCACCCAAACCGACCCCGGCGCCTGGATCAGCGTGAGCGTGCAGCCGCTGCACAACAGCCCCGGCGCGGGCCAGACCTACTCCACCATCGACCCCTACGCCCCCGAAAGCGCACCCTACCCCGTGCAGCCCTTGCAGCCGGTGTACGTCAACCCGCCGGTGACGGTGATCGAGTACAACAGCGAGCCCTACTACCCGCCCCCACGCCCGCGCCCGCACTGGCGCTGAAGCACGCGGCGCGGCACCAGCGCACCACCAAAGAGCCCCTCGGGGCTCTTTTTCATGGCTGCGCGCTGGCGGGAAGCGCGCTGTGCCTGTCCTAAAATCGCCGCTCTTTCACACCTCCCCGACACCACCTCCATGACCACCGAAAAAATCGACGGCGTTTCCGTCTCCACCCAGGCCAGCGTGTACTTTGATGGCAAGTGCGTCAGCCACGGCATCACCTTCCCCGACGGCACGAAAAAATCCGTCGGCGTGGTGCTGCCCGCCACGCTCACCTTCAACACCGGCGCCCCCGAAATCATGGAATGCGTGGCCGGCAGCTGCGAATACCGCCTCGATGGCACCGACACCTGGCTGACCAGCCAGCCCGGCGAGCAATTCAGCATCCCCGGCAACTCCAAGTTCGACATCCGCGTGACCGAGGCTTACCACTACATCTGCCACTTCGGCTGAAAACCACTGCGGCTGAAATTCAGAGCTTTTTTGGCCTCCAGCGCTTGCCAGATAAGCGCGAGCAGCTATCATTTTTGAGAGATATTCCATGGCAACCATCCTGCAAAACCTTCCCGTCGGCCAAAAGGTCGGCATCGCCTTCTCGGGCGGTCTGGACACCAGCGCCGCGCTGCACTGGATGAAGCTCAAGGGCGCCCTGCCCTACGCCTACACGGCCAACCTGGGCCAGCCCGACGAGCCCGACTACGACGCCATCCCGCGCAAGGCCATGGAATACGGCGCTGAAAAAGCCCGCCTGATCGACTGCCGCACGCAGCTGGCGCACGAAGGCATTGCCGCGCTGCAAGCCGGGGCCTTCCACATCAGCACTGGCGGCCTGACCTACTTCAACACCACGCCGCTGGGCCGCGCCGTGACGGGCACCATGCTGGTGGCCGCCATGAAGGAAGACGACGTGCACATCTGGGGCGACGGCTCCACCTTCAAGGGCAACGACATCGAGCGCTTTTACCGCTACGGCCTGCTCACCAACCCCGCCCTGAAAATCTACAAGCCCTGGCTCGACCAGCTGTTCATTGACGAGCTGGGCGGCCGCGCCGAAATGTCGGCCTTCATGACGCAGCACGGCTTTGGCTACAAGATGAGCGCCGAAAAGGCCTACTCCACCGACTCCAACATGCTGGGCGCCACGCACGAGGCCAAAGACCTGGAGTTTTTGAACAGCGGCATCCGCATCGTCAACCCCATCATGGGCGTGGCTTTCTGGAAGGACGACGTGGCCGTGAAGGCCGAAGAAGTGTCGGTCACGTTCAACGAAGGCCAGCCCGTGGCGCTCAACGGCGTGGAGTTCAACGACCCCGTGGAGCTGATTCTCGAAGCCAACCGCATCGGTGGCCGCCACGGCCTGGGCATGAGCGACCAGATCGAAAACCGCATCATCGAAGCCAAGAGCCGCGGCATTTACGAAGCCCCCGGCCTGGCGCTGCTGCACATCGCCTACGAGCGCCTGGTGACGGGCATCCACAACGAAGACACCATCGAGCAGTACCGCATGAACGGCCTCAAACTGGGCCGCCTGCTGTACCAAGGCCGCTGGTTTGACCCGCAAGCCATCATGCTGCGCGAAACCGCCCAGCGCTGGGTGGCCCGCGCCGTGACCGGCACCGTGACGCTGGAGCTGCGCCGTGGCAACGATTACTCCATCCTCAACACCGAGTCGCCCAACCTGACCTACCACCCCGAGCGCCTGTCCATGGAAAAGGTGGAAGACGCGCCGTTCAGCCCGCTCGACCGCATCGGCCAGTTGACCATGCGCAACCTCGACATCGTGGACACGCGCGCCAAGCTGGGCATTTACTCGAACGCGGGCTTGCTGTCGCTGGGCGGCAATGCGGCGCTGGCGCAGCTGGGCAACGACGACAAGCGCTGACGCGCGCAGCGCCCCGGCGGTTTTGCGGGGCGCTTCAGTGGTTAAAACAGCCTCCAGCGCCCGTGTGACGTGCGCTTTCAGCTATCAAAAAAGAAGCGTTTACCGCCGCAGCCCGTGCCACACGGATGCCACCGCCCTCGCCGCCAGGCCGGGCGGTTTTTTATGGCGTTTCAGGCTTGCAAGGCGCGCGTGGTGGGCGCAAGCAGCTATCAAATCAGGAGCTTACACCACCACAGGCTCGGGCTCCAGCCGGATGCCAAAGCGCTCGTACACACTGGTCTGGATGGCTTTGGCCAGTGTCATGACCTCGCCGCCGGTCACGCTGGTTTCGCCCCGGCCCTGGTTGACCAGCACCAGCGCCTGTTTTTCATACACCGCCGCTTTGCCCACGGTTTTGCCTTTCCAGCCGCAGGCGTCGATGAGCCAGCCCGCCGCCAGCTTGATGCTGCCATCGGGCATGGGGTAGTGAACGATTTTGGGGTCGCGGGCGATGATGTCTGCGCACTGCTCGGGCGTGACGGTGGGGTTTTTGAAGAAGCTGCCCGCGTTACCCAACACCGCCGGATCGGGCAGCTTGGCACGGCGGATGGCGCACACCCAGTCAAAAATCTGCTGCGGCGAGGGGGGCACATCGGCCTCGGCGGCGCGGCGCTCCAGCTCGGCATAGCCCAGCTCGGGCTTCCAGGGTTTGGGCAGGCGAAAGCGCACCTGCGTAATCACGGCCCGGCCTGCCAGGCCCATGCCCCGGGGCACATCGCCCACCGCACTGCCCGGCGCGGGTGCATGCTTGAACACCGAGTCGCGGTAGCCAAAGGCACACTGCGCGGCGTTGAGCGTAAAGCTCTGGCCGGTGGCCAGGTCGATGGCATCGAGCGAGTCGAAGCGGTCTTGCAATTCGACGCCGTAAGCGCCGATGTTTTGCACGGGCGCAGCGCCCACGGTGCCTGGAATCAGCGCCAGGTTTTCCAGCCCCGGCCAGCCCTGCGCCAGCGTCCAGGCCACGGTGTCGTGCCAGGGCTCGCCCGCGCCGGCCTCGACGATCCAGGCATGTTCAGTTTCTTGTACCAGGCGGCGGCCCTTGATTTCCATTTTCAGCACCACGGGCTTGACATCGCCCGTGAGCACCACGTTGCTGCCCCCACCCAGCACAAACCAGGGCTGCGGGCCCAGCTGCGGGTGGGCGCGCAGGGCGTGTACATCGTCGCTGCTGCGCACGCGCACCAGTGTCTGGGCGCGGGCAACGATGCCGAAGGTGTTGTAGGGCTGCAGGGAGGCGTTGTTCTCGACTAACATCGCCCGGATTGTCGCACCGGCCCTGGGTGCGACGTGCTTTCTGGAGAGAACCCCACCATGCCATCGTTTGATACCGTTTGTGAAGCCGACTTCGTCGAAGTGAAAAATGCCGTGGAGAACGCGGCCAAAGAAATCGGCACCCGTTTCGACTTCAAAGGCACCTCGGCCGCTGTCGAACTCAAGGACAAAGAGATCACCCTGTTCGGCGATGCCGAATTCCAGCTCACACAGGTCGAAGACCTGCTGCGGGGCAAGCTCACCAAGCGCAATGTGGATGTGCGCTTTCTGGACATCGGCAAGCCACAAAAAATCGGCGGCGACAAGGTCAAGCAAGTCATCAAGGTGCGCAACGGCATCGAGAGCGAGCTGGCCAAGAAGCTGCAAAAGCTCATCAAAGACAGCAAGCTCAAGGTGCAGGCGGCCATCCAAGAAGAAAAAGTGCGCATCACCGGCGCCAAGCGCGATGACCTGCAAGCGGCCATGGCGCTGATCCGCAAAGACATTGCCGACATGCCGCTGTCGTTCAACAACTTCCGCGACTGACCTGCACTGTCCCTGCGGCATGGCGTTTGCAGCGGGCCCAGGGCGGCCCGCGCCCTGAGCCCCACACCACATGTCCTCCAGCCCGCGCCACGGCGCCCACGAAGAAGAGTACGAAGACCTGCTCAGCCTGTGGGCGGATCTGGAGGCGGGCCTGTCGGTGTTGTTGGCACAGCCCCGGCAGGTGCTGGATTTTCCGGCCAAGGTGCGCCAGTTTGACCGCTGGCTGCAAGACCTGGCGGCGCACGACATTGATGCGGCGCTGTACCTGATGTTCCAGCTGGCCAGCACCTCCACCGTGGGCTACAGCGCCTCGCACGCGCTGGTGTGCAGCACGCTGTGCCACCTGATGGCGCGCGAGCTGGCCTTGCCACTGCGCGAGCGCAACGCCCTGGTGCGCGCCGCCCTGACCATGAACATCGGCATGACGGCGCTGCAAGACGAGCTGGCCAGCCAGCGCGAGCGCCCCAACCCCGCCCAGCAAGACGCCATCCGCAACCACCCGCAAGAGAGCCAGACCATTCTGGAGCGCCTGTACGTCACCGACCACCTGTGGCTGGACGTGGTGGGCCAGCACCACGAGCGCCCCCACGAGCGCACACCGCTGGCCGAGCTGGAAGACGTGGAGCGCCTGACCCGCATTCTGGGCACCATCGACCGCTATGCGGCCATGATCAGCCCGCGCCAGTCACGCCCCGGGCGCAGCGCCCTGGACTCGGTGCGCGCTCTGGTAGGCCCGGGCATAGACCAGCGCGATGAAGTGGGCTATGCGCTGGTGCGCTGCGTGGGGCTGTGCCCACCGGGCACCCTGGTCAAGCTGGACAACGGTGACACCGCCATCGTGCTGCGCCGCAGCGACAAAGCCAACCTGCCACTGGTGGCCAGCCTGCTGGACCGCAGCGGCACGCATTACCGCGAACCGCGCCTGCACCAGACATCGCACGGCAAGCCGCGCATCCAGTCCGCCCTGCCACGCATGTCGGTGGTGGTGGAGATGAACCACCGCACCATGGTGCGCTTGGGGCTTTACGCAGCCCAGCGCAGCACGGGCCTGGTGTCGCAGCTGCCCACCTGAAAGCGCACACAGGCGCCAGGCCGGGCGCCGTGGTTAATGGGCGTGGCCCCAGTACAACAGCGCATCGCGCCCCTGCACCGACAGCTCCACCTGCGCGCCCACGGGCAGCATGACCTTGGTGGCCACGTGGCCGTAGGGCAGATTGGCCAGCACCGGCGCGGTGATTTTGCTGCGCAGCCAGTCCACCACGGTTTGCAGTTTGTAGCCCTTGTCGTGCGGCGCCAGCTGGTAGTTGGTGAATTGCCCCAGCAGCACCGCTTTTTGCTGCGCCAGCACACCCGCGTGCAGCAGCTGGGTGAGCATGCGCTCGATACGGTAGGGGTGCTCGTTCACATCCTCAATGAACAAAATACCGCCGGGCACCTGCGGCAAATATGGCGTGCCCACCAACGAGCTCAGCACCGTCAGGTTGCCACCCCACAGCCGCGCCGCCGGGATTTCAAACTCTTGCGGCACGGCGGGCGGTACAGGCTCCGTGGGCGCAGCGCCGGGGCAGGCCTTGTCGCGCGGCATGCGCCAGCCAGTGCCCTCGCCGTGCCCCGAGAGCACGTCGTCAAAGCAGGCTTCCATGATGTCGTCAGGCAGGCCCTGAACGCCAAAATCAGCGCCCAGCGACGGCCCGGCCCAGGTCACGGCGCCGGTCTGGGCCAGCACGGCGTTCTGGAAGGCGGTGAAATCGCTCACGCCGACAAACAGCGTGCCGCCCTCGATGGCGCGGGCCACGGCGGCGTAGTCGATGTCCGGCAGCAACCGGGTCAGGCCATAGCCGCCGCGCGAGATCAGCGCCACATCGGCACCGCTGGCAGCGGCGCGGTGGATGGCGGCCAGGCGCGTGGCGTCGTCGCCCGCAAAACGGGTGTGGCTGGCCAGGGCGTCGGGGTCAATCTCGACCTCGTGGCCCAGCGCTTGCAGGCGCTTGATGCCGCGCTTGAACGCGGCCTTGTCGCGTACTGCGCTGGAGGGGGAGTAGATGTAGATGTGCTTGGGGCCGTGGTCGTGGCCGCAATCGCAAGAGGTGTTTTCAGAAGACAAAGCGCCCGGGCCGCTCGTGGTGGCCCGCTCCGTGGAATGTGCGGGGGTGGGTGCGCTGCGCAGGCTGCGCGCGCAGGAGACATCAAGGCGCGAAGTATTCCACAGCCTGCTGGGCCAGCGCAGCGCCGTGCTCGGGCAACCAATGTCCGGCCCGGGGCACCACGGTGGGCACAGGGCAGCCACGCACGTGGCGTTGCAGGTGCTGCATGGCCACCAGCCCCCATACCGGATCGCCCTGCCCGGCCATGGCCAGCGTGCGCCCAGCCCAGCCATGGCGCCAAAAACCCTGCAACGAGGGCTCCAGGGCAGCCGTAGCCGCAGCTCCGGTGCCAGCAGCACCAGGCGCCCAGGTGGCTCGGGCCACTTCGGGTGCAGCACCCGCACGGTCTGACCCACCAGCGCTGCCGTCCCCGTTCAGCCCACCGTGGCCCGCTGGCTCGGCCCACGCAGCCGACAACATCGCCGGAAACGCCCGCAGCGCTGCGCGGTAACCCCGGTCGGGGAATGGCGCCTCGTAGGCCGCGCACTCGGGCGCCGACAGCTGCGGCTGGTCGCGTGCCAGCAAGCGGCCTACGCCATACAGCGGCTTGCGCGCGCACCAATCGCGCCAGCGTTGCCAATCGGCGGGCAGTGGTGCATCGCCCCCAGGCAGGCCGGTGTTCAGCGCCCACAGGCCAATAAAGCGCTCTGGGCAGGCGGGCACCAGCGCCAGGCCCAGGCTGCCGCCGCTGCCGTGGCCCACCAGCACGGTGCGGCGCAAGTCCAGCCGCTGCACCAGCTCCAGCAGCACCTGACGGTGCCAGGCGAAGCGGTGGGTGGGTTCTTTTTTGGGCTTGTCGCTGCGGCCAAAGCCGATCAGGTCGGGGGCCACCACGCGGTGGCCTGCGGCGGTGAACACGGGCAGCCAATGGCGGTACAGGTAGCTCCAGGTGGGCACGCCGTGCAGGCACAGCCAGGTGATGGGCGCATCGCGCGCTCCTTCGTCCAGGTAGTGCAGGCGCAGCCCGGCCAGCGCGGGCAGGTCGCTGACGTAGTGCGGTGCCCAGGGGTAATCGGGCAGGTGGGCAAAGCGCGCTTCGGGGGTGCGCAGGGCGTCGTCGCGCAGCGGGTGGGCGGCCAGGGCCTGGGCACGCTGGCTGCGGCGGCGCGCCTGGAAAAACGCCGCCAGCACCTGCGCGCACTCATCGGCCAGCACCCCGCCCTGCACTACCGTCTGGTGGTTGAGCTGCGGCGTGGCAAACAAATTCAGCACCGATCCGGCCACGCCGGTTTTGGCATCGTGGGCACCAAACACCACCCGCGCCAAGCGGGCGTGCAGCATGGCGCCGGTGCACATGGCGCAGGGCTCCAGCGTGACGTAGAGCGTGCAGCCATCGAGCCGGTAGTTACCCAGCTGCTGCGCGGCGGCGCGCAGGGCCTGGATTTCGGCGTGGGCGGTGGGGTCGTGGCCTTGCATGGGGGCGTTGCGGCCCGTGGAAATGAGCTGGCCCGCGCGCACCACCACGGCGCCCACGGGCACCTCGCCCGCCTGGGCGGCAGCCTGCGCCTGGGCCAATGCCAGACGCATCCAACGGGCATCTTCTTCAGGATTCATGGATTATTTTGATAGCTGCTTGCGCACACCCAGCAAGGGCTAGAGGCTGTTTTGGCCTGTATTTTTACCCGGCAGTGCTGCGTTACAGCAACGCAGGCCGTGCGCTGCCATGGTGCTTACTGCGCATCGTCTGGCAGCGCCCGGGGCTGCTGCATCACCCCTTCAACGGTTTGCTGGATGTGCTGCACCTGCTGGCCGGGCGTGCGCACAGCGGCGGGCGCAGACGGGGCCGCACCGGCATCGCCCGTGGCGCTGGCGGGCAGCGTGGGCACTGGCGGGTGGCCGATGGCGCCCCACTGGCGCTTGACCAGCACGCCCACAATGGCCAGCGCCAGCAGCACGGACAACAAGGTCAAAGCGGCACGCATCAGGCCCCCTTGCCCGGTTTGTCAGGCGGCAGCAGCAAATCATCGTCCAGTTCAAATCGCACTTCAAAACGGGGGTTGGTGGAACCAAAGCCCACGGGCTGCCCCGGCGGTGGTGCGGGCGTGACGGGCACTGCGGGCACGTCCTGCAAGGTCAGGGAGGGCAGCGGAAAGTCCATTTCCATGGGCTCATGCGGCGCCGTCAAATCCAAATCCAGCAAAACCGACGGGAATCCGTCAGCCGCCGGTGCAGGGGCATACGAGGGCGGCGCAGGCGGTGGCTGGGTGGCGATGGCGTGCGGCGCGGCCTCATCCAGGGCGGGCGACAGGGTTTCCAGGGCCCAGGGGAAGTCGTAGTCGGGCAAGCTGGGTGCGGCCTGCGGGGCAGCCGCCGGGAGCAAGTCCAGTGCGGGCAAACCCATCTCGGGCAATTGCTCTTGCAACAGATCACCGGGCTGATGGCCCTGGCGCCCGGACGCTGTAGGCAAGACGCCAATGCCTTCGGAGAGGGTGGCATCTTCTGGCGTGGTGCGGGCGCGCGGCGGCGGCGCGCCCCGAACACCAGCAGGGGTAGTCTGTGCAATGGCGTACAGCAGCAGCAGGTCTTCGTAGGCGGCCAAATCAAACAAGGGCATGGCAGCGTTGTCGCGCCGGAACAGGCACGACTCCAGCTGCTGTAGCACCACGTCATCGCTCCACTGCGCCTCGATGGCGGCCAGGGCATCGGTGTAGCCCAGCAAGGTGTGCCCTGGCCGGTTGAAGCCCGCAAACTCGGGCACCTGTGCATTGAAGTAGCGGTGGAATTGCGCACGCAAGGCGTTGAAGTCGTCGATGCGGCCCAGGGAGTGGTACAGCCGCATCAAGTCGAGATAGGCCAGGGGGGAGGACTGCTCGTTGTCGGCGATGTGTTGCTTCATCACGTCAATGGCCTGGTCGTGTTCGCCCACCGAGACAAAAAATTCGGCCTGCTGCTGCAAATCAAACAACGCTTCTGGGTTGATGACACGCACGGCGGGCACGGCGGGGGCCACCGGATCGGTAGCCGTGGGCACGGCAGGCACCGGCACTGCGGGGGCCACAGCCTGGCTGCCTGGCAGCGGATCGGGGACGGGCGTGTCCGCAGGCGCGGCTTGCGCAGCCTCCAGCGGTGCCAGTGCAGCGGGCACGGGCGCCGCAACGGGCGCGTCTGTGGCGCGCGCGGTGGAATCGGCATCGTGGTGGCGCTCTACGGCGTCATGCCATGCAGCACTTTGGGCAACGCGCGCGCGCTGCCACAGCCAGGCAATCCCGGCCAGCGCCGCCGCCAGCAAAGCCAGCAAGGCGTACACCAGCGGCGCCGGAAAGCGCTCGGACTCGACCATTTCCAGGCGCTCTCGCAAGCCCGCCATGGTGGCCTGGTCTTGGGCGGTGCTGGCGCGCAAGGTGTTGAGGTCGGCAGTCAACTGCTCCAGGCTGGCGCTGCTGCGGCGCAACTCTTCAGGGGTGCTGCCCAAGATGCGCCAGGCAGCGGCGGCCTCGGCGCGCTGCTCGGTGGCAGCCTCGCCAGGGATGTGCGCCAGCTCGGTGGACAGGCGCAGCCCCGCCGGAGCGGGCGGCGCAAGGTCCAGCGGCTCTATCACCAGCCGCGCGCGCTGCGGTGGCACTGCGGGTGCGGCGCTTGCGGCAACGCGGGGTACTGGGGCAGCACGTTCGCGCGGTACCGGGCGCGGCGCGGGCCGGAGTGCGCTGGCCTCTGGCGACTCTGCGCCCGAAGCCGGTGGGCGCGCAGAGCGACTGCTGCCCGGGGATGGCGGTGCCTGCGTGCCACGGCCATCACTGCGGGCGGGTGCCGCGTCGGGCTTGAGGGCGGCAATGGCAATGGGCGCTGTCGCGGCGGCCACGGTGTCCGGCAAATCGGCCAGAAAGGTATAGGTGCGGGTGATTTTGCCGCTGCAACCAGCCGACAACTGCACGGTGACGATGGGCTCGTTGACCACCCCGGATGCGCGCAGGCGCACCGCCGAGGATCGGCCCGGCACTGCGGGCAGCGGTGTGATGTCTATGCGCGACTGGCTGATGAGCGTGTCGCCCAGCAATATATCGGCGGCAACGCAGGCCCCATCGACCGACTCGGTGCCATCTGTCAGCACCTGGAACACCAAGTCCAGGGGGCGGCCCAGCACCACGGTGCCACGCGACTCACCCAACGACAACGCCGCCGCACCACATGTGGTCAAGGCCACACCGGCAGCCAGCAATGTGTTACGAAAATTCACGTTTCTCCTTCAATGGAGTTTTCGATTCTGGCACAGAACCACGGCGACACCGGCGCAGGGCAGAAGGGATAATGCCGCAATGAACATACACTTTTCTACCGTAGGCATTGTGGGTTCGGGTGCCATGGGCCGCGGCATTGCACAAATCTGCGCCCAGGCAGGCAGCCAGGTGGTGTTGCTGGACGCCCAACCCGGCGCAGCCGATGTCGCCCACACCGCCATCGTCGCCCAATGGCAGCGCCAGGCCGAAAAAGGCCGCCTGGATGCAGCGCATGTCGCCGTGCTCCGTGAGCGCCTGCACACAGCCGCCACGCTGGATGAGCTGGCCCACTGCAATCTGGTGGTCGAGGCCATCGTCGAGCGCCTGGAGGCCAAGCAGGATTTGCTGGCCCAGCTCGAAGCGCTGCTGGCACCCGGCGCTGTGCTGGCCACCAACACCTCGTCGCTGTCGATCACGGCCATTGGCGCCGCCTTGCAGCGCCCCGAGCGCCTGGCCGGCTTTCACTTCTTCAACCCGGTGCCGCTGATGAAGGTGGTGGAAGTGGTGGCCGGGCTCAAAACCGACCCAGCCGTCTGCGCCACGCTCTCGGCCTATGCGCGCGACATGGGGCACACGCCCGTGCAGGCGCAAGACACGCCCGGCTTCATCGTCAACCACGCGGGCCGGGGCTACGGCACTGAAGCGCTGCGCATTCTGGGCGAAGGTGTAGCCGATGTGGCCACCATTGACCGCATCCTGCGCGACCAGGTGGGCTTCAAGCTTGGGCCATTCGAGTTGCTGGACTTGACTGCGCTGGACGTATCGCACCCGGTGATGGAATCCATCTACCACCAATACTATGAAGAGCCGCGCTTTCGGCCCAGCGTCATCACGGCGCAGCGGCTGGCGGGCGGCCTGGTGGGCAAAAAAGTGGGCGAAGGTTTTTACCGCTATGCCGATGGCGTGGCCCACATCAGCCCTGAGCCTGCCGTGCCCGTGGTGGCCGATGCCGACATGCCCCCGGTGTGGGTATCGCCGCGCGCGGCCCGGCGCGCTGAGCTGTACCAATTGCTCAAAGACCTGGGCGCACGCATCGAAACCGGCACCTCGCCCTCGCCCCAGGCGCTGACACTGGTGGCGCCGCTGGGCTTTGATGTGACCACTGTGGCCGTGGTGGAGCGCCTGGACCCAGCCCGCACCGTGGGCATCGACATGTTGATCGAAGACGCCGCCACCAAGCGCCGCGTGCTGGCCACCAACCCGGCCACGCGCGTCGATATGCGCAACGCCGCCCATGCCCTGTTTGCCCGCGACGGCAAGCCCGTGAGCGTGATCCGCGACAGCGGCGGCTTTGTCACGCAGCGCGTGGTGGCCCACATCGTGAACATTGCCAGCGACATCTGCCAGCAAGGCATTTGCAGCCCTGCTGACCTGGAAACCGCCGTCACGCTGGGGCTGGGCTACCCGCTGGGGCCGCTGGCCATGGGCAACCGCTGGGGCCCGACCAACATCCTGGAAGTGCTGTTCAACCTGCAAACCGTGTATGGCGACACACGCTACCGCCCCAGCCCTTGGCTGCGCCGGCGTGGTGCCATCGGTCTGAGCCTGCTGCACGAAGAAGAGTAAGCCTGCGCAGCAGGCACCTGAACAGACCATGGACGACCCGATTCTGACCATTGAAGAACGTGAAGCGATCAACTCTGGCCGCTGGTTTTCATCACTCTCGCCCTCGCTGCGCCACGACATCCTGCGCTGCGCCTACGTCAAGCGCTACAAGGACGACGGCCTCATCGTGGCGCGTGGCGACCCGCCCGAAGAGTGGGTGGCCTGCGCCAAGGGGGCGGTGCGCGTCAGCTCCACGTCCATCTCGGGCAAGCAGATCACGCTCACCTACATCGAGCCGGGCATCTGGTTTGGCGACGTGGCGCTGTTTGACGGCGACCGGCGCACCCACGATGCCTATGCCCACGGTGACACCACCATCCTGTGCGTGGCCAGGGCCGATTTCCACAAGATTTTGGCCACGCATGTGGAGCTGTACGACGCCATCTTGCTGCTGCACGCACGGCGCATTCGCCAGCTCTATGGGCTGGTCGAAGACCTGAACACGCTGCCGCTGCGCGCGCGCCTGGCCAAGCAGCTGCTGCACCTGGTGCGCAGCTACGGCATTCCCAGCCTGTCGGATGGCGACGAAGTGCGCATCGGCCTGCAACTGGCGCAAGAAGAACTGGCGCAGCTGCTGGGCGCCTCGCGCCAGCGCGTGAACCAGGAGCTCAAGGCCATGGAGCGCGAGGACACCATCCGCATCGAGCCCGGTGGTCTGGTGGTGCGCAACCGCAAGGCACTGCTGCGCATCACGGAAACCGACCACTGAGGCGCCAGCGGCAGGCTTGGTCGGCACAGAAATCACTATTTATTTGATAGCTTCTTGCGCGCACCCACATTGGGCTGGAGGCACATTTGGCCTTAAAAAAATGACGATACCCCTGGGGTGCCCCAATGGCCGCCCATGCGCTGTTGGCACGCCAGCAGTACCGCAGACACACCCACGGGCCGCGTCTGGCCTCAAGCCTGCGGCTGGGCCACCAGCCACTGGGCCGCGCCTTGGCCAGCGCGCACGCCGGTGGCCATGCTGGCCGTGAGCAGGTAGCCGCCCGTGGGCGCCTCCCAATCGAGCATCTCTCCGGCGCAAAACACGCCGGGCAGATCGTGCAGCATGAGGTGATCGTCCAGCGCCTCAAACTGCACGCCGCCCGCCGTGCTGATGGCCTCGTCGATGGGCCGCGTCGCCACCACCGTGATCGGCAGCGCCTTGATGGCCTGGGCCAGGGCCTGCGGGTCGTTCATGCGCTCTTTGCCCAGTTGCTCGTAGAGGATGCCCATCTTGATGCCGTCCAGCCCCAGGCGGCTTTTGAGGTGGCTGCTCAAGCTGCGTGTGCCGCGCGGGTGGCGCACTTCGGCCAGCACACGCTCGGGGCTGTGGTCGGGCAGCAAATCCAGGTGCAGCGTGGCGCTTCCGTGGGCCTGCACCTCATCGCGCAAGAGCGCCGAAACAGCGTAGACCAGGCTACCCTCAATGCCCGTGGCAGTGGCAACAAATTCTCCACGGCGGCTGAAATGCCGCCCCGCGCTGTCGGTAAACGCAATGGCCACCGACTTGAAGGGCTGGCCTGCAAAGCGGCTGGCGAAATGCGCCGACCAGCCCACGGCGGGCGTCTGGCCCAGCAGTTCGCGCAAAAATTCACGCCGTGTCTCGTGCCCCAGCGTGTGCTGGGGCAGCACATCAAAACCGCAGTTGGACGGGCGCAGCGGCGCCACCGCCACACCGCGCGCGACCAACCAGGGCGCCCAGGCGCCGTCCGAACCCAGCCGCGCCCAGCTGGCCCCGCCCAGCGCCAGCACCACCGCACGGGCGCTGACCTGCACAGCGCCCGTGGGCGTGGTGAACTGCAGCGCTGCACCATCGGCGCTCCAGCCTGTCCAGCGGTGGCGCATGTGGAACTGCACCCCCATGCCGCGCAAACGCTGTAGCCAGGCGCGCAACAAGGGCGCCGCCTTCATGTCGGTGGGAAACACCCGCCCCGAGGTACCTACAAACGTGCCAATACCCAGGTCTTGCGCCCAGGCACGCACCTGCTCGGCACCCCAAGGCTGCAACAAGGGGGCCAGCTGCTGCTGGCGATCACCAAAGCGGCCCACAAAGGTCGGTGCCGGCTCTGAATGCGTGAGATTGAGCCCGCCCTTGCCGGCCAGCAAGAATTTGCGACCTACCGTGGGCATGGCATCGAAAACATGGACGCTGACACCTTGGCGGGCCAGGGTTTCTGCGGCCATCAAGCCAGCGGGGCCCGCGCCCACAATGGCAACGTCGCAAGAGGGGTGGGAGAGTTCAATAGTCAAAGCATTCATGCTGGATCATATACTTGCCACACGCGCGCCAGGCCTACACTTCTTGCTATCAGGGTCATAGCTAAAAACAGGCTGGCAGCAGCGGTGCAAACACCGGTTTCTGTCACAATGCACGCACTTTATCTTGAGCGCCCCCCGATTGAAGGAAAATTCATGGCCAACGAATTGATCAAACACGTCTCTGACGCCAGCTTTGAAGCCGACGTACTCAAGGCAGCCCCGCCCGTGCTGGTGGACTACTGGGCTGAGTGGTGCGGCCCCTGCAAGATGATTGCCCCCATCCTGGACGAAGTGGCCAGCGCCTACCAAGGCAAGCTGCAAGTGGCCAAAATGAACGTCGATGAAAACCGCGAAGTTCCGGCCAAATTTGGTATCCGCGGCATCCCGACGCTGATGCTGTTCAAGGACGGTGAACTGGTCGCCACCAAAGTGGGCGCCTTGAGCAAGGCCCAGCTCACTGCCTTCATCGACCAACAGCTGGCCTGATACGCCCTCCCCGCGCAGCGCACTCACAGCCTGCGCGCCCTCCGTCCCAAGCCAAGGCGGAGGGTTTCTCCTGTGATATGCGCCAGAGCAGCGCGATTTTCCCGAAAATTTTCCTGTCATAATCTGTGTCGATCTTTGGGCTGCACGCATTGGCAGCCTGCACCAGATCACCCGGTTGGCCCAAGCTGCCTACCGCAGTTTTTCCGGCATCTCGCATTCCCCCCAAGATTCATACCAACTCCGCCAAGGAGTCACCCCCATGCACCTCAACGAACTCAAGGCACTGCACGTGTCTGAAGTCCTCAAGCAGGCCGAAGCGCTTGAAATCGAAAACGGCGGCCGCATGCGCAAGCAGGAACTGATGTTTGCCATCATCAAGAAGCGGGCGAAAGCGGGTGAGCAGATTTTTGCCGATGGCGTGCTGGAAATCCTGCCCGACGGCTTTGGCTTCCTGCGCAGCCCCGACACCAGCTACACGGCCAGCACCGACGACATCTACATCAGCCCCAGCCAGGTGCGGCGCTTTAACCTGCACACCGGCGACATGATCGAAGGCGAAGTGCGCACGCCCAAGGATGGTGAGCGCTACTTTGCGCTGACCAAGCTCGACCGGGTCAACGATGGCCCGCCCGAACAGAACAAGCACAAGGTGATGTTTGAAAACCTCACGCCGCTGTTCCCCAAGGAGCACATGCGGCTGGAGCGCGACATCAAGAGCGAAGAAAACATCACTGGCCGCATCATCGACATCATTGCCCCGATTGGCCGCGGCCAGCGCGCTCTGATCGTGGCTCCACCCAAGAGCGGCAAAACGGTGATGATGCAGCACATTGCCCACGCCATCACCGCCAACAACCCCGATGTGCATTTGATGGTGCTGCTGGTGGACGAGCGCCCCGAAGAAGTCACCGAAATGCAGCGCACGGTGAAGGGCGAGATCATTGCCTCGACTTTTGATGAGCCAGCGGCGCGCCATGTTCACGTCGCTGAAATGGTGATCGAACGCGCCAAGCGCCTGGTCGAGCTGAAAAAAGACGTGGTGATTTTGCTGGACTCCATCACCCGCCTGGCCCGTGCCTACAACAACGTCGTGCCGTCCTCGGGCAAGGTGCTTTCGGGCGGCGTGGACGCAGCCGCACTGCAACGCCCCAAGCGCTTCTTTGGCGCAGCGCGCAAAGTGGAAGAAGGCGGCTCACTGACCATCATTGCCACGGCGCTGGTCGATACCGGCAGCCGCATGGACGAGGTGATTTTTGAAGAATTCAAGGGCACGGGCAACTGCGAAATCCACCTGAATCGCCGCCTGTATGAAAAGCGCGTGTTCCCTGCCATCGAACTCAACAAGAGCGGCACCCGCCGCGAAGAGCTGCTGCTGGCGCCTGAAATTCTGCAAAAAACCCGCATCCTGCGCCAGTTCATGTACAACATGGACGAGATCGAATCCATGGAGCTGATGATCAAGAAAATGAAGGAAACCAAAACGAATGTGGATTTCTTCGACGCCATGCGCCGGGGCGGTTAAGGGACTGCGGGCTATAATCGAGGGCTTTTTATTGCGGAAAGTACGCCAAGCGGTTTGGCGCGGCTCCCGCACTTGACAAGGATTGATCATGAAAGAAGGCATTCACCCCAACTACCGCGAAGTTCTGTTCGTGGACCTGTCCAACGGTTTCAAGTTTGTGACCCGCTCCTGCGTGAACACCAAGGAAACCGAAACCTTTGAAGGCAAGGACTACCCGCTGTACAAGCTCGATACCTCGTCTGAGTCGCACCCCTTCTACACCGGCACGCAAAAGTCGGTGGACAACATGGGCGGCCGCGTCGAGAAGTTCCGCAACCGTTTCGGCAAGACGACTGTGGCGAAGTAATCTTCGCTGCTCCGCCAAAAAGGCAGCCCGGGCAACCGTGCTGCCTTTTTGTTTGCGCTTATTCTCCAGCCACCCCAAGCCTTCCCTGACTGACGCGTGAACCATCTGACCCCCGCCATCGTGGCGCAAAGTGCTGTGCGCAGGCTGCCTCGGCCGGCGCTGCTGTTGCTGTGTCTGGCCTACATCCTGCCGGGCTTTGTGGCGCGTGACCCATGGCGCGGTACCGACATGGTGGCATTTGGCTACATGCGCGCACTGGCGCAGGGCCACACCGACTGGCTGGCGCCCCAGTTGCTGGGCATGGCGCCCGACACCCTGGGGCTGCTGCCGTACTGGCTGGGCGCCTGGGCCTTGCAGGGGCTGGGCACCGTACTGCCACCCGAGCTGGCCGCGCGCATCCCGTTCATTGCCATGTTGGTGCTCACGCTGTGGGCCACCTGGCATGGCGTGTATTGGCTGGCACGCAGCCGTGGCGCGCAACCCGTGGCCTTCGCGTTCGGTGGCGAGGCACAGCCCGCCGACTATGCCTGTGCCATGGCCGATGGCGCCCTGCTGGCCTTGCTGGCTTGCCTGGGTCTGGCACAGCCTTCGCACGAGGTGACCTCGTACCTGACACAACTGTGCTGCACGACGCTGGTGTTTTTTGCCCTGGCGGGTGCCCCCCACCTGCGCTGGCGCCCTGTGCTGGCCTTGGTGGCTGGCCTGCTGGGGCTGGTGCTCAGCGGCGCACCCACGCTGGCGCTGCTGTACGGCGCGGGTGGCGCGGCCCTGTGCCTGCTGGAATACCGCTGCGCCCTGCAAACACGTGCCGGTGCCCGGTGGTGGGGCCTGATGGTGGTCGCACTCAGCCTGGGGGCAGCCCTGCTGGCCTGGCAACTTGACCTGCTGCGCTGGCACGCCACCCTGCCCCAGGCCGATGACAGCGCCAGCCTGGCCCGGCTGCTGCTCTGGTTCACCTGGCCGGCCTGGCCGCTGGCACTATGGACGCTGTGGCGCTGGCGCAAACAAATCGCCACGCGCGCACCACACCGGCATTTGCTGCTGCCGCTGTGGTTTGTGCTCGTATCCCTGGGCGCCACCCTGACCACCCAACCGGCAGACCGCGCACTGCTGCTGGCACTGCCCGCGCTGGCGGCACTGGCGGCTTTTGCATTGCCCACGCTCAGCCGCAGCGTGGCCGCACTGGTGGACTGGTTCACGCTGCTGTTCTTCAGCAGCTGCGCCATTGCCATCTGGGTGGTGTGGATTTCCACGCAAACGCATATCCCGGCCAAACCGGCCGCCAACGTGGCCAAGCTGGCACCTGGTTTTGTGCCCGAGTTTTCGATGCTGGCGCTGCTGCTGGCTTTGGTGGCCAGCGCCGCCTGGTGTGCGCTGGTGGGCTGGCGTGCCAAGCGCCACCGCGCAGCCATCTGGAAAAGCCTGGTGCTGCCCGCCGCAGGCTCCACCCTCAGCTGGGTGCTGCTGATGACGCTGTGGCTGCCCATGCTGAACTACGGCCGCAGCGACGCGCCGCAGGTGCGCGCCATCGTGGCAGCACTGGGCCAGGGCACCAGCGGCTGCGTGGCAGCCCAGCGCCTGAGCCGCAACCAGGTGGCAGCGCTGCAATACCACGGCAAGCTGCAACTACTGCCTGCGGACAGCCACCACACCTGCGACTGGCTGATTGCACCGGCAGACACGCCCGCACCGCACCACAGCGCCCGCTGGCAGGAACAGCAGCGCATTGCGCGCCCCACCGACGCCAAGGATGTGCTGGTGCTGTACCGCCGCCGCCCAACCTGACAGAGCCAAAATTTCAGGTCAAATCCGGCTCTAATGCCCGTGTAATAAGCGCAAGCAGCTATTAAAAAAGTAGCTGAAAATGCCCACGAAAGGCAACGCTTTATCCGGCCCCAGGCGTGGGCATGGCCAGCGCGTTGTGCGGTTTGCGCACCCGGCTGGCCGGAAAATGCACGCTGAAGGTGGAGCCACGACCAGGCTTGCTATCGATCTCCAGCACGGCATCGTGGCGCTGCAACACATGCTTGACGATAGACAGCCCCAGCCCCGTGCCACCGGTTTCGCGCGAACGGCTGTGGTCCACGCGGTAAAAACGCTCTGTCAGGCGTGGCACATGCTTGGGGTCAATGCCGGGGCCGGTGTCCTGCACTGAAAACACCGCGCCGCCATCGTCTAGCCAGCGCCATTTCACCGTGATGGAGCCGCTGGCAGGTGTGTAGCGCACCGCATTGGCCACCAGGTTGGAGAGCGCGCTCAGCAACTCGGACTGTATGCCCGCAATCTCGCCCAGCCCCTCTGCCGGAGCGGGCAGCGGAAACACCATGGTGTGGTGCTGCGACTGGTTGCGCGTGAGCAGCTGCGACAGGGCGCGCCCCTCGTCCGCGCATTGCTCCAGCAAGCGCTGCACCGATACCCATTCGCCCTTGCCCGGCCAGGGGCTGTCCTCCAGTCGCGACAGCGTCAACAAGCCCTGCACCACGTTTTGCATGCGCATGGCCTGCTGGGCCATCAAGGCCAAGTAGCGCTCGTTTTCTTCGGGAGACAGCTTCAGGGTTTGCAGCGTCTCGACAAAGCCGGTCAGCACCGTCAGGGGCGTGCGAATTTCATGGGAGACGTTGGCGACAAAATCGCGCCGCATGGCCTCGGCCTGCTCCAGCGCCGTGATGTCACGCGACAACATCAGCTTGCGCCCCTGGCCGTGCGGGTAAATGTGTACCGACAGGCGCACGGGCCGCGAGGGCGTGCTGGAGCGCCCCTGCAAGACCACGCCGTGCGCGTAATCTTTGCTGGCCAGGTAGGCCGTGAAGTCTGGATCGCGCACCAGATTGCCCAGCAGCTGCATCCGGTCACGCTCGGCATCAAAACCAAAGTGCGCGCAGGCTATCTGGTTGCACCACTCAATGTGGCCTTCGGAGTCGAGCAGCACCAGGCCATTGGGCGAGGCTTGCAGTGCCGCAAAAATATCGTCCAGCTGGCTCTCACGCTCTTGAATCTGTAACTGCTGTGCGCGCAGCAAGCGGCGCACACGGTCCAGGGCCTGACCCCACAGGCCGTGCATGGGCTGGGGCAAGGCATCCAGGTCGCCATGGCGAAACCAGCGCAGCACACGCAAACCACGCCCCAGATCAGCAGCAAACCAGCACCAACCCGCCAAGGCACCACCCACCGCAGCCCCCCAAGCGCCCCCGTACCACCAGCCCAGCAGCAACCCGAGCACCTGGCTCAGTGAAAAAACAAGAATGCGCCAAGCCATGCGAAATTACCCGGTGGGTGGAGGAGAAAGGGGGGTGGAGACGTTCTCAGGCTTGCAGCAACGCCTTGGGTTGTGCCGTGAGGCGGTAGCCTGCACCGCGCACCGTCTCGACCATGGCACCGGCCATGCCCAACGCCTCACGCAGGCGCTTGACATGCACATCCACGGTGCGCTCCTCGATGAATACGTGGTCGCCCCAGACCTTGTCGAGCAACTGCGAGCGGCTGTGCACGCGCTCCGGGTGCTTCATCAGGTAGTGCAGCAACTTGAATTCAGTAGGCCCGACCTTGACCGGCTGCTCTTGGCACGTCACCCGGTGGGTGGCTGCATCCAGCGTGAGCACACCAATGCTGACGCTGTCGCTCAGCTGCTCGGGCGCGCGCCGGCGCAGCACGGCACGGATGCGCGCCAGCAGCTCCTGGGTGGAAAAAGGTTTGGTGATGTAGTCGTCGGCACCGGCATCCAGCCCGGCCACTTTGTCGGGCTCGTCGCCGCGTGCGGTCAGCATGAGGATGGGGATGGGCTTGGTACGGCTGTCTGCACGCCATTTGCGCGCCAGCGCCAGCCCGCTTTGGCCGGGCAGCATCCAATCGAGCAAGATGACATCGGGCAAGATGGCGTCCAGCTCGCGCTGGGCGCTATCGCCGTCTTCCGACCAAATCGGCGAAAAACCGTTGTGGCGCAGGTTGACCGCAATCAGCTCTGCAATGGCGGGCTCGTCTTCAACAATCAGGACGCGGGGAAGTCTTTTCATCGCACAAGGCCAAAGAGGAAGGTCAGAGTAATGCTGACTCAATCTGATCGAGCGATGTGTGGCGCACATCCATGCCCTTGACCAGGTAAATGATCAGTTCAGCCAGATTCTTGGAGTGGTCGCCAATGCGCTCAATGGCCTTGGCCAGAAACAGCAAGTCCAGGCTGGGCGAGATGGTGCGTGGGTCTTCCATCATGTAGGTGATGAGCTTGCGCACAAAACCGTCAAATTCCTGGTCAATCAAATCGTCTTCTTTGAGGATGGCGACTGCCGCGGTGGTATCGAGGCGGGCAAACGCGTCCAGCGCCTTGCGCAGCAATCCCGAAGCCAGGTCTGCCGCCACGCGCAAATCCATTGTGGGCAGCGAGCGCGAAGCACCGCTTTCGATGATGGACTGCACCATGCGCGCCATTTTGCTGGCCTCATCGCCCATGCGCTCCAGGTTGGCTGTGGCCTTGGAAAAGGCCATCAGCAAACGCAGATCGCGCGCGGTGGGCTGGCGCCTGGCGATGATGGTGGAGAGGTCTTGGTCAATCTCGACCTCCATGGCATTGATGCGGTTCTCCATGACCGCCACCTGCTTGACAGACTCCAGGCTGAAGTGCGACAGCGCATGGATGGCCTGGCGAATTTGCGATTCCACCAGCCCCCCCAGCTCCATGACACGGGCAGAAACACTGTTCAGTTCACTGTCGAACTGCGATGAAAGATGCTTTTCGGTCATGCCGTCTCCTGTCAGCCAAAACGGCCCGTAATGTAGTCTTCTGTTTCTTTGCGCTGGGGTTTGAAGAACATGCGCTCGGTTTCACCGAATTCCATCAGATCGCCCAGGTACATATAAGCCGTGTAGTCGCTGCAACGCGCCGCCTGCTGCATGTTGTGGGTGACGATGACCACGGTGTAATCGGTCTTCAGTTCGGCGATCAGCTCCTCGACCTTGGCGGTGGAAATGGGGTCCAGCGCAGAGCACGGTTCGTCGAGCAACAACACCTCGGGCTTGATGGCAATGCCACGCGCAATGCACAAGCGCTGCTGCTGCCCGCCCGAGAGGCTGGAGCCGCTTTGATTGAGCTTGTCCTTGACCTCGTTCCACAAAGCGGCTTTGCGCAGCGCCCACTCCACGCGCTCTTCCATATCGGAGGCGCTGAGGCTTTCAAACAATTTGACGCCAAACGCGATGTTGTCGTAGATCGACATCGGAAAGGGGGTGGGCTTCTGGAACACCATGCCCACCTTGGCCCGGATCAGTGCCACATCCTGTTTGCTGGTGAGCAGGTTTTCGCCGTCCAGAATGATCTGGCCCTCGGCGCGCTGCTCGGGATACAGCTCGAACATGCGATTGAACGTGCGCAACAGCGTGGATTTGCCACAGCCTGACGGCCCAATAAAGGCCGTGACCTTGTTGGCAGGAATGTCCAGATTGATGCCCTTGAGGGCGTGGAACTTGCCGTAATAGAAGTTGAGATCGCGCACCGTGATCTTGGACTCGGTGGGCGTCGGCGCCGCTGCGCCTGGTTGGAGAGAAGAAGGCATGCAATCGTCCTTGTCTTATTTTTGGCGCGTCAAAACACGCGCCAGAATGTTGAGCCCCAGCACTGCCACAGTGATAAGGAACACACCGGCCCAGGCCAACTGCTGCCAGTTCTCGTAGGGGCTCATGGCAAACTTGAAGATGGTCACGGGCAGGCTGGCCATGGGTTTGGAGAGATCGGAGTTCCAGAACTGGTTGTTCAGCGCCGTGAACAGCAACGGTGCTGTCTCACCCGCAATGCGCGCCACGCCCAGCAAGACACCCGTGATGACGCCCGCGCGCGCCGCACGCAGTGTGACCATGCTGATCACTTTCCACTTGGGCGTACCCAGTGCGTAGGCCGCCTCACGCAACCCGGCAGGCACGAGCAGGAGCATGTTTTCTGTGGTGCGGATCACCACCGGAATCACGATCAAAGCCAGCGCCAGAATGCCGGCATATGCCGAAAAGCTTTTGAACCGCGCTACCACCACGGCGTACACAAACAGGCCAATCACGATGCTGGGAGCCGACAGCAAAATGTCGTTCACGAACCGGGTAATGGATGCCAGCCAGCCGTGCGTATCGTATTCAGCCAGATACACACCGGCCATGATGCCGATGGGCGTACCCACAAAGGTGGCCATCATCACCATCACAAAAGAGCCAAAAATGGCATTCGAGATACCACCAGCCTCGTTGGGTGGCGGCGTCATTTCAGTGAACAGGGCCAGACTCAGACCGCCAACCCCCAGGCGAATGGTTTCCCACAGAATCCAGACCAACCAAAACAGGCCAAACGCCATGGCGGCCAGCGCCAGGGTCAGGGCTATCTGGTTGACGCGCTTGCGGCTGTTGTAGCGCGCCTGGCGCTGGCGGGTCTGCTCTGCCGCTGACAAAAGGCTGTGCGATGTTGTCATGTGCGCGCTCCTTCGTTCTTCTTGAGGCTGGCCAGCAGCACCTTGGACAACGCCAGCACCACGAACGTGATGAAAAACAGTACCAGACCCAGGTAAATCAACGATGCCTGGTGCAAACCTTCGCCCGCCTCGGCGAACTCGTTGGCCAAAGCCGAAGTGATGCTGTTGGCTGCTTCAAACACCGACAGGGAGTTGAGCTGGTTCATGTTGCCGATCACGAAAGTCACTGCCATGGTCTCGCCCAGCGCGCGCCCCAGACCCAGCATGATGCCACCCAGCACACCCGTCTTGGTGTAGGGGAGCACCACCTTCCAGACGACTTCCCAGGTGGTAGAGCCCAGACCGTAGGCCGACTCTTTCAGCAGCGGCGGTGTCACTTCAAACACGTCACGCATCACCGACGCAATGAACGGAATGATCATGATGGCCAGGATGATGCCTGCCGACAGAATGCCGATGCCCACCGGCGGCCCCGACACAAAAGCGCCCAGGTAGGGCACATCGCTCAACAAAGATTGCAAGGGTTGCTGGACATAGGTGGCCAAAATAGGGCCAAACACCATCAACCCCCACATGCCATAAACGATGGAGGGCACAGCAGCCAGCAATTCGATGGCGGTACCCAAGGGGCGTTTGAGCCAGGCTGGCGACAGCTCTGTCAGGAACAAAGCGATACCAAAGCTCACTGGCACCGCCACCAGCAAGGCAATGAAAGAAGTGACCAGCGTGCCGTAAATCATGACCAGACCGCCGTACTCGTTCTGCACGGGATCCCAGACCGTGCTGGTCAAAAAGCCCAAGCCGTACTTCTCAATCGAGGGCCAGGCACCAATCACCAGCGAGGTCATGATGCCCAGCAGCAAAGCCAGCGTCAAAACGGCTGCGCCACGCGCCAGCCAGCCAAACATGCGATCCGCCAGCACGCCAGAAATCAGCGGCTTGCGGGAGGGGGGTGTAGTCTGCTGCGAGCCAGACCCTACCTTGGCAGGGGCGGCTTGGTGGACTGGCAACGTAGTGGACACGTCTGCGCCTTTGTAAAAAGTGAAGAAGGCAGCTGGCGTGGTGCCAGCCACCGTCAGATTACTTCAGGGCAATGGCCTTGCCGGAAGCGTCCTTGATGTTGTCCCAGGACTTCATGATGATGCCCTTGACGCTGTCAGGCATGGGCACGTAGTCCAGGTCTGCGGCTGTCTTGTCGCCCGATTTGTAAGCCCATTCAAAGAACTTCAGTGCGGTGGCGGCCTGCACCGGTTTTTCCTGGACTTTCTGGAACAGGATGAAGGTGGCCGACGTGATGGGCCAGGAATCCTTGCCGGGCTGATCGGTCAGGATCTGGTAGAAGCTCTTGGCCCAGTCGGCACCAGCGGCAGCGGCCTTGAACGAAGTGTCGTCGGGGGCCACGAAGTTGCCTGCCGAGTTCTGCATCAGCGCGTAGGTCAGCTTGTTTTGCTTGACGTAAGCGTATTCCAGGTAGCCAATCGAGTTGGGCAGGCGGCCCACAAAAGCGGCCACGCCTTCGTTGCCTTTGCCACCGGCACCTGTAGGCCAGTTGACAGCGGTGCCCTCGCCCACTTTGGCTTTCCAGTCGGCGTTGACTTTGGACAGGTAGTTCGTAAAGCCGAAGGTGGTGCCCGAACCATCAGCGCGGCGCACTGGGGCAATGTCGCTGTCAGGCAATGCCAGCGCAGGGTTCAGCGCCTTGATGGCAGCGTCGTTCCACTTGGTGATCTTGCCCAGGTAGATGTCGCCCAGCACCTGGCCGTTCAGCTTGAGCTGGCCCGGTGCCACGCCCTTGATGTTCACCACGGGCACGATGCCGCCGATCACGGTAGGAAACTGCACCAACCCTTTTTTGTTCAGCTCCTCATCCTTCAGAGGCGCATCAGAGGCGCCAAAGTCCACCGTCTTGGCTTCGATCTGGCGCAAGCCTGCACCCGAACCCACCGACTGGTAGTTGATCTTCACACTAGTGGCTTTGTTGTAGTCGGCTGCCCACTTGGAATACAGCGGCGCAGGAAAACTGGCACCAGCTCCCGTGGCTTCCTGTTGCGCCATGGCACCGGAGAACGCTCCGGCAGAAGCCACACCAGCTACCAGAACTCGAATCATGGACATTTTCATGAAGATACCTTTTGGGATTGAAGGAGTTGGGATGTGGCGACTCTAGGCCCCTCATATGACAGTGCTGTGACAACAGCGGACGCCTGTCACAAAGCATTTTTTGCGGTTCTGGGTGGCCAACACGGCCCTTCGTCACATCTTCTTCACAGGCCCTGCGTAGTCTGTGTACTGCGCAAATAACACCTGTCACGCATCCAATGGCCATGTACCCTTCCGATAGTCCAGCGGTTGCACTGAACCGCCGCCAGTGGTTTGCCTGGAGCGCTGCTGCCAGCGCCGCCATGGCAGGCGACGCAACGGCCCAGCCCCTGCTGTCAGCCAGCCCGGCCCGCAACACCGATGCTGAACGCCCTTTGGTGGTGGCCCAAATCGTTGATTTGAGCCTGAACCAGCAAGATGTCAGCCGGGACTTTCTGGTGGGCTCACGATCCGCCTGGCAAAACCTGAACGCACGCGGCGGTGTGCGGGGCCGCACGGTGCAACACATCACGCTGGAAACCAATGGCTCACCCGCAAGCCTGCAAACTGCCTGGCAAACTGCACACCGGCAAACCGGGTGTGTGGCGTTGTCTGGTTGTGTGGGCAACGCCACCGCCGCCGCACTGGTGGCCATGCCCCCTCCTGCCGATTCCAGCTCTGCCCTGGCGCTGATTGCACCCTGGTTGCACAACGCTGTCACCGACAGCGAAGCCGAAACGGTGTTTGAGGTGTTTCCAGACCACCAGACCCAGATAGCGCATGCCATCAAAACGCATGCGTCGCTGGGGGTCAAACAGATCGGCGTGGTGTTTGCCAACGTACAGGTGCAGCAGCAATCCCAGGGCTATGTGCTCCAGGTAGCAAAGAGCCTGGGCCTGGAGGCCCAGATACTGCCGCACGCCAGCGCCAAGAGCCCCATTGCAAATCAGCTGATAACGCCAACGCAAACCATTATTTTGTTTGTCGGGGGAACTCCGGAGTTGCATGCCTTCGTGAGCAAGCTCGCCGCCCCACCAGGCCGGCAATGCTTTGTCGTGGCCCTGGCCGATGTCAACCTACAGGTGCTGGCCCAGATGGGAGGCACACCCAAAGGCATTTCTATCATCGCCACGCAGGCAGTTCCCTTGATCAGCTCCAGCCTGCCCGTGGTGCGCGCTTACCGCGACGCGCTGGGCCGGTTTTTTGACGAGTCCCCCTCCCCGCAAGGCCTGGCAGGGTTCATTGCCGCACGCTATACCGCCGAGGTTCTGGGCGGCATCACCGGCCCCATCACACGCGCCACAGTGCTCGCGGCATTACAGCGGCGCGCTGATGTGAACATGGGCGGGTACGTCGTGGCCTACCGGGGGAAAAAGCGCACCAACGCCTACGTGACGCAAAGCATGCTGACCCAGGACGGTCGCATCATCGGCTGACGCACCGCCCCGAACACCAGAATGCGGGTGCTATGCTGCCCGCTGAAGATACAAGCGCCTTGCGCGCACCAACATGCACAACGGAACACTGCTCGCAGCTGTGGATCTGGGATCCAACAGCTTTCGCCTGGAAATTGGCCGCTTCGAGCACGGCCACATCCAGCGTGTGGAATACATCAAAGAAACCGTGCGCCAAGGCAACGGCCTGGATGACAACCGCAACCTGACGCCCGACGCCTTGCAGCGCGGTTGGGATTGTCTGGCGCGTTTTGCCGAGCGCCTGGCCGACTTTCCCAGTGCCCAGGTGCGTGCCGTGGCCACGCAAACCCTGCGCGAAGCGCGCAACCGCGATGTTTTTCTGCACCGTGCCAACCAGATACTGGGCCACCCCATTGATGTGGTGTCCGGCCCCGAAGAAGCCCGCCTGATTTACCAGGGCGTCTCGCACATGCTGGCGCAATCCAACGAGCGGCGGCTGGTGGTGGACATTGGCGGGCGCTCAACCGAGCTGATCCTGGGCCAGCAGTTCAACGCCAACGCGGTGGCCTCTTTCCGCGTGGGCAGTGTGGCGTGGTCAGCGCGGTATTTTCCGCAGGGTGTGTTTACGGCCCAGGCCTTCAACACCGCAGAAATCGCTGCCAAGGCCGTGCTGGACGAGGCCCTGGACGCTTACCGCCCCGAAGACTGGGAAGTGGCCTACGGCTCCTCGGGCACGATAGGCGCCGTGGGCGACATGCTGGCCGCAGCAGGCCATCCGCCCGGCACCATCACCCCCGAAGGGCTGGACTGGCTGCAAGAGCGCATGTTGCGCGCGCAAAGCGCTGACCGGCTGCGCCTGGAAGGGCTCAAGGAAGAGCGCCGCCCCGTCATTGGCGGCGGGCTCAGTGTGCTGCGCGCCGTGTTTGAGCTGTTGCAAATTGACCGTATGCAGGTGGCGCAAGGCGCCTTGCGCCAGGGCGCTTTGTACGATCTGCTCGACCGAGAGCAACCCACCACCGACCTGCGAACCTCCACCGTGCGCTCGCTGATGCAGCGCTTTGCTGTGGACGAAGCACAGGCCGAGCGGGTGGCGCAGGTAGCCTGCGCCCTGTTTGCCCAGGCCAGCCACGGCGATCACGCCCACGCACTGCGCAAACTCGGCTGGGCCGCACGCCTGCACGAAATCGGCTGCCGCATCTCGCACAGCGAGTCGCACCGCCACGGCGCCTACATCCTGGACAACACCGATGTCGCCGGCTTCTCGCAGCCCGAGTTGCACCGCTTGGGCATGCTGGTACTGGGACACAAAGGCAAGGTGCGCAAACTCGAAACCGACCTGGACGACGCCACCTTTGCCTTGCAACTGCTGTGCCTGCGCCTGGCCGTCGTGCTGTGCCACGCCCGACGCGACCCGGACACCCACGCACTGGCGCTGCATGCCAACACGGGCCTTGGTACTTTTGAACTGAGCGTGAGCGCGGGCTGGGCAGAGCGCTATCCACAGTCGGCACACCTGCTGCGCGAAGAGGTGCTGGCCTGGCAAAAAACGCCGTGGACGCTGGCGCTGGATATTCAATAAAGATAGCTGCCAGCGCACACCCCGTGCGCGCTGGAGCCACTTTTCATCATAAAAACTCTGGTGACTGCACCGTGAGCAAGACGGTTTCGGTGGCGTCCAGGCGCTGGCGCTGGCGCAACCACCAGACCGACCCTTTGCGGATCGCGCACTCAGAGGCCTGCATGCCCAGCAGCTGCGCTGCCACCTGGCCCAACATGGGCTGGTGGCCCACCACCAGCACAGTGCCTTGGGCGCTGGGCCACTGGGCCAGCTCCAGCAGGTCTTGCGGCAGGCCGTCGGGCAGCAGCTCGGCGCGCAGCTTGTATTTCCGGTTCAGCGCCTTGACCGTCTGCTCAGTGCGCACTGCCGGGCTGGCCAGTACGCGCAAACCATCGGGCAAGTGCTTGCGCAGCCATGCGGCCATGTGGGCGGCCTGCTTCTCGCCGCGCGGGGTCAGGGGGCGCTGAATGTCCTCCTCGCCCTCGACGAGGTCACGGGCATGGGCATGGCGCCACAAAATCAAGTCCATCATTTCATTCCTCCCGCTGCGGTGCTGCGTGCATAGCGGTGCATCAGCGCGTTCTGCACCCCTGTGCCGCTGCCATCGGGGCTGGAGCGGGCATACACGCCATCGGGTTGCAGGTTCCAGGCATCACGGTCGTCGCACAGGTAGGCCACCAGGCATTCGTCCACGATGCGCTGGCGCAGCACCGGATCGGTCACGGGCCAGGACACCTCTACGCGGCGCAGCATGTTGCGGTTCATCCAGTCGGCGCTGGAGAGGTAAAGCTCCTCTTGCTCGCCAGCGCGGAAGTAGAACACCCGGCTGTGCTCCAGAAAGCGCCCGATGATGGAGCGCACCCGGATGTTGTCGCTCACGCCGGGCACCTGCGCGGGCAAGATACAGGCCCCACGCACGATCAGATCGATGCGCGCGCCGCGCTGGCCCGCCAGCAACAAAGCACGCACCAGGGCCTCGTCGGTCAAGGCGTTCATTTTGGCAACGATGCGGGCATCTTTGCCTTGCGCTGCGGCCAGCCCCACCTGTTCGATTTTTTCCAGCGTGCGCCGGTGCAGGTGAAACGGCGCCACCAGCAAGCGGCGCATGCGCGGCAGGCGGTTCTGGCTGGCCAGGTGGTTGAACACGTTGTCCATGTCCGCCGTGGTGTCTTCGTCGGCAGTCAGGTAGCTCAGGTCGGTGTACAGGCGCGCCGTGCGCGGGTTGTAGTTGCCAGTGGACAAATGGCCGTAGCGGCGCAGCACACGGCCTTCGCGGCGGGTGACCAGCAGCATCTTGGCGTGCGTCTTGAGACCCACCACGCCGTACACCACCTGCGCGCCCACCGATTCGAGCGCTTCAGCCCAGTTGATGTTGGCCTCTTCGTCAAAACGTGCTTTGAGCTCGACCACCGCCAGCACCTCTTTGCCCCGGCGCACGGCCTCGCGCAGCAAATCCAGCATTTGGGGATCGGCGCCGGTGCGGTAGATGGTTTGCTTGATGGCCAGCACATGCGGGTCGTTGACGGCCTCGCGCAGAAAAGCCAGGACGCCATCAAAGCTCTCAAACGGCTGGTGGATGAGCACGTCGCCCTTGCGCAGCTGCGCCAGGATAGAGCCGCCTTGCTGCATTTGCTGCGGCCAGCACGGAGGTGATGGCTTGAACAGCAGGTTGGGCGCATCGGCCAGGTCGATCAACTGCCCCAGCCGCACCAGGTTCACCGGGCCATGCACACGGTACAACGCAGGCGCAGGCAGATTGAACTGTGCGCGCAAAAAGTCAGACAGAAAATCCGAGCAGCCCGCCGACACCTCCAGCCGCACGGCCTCACCGTAGTGGCGCTGTTGCAGCCCCTGGCGCAGCGCGGTACGCAGGTTGCGCACGTCCTCTTCATCCACCGCCAGATCCGAGTGGCGGGTGACACGAAACTGCGAAAACTCGGTGACCTGGCGCTCCGGGAACAAATCTTCCAGGTGTGCCCGCACCACGCTGGACAGGCTGACGCACTGCGCCCCTTTGGCTGCAACGGCAGCGGGCATGCGTATCAGCCGTGGCAGCGCACGGGGAATTTTGACAATGGCGATCTCATTCTCACGGCCAAAAGCATCGCCGCCCTTGAGCCGCACGATGAAGTTCAAGGACTTGTTGGCCACCTGCGGAAAAGGGTGCGCCGGGTCCAGGCCGACCGGAATCAGCAGGGGGCGCACCTCGCGCCGGAAATACTCCCGCACCCAGCGCCGCTGCGCAGGTGTGCGCCGCCCGTGCGAAATGATGCGAATGCCATGGGCATCCAGCGCTGGCACCAAATCATCGTTGTAGAGCGCATATTGGCGCGCCACCAGGTCATGCGCCTTGGCCGACAGGGCCTCAAAAGAGGCCTGGGTGCAGGGCCCTTTGGTTTCCCCGCTGCGGGCTGCTGCCAGATGGGGGGCTGCGCGAACCTCGAAAAACTCGTCGAGATTGGAAGAAACAATGGTCAGAAAACGCACCCGCTCCAGCAGTGGCACATCGGCGCGAACCGCCCAGTCAAATACGCGCTCATTGAAGGCCAGAATGCTGTGGTCCCGGTCCAGCAAAGTAGCTTGCAGGACATCGGATGCCTCTGGGATCAGCGCAGTACAGGCTTGCTCTGGCACTGCATGCAGCGCTTTGGACTGGGACGGCGTGGGCGAAAAGGTCTGGTGCGACGAAGTCACAATGCGATCCTCTGAAGAAGGTGACATGGCGCGCTCAAAATCGATGGTAAATATGACAGTATCAAGCAACGCTGTGTCAATTTCGTGACATTAACCGCAACCAAGATACACCGGTCACAGTCTGACGCACCGCTGCGCCGGACGCCCGGAAAACCGTTTCCAACGTCGCTGGCGGACACATTTTTCTGGCGCTTCTGCGGATTTTCAACAGCCCAGAAAATGCTGACGGTAGCGCAATGGCAGATCGGCAATGCGCATCATCATCGGCAGATCGGCAGTGTTGAAGTCCGGGTCCCATGCAGGTGGCCCCAGCACCCGCGCTCCCATGCGCAAATAGCCTTTGATCAGAGCGGGCGGTTCAACCACCAGCGAGTCATCCAGCCGCTCTACCGGCAATGGCAGACGCGGCAGCACCTGGTGCTCAATGGGTGCCAGGTGGGTCTGGCGCAGTTGCTGCCAGATACTGGCGGCCACATGGGCACTGGGCACGCCGTGGTGAACCATGGGAATGCTGGCGCAGCCGATCATGGTGTGCAGCCGGTTGCGCACCATGAAATCGGCCAGCGCCCCCCACAGCGCCAAAATCACCCCACCATGGCGGTGCTCCGGGTGAACGCAGCTGCGGCCCAGTTCTACGGTGTGCGCGCGCAAGGCCCGCAGACGGGTCAGGTCAAACTCGGTGTCGCTGTAGGTGCAGCCCACGCGCTGGGCCTGCGCAGGCGTCAGAACACGGTAGGTGCCCACCACCTGGCGCGTTGGCACATCGCGCACCAACAGGTGTTCGCAGTAGTCATCGAAAAAGTCGATGTCATATCCGGGCTCTGGCGTATGGAGACGGGCACCCATTTCTGTGGCAAAAACATCAAATCGCAGGCGCTGGGCTTGTCGCACTTCGTCTTGGTGGCGTGCCCAGGCCACTTCAATACGGCTGCCGCCAGGGCGTATCCCCTGCCCTGGGCGTGCATCGTCTGTGCGCTGAGGCGAACCGCAGGGCAAAGAAGGCGCCGACAGGGGCAGCGCGGGGCCATGTGAATCGTTCATCAGACACTCCAGGGTTTACGGGGTCACGGAGTACCACAGCAGCAACCAAACGATTTTTCTGGCACGAACGCTGCGGCACCTGGGCAATAGTGTGGGCACCACGGATGACAACGCGGTGTAGCTTGCATGGTGTTTTCATGACAACGCCTGGCTGGTGTTCAACACCATAAGCAGGCCCTAGCGCCTGCATAATTCAGCGAGGAAAACACACAGTGCCACCACGCTTTCACCCCACCGCTGCTTCGCCCCTGTACGCTGCGCTCGTAGCGTTTGTGCTCACGGCACTGTGTGCGGGCGCCATCATTGCCAGTCTGGAACGCAGGGAAGACGCGCAAGAGCGCACCCAGGTAGCCGACTTGGCCAGCGACCATGCACGGGCACTGCAACGCAGTATTGAACTGGCACTGTCAGCCAACAACGCATTGGCGGCGCTGGTGCGCCAAGGCAATGGCAACGTGCCCGATTTCGAGGCCATAGGCACACAAATGCTGCCTTTCTATCCAGGCATCGCAGCGCTGGGACTGGCACCGCAAGGAGTGGTGCAGCATGTGGTGCCCCTGCGGGGCAACGAATCCCTGATTGGCTTTTCCGCACTGTTGAGCCCACAACAAAGTGCAGAGTCCGCCTTGGCGCGCGACAGCAGAAGAATGACCCTGGCTGGTCCATTGCAACTGGTGCAAGGTGGCTTGGGTGTGGTGGGTCGCCAGCCGGTGTACCTGGACACAGGCTCTGGAGAGGAACGCTTCTGGGGCTTTACGAGCGTGACCATTCGCATCTCAGAGGTGCTGTCGGCAGCCAATCTGCCGCAATTGAGCGCACGGGGCTACCAGTACCGACTCTGGCGCACGGTTCTACACACTGGGGAAGAACAGGAAATCAGCGCATCCGTACCCCCGCCCGGCCCCCACGCTGCCGTGCGCACACTGTCTTTGCCCAACGGCCAGTGGCTGCTGGCCGTGGCGCCCAGCCAGGGCTGGGGCTCACCGGTGAAACTGGCGGTACGCTGCGCACTGGGCTTGCTGGTGAGTTTGCTGATGGCCTACCTGGCCCGCCTGCTGCTGCAACTCAAAGCCCACGAAAAAGACCTCGAATCCATGGTGGCCAAGCGCACGAGAGAAATCGAAGCCACGCAACAACAACTCAAGGCCACCATTGAGGCAATTCCTGATTTGCTGTTTGAACTCGACAGTGAAGGCCGGTTTATCAACATCCACCACCAGCGCCCCGATATGCTGGTGGCACCAGCTGCCAGCATGCTGGGCAACAGCATTTACCAGCACTTGCCAACAGCTGCGGCGCAATCGTTTGCGGCGGCACTGCGTGAAGCCGATGAGACCACCTGGTCTACGGGGCACGAACTCATGCTTGATCTGCCCATGCGGGGGGCGACTTGGTTTGAACTGTCGGTATCACGCAAAGCTACCACCCCGGGTGGCGAAGCGCCAGGCTACGTGGTCTTGTCGCGTGACATCACCGAACGCAAAATCGCGCAGAAAGCACTGGTCTTGACATCGCAAGCGTTTGACCAAAGCAGCGAAGCCATCGTGTTGTGTGATGCACAAGGCAGTGCCGTGCGGGTGAACCGCGCCTTCAGCCGCATTACCGGATTTTCTGCTGCCGAGGCACTGGGCAGGCCCGTCAACCTGTTCACCGCCAATGCCGATGCAACCACCAGCTTTGACCAGCTGTGCGAGCAGCTCAACCCGCAAGGTTTCTGGGAAGGCGAAGTTTGCAGTCGGCGCAAAGACGGCTCCATCTACCCGCAGTGGCTCTCTTTGAGCAACGTGCGCGACGAACAAGATCGGGTGACGCACCACATCGCGCTCTTTCGCGACACCACCCAACAACGCGAAACGCAAGACCGCATACGGCACCTGGCCCATTTTGACCACCTCACCGGGCTGCCCAACCGCGCCCTGCTGGCCGAACGTGCCCAGCGCGACATCGAACAAGAGCGGCGCAACGGCGGCTCTTTGGCCATGGTGTTCATTGACCTGGACCACTTCAAGAACGTCAACGACTCGCTGGGCCACCGCATCGGTGACACCCTGTTGGTGGCCATGTCCAAACGCTTGCAAGCACTGGTACGCGCCCAAGATACCGTCTCCAGGCTGGGCGGTGATGAGTTCTTGCTGCTGCTGCCAGGCACCACGGCAGAGGCCGCTGCGCTCATGGCCACCGATCTTTTGCACGCCCTGGCACAACCCTTTCAAATCGACCAATACGAGCTCACCACCACGTTGTCTATCGGCATTGCGGTGTTTCCCACCGACGGCGGCAACTTTGACACGCTCTACCAGCGTGCCGATGCGGCCATGTACCGCGCTAAACGCAGTGGCCGCAACCGCCACAGCTTTTTTACCGCCGATCTGGAGGCACGCTCAGCCCGCACCCTGGCACTGGAAAATGCCCTGCACCGGGCGCTGGAGCGCCAGCAGTTCGAACTGCACTACCAGCCCCAGGTGTCGCTGCACACACGCCAGATCGTGGGGGCAGAAGCACTTTTGCGCTGGCGCCACCCGGAACTGGGCATGGTCTCGCCCGCCGAGTTCATTCCGGTGGCAGAAAACAGCGGAATGATCGTCGCCATCGGCGAGTGGGTGCTGCGCACTGCGGCCCGAGATGCCAAGCATTGGCTGGACCAGCAATTGCCATTGCGCACCGTGTCCGTCAATCTCTCGGCCATACAGTTCAGGCATCCCCAACTGCCTGACATGGTGTCGCGCTGCCTTCACGAAGCCAACCTCTGCGCCAGCCACCTGGAGCTGGAACTGACCGAGGGCGCTGCCGTGGACGACCCCGATGCCGCGCTGACCGTGATGCAACAACTGCACGAGCGCGGCGCCCGCCTGTCCATGGACGACTTCGGCACCGGCTATTCATCGTTGAACCAGCTCAAGCGCTTTCCGCTGGGAAAGCTCAAGATTGACCAGTCTTTTGTGCGTGACGTCAGCGTCGATGCCAGCGACCGCGCCATCATCAGCGCCATCATCCGCATGGCCCAGGCCATGGACATGACTACCACCGCAGAAGGCGTAGAGACCGAAGAGCAACTGGCCTTCTTGCTGGAGCAAGGCTGCGATGAAGGCCAAGGTTACCTCTTCAGCCGCCCGGTACCGGCATTGGCCTTCGAAGCCCTCTTGCGCGCTAAAAATGCCTGAAGGTAGCCCCAGCAAGCACCTGCTGATACACTTTGGCACATATTTTTGTGCAGGCCGCATCTTGCTGCCATCATTGGCGACATGTCTTTCTTGTACGACCCACCCATTTTGCAACCCTCTGCTACCTCCTCGGGTGCTGCATTAGAGCGCGCCTTGCGTGAACAGCAAACTCTGCTGGACAGCGCGGGGGCGGGCATTGTTTTCATACGCCAGCGCCTGGTGGTGCGTGCCAACCCGCGCTATGCCGAAATCTTCGGCTACGCCTCCCACCACGATCTGGTGGGGCAAACCAGCGAGAGCTTCTACCCCAACCGCAATGCTTTTCGCGCACTGGGGCGTGCCGCCTATCCGGTGGTGTCCCAAGGCAAAACCTACCGCACCGAGCAGCTCATGCGCCGGCGCGACGGTTCGCTCTTTTGGGGCTGCCTGACTGGCACGCTCATCAACCCGCAGGACACCTCCGAGGGCTCCATCTGGATCATCGACGACATCGACAAGCAAAAGAACGCACAGGTTCAGCTCGATGCCGCCCTGCGGGAAAAACAGGCGCTGCTGGAGAACGCGATGGTCGGCATTGTGTTCCTGCACCAACGCCGCCTGACACACTGCAACCGCCATTTCGAGCAAATGCTGGGCTATGGGCCTGGCGAACTCGCTGGCAGCCTGTCACAGCGCTGGTACTACCACGACACGGACTGGGAAGCGGTCGGTCGCGAGAGCAACGCAGCACTGGCACAAGGACGCAGCTTTGAGGGCGAACTCACGCTGCGCAAAAAAGACGGCACACCCGTGGCCTGCGAAGTGCGCTGCAAAGCCATCCACCCGACCAAGCCCGAAGACGGCACCGTCTGGATCACCCTCGACATCACCGAGCGGCGCCAGGCGCAAGCGGAGCTGGCACGCATACACGGCGAACTCGAACGCCTGGTACAAGAGCGCACCGGCCAGCTGCGCGACACCGTGAACAACCTGCACCGCGAAATCAACGACCGGCGCCAAGACCAGGAACGCATCTACTGGCTGGCGCACTACGACCCGCTCACAGGTTTGCCCAACCGCACGCTGCTGGCCGAACGCAGCCAGAAAGCCATTGAGATGGCCCGGCAAGAGCAGTCGCCATTGGCCGTCATCTTTCTGGACTTGGACCATTTCAAACACGTCAACGATTCCCTGGGCCACCGGGTGGGCGATGCGTTGCTGGTGGCCATTGCCAAACGCCTGCGCGCGGTGGTGCGCGAAAAAGACACGGTTTGCCGCGTCGGTGGTGACGAGTTCATTTTGCTGCTGCCTGGTGCCAATGCCAGAGGTGCCCAACGGGTGGCCACCAAGCTGCTGGAGGCCTCACGCCAGCCCTACCAGATAGACCACCACGAGCTGACCATGGCCCCCTCCATGGGCATTGCGCTGTACCCCGAGGATGGCACCGACTTCGACACCCTGAACCAGGCCGCCGACGTGGCGATGTACCGCGCCAAACTGGTGGGGCGCAACACGTACAGCTTTTTCACCCCCGAAATGCGGGCCCAGTCGGTGCGCGCGCTGCAACTGGAAAACGCCCTGCGCCGCGCTCTGGAGCGCGACCAGTTCACGCTGCACTACCAGCCCCAGGTCTGCATCACCACCGGCCAGCTCACCGGGGTCGAGGCACTGCTGCGCTGGCAGCACCCGGAGCTGGGCCAGGTATCGCCCGCAGAGTTCATTCCGGTGGCCGAAGACTGCGGACAAATCTTGCCGATTGGCGAATGGGTGTTGCGCCAGGCACTGGTACAGCTGCGGGTGTGGCGCAACCAGGGCTTTGCCTTGAAAACCATGGCAGTCAACCTGTCGGCCGTGCAGTTTCGCCAGCCGCAACTGCCCGAAATCATCAAACGCACACTGGCAGAAACCGGCCTGGAACCCGGCTGCCTGGAACTGGAGCTGACCGAAGGGGTGGCCATGGACGACCCACGCGCTGCCATCGCCACCATGGACCAACTACACGCTTGCGGCATTCGGCTGTCCATGGACGACTTTGGCACGGGCTACTCATCGCTCAGCCAGCTCAAGCGCTTTCCGATTTACAAGCTCAAGATCGACCAGTCGTTTGTGCGCGATCTGGACGACGATGCCAACGACCGCGCCATCGTCAGCGCCATCATCCGCATGGCACAGGCCCTGGGCATGCAAACCATCGCCGAAGGGGTGGAAACCATAGGGCAATTGGCCTTTTTGCGTGAACAAGGCTGCACCGAGGCCCAAGGCTATCACTGCGGCAGGCCACAGCCCGCAGCGCAATTGCAGGCGCTGCTGGCAGCCCAGTTGCTGTGCTGAACCAGAGGGCCTCCACAGGCCCTTGATTACATATAAAAATAGCTTCTAACGCCCGCCCAGTGGGCGCTATCAACTATTAAATAAATAGCAAAATCAATCAGCCCGTGCCGCTTCGGCCAGGCGCTCGGCGCAGTCGCTGGCCACGGCGGCGTCGCGCGCTTCCACCATGATGCGCAGCAGCGGCTCGGTGCCACTGGGACGGATCAGCACCCGCCCAGCCTGCCCCAGATCGGCCTCGATCTTCTGGATGGTTTGCGCCAGCCGGGCATTGCCCTTCCAATCCTGGCCGGGGCGCAAGCGCACATTCAGCAGCACCTGCGGAAACAGGGTCAAGTCGGCCAGCAAATGCGCCAGGCTCTGGCCGCTGCGCACGCAGTATTGCAGCACCTGCAACGCACTGACCAGGCCATCGCCGGTGGTGTGCTTGTCCAGCACCAGCAGGTGGCCCGAGCCCTCGCCGCCCAGCACCCAACGGTGGCGCGCCAGCGCTTCGAGCACATGGCGGTCGCCCACCTTGGCGCGCTCCAACTTGACACCGCGTGCGTGCAAAGCCAGTTCCACGGCCATGTTGGTCATCAGCGTGCCCACTACACCGGGCACGTGCTCATCGCGGCCCATGCGGTCGCAGACCATCAGGTAGAGCAGTTCGTCACCGTTATAGAGGCGCCCAGCAGCATCCACCATTTGCAGGCGATCGGCATCGCCATCGAGGGCAATACCGTAATCGGCATGGTTGGCGCGCACAGCGCGCACCAGCGCATCCGGGTGCGTGGCGCCGACCTCATGGTTGATGTTGAGGCCATCGGGCGCACAGCCAATGGCAATTACCTCGGCACCCAGCTCATGGAACACCTTGGGCGCGATGTGGTAGGCCGCACCGTGGGCCGCATCGACCACGATTTTCAGACCCTTGAGCGTGAGGTCGTGGGGAAAGGTGCTTTTGCAGAACTCGATGTAGCGCCCGGCCGCGTCATCGAGGCGGCGTGTCTTGCCCAGCGAGGCCGAATCCACCCAGACTGGCGCCTCATCGAGCGCTGCCTCTACGGCCAGCTCCCAGGCATCGGGCAGCTTGGAGCCCTGGGCATTGAAAAACTTGATGCCGTTGTCCGGGTAGGCGTTGTGGCTGGCGCTGATGACCACACCCAGGCTGGCACGCTGTGCCCGCGTGAGGTAGGCCACGCCAGGCGTGGGCAAGGGGCCCAGCAACAGCACATCGACACCCGCCGAGTTGAAGCCCGACTCCAGCGCGCTCTCCAGCATGTAGCCCGAAATGCGCGTGTCCTTGCCGATCAGCACCATGGGACGCTCTTCGGTGCGCTTCAACACGCGGCCTACGGCGTGCGCCAGGCGCAGGACAAAGTCAGGGGTGATGGGTGCCTGGCCGACGGTGCCGCGAATGCCGTCGGTGCCAAAGTATTTTTGCGTCATGGGATCGGTGGTGGTACTTCAAAAAGGTGCCAATGCAGTCTAGCGCAGGCGATGGCAGGCGTCAGGGTGCAGGCGTCTGGGCCGATGCCATGGCGCGCCACACGGCCAGGGCCTGGGCGGTTTCGCGCACGTCATGCACACGCACCACACGGGCACCGTGCTCTACGGCCAGCAATGCAGCCGCCACACTGGGCTGCAAGCGCTGGCCCACGTCCAGCCCGGTGACGGCGCCCAGCGATGATTTGCGCGACCACCCCGCCAGCACCGGGTAGCCCAGCGCCAGCAACTCGCTTTGGCGGGCCAGCAGGGCAAAGTTCTGCTCCACGGTTTTGCCAAAGCCAATGCCCGGGTCGAGAACAATTCGAGCCTTTTCGACCCCCAAGGCTTGCAGGGCCTGCGCTGAGCGCTCTAAAAATGAGAGCACCTGTGGCAACACACCGCCCGCCATGGGTTGCACCTGCATGGTTTGCGGATCGCCGTGCATGTGCATCAGGCAAACGCCACAGCGCGGGTGTTGCGCCACCACCTGCGCGGCACCAGGCTGGCGCAGCGCCCAGATGTCGTTGACGATGTCCACGCCCAAATCCAGCACCGCCTGCATCACTTCGGGTTTGTAGGTGTCCACCGACACCGGCACGCCCAGGCTGACGGCGCCGCGCACCACGGGCAGCACCCGGGCCAGCTCTTCTTCCAGACCCACGGCGGGGCTGCCCGGGCGGGTGGATTCGCCACCAATATCCAGAATATCGGCACCGTCTTGCAGCAGCTGCTCACACTGGCGCAGCGCGGCGGCGGTGGAAAGATAACGCCCTCCATCGGAGAACGAATCCGGCGTGGCGTTGACGATGCCCATGATCTGCGGACGCGCCAAATCCAGAGTGAAGCGGGAGGTGTGCCAAAGCATGGGCAAGCTTTCAAAAGACAATGGAAAACGGGGCACAAGGCCCCGTCGTGGTGGTGGTCAATCAGTGGGCGTCAGGCCACCGTGGGGGCGGGCTCCGAAGCCACCGCAGGCGTACCGCCACCAGAACCATCGCCACCAGAGGATGGGGTGCGCGGCGTCCAGTCTTTGGGGGGGCGCGGCGCCTTGCCAGCCATGATGTCGTCGAGCTGGTCGGTGTCTATGGTTTCCCACTCCAACAGCGCCTTGGCCATGGCGTGCATCTTGTCGCTGTTTTCTTCGATCAGGCGGCGCGCCAGGGCGTACTGCTCATCGATGATCTTGCGCACCTCGTCATCCACCTTCTTCATGGTGGACTCGCTCATGGTGGTGGTCTTGGTGACCGAGCGGCCCAGGAACACTTCGCCCTCGTTTTCGGCATACACCATGGGGCCCAGGGCATCGGTCATGCCATAGCGCGTCACCATGTCGCGGGCGATGTGCGTGGCACGTTCGAAGTCGTTGCTGGCGCCGGTGGTCATCTGGTGCATGAACACTTCTTCGGCGATGCGACCACCAAACAGCATGCTGATCTGGTTCAGCATGAACTCCTTGTCATAGCTGTAGCGGTCTTGTGAAGGCAGGCTCATGGTCACGCCCAGCGCCCGGCCCCGCGGGATGATAGTGACCTTGTGCACTGGATCGCACTTGGGCAGCAACTTGCCGATCAACGCATGGCCGGACTCGTGGTAGGCGGTGTTGCGGCGCTCTTCTTCGGGCATGACCATGCTCTTGCGCTCGGGGCCCATGAGGATTTTGTCCTTGGCCTTTTCAAAGTCCTGCATCTCCACGGTGCGGGCGTTGCGGCGCGCGGCCATCAAGGCGGCTTCGTTGCACAGGTTGGCCAGGTCAGCACCCGACATGCCGGGCGTACCACGGGCAATGATGCCGGGATTCACGTCCTGACTGACCGGAATTTTGCGCATATGGACGTTGAGGATCTGCTCACGGCCCCGGATGTCGGGCAGCGTGACATACACCTGGCGGTCAAAACGGCCCGGACGCAGCAGCGCGGCATCCAGAATGTCAGGGCGGTTGGTGGCGGCCACCACGATCACACCCAGGTTGGTTTCGAAGCCGTCCATCTCGACCAGCATCTGGTTCAGCGTTTGCTCACGCTCATCGTTGCCACCGCCCAGACCCGCACCGCGCTGGCGCCCCACCGCGTCAATTTCGTCGATGAAGATGATGCAGGGGGCATTTTTCTTGGCATTCTCGAACATGTCGCGCACGCGAGCTGCACCCACGCCAACGAACATTTCGACAAAATCAGAGCCCGAGATGCTGAAGAACGGCACCTTCGCTTCACCCGCGATGGACTTGGCCAGCAAGGTCTTGCCCGTGCCAGGAGGACCTACCAGCAGCAAACCGCGCGGAATGCGACCACCGAGCTTCTGGAACTTCTGCGGGTCTTTCAGAAAATCGACAACTTCCTTGACTTCTTCCTTGGCCTCATCGCAGCCAGCCACATCGGCAAAGGTGACCGTGTTGTTGTTTTCATCGAGCATGCGCGCTTTGCTCTTGCCAAAGCTGAAGGCACCGCCTTTGCCACCGCCCTGCATCTGGCGCATGAAGTACACCCACACGCCAATCAGCAGCAGCATGGGGCCCCAGCTGACCAGCAAGGTCATGAGCAACGAGCCCTCTTCGCGCGGCTTGACGTCAAACTTGACGTTGTTGTTGATCAGGTCGCCCACCAAGCCCCGATCAAGGTAGGTGGCCGTGGTGCGGATTCTGCGGTCATCGTTGGTAACGGCCACGATCTCGGTGCCGCCCTGACCTTCCTGGATGGTGGCACTGCGGATGCGGTTGTTGCGCACCTCGTCCAGAAACTCCGAATAACCGATATGACCCGCAGCAGCGCCAGCACGCGTATCAAACTGCTTGAACACGGTGAAGAGCACCATGGCGATAACGAGCCATACGGCGACTTTTGAAAACCACTGATTATTCAAGCGGGACTCCAGAGAGAGTGCGAAAAGAAGATGACTTAGATATGACCGATTTTAGGCGTTTCAAGCCAAGCGACTGCCGCAATATCCCTTGGCAGCCATGGAAAGAACGCGGTTTTTGTCCGGCAATACGCCAGAAAATCAATCCATCAACAACATCAAACCGTCTTTTTCAGACCGATACCGACCAAAAAGGTTTCAGAGGATTTGTCACGCGACGCCTTGGGCTTGACGGGCTTGACCAGACGGAAAGTGTCTTTGAACAACTGCACCAAAGGCGCGTAGGCGCCGCCATGGAACAGCTTCACCACCAGCGCTCCCTCGGGTTTGAGATGCTGGCTGGCAAAATCCACGGCCAGTTCCACCAGGTGCTCAATGCGCGCTGCATCCGTGGCGCCAATTCCTGACAGGTTGGGCGCCATGTCTGACACCACCACATCAGCCTGACGCCCTTGCATGGCCTCTTCGAGCTGCGCCAACACATCCGGCTCACGAAAATCGCCCTGAATGAACAGCACGCCCTCCACCGGCTCCATGGGCAAAATATCCAGCGAAATAATGGTGCCATTGAGCGTACCGGAAGCTGCCCCCTGGGGCGACAGGCGGCGGCGTACATACTGGCTCCAGGCACCGGGCGTACTGCCCAAATCCACCACGATCTGTCCAGGCCGGATCAATCCGAACTGTTCATCAATCTCTTTGAGCTTGTAGGCAGCACGGGCGCGAAACCCTTCCAGTTTGGCCAATTTGACGTAGGTGTCGTTGACATGGTCGTTCAACCAGGCCTTGTTGACCTTCTTGCTTTGGGTTTTGACTTTCATCACTGGTTCCGGTGGTGTTTGTTCTAAGGGAAAAGCCTGCAGCATCGCCAACAGCCCGGCCTTTGCCTGGGCTTCGTGCTCTACATCGTCTCTCAACGAATCAGCTATTCCTTGAATCAGGATATGCCGGGCTTCTTCGTGCATGCCTGCAGCCGCTGCAATTTCTGCGTGTTTTTGGTAGCTGCATGGGCGACCTTTCTTAAAGCCGCTCAGGTTTTGCTCTGGAGTACCTACCAGCTCTGCCAATTTCCGCTGGCTACCTACTTTTTCAACTGCTCTTTCTATAGTTTCTACGATATTCATAGAAAAACCCTATCTTACAAACTAATCATTGGTGATACATTTCGGCGCTAAGCATCTGTGATTAGTTATCACGATTGCTAATTTTCCCACAGGAGCGTCCAAATGTCCCTTTGCCCTTGCCCATCCCCTGCACACCAACGCCCCGGTGATAGTTTGGACGCTCCCGCTGCGGCGGTGCAGGGGGTGGACACCACATCCCTCAACCCCCCAAATCTGGGGTGGTGTACTCATTGCGATTGGTCTGGCTGCAGCGACGAATTCGACGCTGATCAGGGTGGCCTGTGCCCTCAGTGTTTCTCGTACTGCAAGGAGCAAGCGTGATGAATATCAACGGCCAATCCGGCGCAGGAATGATCGACTCCCCCCCATGGGGCGGGGGTGGTTGGCGTCTGCGCCGCGAAGGCGCTTCCCGGCTCCCTTCCACCCGTCCTGTAACACGGGTGGAAAGTTCTACCCCCGTCGCCCAAACCAAGCGCGTTGCCAAACTGGATTGGATGAATGTCACTTTTGACCATCCCCCGATGAGTTTCCATGGCCTTTTGCAGTTTCTTGGCGATGTCATGGCGGGCCCACTGTCTACAAAGCTCGATGGCGGTTTGTTTGGCTTCACCGAGCGGCACCGGCTCACGCTCACGGTGCCCGACGGCTCGCGCATCGAAGTCGGCGCAATCGCCATGGGCGGCGAATCTCAAAAGGGCCGTTGGCTGCTGCAGCTCACCGGCAAAGGCTGCGCCCTCGTCACCGACTGGCCCAGCCTGCAGGCACTGCTGGAGGGCTTCAACGCCACGCTCTCGCGCGTGGACCTTGCAGTGGACTTTCTCGACGGTGAATACACCGTGGACGACGCCGTAGGCCTCTACGAAGACGGCGCATTTATCAACCGCGGGCGAAACCCTGAATTTGACGCACAGGGCGCCTGGAACCAAGGCGGAAAGAAGGGCAGAACTGTGTACATCGGCAAACTCAAAAACGGCAAAAGCCTCTGCGTCTACGAAAAAGGCAAGCAGCTCAACGACCTCGACAGTAACTGGAACCGCTTCGAGGTGCGCCTGGGCAACCGTGACCGCGTCATCCCGCTGGACGTGCTCACGAACCCAGACCAGTACTTCGTCGGCGCGTACCCCGCGTTGGCCGGCTTGCTTGAAGCCGCAGCCGAAGAAATTCCCACCGTCCACACCGAAGCCAAGACCAGCGTGGCGCACCTGCTCCACCACATGCGGCGTTGCTATGGCAAAGCCATTCACCAAACGCTCAGCCTGACCGAGTGCAGCACCGCTGACCTGGTCGAAGAAATGCGCGTGATCGGAATTCCCAAAAGAGTAGACCCCGCCAGCGCTTTTGCTGGTCTCGCATGGCCCGAGCTACAGGCCCAAATCAGGAGTTACGCATGAACGCCCCCGCATCGCTTGCAGCCGTAAAGCCGGCCAACATGACATTTCACGCTGTCGGCCGCATTGAGCACGTCGCCAAATTCCAGGACAGCATCACGACGCTCATCAAGACGCCGGCTCCGGATGTCTACAGCCACCCTTCCACCATCTCCGTGCGCAGCAAATCGCGCCTCGGTATGGTGGGCGACGAAGTCTCTGTGACCTGCCGCGTCGGTGGCGTGCCGCGCACCTTTAAGCGCACCGACAAGGACACCGGCGAAATCACCATGGCCCGCACCGCCGACCACTATTTCAACGTGGTCGAGTGATAACGCCCGCACGCCGGCATAAGCGCGACGCCAGGAGCGCATAGGCCGGTGAGCGGGCCGCTTCAGCGGTTAGCCCATGGTGCACGTGGGCTAAGCGGTGCAGCGCGTTGCCGCATCACAACCCAAAGGAGTTCCCATGAAGAAGTTCAAGCAAGCCATCAAATACGGTGCCGGCGCGGCGCTGCTCGTTGGTGGCGCAGCTCACGCCGCAGTTCCTGCGGAAATCACCACGGCCATTTCTTCTATGCGGGAAGACGGCGTGACTGTGGCCACTGCGTTCGTTGTCGCTGCCATTGCTGTTGCCGCCATCAAGTTCCTGCGTACGGCCAAGTAAATGGGCTACCAGGTCGGCACCACCTGTTATGGCAGCGCATCTGATGCGCTTTCTGCTACAGCATCGTCCCAAGTGGGCAGCGTTGTCTTGCATGGTGGTGCCACCTTCGTTATTGGTGTCGATGCAGTTTCTTCTACGTCGATCACCTACCGCCTGACACCTCTTGCGGGCGGTCAGGCTATCCAGTCCGTCGTACAGCTCTCCCCGCAGCCCTGCGGGCTGCTTGAGTGGCAAGACGGCTTATCTCTCGGCTGGGGAGTCGCTACCGCCTGGATAGTCACGGCTGCCGTGATGCACCTTCGAAGGGCGGCACACCAATGACCCCCGAATTCCTGATTGTTTTTGTCGCTGTCGTGGGGATCGCATGGATCGTCTCGCAAAATTGGTAGCTGCGTTTGCATGTCTGTTTGCGTTGTGTTCCGCTCACGCCGGTTATGCCCAGCTTGCAACCCCTGAACGCTTCGGCGGCGCATATCCGAATTTCACATTCGCTCCCTCTGCAAATGATGCCAAGTTCGGCAATATTGCATTTCAGCCAAATGCCTTAAAAGTACCCGTACCCGGTACACCTACTATCATGCCTGCCGCCTACCGTTTCGCGGCCAATGCCCCCCGTGTCGCTGCCGGTGTCATCTTCATGCACCCCGCACTGCGCACTGCTGCCGGGATTGCCGCATGGCTCGGCGTCGCCAAAATCGTCTGGGATGAGGTCGAAAAAAAGTGGAAAAGAGCGGCCGATTCAGACGGCCAGGGCGGTGTTTCTACATCTGACGGTTTTGAGTATTCCCACGATCTCGTTCAGTGGTTCTCGTCTGGCTCCCAAGCCTGTCAATCTTATGCGTCTACCCCTGGACTTTTTGGCAAGAACGTGAAGCTCACTGGTACGCGCTTTTACCTTGATCGCTACAACACCCCTTTCTGCGCTATCACACTTGTGCTTACTGAGGATTACAACGGCTCAAAAGCAGGCGAAACTTATACAAATCACATCGGCATTCATCGCAGGCAGGGCGCTTGCCCTACCGGTTGGTACGTTACACCCGCAGGCTGCGTTCAGACGCCGCCTCCGCAGGAATTGGGCCGAGACCAGTTTGAAGATGCTTTGCTCAAGCCGGATAAACAGCCAGGCTGGCCCCGCGTCCCCGCTGATTGGCCTATGCCTGAGTCCGTGCCGTGGGAGCTTCCGTTTCCCACACCTCTGCCTGTGCAGCCGCCCATGATCAATCCCGCGCCCTCGACAAACCCGAACCCTCTGCACAATCCGAAGTTTGTCCCCACGGGCGACCCCGTAGCAAATCCCCGCTACGACCCCAACGCAGCCCCCAGTCCGCAAAATCAGCCCTACATTCAGCCAGGCATCAGGGTTCAGCCATCCCCGACGCCGACTGAGCCTTGGCGTGTCGATTTGCAGCCCGTCAACCGTCCTACTGACAGCACTGACCCAAAGCCCGACCCCGGCACGGATCCAGGCGATAACGACAAGCCAAAGCCCGATGAGGAGCAGAGCCTGTGCGAAAAGCATCCAGACATATTGGCATGTCAAAAACTTGATGATCCAGGCGATAAAGATTTACAAAGCTCAGAAAAACCCATCAGTATTACCCCTGATAGTGGCTGGGGCGCAGATAACGCCACGTGCCCGGCACCCAGGCATTTGATGGTGCAGGGGCGCGATATCCCGATTCCGTTTGATCTGTTCTGCACTTGGGCGCAGGGCATACGGCCAATTATTCTTGCCATGGCTTGGCTATCTGCGGCGTTCATCTTGCTTGGCGCTCGGGATGAGTCATGACCGGTTTTGGCACTTTCCTTGCCGCGATTGCAGGATCAGTCGTGAAGCGCGCCCTGGCTGCACTCGGCTTCGGCTTAGTCAGCTATGCAGCTATGACTGCCGCGCTGAATGCCGCACTTACTGCAGCCAAGCAGGCATGGGCGGGGCTGTCTGGCTTTCCTGAGGCGCTGGCTATTGTCCAGATTGCCGGCGTCAATACCTACGCCAGCATCATTGCCGGTGCACTGGTGGCACGGGTCGCCCTGCAGAGCCTTAAAAAGCTGGAGCTTGTGAAGTGATTTCCCTGTTCACCGGCATGCCGGGCGCCGGCAAGACTGCCGCCATGATCGATCTGGTGCGCGACATTGCGAAGGATCGCCCGCTGTTTGTCCATTTCGACCCTTCCGAGCGGCTGCGCCCCGAACAGAAGCTGCTGTCTGAAACTCTCAAGCTCCCGCACACGCAGGTCAACGCATCGACTTGGCACGAAGAGGTGCCCGACGGCGGTATTTTGATCATCGACGAGGCCCAAGGCTGCTGGCGTCCGCGGGGACCGTCTGCGAAGGTGCCCGAAGCTATTGCTGCCTTGGAGACCCACCGTCATGCTGGCGTGGACATCTTCATCACCACCCAGGCTCCCCGGCTGATTGATGCAAACGTGCGCGGCTTGGTGGGGCGCCATGTGCACATCCGTGACACCGGCTGGCTCGGTCGCTGGTGGTACGAATGGCCCGAGACAAATGAGTCCTTGACCTGGAAGACCTGTCCCGTCAAAAAGCGCTACAAGCTGCCCAAGCAGATTTTTGACCTGTACGGCAGTGCGAATGTGCATACCACGCCCGTGCGCATGGCTCCCAAGACCCTGGTGCTTATAGCCGTGCTTCTGGTCTGTTTGGCCGCGCTTGTGTTCATGATCGTGCGCTCGGTTAACCGCTATACATCGCCCGACCAGGTTAAAGAACCTGCTCCGGTCTCAGCACCTGCCCCTGCCGCAGTCCGGGCAGATCTTCGAGCTCAGATCCCTACCTCTGTGCCTGACGAGCGCGTCGACTTCATGCCTCGCTTGTCAGACAGGCCATGGACTGCTCCTGCCTACGACCACCTGCGCCAGGTGATCCGCATGCCAGTCATCACGGGCGCTGTTTGCGTCAATGAGCACTGCGTTTGCTATCACGGCCAGGAGCGGCTCGATGTTGGTAGCGATCAGTGTCGGCATTGGGCGGTGTACCGTCCGTTTAATCCCTATGTTGGGGAGCGCGATTCGATCGGCGGTAAGGTCGAGGCGAGTAGGTCGTCTGCACCGGATCAAACGCTGCCTGTTCACGGCGAGACCTCAGCCGCAGCGCAGGCCTTCGGGGTTGGCCACGCCTTACCGTTCTGATACGCATCAGTACATAGAGCAGCATTGCCGCTGCCATGAAGATCAATGCACTTGTTTTCATGGGCGCTAGCTTATCTGAAGCGGGTCCAAGGGCGCAGCCCTAAGGGTCAGCTTTTCCCGCGCACCTGCCCTCATCAGACTGGCCCCTAGGGCCAGACCTCCCCCAAGGCTTACCGCGCGCCTGCGGCAGCTTCTTCACTTAGCTGGAACCCATGCAGCCTTTCACTGCCCACGCACCTGCACCAGCTAACTACGCGAAGCCCAGCGACAGACCGACACAGTCCTGATCACGTGCTTGAAAAACAAACGGCTGTTCTGCGAAACAGCGACGACTTAATTCCAGCGAGTCACATGCAAGTGATGCTGCCGATCTAGCAGTTTTTTGCTCTTGCCATGTGCGTCTTTTAATCGTCGTTCCTTTTGCTACGGCCCTTGCTCCCATCGTCATATCGTTGGGCTTCGTTTGCAGTTCTCGGACTTTACCGAGTCTTTGGAGGGGTTCTATGCTTATTGGCTATGCGCGAGTTTCAACGCGAGATCAGGAGACACATTTACAGCTCGATGCGTTGAAAAAAGCAGGGGTCGAGGTGGTTTACCAAGAGAAGGCCAGCGCTGTGAGCGTGCGCCCTGAGCTGCAGCGCGTGCTGTCCACGCTGAAGGCTGGTGACGTCCTGGTCGTCTACAAAATGGATCGGGTTGCGCGATCGCTGAAAGACTTACTCAGTATTCTGGAGAGCGTATCAGCGTCTGGTGCGGCGATTCGATCATTGACTGAGCCCCTGGATACCTCTGTGCCGGTCGGCATTTTCATGGTGCAGGTGCTGGGTGCTGTTGCCCAGTTGGAGCGGTCAATCATTCGGGAGCGCACGGTTGCCGGCCAAGTGTCAGCAATCAAGCGCGGCGTTCAGTTTGGCCGGCCTAAACTGCTCTCTCCAGAGCGTGAGGCAGAGCTGCTCGCCCTGGTGGATTCCGGCGTAAATCAATCTGCGGCAGCGCGTGAATTCGGTGTGAGCTTGATCGTTGTGCGCCGCTTGGTCGATGAACGCAACGGGCGAAAAAATACCGGGCGGTACCCGGTATTGCGTAAGTACCTGGATCTTTGACATCGGATTCTACTGTTGACTTTCATACACGTCCATTGTCTCTCGACAATCGGCCTGACCGATTGCATCGAAGGCTCATTTCGCAAAGCGAAATGAAAGTGCCTTGCTCCGGGCCGCAGACATAATACGGCCCATGCCTCAAATTGAACTGACTCCGGCCGAGCGCCGGGAACAACGCGCTGCCGCCCACCACCTTGCCCCCGTCGTGCTGATTGGCGGCGATGGCCTGACCCCTGGCGTGCGCAAGGAAGTGGACGCTGCCCTCAACGCCCACGGTCTCATCAAGGTGCGCGTCTTCAACGACGACCGCGCCGCCCGCGAACTGATGTACCAGGAACTGGCTGCCGAATTGAACGCTGCCCCCGTACAGCACATTGGCAAGCTGCTGGTACTGTGGCGCCCACAGCCCGACAAGGAACGTGCCGTCGATGAAGACCGCATGCCAGGCCCCAAGGACGTCAAGGTGCTGAAATACAGCAAACGCGGCGGCCAGCGTCCCGAAATCAAAACCCTGCGTGTGCTGGGCAACCAGCGCCTGACACCGGGTGGACAGATCAAACGCGCCAAGAAACGCAAGCCCACTTCCGTCAAGAAACGCCAAGCCGACTGACCCCATGGCCCAGACAGCTACCGTGGCGCAGCAGCGCCATGTGATCTGCATGAAATGGGGCCGCAAATACGGCCCCGAGTACGTCAACCGCCTCTATGCCATGGTGCGCCGCCACCTCAGTGGCGACTTTCATTTCGTCTGCCTGACTGACGACAGCACCGGCATCCGCCCAGAGGTGCAGTGCCTACCTATTCCCCCCCTGGACTTGCCTGCGGGCATTCCCGAGCGCGGCTGGAACAAGCTGGCCACCTTCAGCGCCGACCTGCACGGGCTGCGCGGCACTGCGCTGTTTCTGGACGTGGACGTGGTGATCACCGGCAGCCTGGATGATTTTTTCACCCAGCCTGGTGCATTTCTCATCATCCACGACTACAAACGGCCTTGGCGCATCACCGGAAACTCTTCGGTGTACCGCTTCGAACTGGGCGCGCACCCGGACGTGCTGGAATACTTTCGCGGCCACTTTGACACCATCCGCCGACAGTTTCGCAACGAGCAGGCCTATTTGTCGGATTTTCTCCACCGGCAAGGCAAGCTGGCGTACTGGCCCACAGCCTGGTGCCCCAGCTTCAAATACCACGGCATACCGCCTTGGCCCAGCAACTACTGGAAGGCCCCTTTTGTGCCGCCCGGCGCCCGGATTGTGATTTTTCACGGCGAATGCAACCCGCCCGATGCCTTGGCTGGACGGCGCAACCGGCGTTTTCGCTTTATCCAGCCCGCCACCTGGGTGGCAGAGCACTGGCACGAGTAACGCCCGCGCCTGCATCTAGCCCCCCGCTATCTCCCAGACGGCGGCGCTACGGTGCAGTGCCCCCGGTGGGCGCGGCAGGCGCCTCAGGTCGGGGCAGCGTGCGCCACAGCACTACCAGCGCGCAGCACCACTGAACCAGGTAGAGCACCGTGCCCAGGGTATGCCACAGGCGCAGATCCTGCCGGGCCACGATGCGTGGTGCCACGCCAAACTGTGACACCAGCGCCAGCAGCAATCCACCCACTATAAAAATAATAGCTGCTCGCGCCCATGGATAGGGCGTTACAGACCCCTTTGGCCTTGAAATCATGAGCAGCACCATGCAGCAGGCCACCGACACCCAGGTTTGCGCGGCAAACAGCCGGGCGGCCATCCCGCCCGCCAGCGCAGGGCTGGGCAAATGTGCAAACAACAAGGGCACGACCAGAAACCCGATCGTCGTCAAGCTACCCCACCACAGGGCAGCCACCAGCACGGGCAAGCGCAGCGTCATGGTATTCAAGGCGTGCGCAGCGCTCAGACGTAGCTGACGCCCACGATTTCATAGCGGCGGATGCCACCGGGCGCCTGCACCTCGGCGGTATCGCCCTCTTCCTTGCCGATGAGCGCGCGGGCGATCGGGCTGCTGATGTTGATCAACCCCAGCTTGAGGTCAGCCTCGTCTTCGCCCACGATCTGGTAGGTGACGGCATCGCCAGACTCTTCATCTTCCAGCGCCACAGTGGCGCCAAACACCACACGGCCTTCGGCATCGATGCTGCTGGGGTCAATGATCTGCGCAGCCGACAGTTTGCCCTCGACCTCTTGGATACGGCCTTCGATAAAGCCTTGGCGGTCTTTGGCAGCTTCGTACTCGGCGTTTTCGCTCAGGTCGCCCTGGGCACGGGCCTCGGCAATGGCCGCAATCACCGCTGGGCGGTCAACAGTTTTGAGACGGTGCAGCTCCGTTTTGAGCTTTTCAGCACCGCGCTTGGTAATCGGAATGGTGGCCATTTTTTCAGTCTCCACAAACTTCATGCACCGCGCAGGGCACGGCAAAATCCGCGTCGGGCACCCTCACGTGCCATTGCGACGCCCCAAAAGCAAACCGCCGCACGTTGCCGCGCGGCGGTGTTGATTCAGGCAGCAATTATGCCGCCTTTGGCATGGCTCAGGCCACGAGTTGGGCGTGCATTTCCTGTACGGAAATCACATCCAGCTGCTCCATGTGCTGCATACCTTCGACAGCCGCTTCCGCACCAAAAATGGTGGTGAAGGTGGTCACCCGCGCCAGCAACGAGCTGGTACGGATGGCACGCGAGTCAGCGATGGCATTGCGGCGCTCTTCCACCGTGTTGATGACCATGACAATCTCGTTGTTCTTGATCATGTCCACGATGTGCGGACGGCCTTCCGTCACCTTGTTGACCACCTTGACGGGCACGCCAGCGGCCTCAATGGCAGCGGCAGTGCCTTTGGTAGCGACCAGCTCAAAGCCCAGGGCCACGAGCTGGCGGGCGATGTCCACGGCACGCGCCTTGTCGGCGTTCTTCACCGTCAGGAACACCTTTCCCGAGGTGGGCAGCTTGGTACCGGCGCCGAGCTGGCTCTTGACGAAGGCTTCACCGAAAGTTTTACCCACACCCATCACTTCACCGGTGGACTTCATCTCGGGGCCGAGAATGGTGTCCACGCCGGGGAACTTGACGAAGGGGAACACGGCCTCTTTCACGCTGAAATACGGCGGTGTGACTTCCTTGGTGATGCCTTGCGATGCCAGCGTCTGCCCGGCCATGCAGCGTGCAGCCACTTTGGCCAGCTGGATGCCCGTGGCCTTGCTGACAAACGGCACCGTGCGCGAGGCACGCGGGTTTACTTCGAGCACGTAAATCACGTCCTGGCCGTCCACCTCTTGAATGGCGAACTGCACGTTCATCAGGCCCACCACCGACAGGCCCTCGGCCATGGCCGCCGTCTGGCGCTTGATCTCATCGACCGTAGCCTTGGACAGGTAGTACGGCGGCAGGGAGCAGGCCGAGTCGCCGCTGTGCACGCCAGCCTGCTCGATGTGCTCCATCACGCCACCGATGAAGGTGACGCCAGCCGAATCGCGCACGCAGTCCACATCGCACTCGATGGCGTTGGAGAGAAAGCGGTCCAGCAGCACGGGCGAGTCGTTGCTCACCTTCACGGCTTCGCGCATGTAGCGCTCCAGGTCGCGCTGCTCGTGGACGATTTCCATCGCGCGGCCCCCCAGCACATAGCTGGGGCGCACCACCAAGGGGTAGCCCAGGGCAGCGGCTTTTTCCAGCGCATCGGCTTCGGTACGGGCGGTGGCGTTGGGCGGCTGCTTGAGGTTCAGGTCATGCAGCAGCTTTTGGAAACGCTCGCGGTCTTCGGCAGCATCGATCATGTCGGGGCTGGTGCCGATGATTGGCACGCCTTCGGCCTCTAGGCCCAGCGCCAGCTTCAGCGGGGTCTGGCCGCCGTACTGCACGATGACGCCCACGGGCTTTTCCTTGTCCACGATTTCCAGCACATCTTCCAGCGTGACCGGCTCGAAATACAGGCGGTCCGAGGTGTCGTAGTCGGTGGACACCGTTTCAGGGTTGCAGTTGACCATGATGGTTTCGTAACCGTCTTCGCGCATGGCCAAAGCGGCGTGCACGCAGCAGTAGTCAAACTCGATACCCTGGCCAATGCGGTTGGGGCCACCGCCCAGCACCATGATCTTTTTCTTGTCGGTGGGTTCGGCTTCGCACTCGTCCTCATAGGTCGAATACAGGTAGGCCGTATCGGTAGCAAACTCGGCAGCGCAGGTGTCCACGCGCTTGTACACGGGGCGCACGTTCAGGGCGCGGCGCTGGTCGCGCACGGCCTTTTCAGTGGTTTTGAGCAGCTTGGCCAGGCGGCGATCCGAAAAGCCCTTTTGCTTGAGCGTGCGCAGCGTGGTGGCATCCAGTGCCGCCAGTGCGCCCTCGCCTTTCTCGGCGGCGAGTTGGTCAATGTCCAGCTCAATCTTCACGATCTGCTCGATCTGCACCAGGAACCAGCGGTCGATTTTGGTCAGCTCGAATACTTCGTCCACCGACAGGCCCATGGCAAACGCATCACCCACGTACCAGATGCGCTCAGGGCCGGGTTCGCCCAGCTCGCGCTCCAGCACTTCGCGGTCTTGCGTTTTTTCGTTCATGCCGTCCACGCCCACTTCCAGGCCGCGCAGGGCTTTCTGGAAGGATTCCTGGAAGGTACGGCCCATGGCCATGACCTCACCGACCGACTTCATCTGCGTGGTCAGGCGGCTGTCGGCGGTGGGGAACTTCTCAAAGGCAAAACGCGGAATCTTGGTGACCACGTAGTCAATGGAAGGCTCGAACGACGCGGGCGTGGCACCACCCGTGATGTCGTTGCGCAGCTCGTCCAGCGTATAGCCCACGGCCAGTTTGGCCGCCACCTTGGCAATCGGGAAACCCGTGGCCTTGGAAGCCAGCGCCGAGGAGCGCGAGACGCGCGGGTTCATCTCGATCACGACCATGCGGCCGTCCTTGGGGTTGATCGAGAACTGCACGTTGGAGCCGCCCGTGTCCACACCGATCTCGCGCAGCACCGCCAGGCTGGCATTGCGCATGACCTGGTATTCCTTGTCGGTCAGGGTCTGCGCAGGAGCCACAGTGATCGAGTCACCGGTGTGTACGCCCATGGGGTCGAGGTTTTCGATCGAGCAGATGATGATGCAGTTGTCCGCCTTGTCGCGCACCACTTCCATCTCGTACTCTTTCCAGCCCAGCAGCGACTCTTCGATCAGCAGCTCGTTGGTGGGCGAGGCCTCCAGGCCGCGCTTGCAGATGGTTTCAAACTCTTCGGGGTTGTAGGCAATGCCGCCGCCCGTGCCGCCCAGCGTGAAGCTGGGGCGGATCACGGTGGGAAAACCCATTTCCTTTTGCACGGCCCAGGCTTCGTCCATGCTGTGGGCAATGCCAGAGCGCGCCGAGCCCAGACCAATTTTGGTCATGGCATCTTTGAACTTCAGGCGGTCTTCGGCCTTGTCGATGGCCTCGGGCGTGGCACCGATCAGTTCCACCTTGTACTTGTCGAGCACGCCGTGGTGCCACAGGTCGAGCGCGCAATTCAGCGCAGTCTGGCCGCCCATGGTGGGCAAGATGGCATCGGGGCGCTCTTTGGCGATGATCTTCTCGACCGTCTGCCAGGTGATGGGCTCGATGTAGGTGACGTCGGCGGTGGCCGGGTCGGTCATGATCGTGGCAGGGTTGCTGTTGATCAGGATGACCTTGTAGCCCTCTTCGCGCAGCGCCTTGCAGGCTTGCACGCCCGAGTAGTCGAACTCGCAGGCCTGGCCAATGATGATGGGGCCCGCGCCGATGATGAGGACGCTTTTGATGTCTGTGCGCTTTGGCATTATTTCTTCTCCTGGGCCGTGGCCATCAGGGCCGTGAAGCGGTCAAACAGGTAGGCAATGTCGTGCGGGCCGGGTGATGCTTCAGGGTGGCCCTGAAAGCTGAACGCGGGTTGGTCGGTGTGGGCCAGGCCCTGCAACGTGCCATCAAACAGGCTCACGTGCGTGGCGCGCAGGTGGGCGGGCAGCGAGTCTTTGTCTACCGCAAAACCGTGGTTCTGGCTGGTGATGCTGACGCGCCCCGTGTCCAGGTCTTTGACCGGGTGATTGGCACCGTGGTGGCCATGGCCCATCTTGAAGGTCTTGGCACCAGCGGCCAGCGCCATGATCTGGTGGCCCAGACAAATACCGAAAGTGGGAATGCCCGTGGCCACTAGCTCGCGTGCAGCGGCGATGGCGTAGTCGCAAGGCTGCGGGTCGCCGGGGCCGTTGGACAGGAAGACGCCGTCGGGTTGCAATGCCAGCACCTGCGCCGCAGGTGTTTGCGCGGGCACCACGGTGACTTTGCAGCCACGCTCGGCCAGCATGCGCAGGATGTTGAACTTGATGCCGAAGTCGTAAGCCACCACGTGAAAACGCGGTGCAACTTGTTCGCCGTAGCCGCTGCCCAGCTTCCACTCGGTCTGGTTCCAGACGTAGGACTGCTGCGTGGACACCACCTTGGCCAAGTCCAGGCCCACCATGGCGGGCGCCGTGCGCGCAGCCGCCAGGGCCTGGTCGATATGCGCTTGCGACACGGCCTGGCCCGCAGGCAGGCCCAGGATGCAGCCGTTTTGCGCCCCTTTGGCACGCAGCAGGCGCGTGAGCTGGCGGGTGTCGATGTTGGCAATGGCCACCGTGTTCTCGCGCACCAGGTACTGCGAGAGCGTTTCAGTGGAGCGGAAGTTGCTGGCGAGCAAGGGCAGGTCTTTGATGATCAAACCTGCGGCATGGACTTTATGGGCTTCGACGTCCTCGGTATTGACCCCATAGTTGCCAATGTGCGGATACGTGAGCGTCACGATCTGCTGGCAGTAGCTGGGGTCAGTGAGGACTTCCTGGTAGCCGGTCATGGCGGTGTTGAACACCACCTCGCCGACGGTGGTGCCGGTGGCACCAATCGAATTGCCGATAAAGACCGTGCCGTCTGCGAGCGCCAGAATGGCGGGCGGGAAATTTCCCTGTAGAGACAAAAGCACTGGGTTCTCCGGGTTGGTTACGGTTACGCCCAGCGGAGCAAGAGAGAAGTCTCTTGCAAAAGCTTTTGTGGGATTAGGCTTGAAGCTGCGCTAGGCGTATGAGGGTGCGGGAAAGCCGCCCATTATAGCCAGCGGCAGCCGCCTGGCGCCGCCTTCACCCGGGAAAACCCGGGTTCCCAGTGGGACTGCGCTGGCTCTCAAACGGTGCTGATGGCGCTGGCGTGCAGACAAATCGCCGCCGCCGCCGCCACGTTGAGCGACTCCTCGCCCCCTGGCTGGCCAATGCGCACCGCCCGCTGTGCGCGCGCGGCCACGGCCTGGCCCACGCCCTGCCCTTCGTGGCCCATGGCCCAGGCGCAAGGCCAGGGCAGGCGCTGCTGCTGGATCAAATCGCCTTGGTGCGAGCTGGTGACGATGAGCGGTACTTGCAGGGCATCGAGCAGCGCGGGCTCGGCGGACTCGATCAGGCGCAGGCCAAAGTGCGCGCCCATGCCCGCGCGCAGCACCTTGGGCGCCCACAGCGCTGCCGTGCCTTTGAGCGCCAGCACCTGGCCAAAGCCAAAAGCCGCCGCGCTGCGCAAAATCGACCCCACATTGCCCGCGTCCTGCACCCGGTCGAGCACCACCGTGGCCGCATCGGGCAGCAGCGCAGGCGGCGCGGGCAGTTCCACCACGTAGCCCATTTGCGCGGGCGACTCCAGACCGCTGATATCGGCGAACAGCGCATCGGCCAGAACTATGATTTTGATAGCTGTTTGCGCATACTCGGCGGGCGCCTGAGGCCAAAAAGACTCTGAAAAAACAGCCACTGCGGGCACCAGGCCACGCGCCAGCGCAGCGCGGCACAGGTGGTCGCCCTCCAGCCACACCCGGCCCTGCTTGCGGTAGGCCGTGCTGTCTTGGGCCAGACGGCGCAGGTCTTTGACGAAAGCGTTGTCGCGCGACTGGATATGGGTGATGGGGGCAGATGTCATGCGGGGCTCTCGTGCCGGTGTAAAAGCTGCGCCACGGGCGCGAAGGTGCTGCGGTGCAGTGGGCTGGCGCCGTGCGCGCGCAGTGCGGCCAGGTGGGCTGCCGTGCCGTAGCCCTTGTGCCCGGCAAAACCGTATTCAGGGTACTGGGCATGCACCTGCGCGCACCAGCGGTCGCGGTGCACCTTGGCCAGGATGGAGGCCGCCGAAATGGCGGGCACCAGCGCATCGCCCTTGACAATGGCTTCGGCGGGCACATCGATCACGGGCAGCCGGTTGCCATCGACCAGCACCATCACCGGCTTGAGTCGCAGGCCCAGCACCGCGCGGCGCATGGCCAGGAGCGTGGCTTGCAGGATGTTGAGGCGGTCAATTTCTTCGACGCTGGCTTCGGCAATGCTGCAACACAGCGCTTTGGCACGGATTTCATCGAACAGCGCCTCGCGCCGGGCGGCGGTGAGTTTTTTGGAGTCGGCCAGACCGGCAATCGGGTGCAGGTCGTCGAGGATGACGGCAGCGGCCACCACCGGCCCGGCCAGCGGGCCCCGGCCCGCCTCGTCCACTCCAGCGACCAGACCCGGTGGGTGCCATTGCAGGCAGTGCTGTTCAGGCAGTGAGAACTTTGCGGATCGCATCGGCGGCCAATTGGGGGGTGTTGCGCCGCAGGCTGTGGTGCAGCGCGGCAAAGCGCTGGTGCAGCGCGGAAATACGTTCAGGCTGGTGCTGTCGGGCAGCAAACCAGTCAAGCACAGCGGCGCTCAGGGCCTGCGGCGTGGCGGCATCCTGGAGCAGTTCGGGCACGACGAAATCGCCGCACAGGATATTGGGCAGTCCCACCCAGGGTTGCAATTGCTTGCGCCGCATCAGGCGCCAGCTCCAGGGGTGCATGCGGTAGCTGATGACCATGGGGCGCTTGAACAGCGCAGCCTCCAGCGTGGCCGTGCCACTGGCAATCAGCGTCACGTCGCAGGCGGCCAGCACGGTGTGCGACTGCCCGACCACGATGGTCAGGGCATCGCCCAGGCCGCAGTCGTGCGCCATGCGCTTGAGGCGCTCATGCAATGCGGGCACCGCAGGGACTATCATTTTGATAGCTGGAAGCGCGCGCCGAATAAGGGCTGCAGCCTGAAAAAATCCTGGTGCGATGTACTGCACCTCGGCAGAACGGCTGCCCGGCAAAATGGCCAGCACCGGCTCGCCCTCGGCCAGGCCCAGGCGGGCGCGGGCGGCTGTGCGGTCAGGCTCCAAAGGAATCACGCCCGCCAGCGGGTGGCCAACGTAAGTGGCGGCAATGCCGTGGCCTGCCAGCAGCTCGGGCTCGAACGGGAAGATGCACAGCACATGGTCGGCTGCGCGGCGTATCTTCTCGATGCGCTCGGCGCGCCAGGCCCAGATGGACGGGCAGACGAAATGCACGGTCTTGACGCCCGCAGCGCGCAAATCCATTTCCAGGCCCAGGTTGAAGTCGGGCGCATCGACGCCGATGAACACGTCGGGCTTGCTTTGCAGCAGGCGCGCACGCAGGCGCTTGCGGATCAGGATGATTTCGGCCAGGCGGCGCAGCAACTCAAAGCTGTAGCCGTGCACGGCCAGCTTTTCGCTGGGCCACCAGGCGTCAAAGCCGCGCTGCGCCATCTGGGCGCCGCCAATGCCGCCGCTGGGCAGGCCCGGCCACAGGTCTTGCAGGCCATCGAGCAGCAAGCCCGCGAGCAGATCGCCCGAGGTCTCGCCCGCCACCATCGCGACGCGGGGGGTGTGGTTTGGCATGGTGCGCTCTCAGCGGGCAATGCCGCGCGCTGAGGTATCGAGAAACGCCAGCAGCTGCGCGATGTCTGCCGCTGCCTCGGGGTGGGCGGCGGGCAGCGCAGCGATGGCGCTGTGCGCGGCCTCCAGCGTCAGGCCCTGGCGGTAGAGCAAGCGGTGCATTTGCTTGATGGCGGCCAGGCGCTCTGGCGAGAAACCGCGCCGGCGCAGCCCTTCCAGATTGAGCCCACGCACAGCCAGCGGGTTGCCATCGACCATCATGAACGGTGGCACATCCTGCGAGATATGGCTGGCAAACCCGGCCATCACATGCGCGCCCACTTTGGTGAACTGGTGTATGCCCGTGAGGCCACCGATGATGGCGTAGTCATCGACCTGCACATGGCCTGCCAGCGTAGCGTTGTTGGCCAAAATGGTCTGGTTGCCCACCACGCAGTCGTGGGCAATATGCACATAGGCCATGACCCAGTTGTCGTCACCGATGCGGGTCACGCTCTGGTCTTGCACGGTGCCAGTGTTGAAGGTGCAGAACTCGCGGATGGTGTTGCGATCGCCAATGACCAGCCGGGTCGGCTCGCCAGCGTATTTTTTGTCTTGCGGGGCAGCGCCCAGCGAAGCGAACTGAAAAATGCGGTTGTCGCGGCCAATGGTGGTGTGGCCTTCGATCACGCAATGGGCGCCGACGGTGGTGCCTGCACCCAGCACCACGTGCGGGCCAATCACGGCATAAGGGCCGATGGTGACACTGGCGTCGATCTGCGCAGCGGCATCAACCAAGGCGGTAGGGTGAATAGTGCTCACAGCGAAACCCGCAGGCAAATATCAGGCCACGGTGCGCATGGTGCACATGATGTCGGCCTCGCAGGCCACGTTGCCATCGACGCGCGCCACACACTTGAACTTGTAGATGCCGCCCTTGATGCGGTCCAGCTCCACGTCCAGAATGAGTTGGTCACCGGGCTCCACGGGGCGCTTGAAACGGGCGTTGTCGATGCCAACAAAGTAGAACACCGTGTTGGAATCAGGTGCCTCGCCCATCATGTCAAACGACAGCAGGCCTGCCGCCTGCGCCAGTGCTTCAACGATGAGCACGCCAGGCATCACCGGACGGGCTGGAAAATGGCCGGTAAAAAAAGGCTCGTTGACCGAGACGTTCTTCAGCGCCTGGATGCGCTTTCCTCTGTCAATCTCTACCACCCGGTCTACCAGCAAGAAAGGGTAGCGGTGGGGCAGAAGCTTGAGAATTTGGTAGATGTCCATCATCGGGGTCGGTCAATCGGTGTTGTTTGTTGTTGTGATTCGAGCGCCTTGATGCGCTCACGCAGGCGGTACAGCTGCTTGAGCGTGGCCGCGTTTTTTTCCCACTTGGGATTGTCGTCCATGGGGAATATGCCCGTGTAGTGGCCTGGCCGGGCAATGGAATGCGAAACCACTGTGGCCACAGAGACATGCACATGGTCAGCCAACGTCAGGTGCCCCAGGATGTTGGCCGCGCCGCCAATGGTGCAGTGCGCCCCGATGGTGGTGCTGCCAGCCACCCCGGCACAGCCCGCCATGGCGGTGTGACGCCCAATGCGCACGTTGTGGCCGATCTGGATCAGGTTATCGAGCTTGACGCCATCTTCAATCACGGTATCTTGCAGTGCTCCACGGTCAATGCAGGTATTGGCCCCAATTTCCACATCGTCACCAATGCGCACCGCACCCAGCTGCTCTATCTTGACCCACGCACCGCCGTGCGGCGCAAAACCAAAGCCATCGGCGCCAATCACCACGCCAGCGTGCAGGATGCAGCGCTGGCCGATGCGGCAGTCTTCACCCACCGTCACGCGCGACTTGAGCACGGTATCGGCGCCAATGTGCGCGCCGCGCTCGACCACGCACAACGGGCCAATCGATGCCGAAGGGTGGACGATGGCGGAGCTGTCCACCACCGCGCTCGGGTGGATGCCGACAGCCACCGCAGGGCGGTGGTGCTGCTTCCAGAGCTGCGTGGCCCGTGCGAAATACAGGTAGGGGTCATCGGCCACGATGCAGGCACCACGGGCGCGCGCGACCTCAGCCAAGGCAGGCGCCACAATGACACAGGCCGCCCGGGAGGCGGCCAGTTGCGGCTGGTAGCGTGGATTGCTCAGGAAACTCAGCTCCCGAGGGCCCGCCGCCTCAAGCGGCGCTAGCCGGTCAATGGGCAGCTCGGGATCTCCCTCCAGCTGCCCCCCCAGTACCGCAATGAATTGTGCAAGGTGCAGGCTCACGCGCAGTCCAACCAGGCTTGCAGGGGCTTACTTGGCTGGCGCAGCATTCAGCGCCTTGATCACCTTGTCAGTGATGTCGTGCTTGGGGTTGATGTACACCGCCTGATCCAGGATCACGTCGTACTTTTCCTGTTCGGCCAGCTGCTTGACCACTTTGTTGGCACGCTCCAGCACGGCGGCCAATTCTTCGTTCTTGCGCGCGTTCAGGTCTTCCTGGAATTCACGGCGCTTGCGCTGAAAGTCACGGTCTTGGTCCACTAGCTGGCGCTGGCGAATGGTGCGCTGGCTTTCGGCCATGGTGGGTGCCTCGCGCTCGAACTTTTCGCTGGCAGTTTTGAGGTTGTTACCTTGATCAATCAGCTCTTTGTCGCGGCGGGAAAACTCCTGCTCCAGACGTGTCTGCGCCGCTTTGGCGGTACTGGCTTCGCGGAAGATGCGGTCCGTATTGATAAAGCCAGCCTTGAATTCTTCAGCCTGGGCATGCACCGGGACAGCCGCAACCAAAGAGCCCATCAGCAGGGCCAGGGACAAATGGCGAGAAAGTGATTTCATTAGAAAGACGTTCCAATTTGGAATTGCAGTTTCTGGATTCTATCGCCCGCGAACTTGCGCACCGGGTGGGCGTATGCCAAGCGCAGCGGCCCCAAGGGAGAAATCCAGCTCAGACCCAGTCCGACGGATGCACGCATCTCGCCAAACCGGACTTTTTCTTCATCGCCGTACACATTGCCCACGTCAACAAACGTGAACATGCGCAGCGTGCGGTCATTACCTGCACCGGGGAAAGGCGTAATCAACTCTGCATTGAGGGTGACTTTTTTCGGCCCGCCCAAAGAAGCGCCGGTGACATCGCGTGGGCCCAGTGTGCCTTGGTCAAAGCCACGTACGGAACCCAGACCGCCGGAGTAAAAGTTCTTGAATACGGGGAATGGGCGACCATTCATGCCTTTACCCAACCCCACCTCGCCGTTGAAGGCCAGCGTGAACTTTTTATTGAGCGGCACGTACTGTTGGTACTGGTAGTTGGCGCGAACGTAGCGGGCATCGCCCGCCACAGACCACTCGGAGTTCAGCCGTTGGTAGCGGCCCGAGTTGGGGGCCAATGCGCTGTCACGGTCATCGCGCGTCCAACCGACCGTCAGTGGCACAGAAGTGCTGGTGTAACCAAAGCGATCGGCGTACGCGAGATAGGCAGCGGGGATATTGGTACCCGGCTTGATCTGGCTGCGCTCCAGGCCACCACCAAAAAACACCGTGTCAGTTTCACTGAACGGGATACCAAAGCGCATGCTGGCGCCTGTGGTGACCAGCTCGTAGTTTCCGCCTTGGTCTTCATAAGGTTTGTCGGTGCGGTAGTAAAGATCAAACGTGCGCGAAATACCGTCAGCAGTGAAGTACGGGTTGGTTGTACTGAACACGAAAGTGCGTTTGTACTTGCTGGTGTTGACATCAATGCCCAAGTAGTTGCCTGAGCCAAAAACGTTTTCCTGCTTGACCGCAAAAGACAGCGAGACTTTCTCGGCACTCGAGAACCCTGCCCCCAATTGCAGCGAGCCCGTGGGCTTTTCATTCACGCTCACGACCACATCCACTTGGTCTGGCGCACCAGGCACCTCCTGGGTTTCGATATTGACATCGGTGAAATACCCTAGCCGGTCTACGCGATCGCGGGAGAGGCGGATTTTTTCACCGTCGTACCAAGATGCCTCGAACTGGCGGAATTCCCGACGCACAACTTCATCGCGGGTGCGGTTGTTGCCTGCCACCTGGATACGGCGCACATAGGCACGGCGCGAGGGCTCTGCCTGCAACACCAGAGCCACGCGGTTATTCGTGCGATCAATCTCTGGCACTGCTTCGACACGGGCGAAAGCAAAACCGAAGTTACCAAAATGCTCAGAAAAAGCCTTGGTAGTTTGTGCCACCTGATCTGCGTTGTACGGCTCGCCGGGACGGATGGTGACCAGCGACTTGAACTCGTCCTCGCGCTCCAGGTAATTGCCCTCCAGCTTGACACCAGACACTACATAGGGATCGCCCTCGGTCACATTGATGGCAATAGAGATGTCTTGCTTGTCTGGAGAAATGGCAACCTGCGTCGAATCGATACGGAATTCAAGGTAACCGCGCTGTAGGTAGTAAGAACGCAGGGCTTCCAGATCGGCATTGAGCTTGGCACGCGAATAGCGATCGGACTTGGTGTACCAACTCAGCCAGCCGCCGGTGTCCTGGTCAAACAAATCCCGCAGGCTCGATTCACTGAAGGCCTTGTTGCCAACGATACGGATGTCCTTGATGCGGGCAGGCTCCCCCTCTACTACCGTGAAAGTCAGGTTGACCCGGTTACGTTCCACGGGCGTCACGGTGGTTACCACCTCAGCGCCGTAGAAACTCTTGTTGATGTACTGGCGTTTGAGCTCTTGCTCGGCCCGATCCGCCAGGGCTTTGTCGTAGGGGCGGCCGTCGGTCAGTCCCACATCGCGCATGCTTTTGCGCAGCGCTTCTTTGTCGAACTCTCGGGTGCCGGCAAAGTTCACGTCAGCAATGGTGGGACGCTCCTGCACCACCACGACCAACACATCGCCGTTAGCCTCCAGGCGCACATCCGTGAACAAGCCCAGTCCGAAAAGTGCGCGAATGGCTGCAGCGCCTTTTTCATCGTTGTACTCTTCGCCCACACGCAGCGGCATGGAGGCAAAGACGGTGCCGGGCTCCACGCGCTGCAACCCCTCCACGCGAATGTCCTGCACTTTGAAAGGTTCCAGTGCCCATGCTGCCTGGGCCGCAAAAATCATGGCGGCAACAGCCGATGCGGTGCGCACGCCAAAGCGGTGGATGTGTGTTTTCATGAATGAAGCAGGTGCCGCCACTGCCATGCCATGGCGGACATAAGGTTAGCCCAGGAGCCGGGTGATATCGTTGAACAAGGCGATGGACATCATGAGCAGCAGCACCGCGACGCCGCCGCGCTGCAAACGCTCCATCCAGGCATCGGACACGCCTCTGCCGGTGATGCCCTCCCAAAGATAATACATCAGGTGCCCACCATCTAAAACGGGCAAAGGCAGCAGGTTCAGCACCCCCAAACTCACGCTGATCAGCGCCAAAAATCCCAGGTACTGCGCCAGTCCCATGCTGGCAGAACGCCCGGCATAGTCAGCAATCGTGAGCGGCCCGCTGAGATTTTTCAGTGACGCCTCGCCGATCACCATGCGGCCCATCATGCGCAGGGTCAGAATTGATACATCCCAAGTGCGCACCGCACCAGCCCACAAACCCTCGAGCATGCCGTACTGCACAGTAGCGAGCTGTGGCGGTGCGCCCACGTAGGCGCCAATGCGCCCGGTGACGCCAGCGCTGTCACGCACTACATCCGGGGTGACCTCGAGCGTGAGCGTCTGCCCGGCGCGGTCAATGCGCCAGGCTTGTGCCAGTGGCTGCGTTCCACGCACAGAGGCCCGAATCAGTTCGCGCAGCTGCTGTCCATCCACCACATCGACTTTGCCAATGCCCAGCACCAGGTCACCGTCACGCAAACCAGCGCGCTGACCAGCCCCCCCTTCAGTCAAGGCGCCAATGAGCGGCCGAGTCCAGGGCGCCACGATGCCAACTTTGCGCAGCAATTGCGCATCGGCTTCCTGGGTATCGATTTGTTCCAGCGGCAATACCACCGTGCGCAGTGCTGCACCGGGCTTGGGCTCCAACTCCAATTGCACGGGGGTGGATTCGAGGGCACCGCGTGTGAGCATCCAGCGCAAGTCCTCGAACGAGCGCACGGGACGCAATTCGTCCGATCCCAGGGCGGCGTTGCGCACCAGTTCACCACCACGCAATCCTGCGGCCTGTGCTACCGATCCGGGCACCGGGCTGGCCAGATAAGCCACGGGCTCCTCTACCCCGCTCCAGTTGACAGTGGCATACAACACCACCGCCAGCAGCAAATTGGCTACCGGGCCCGCCGCCACGATGGCCGCGCGCGCACGCAAGGGTTGGGTATTGAAAGCGAGGTGGCGCTCCTCGGAGGCTACGGGTGCTTCACGCTCGTCCAGCATGCGCACATAGCCGCCCAACGGGAATGCCGCCAGCACGAACTCTGTTCCAGACGCTTTGGAGCGCCAGCGCAGCAGTGGTTTGCCAAAGCCCACCGAAAAGCGCAGCACCTTGACGCCAAAGGCCACGGCGACCCGGTAATGGCCGTACTCATGCACAGCAATCAACACGCCCAACGCCACCACAAAAGCCAGGATCGTGAGCATGGTTGCCTCCAATATCAAGCAGCTGCCAGCCGCACAACGACAGCCTGCGCAGCGCGGCGCGCCTGGGCGTCCAGCGCCAGCAAATCGTCCAGCGTGGCGGGCTGCTGCGGCGACACGGCCTCCAGCGTGGCCAGGTTGACGCGGTGGATATGGTCAAAGCGCAGTTGGCGCGAGAGGAAAGCATCCACGGCCACCTCATTGGCGGCATTGAGCACCGTGGTCGTGCCCTCGGGCGCACGCAAGGCCTGCCAAGACAGGTGCAACCCCGGAAAGCGCGCGGCATCGGCCTCTTCAAAAGCAAGCCCCAACAGGCTGGAAAAATCCAGCACCGCTGCACCGCTGTCAATGCGCTCAGGCCACGCCAAACCGCAGGCAATGGGCACGCGCATGTCGGGCGTACCCAACTGGGCCAGTACCGAAGCGTCCTTGAACTGCACCATCGAGTGGATGATTTGCTGCGGATGGATGACCACCTTGATCTGCTCCGGCGCCAGATTGAAAAGCCAACGCGCCTCGATCACCTCCAAGGCCTTGTTCATCATCGTGGCCGAATCCACCGATATCTTGCGCCCCATGGCAAAGTTGGGATGCGCGCAGGCTTGGTCAGGGGTAATGGCCGCCAAAGTGGCAGGATCGCGCTGGCGAAACGGCCCACCGGAAGCGGTGAGCAAAATACTGTCCACGCGCTGCGCCCAAGTGCCGGGATCTTCGGGCAAGCACTGGAAAATGGCCGAGTGCTCACTGTCGATGGGCAGCAGGGTGCAACCGCCTTCTTGCACCGTCTGCATGAACAACGCGCCCCCCACCACCAGTGCCTCTTTGTTGGCCAGCAACAGGCGCTTGCCCGCACGGGCCGCCGCCAGGCAAGGTGCCAAGCCAGCGGCGCCCACGATAGCCCCCATGACCGCATCGACCTCAGGGTGAGACGCTATCAATTCAAGAGCTTTTGGCGCTTGCAGAACGTGGGTTTGAAGGCCATTTGCCTTGATTTTTTCAGCCAGCAACTGGGCATGGGGAGCGCTGGCCATAACGGCATAGCGCGGCTGAAACTGCGCGCACTGCGCCAGCATGGCATCGACCTGCGTGGCAGCGCTGAGTGCAAACACTTCAAAGCGCTGGGGATGGCGCGCCACCACATCGAGGGTGCTGGTGCCAATCGAGCCAGTCGAGCCCAGAACCGTGAGCCGTTGTTTCATGAATTTGTGTGTACCAAAGAGTAAAACATCATCGCCAGGGGCAAGGTGGGCAGCAGGGCATCCACGCGGTCGAGCACGCCACCGTGCCCAGGCAGCAAAGCGCTGCTGTCTTTGGCGCCCGCAGCACGCTTGACCAGGGATTCGACCAGATCACCCACCACGCTCATGGCCGTCATGAACAACATGGCAGGAAGCAACCACCAGCCACCATGGCTTGCCAGGCGGGTGAACAGGCTGGCCACGGGTGCTTGCCAGGCGGCATCTGCCACTACCCAGACCAGCGCCAGCACCAGAACCCCCACGCCCCCGCCCCACACGCCTTCCCAGCTCTTGCCGGGGCTGATGGAAGGCGCCAGCCGGTTTTTAGTGAAGCGCAGGCCGAAAGCACGGCCCGCAAAATACGCCGCAATGTCAGCCACCCAGACCAGCGCCAGTGCCGACAGCAAAAAGTTGATGCCCACCATGCGCGCCTGCACCGCAGCCAGCCAAGCCAGCCACAACACCAACAACCCGCCCAGGAGCCGCAGCAGTACTGGTACACGCGGCCACCCCGACACGCCTGCATACAGCATGGCCGCACTGCCCAACACCCACAACACACCGCCGACCAGCCACAGCCCGGTCAGCGGCTGCAACAACCAGCCCGATTGCCAGGCTAGCGCGCACAAGGCCACACAGACGATACCTGCTGCTACCGATGGCCCCATGCCATAACCATTCAGACGCGCCCATTCCCAAGCGCTGGCAGCCATCAACAACAGCACGACCACAGCAAATGGCACCACTGACGGGTAAAACAGTGCAGGCAAAAGAATGGCCAACAACACCAAGGCCGTGATTACACGCTGCTTCAGCATGGCGCCCTTTCAAGCGTGCAGCGGCTGAGAAGGCGCTGCCAGGATTTGCTCTGAAGTTTTCCCGAAGCGCCGCTGGCGTGAGCTGTAGTCGGCAATCGCCTCGTCCAGTGCCGCTTCGTCAAAATCGGGCCACAACTTGTCGCTGAAAAAAAGTTCGGAATACGCAGCCTGCCATAGCAGAAAATTGCTCAGCCGCATCTCACCACCCGTGCGGATCAACAAATCCGGATCAGGTACGGCAGACAAGGACATGGCAGCATTCAGGCTGGCTTCCGTGATGGACTCACCGCGCGCGGCCAGTGCGGCAGCCGCCTGGGCAATGTCCCAGCGCCCACCGTAGTTGAAACACACGTTGAGCACCAGACGGGTGTTGTGCGCGGTGGCTGCTTCGGCCTGTTCCAGACCGCTGCGCACCTTGGCAGACAATGCAGCCCGATCGCCCACAAAGCGCACACATACGCCATCCTTGCGCAGTTGCGGCACTTCGCGCGACAGGGCCAAAGCCAGCAGTTCCAGCAGGCCACTGACTTCATCGACCGGGCGATTCCAGTTCTCGGACGAAAAAGCGAACACCGTCAATACAGCCACACCGCGCTGGGCGCAGGCCTGCGTACAACGGCGCAGCGCATTGACACCCTGCTTGTGTCCAGCCAAACGGGGCAGAAAGCGCCGCTGCGCCCAGCGGCCATTGCCATCCATGACGATGGCGATGTGGCGTGGTGCCTGGAGCAAGGGGGCTAGAGCGGTGGACACAGAAAATGCGCCCGACCTCACACCGCCATGATTTCTTGCTCTTTGGCCGCCACCAGCGCATCGATCTCGGCAATATGCCGGTCGGTAATCTTCTGGATTTCGGCTTCGGAGCGCTTTTGGTCGTCTTCGGATGCCAGCTTGTCTTTGACCAGCTTTTTGACGCCTTCGTTGGCATCGCGGCGCAGGTTGCGCACAGCCACCTTGGCCGACTCGCCTTCGTTGCGCGCCAGCTTGGTCATTTCCTTGCGGCGCTCTTCGCTCATGGGAGGCATGGGAACGCGGATCAGATCACCCATGGAAGCGGGATTGAGACCCAAATCGCTTTCACGGATGGCTTTTTCGATCTTGGCGCCCATGTTCTTTTCCCAGGGCTGCACGCTGACGGTGCGCGCATCAATGAGCGAGACGTTGGCCACCTGGCTCAGTGGCACCATGGAGCCGTAGTAATCCACATGCACAGTATCGAGCAGTGCCGGACTAGCACGGCCCGTGCGAATTTTCAGCAGATTGTTCTTGAAGGCCACAATGGACTGATCCATCTTGGCTTCTGTGTTTTTCTTGATATCGGCAGTCATGTTTTTTCCTCGGGTGAAAAGCTGGTGGCTGCGCCGCGCAAGGCGCCGCAGTCATGCAGCCTGTCAAGCGTAAACCAGCGTGCCTTCATCTTCGCCCATGACCACACGCTTGAGTGCGCCTGGCTTGATGATGGAAAACACCTTCACGGGCAGTTTCTGGTCGCGACACAGGGCAAATGCTGTCGCATCCATGATGCCCAGATTGCGCACCATGGCCTCATCAAAAGTCAACTTGGTATAGCGCGTGGCAGTCGGGTCTTTGTGCGGATCTGCGGAGTACACACCATCCACTTTGGTGGCCTTGAGCACCAGCTCAGCACCAATTTCAGCACCACGCAAGGCGGCTGCGGTGTCGGTAGTGAAAAACGGATTACCCGTACCCGCAGCAAAAACCACTACCTTGCCTTCTTCAAGGTATTGCAATGCTTTAGGACGCACATAGGGCTCGACCACTTGATCAATCGAAATGGCCGACATCACACGTGCGGTCAAACCTTGCTTGTTCATGGCATCGGCCAGCGCCAATGCGTTCATGACCGTGGCCAACATGCCCATGTAGTCGGCAGTAGCGCGATCCATACCGACCGCACCACCGGCCACACCACGAAAAATATTGCCACCACCAATTACCACCGCCACTTCGACACCCATACGGGTGACTTCAGCAACTTCTTGCACCATACGCTCAATCGTGGTGCGGTTGATACCAAAAGCATCGTCCCCCATCAACGCCTCACCAGACAGCTTGAGCAAAATACGCTTGTAGGCTGGTGTAGCGATGGACATGGGGGATTCTCCGTAAATCAAATGCAGTAAATGGTGGCAGTAGGCGTCAATGATCAGGCAGCAGCCTTGGCAGCAGCCACTTGGGCAGCCACTTCAGCAGCGAAGTCATCAACCTTCTTCTCAATGCCTTCGCCCACAACGTAGAGCGTGAAGCCCTTGACGGTGGTACCAGCGGCCTTGAGCATTTGCTCAACGGTTTGCTTGTCGTTCTTCACGAAAGGCTGGTTGAACAGCGACACTTCCTTCAGGTACTTTTGCACGCCGCCTTCAATGCGCTTGGCAACGATTTCGTCCGATTGCACAGGCTTGCCAGCTGCCTCAGCAGCCTTCTTGTCTTCTTCGGCCTTGGCAGCTGCCACCGAACGCTCTTTTTCGATCAGTTCAGCGGGCACGTCAGCGCTGGTCAGCGCCACGGGCTTCATGGCAGCAATGTGCATGGCCACATCTTTGGCAGCGGCTTCATCGCCGTCAAACTCGACCACGACGCCAATGCGCGTGCCGTGCAGGTAGCTCGCCAGCTTGTTGGTGCCAGCAAAATACTTGAAGCGGCGGAACGACATGTTCTCGCCGATCTTGCCGATCAGGCCCTTGCGCACGTCTTCCAGCGTAGGGCCAAAACCGTCTTGTTCGTAGGGCAAAGCACCCAGGGCAGCCACATCCGCAGGATTGTTCGCAGCTACCAGCTTCGCAGCCGCCTGCACCAAAGCGATGAAGCTATCGTTCTTGGTAACGAAATCGGTTTCGCAGTTGACTTCCACCAGCGCGCCGGTAGTGCCGTTGATGGCGCTGGCCACCACACCTTCAGCTGTCACGCGCGAAGCGGCCTTGCCCGCCTTGCTGCCCAGTTTGACGCGCAGCAGTTCTTCTGCCTTGTCCATGTTGCCTTCGGCTTCGGTCAAGGCCTTCTTGCACTCCATCATAGGAGCATCGGTCTTAGCGCGCAGTTCAGCCACCATGCTTGCGGTAATTGCAGCCATTTGTTTTCTCCGTATTCAGTTCAATCGATTCAAGATAAAAAAAGGGGGCCAAAAGAGCCCCGCTTTTTACCGCGACAAACGCGCAGCAAGGACTGCTCAGGCAGCAGTTTCTTGCACTTCCACAAATTCGTCTGTACCTTCGTTGGCCACCACTGCACGGGCCACTTCGTCGATCGCGTTGGCGCGACCTTCGATGATGGCGTCAGCGATGACACGGGCGTAGAGATCAACGGCCTTGGCCGAATCATCGTTACCGGGAATGACGTAACCGATGCCTTCAGGAGAGTGGTTGGTATCAACCACACCCACCAGCGGAATGCCCAGCTTACGTGCTTCAGCGATGGCGATCTTGTGGAAGCCCACATCGATCACAAAAATGGCATCAGGCAGCGCAGCCATATCTTGGATACCGCCGATGTCTTTTTCGAGCTTCTCGATCTCACGGGTGAACATGAGTTGCTCTTTCTTGCTCAGAGACTCCAAGCCAGCTTCTTGCTGCGCCTTCATATCCTTGAGACGCTTGATCGAAGTCTTGACAGTCTTGAAGTTGGTCAGCATGCCGCCCAACCAGCGCTGGTTGACATAAGGCACGCCAGCGCGGGCAGCTTCAGCGGCGATGGTGTCACGGGCTTGGCGCTTGGTACCCACCATCAGGATGGTGCCGCCGTTGGCAGCCAGTTGCTTGGCAAACTTGGCTGCATCCTGGAGCATCGGCAGCGATTTTTCCAGGTTGATAATGTGGATTTTGTTGCGGTGACCGAAGATGAACGGAGCCATCTTGGGGTTCCAGAAGCGGGTTTGGTGACCAAAGTGGACACCGGCTTCCAGCATTTCGCGCATGGTAACGGACATAATATTTTCCAAAGGTTGGGTCTAAAATTCAGCCCGTCATTTGCCCTCCTGATTCGGAAGACAACACCTTGATAGGGCTGGTTTGCGATTTATCTTGCCACTACGACCACAGTTCGCAAGGCAAACTGCTCACTGGTCGGCAAAACCGCGAGATTCTAGCACACCATGACCCAAGACCTCGGCACCACGCGCCGCCTGATCCAGGCAGGCCGCACCAGCGCTACCGACGAAATTGAGCGCTGCATCGCGGCAGCCCAGTCTGATGCCTGCGCCCACGCTTTCACCCGCACAGACTTTGCTACAGCCCGCCAGCGCGCCAGCCAGCCCGGCGCACAGCACCTGCCACTGGCCGGACTGGCGGTGTCTATCAAAGACCTGTTCGATGTACGTGGTCAACCCACGGCAGCGGGCTCTGTGGTGCTGGCAGACGCCCCCGCCGCTGCCCACGATTGCGCCGCCGTAGCCCGGCTGCGCGCGGCGGGCGCCAGCATTCTGGGGCGCACCCATATGGTGGAGTTCGCGTTTTCTGGTGTCGGTACCAATCCGCACTTCAGCACACCTGTCGCCTGGGATGCACGCTTTGGCACCCTGCCCGGCCCAGCGCGCGTACCCGGCGGCTCGTCCTCCGGCGCGGGCGTATCGGTGGCCACGGGCGCTGCCTTCATCGGCCTGGGCTCCGACACCGGCGGCTCTATCCGTATTCCTGCCGCGCTCAATGGCATTGTGGGCTTTAAAAGCACAGCGCGGCTGGTGCCGGCCTCGGGCGTGGTGCCGCTGTCGCGCACGCTCGATACCGTAGGTGCGCTGACACGTTCAGTGTCCGACGCCATCGTGGCGCATGAGATTCTGGCCGCGCGACGTGTCACCCGCAGCCCGGCGCCTCTGTCGGCCTGGCGTCTGGCCGTGCCGCAAACCCTGTTTCTGGAGGGCATGGACGCCACCGTGGCCCAGGCTTTTGCGCGCACGCTGCAAACGCTGCGTAGCGCAGGCGCGCACATCGAAGAAATCACTCTGCCTGAGGTAGCGGAGGCCTTGCAAATCAACGCTACCGGTGGCTTTTCCGCCGCCGAAAGCTACGCTTGGCACCGGCACTTGCTGGCACAGCATGGCCACCGCTACGACCCGCGCGTGCGCAGCCGGATTGAGCGGGGCGCCGCCATGAGCGCAGCCGACTACATTGATCTGCTGGACGCACGCCAGCGCTGGAGCGAGCGCATGCAGGCCGCCATCGACGGGTTTGACGCCCTGCTCTCGCCCACCGTTCCCATCGTGGCGCCCACCATCGCCAGCGTGGCGCCCGCCGACGGACAAGACCCGGCGCAAGACGCCGCGCGCGATACCGCTTTTGCCCAGGCCAACAGCCTGTTGCTGCGCAATACCAGCCCCATCAATTTTCTCGATGGCTGCGGGCTGTCGCTGCCTTGCCACCAAGCGGGCGAGTTGCCGGTGGGCCTGATGGTCTGGCACGGCCCGTTGCGCGACGATGCCGTGCTGAACATCAGCCTGCGTGCCGAAGCGGCGCTGGCCATGCCCTGATAGCCATCGCCACTGCCACAGCCCCCACCACATTCACCGCCCGTACCTTGATGACGACTGCACTTTTTGCTGACTCGGCGCCGCTGCAACGGCGCACCGCCCTGCTCGGCACCCTGGGCTTGCTGGCGTTGCCCACACAGCACCTGGCCGCGGCCAATCTGCCCGCGCCCGACTCCGACCCGTGGCCCCACGCCCTGCCCGTGCCAGGCGGTGTGGTGCGGTTGTCGCTGGGCCCAGGCGCTGTGCGGCCACAAGCCCGCGCAGGTGATGTGCCACTGCTGGTGCTGGGCGACGCCATCGAATGGACGGCGCTGGTCGGCATTGCCCTGGCTGCAGCGCCAGGCCAGGCGCACATCACCGTGCAGCACGGCACCCAGGCACCGCAGCAGCTGACTTACACCGTAGCACCCAAACGCTACCAGGAGCAGCGCTTGCAGGTGGCACCGCGCACCGTCGATTTATCCCCCGAGAACCAAGCCCGCTATGAACGCGAGCGCGACCACCAGGCGGTGGTGATGGCCACTTTCTCGGAGCCGCTGCCACAGCAGTTGCGCATGCGAGTGCCCACGCCGGGGCGGCGCTCCAGCTCGTTCGGGCTGCGGCGGGTGTTCAACGGGCAGGCGCGCAATCCGCACAGCGGCATGGACATTGCCGCAGCCACGGGCACGCCGGTGGTGGCGCCGCTGCCGGGGCGGGTGATCGACACGGGCGACTATTTCTTCAACGGCCAGACGGTGTGGCTGGACCACGGTGGCGGGCTGCTGAGCATGGTCTGCCACCTCAGCGCCATCGATGTGCAGGTAGGCGATGCCCTGCACACCGGCCAGCGCCTGGGTGCAGTGGGCGCTACGGGCCGCGCCACCGGGCCGCACCTGCACTGGGGCGTGATGCTCAACCGCGCGATGGTTGATCCAGCCCTGTTTCTGCCTACCTGAGCAATGGCAGCGGTTCAACTACCGCTCTATGGCCCGCATTGGCCGGCCATTTTGCTTTCAATTTGATAGCTGCTAGCGCTTACCCAGCAAGGGCTATAGCCACTTTTTACCTGTATTTTAGACAGGCAAGGCGTCAGCTGCTGCCCCGCTCGCTGGCGGCGCGGGCCTGGGCATTCAATTCGGCGGCACGCTGGCTGGCCATTTGCTCGCTGTTCTGGCGCGTCTGCGCCTGCTCGGCGGTGCGGCGGGCATCCTCACGCTCGGCATTGGCGGCCAGTTCCAAGGCGCGCGGGCTGAAGGTGACGGTGGTTTCATTGCGTGTGCTGGGGGCGGGTGCAGATGCAGCCGCCTGCTCGTTGCTGCGCCGGTTGGCCGCTGCCACCGCAGCACGCTCTTGGGCACCAGCGTTGACAGCAGCGCTGGTGTAACGGCTGGCGGCGTCCTGGTTCAAGGTAATGGTGCTCATGGGATTCAACCTCCGTGCAAATGAAATGTGCAGGCACCATGGTGTTGCAAGCACCAGCAAAAGTAAAGGTGCGCCGCACCCGATTGCCAGCGCTACAGAAAATCCAGCAACCACTGGGCATCGGTCTGCACCAGGGTCTGGCGCCCCAGGGCCGACAAGGTGTGTGCCGCCTCTGGCGTGGCAATGTCTATGCCCAACCCGGCCCGGGCAGGCCAGGGGGCGTCCAGGCGCAGGTAGCGCTCTTGCAGGCGGTCTTCCATGACGGCCTGCACATGCTGCTGCTGCACGGCAATCATGGTGAGGATCAGGCGCCCGTCGGTCAGCCAGCCCACGGCGCCCGCGTCGGCCTCGACCTGGCTGGCGGGCTGGTAGCCCATGGTGGCGGTGCCCACCGAGAGCATGCGCACCCGGGCGGGCTTGGCCCCCATGAAAAGCTCGGCCTCGTGCAACGCCACCTGGTCGGGCGCCACGGCAAACAGGCCACCATCGGCATACAGCCGGTCGCCCACGGCCACGCACGGAAAATACGCCGGCGCCGCGCAGGTGGCCAAGGTCACGTCCACCGCGCTCAGCCCCCCATCACCCAGCGATGCCTGCGCATGCGGCGTCTTGAAAATCTTGGTCACGCTGCGCCGCACGTCCACCGCTGGCACCACCACCGCGTGCAGTGCATCGCCCAGGGTTTTGTCACCGAAGTGCTGCGTCAGCTCGCGGCGCAGGGCCTCGCCACTGTATTTGGGGCCCAGCACCGAGCGGGTCATGTCGAAAAGGCGGCTCACCGCACTGCCAGGCAGGCGCCGCGATGAAAAAACCTCCTGCCCTCGCTGCACAAACAGCTCCACGATGCGGGCCATGGGCACTTCAAACGCCAACGCCATCGCCAGCAAGCCGCCCACCGAAGTACCGGCGATCAGGTCAAAACGCCGCCCCAGTGGCTCGCCCACGCGCTGCTCCAGTTCAGCCAGCACCACGGCAGTGTACAGGCCCAGATAGCCACCGCCACTGAGGGCCAGAATCCGAAATTCGCTGGATGGCTTTTTGGCTGGCATCGCGCCGCTACTCCAGCGCTAGCAGATAGCGCTTGACCAGATCAAAGAAGCTTTCGTAGAACTGGTCGGAGGCAATGGTCTCGCTGCCCACCTTCACCAGCGACTCGCCGCCCGACATGAACGGCAGCGATACCGACCCCACCCCGCCCACGCCCAGGCTGGCGGAGTTGTTGGTTTTCTTCAGGGTGTAGCGGTCTTGCAGGGCGGTGACAAAGCCCAGGCTGACCTTGCCGTCGCCGCTTTCAGGCACGCACACCACGCGAATCATCATTTGCAGGTGGGACTCGGCATCGGGCTGGAAGTTTTTCTTGCCCTCGATCAGCTCGGCCGTGGTGGTGTTGACGATGTAACCCTGGCTGAGCAGGGCACGCCGTGCGGCTTCGCAGGTCTGGTGGGGCGTGGCGTCAAAGAGGCGCGAGTAGGTGGCGACGGAGCCAAAGCTTTCCTGCGGCGCAAACGCCTTGCCGGCGCTGGTGCATCCGGCTATGAGCACCAGCCCGGCGCACCCCAGTGTGGTCAGGATGGCGCGGCACATGAAACGGATCGAAGGTGTGGAAGTCATTCAAAATGATAGCTGCTTGCGCTTAACCGGTAAGCGCTAGAGGCTGTTTTTATCATCATCCTGAACGTCCAGCCCCAACTCCTGTATTTTGCGCGTAATGGTGTTGCGCCCTATGCCCAGGCGCTGTGCGGCCTCCATGCGCCGCCCGTGGGTGGCCGCCAAAGCGGTGCGGATCAGGCGCGATTCGAAACGGCGCGTGAGCGTATCCCACACGGCCTCCTGGCCAGTGCCCAGCAGGGTCTGTGCCTGGGCTGCGAGCGCGTCTTCCCAGGTGTCGGCAGGCGCTGCGCCTTCTCTCTGGGGACTGAGCACGGCATCCAGCGTGGTGCTGCGCAGCGGTGCGCGGACAGGGACAACAGCGGCATCGGGCGGCACGGCGGCATCGGCGGGCGGCGGCTCGGGCGCAGCCGGGGCGCTGCCCGGCAAAGCCTGCGGGGCGCAAGGCGCAGGAACGGCCAGCACTTCGGGCGGCAAATCCTGCACTGAAATCACCTGCGCCGGGGCCATCACCGTGAGCCAGTGGCAGATGTTCTCCAACTGGCGCACGTTGCCCGGAAAACCAAACTGCGCCAGCCGTGCCAGCGCCGCATCGGCAATGCGCTTGGGCTCCACACCGAGCTGGCGGGCGCTTTGCTGCAAAAAGTGGCGCGTGAGCATGGGCACGTCTTCGGGCCGCTCGCGCAGCGCAGGCAGGCGCAAGCGGATGACGTTGAGGCGGTGGAACAGGTCTTCGCGAAAGGCGCCGTCTTGCACGCGGCGCTCCAGGTCTTGGTGGGTGGCGGCAATCACGCGCACATGGGCTTTGACGGCGCTGTGGCCACCCACGCGGTAAAAATGGCCATCCGAGAGCACCCGCAGCAAGCGCGTTTGCAGGTCAAAGGGCATGTCGCCGATTTCATCGAGGAACAAGGTGCCGCCCTCGGCCTGCTCAAAGCGGCCCCGGCGCTGGGTCTGCGCGCCCGTAAAAGCACCACGCTCATGGCCAAACAGCTCGGATTCGAGCAGGTCTTTGGGAATGGCCGCGGTGTTGATGGCCACAAACGGCCCCCCCGCGCAAGGCGAATGCTTGTGCAGCGCGCGCGCCACCAGCTCTTTGCCCGAGCCTGACTCGCCCGTGATCAACACCGTGACCTGGCTTTGGCTCAGGCGGCCAATGGCACGGAACACGTCCTGCATGGCACTGGCCTGACCGAGCATTTCGGCGGTGGCCGCGGGACTGTCTTGGGCCACGTCCTCGCGCTGGCTTTCCTGGACTGCACGGTGGATCAGTTCCACGGCCTTGGGCAGGTCAAAGGGTTTGGGCAGGTACTCAAAAGCACCGCGCTGAAAAGCCGACACCGCGCTATCGAGGTCAGAGTACGCCGTCATGATGATGACGGGCAGGCCCGGCTGTAGCGCATGCACTTTTTCCAGCAGTTGCAGGCCGGTACCACCGGGCATGCGGATGTCACTGACCAGCACCTGCGGCGCGGGTTGGTCACTGGTTCCAGCGCCCAATTCGGTCAGTGCGTCCAGCACTTCGCGCGGGTTGGTAAAGCTGCGCGTGGGCAGGTGTTCCCGCGCCAGCGCTTTTTCCAGCACAAAGCGGATCGAGGGGTCGTCATCTACTATCCAGATCGGCTTCATGTGCTGTGTTCTCGCTGGTGGTGGTGTGTGGGTCCTCAGGGCAAAGGAATCAGGATGCGGAAGTCGGTGCGCCCTGGCACGCTGTCGCACTCAATCATTCCATGGTGGCGCTGGACAAAAGTTTGTGCCAGCGTCAACCCCAGACCCGATCCGCCGTCGCGCCCCGACACCAATGGGTAAAAAATCCGCTCCCGAATGGCATCAGGCACGCCCGGCCCGTTGTCGATGACATGCAATTCCAATGCCAGCTTGTAGCGCTCACGCCCCACCGTGACCTGCCGGGCCACGCGGGTACGCAAGGTGATGCGGGCATCGCCCTGGGCGATGCGGGGCGCCAGGGCCTGGGCGGCGTTTTGCACCACGTTGAGCAATGCCTGGATCAGCTGGGCGCGATCGCCGCGAAATTCGGGAATGGAGATGTCGTAATCCTGCGCAATCGACAAGCCCTGGGGGTACTCCACCAGAATCAGCGAGCGCACGCGCTCACAGACCTCGTGGATGTTCACGTCACCCACCAGATGGGGATGGCGGTGCGGCGCCAGCAGCCGGTCCACCAGGCTTTGCAGGCGATCGGCCTCATGGATGATGACCTGGGTGTATTCGACCAGGTCAGGGCTTTGCAAATCCATTTCCAGCAACTGTGCGGCGCCGCGAATACCACCCAGCGGATTTTTGATTTCGTGTGCCAGATTGCGGATCAGCTCTTTGTGCGCCTGCGCCTGTTCACGCAGCCGCTCTTCACGGTCTTGGCGCGCCTGCTGCTCCAAGGGCCACATCTCCACCAGCATCTGCCCTGACAACTCTGCGGCGGTCACACTCACATGCACCAGCACGGGATCCTGGTGCAAGCGCTTGAGACTGCCTTCAAAGCGCAGGGCCGCAAAATCCCGGCTGCGGGCGCCTTGCAGTGCGGTGTGCAGCAGCGCCGGATCGGTAAAGAACTGGGCAAAACCCACGCCTTCGAGAGTGCGCCGCGACAGGCCCAGCACGTTCTCCAGCGCAGCGTTGGCAAATTGCACCGCACCATCGCTTTGCAATACGGCCACCAACAATGACAACAAATCCAGCGCCTGAAAGCGGCTGGCCGTGTGCGATGCAGTATCTGGGGTCACGTGGATTATTTGCCGCTGTTGGCCGCGCCGTGGCGGCCCAGTTCGCGCTGAATGCCAGCGATGTCGCCTTCTGCACGGGCGATGCTGGCTTTGAGTTCTGCGGTGCGCTCCATGTAGCGCTGGGGATTGCGCAAATCGAGCGCATTGCGTTCAGGCGCGCCGTTGTTGTATTCCTTGTTCAACTCGGCCAGGCGGCTCTCTGCCTTGCGCAACTCGGACTCCAAGATGGCGCGCGCATCGGCATCGCGGGCGCGCTGGTCACTGTCGTTCATGCGCGATGCGGCTGGGGGCGTTGCTGATCCGGCGGGGCGGTTGCTGGCCTGTGCAGGCGCAGACGCTGGAGCTGGTGCACGAGGCGCGCTGCCTTGCAGCACAGTCACATTGCCGCCTTCAACGAGTTTGCAGCCGCGCTCGCGGGCTTGGCTGGCGTTGTTGGTGTACTCATTGCCACAGCGGTAAATACGGTCTTGCGACCAAGCCATAGGTGCCACAAAGACACTGCACAGGATGGTGGACAGCAGGGTAGTGAGAGTTTTTGTCATACGTTTTCCTCGCATGGCACATGCAGGGGTTGCGCCAGAGTATCGCCCAAACACCATGCAGCACCAATTTTTGGACGGCACCTTACCGCCGAAATGCTGCATGGGACACCACCACACACCGCAGGTTCCCAGCGCATGCCGACACCTCGGGTCTGCATGAAAAAAGGCGGTGCAAGCACCGCCTTGAACACTGTGCAGGGCCCTGCCGGGCCCACGCATCAGATGGAGTAATACATGTCGTATTCAACCGGGTGAACGGCCATGCGGAAACGCGTCACTTCAGACATCTTCAGCTCAATGTAGGCGTCGATCATGTTGTCGGAGAACACACCACCCTTGGTCAGGAACGCGCGGTCCTTGTCCAGTGCTTCGAGGGCTTGGTCCAGGCTGTGGCACACGGTGGGCACCAGCTTGTCTTCCTCGGGCGGCAGGTGGTAGAGGTCTTTGGTGGCGGCTTCGCCGGGGTGGATCTTGTTTTCCACGCCATCCAGACCCGCCATCAGCAAGGCAGCAAAGCCCAGGTAGGGGTTCATCAGTGGATCGGGGAAGCGCGCTTCGACGCGGCGGCCCTTGGGGTTGGACACGTAGGGGATACGGATCGAGGCCGAGCGGTTCTTGGCCGAGTAGGCCAGCTTCACCGGGGCTTCGAAGTGCGGCACGAGGCGCTTGTAGCTGTTGGTTCCAGGGTTGGTGATGGCGTTCAGGGCACGCGCATGCTTGATGATGCCGCCGATGTAGTACAGGGCGTAATCCGACAAGCCGGCATAGCCGTCACCGGCGAACAGGTTTTTGCCGTCCTTCCAGACCGACTGGTGCACGTGCATGCCCGAGCCGTTGTCGCCTGCGTAGGGCTTGGGCATGAAGGTGGCGGTCTTGCCGTAGGCATTGGCCACGTTGTGGATCACGTACTTTTGCAACATGGTCCAGTCGGCACGCTCCACCAGGGTGCTGAAACGTGTGCCGATTTCATTCTGACCAGCGCCGGCCACTTCGTGGTGGAACACTTCGACCGGGATGCCCAGGGATTCGAGGATCAGGGCCATCTCGGCACGCATGTCGTGCGTGCTGTCCACTGGGGGCACCGGAAAGTAGCCGCCTTTGGTGGTGGGACGGTGACCGCGGTTGCCGCCTTCGAGTTTGCTGCCCGTATTCCAGGGGGCTTCGTACTCTTCGATTTCATAGCTCACGTGGCCGGGTTCATTGGTCCAGCGCACGCCGTCGAAGATGAAGAATTCGGGCTCAGGGCCGAAGAAAGCCGTATCGCCCAGGCCGGATGCCTTGAGGTAAGCCTCGGCACGCTTGGCGATGGAACGTGGGTCGCGGTCATAGGCCTTGCCGTCGCTGGGCTCAATCACGTCGCAGGTCAAGACCAGCGTAGGCTCTTCAAAGAAGGGATCGATGTTGGCAGAGTTCGGGTCGGGGATGAGCTGCATGTCCGACGCTTCGATGCCCTTCCAGCCAGCGATCGACGAACCGTCAAACGCATGGCCCGACGAGAATTTGTCTTCATCGAAATGCGACACCGGCACCGTGGTGTGGTGCTGTTTGCCAAGGGTATCGGTAAAACGGAAGTCCACGAACTTGATTTCGTTTTCCTTCACCATCTTCATCACGTCTGCAACGGTCTGGGCCATCAGGTTCTCCTGGAAAAAACGCTTGTTGAAAAAGAAGTATGCCGGGTGAAAAGCAGATTACATGCCAACCCTGCGGACACTGCACAGCGAGAGATGCACCATAAGTTCACGCCTAACGCTGCGGATAGATGCACCACAAAGGTGCAACAAAAGAGAAAAATGACACGTCAAAGATTGCGCACTAATTCGGGGCCTACTTTTGCACCAATAGAGTGCAATCCTGCACGCAAGTCAACCCATGCGGCAGGAACCACCGCCGCAGGGCCTTTGACACCCAATTCAATATGGCGTCCGTGCACAGGGTGATCGACGCTGGGTAAGCTGAAAACCCGCACAGGTGCGTGCTCACGTTCAATCCGCTCCATCAACGGCGTGAGTGTGGCTTCCATACCACCCAGTACCAGCACGGAGTGCTCTATCTGCGGCGCACGGTGGAACAAGTGCGGGTACTGCTGATCCAGCACCCATTCGATCATCGGCCATGCCATGACGGGAAAGCCGGGCACAAAATGCACGGCACCGCCACTACCAGCGCTGCAACTGAAGCCCGGTATCTTGTTGTAAGGATTGGGAATGATGTGTGCCCCCACTGGAAAAACACCCATATTCAACCGATGCACGTTGTCGGCACGCTCAGGTTCGTAGGGCGTTCCTTGCTCGCGCGCCATATCCTGCATGCGCTCACGAATCAACACTTCAGCCTGGGGATGCAATTGCAGCTGCACGCCCAACGCCCGTGCAGCGCACTGGCGGGTATGGTCATCCGGTGTGGCACCGATCCCACCCGTCGAGAAAATGATGTCCCCCGACGCGAAGGCACGCTGCAACGTGGCAGTAATGCGCTCAGGGTCATCGCCCACATAGTCGGCGTAAGACAGCGCCAGACCGCGTGCAGCTAAAAGCTCAATGAACTTGGGCAAGTGCTTGTCAACGCGTTTGCCAGAGAGGATTTCATCGCCAACGATGATGAGTCCAAATTTTTGCGTCATGGCGCGGCTTTTTCAGGTGGAGGTAAATTGGTAACAGAGGGTGTATTGTGGTCGGTAAGTACGCTATCTGGCGTGCGCTCAGAGGGATCAATCACGACGCGGGTGTCGGTTTCCGCACGCAGCAAAGCCAGTGCAGAAAGGCAGAAGTGTGCAAACCACAAAGAAGAAAACGCAAACACCAGGGTGTAAATCCAGATAGCCAACGGAATCAGGATAAAGAACGCCGCCGCAAAAACCACACCGGAAGCCCACACAATGGCTGGCGCAGCACCCAAATAACCACAAAAAATCCCAATCAGAAGCAAACTCCAGCGATGGCGCAAAAACAGCGCTTTGCGCTCGGCAGAGCTGGCGTGCTCTGCCAATGCATCAAAAGCCATTACGCGGTAGGTAAGCCATCCCCAAATAAGCGGCGGGAGCACCAGAACCAACGGCGGAATCAACCACAAAGGAACCGACACCACCAAGGCGAGCAATGCCAGTGCAGTTGAACCCAGCGACCACCCCAAGCTCCACAACAAAGAGCCGCCTTTTTTGCGCTCCAGAGTGGCAAAGCGGCGCTGGGCCACCAAAGCAACCAGGGCAGGCGTCATCAACACAGCCACCACCAGCAATGCCACCAGCACGATCAGAGGGGTGATGAAAGCGACCACTATCAGCGGTGCAACGAAAGATGTGGCATCCGCAATGCCAAAGCGCTGTAGCCAATTCCAAAAGCTACTCATCAGACCGGGCGCCTGTAGCAATGCCTGCGCATATTGCACTGCGGCATCCCAGTAAAAATAACCCAGCCCCAAAGCCAAAATGGCCATCAACAGCAAGGGCAGCAGCGACAGCATGATTACGCGTGGATGCACACAATACGCCATCGCACGCCAAAATGAATCCAGCAAAAGGGCCATGGGTTCAAGCATACCTTTTGTCAACGAATGCAGGGGGGTGCTACGCCCGCCCGGCCAACCGCAATAAGCCGCGCCACTGCTGCGCCCAAAAACCCTGGCCGTAATCACGCACTCGGCCATCAGGGCCCGGCTCTATCTGGTCGTACACCCCCGTAGGGTCAAAACGCCGCTCAAAATTGGCGGTACCAAACAGCATGTCCCACCATGGCAAGAGCACGCCAAAATTGCTGCTCCCTACGGTTTTCGGAGTCAAGGCATGGCCCGCATACAACGCATGGTGCAGTCGATGGAACCGGGGGCTGATCCACAAGCGCTCACCCACAGGGCCGAACCACAGCCGCAAGTTGGCATGCTGGAAACTCTCACTCAACTGCGTCAGGGCCACGATGGCAACAAACTGCCCAGGTGCCACACCAATCAACTGCGCTACCAGCACAATGATGCTGTCACGCAAAATATCGTCCAGCAGATGGTTACGGTTGTCGCTCCATACCGTCAACTGGCGCTGAGAATGGTGCAACGCATGCAGACGCCACCACCATTCGAAGCGATGCTGACCACGGTGAATCCAATAATCCAGCAGATCAAAAACCGCCAGGTACAACAGCAGACTGACCCAAGGAATATCAGTAATACCCGGCCAGATGCTGTCGAGCTGGAAAGTCGTGATGCCGCCGACGCTGAGCGCGCCAAAAAACGTGTCCCACAATGGATCCAACGCCAAAAACAGCCCCACACGGAATATCCCCAGCCGGTGCAGCAGCGTGTAAATGATGTCAGTGCGTACCGCGCCGCGGTCTGTAATCGCTTCCACAGGCCGCCAACGCTGTAGCGGTACCAGCAAGCCAACGATGACAACCAATTGCAGCAGCCCGACCAGCAGCCACCCCGTGGCACGGTAGCCATCCTCCAGAAAATTGGCCATGCCACCGGCAAACAGCAGCGGCTGCACCACGGCTTCAAAAAGCCATTGCTGCGCTGCATCAAACCCTGTTGCCAACCAATCCATCGCGTCGTCCTTGCCCCAAGAATTCAGGATTTTCCTGCCTGCCACCCAGCATACCGGGGGTGCTCGCGCAACGTGCGAAAGCAAAACCCACGCTCTTTCAGCCCCACGATAAGCGGCTCCAGAACCGCCGGTGCCCACGGGTCTTTGCGCGACCAAATGCCCAGGTGGGCAAGCAAAATATCGCCGCTGCGAATGTTTTTGAAGGCTTCTTGCAGCAATGCCTGGTTGCTGAACTGCTCACTGGGTAGCTCATCGCCCAAAAATCCGGCAGGTGACCATCCCACATGGGCATAACCGCACGCTTGCGCCGCAGCAAGCAACCGTGCTGACGTTTTGCCGCCGGGCGCACGAAACAGCGGCAAAGGCACCTGCCCCGTCAATGCCTGCAAACGGCGCGCAGATTGCGTAATCTCATCACAGTACTGCGCCGCGCTGAGAATGAACTCCTGGCCCGCCCGGGGCCCAGCCGAAGGGCGCACGCGGAATGCAGGTGCCGTTGGTGTGCCTGCATCAGCACGCCAATAGGTATGGTTCCAGGTGTGCGAAGCAAAGGCATGGCCTTCTGCTGCACGATCACGCCACCAAGCAGACCAATAACTGCCCAAGCTGCCGTCGCCTTGCTGAGTTGGCTCATTGGCAGCAAAAAAAGTCACAACGACCTGCTGACGGGCCAGCACCTGGGCCACCAAATGCGCGATACCCATATGCCCGGTATCCAGCGTGAGATACACCGGTTTTTCACAACTAAATTGGGCTCTAACGCCCGCTGGATAAGCGCCAACAGCTATCAATACAGAAGCATAAAAAAGCCGCCATCTGGCACCTGAAATCATGTGGAGCACCGCTCTAACGGGGCGCGTGGTTAAGCGTCCAAACACCATGGGGCGACTTTCCAACTTTCACTTGGCGTACCACTTGGCGCGTGTGTGTATCGATCACGGTCAATTTCCGTGCCCAGCGTGAACTCAGGTAAATCCAACGCCCATCCGCAGAGACGTCCATGCAATCGGGGCCACCGGGGGCTGGGTATTGCGCTGTCACTTCCAGGGCTTTCATGTCAATCTTGCTGATGGTATTGGCCACGCGGTTGCTGACATAAAGATGCCGCCCATCACCAGCGGCTCGAAACGCATGGGCACCCTCACCCGTCTTGATAATTTGGAGACTGCGTGGCACTTGGGCAGAAATATCAAAAACTTCCACACCATCACTGCCCGTCAGCCCGACAAAAAGTCGACGCCCATCCCCATTGCCATACACATCCGCTGGAGTCGCCCCTGTGCGAATGCGCCACAAAATGGTTTGGCTTGCGATGTCCATAGCTACCAACTCGTTGCTATCCTGCATCGTGGCATAAACACGGCGGCTGGCGCTATCGATCCATAAATGGCTGGGTGTGCGACCCGTGGCAACCCGCCGCACCAACGTCAGCTCCTTGCCATCCCAGCGATAAAAATCCACATGGTCCAGCCGGTTGCCTGCGGTGATCAGCCACTTCATATCCGGTGTGAAGCGCAAATGATAAGGATCAATAATGCCACGCACCGTGCGCTGAATCTGCGCTGTGCGCGGATCCACAAAAGTCAGCGAGTCCCCCAAAGCGTTGGCAATAATGAGGGATTTTTCATCGGGTGTGAGGTAGAGGTGATGTGGCTCTTTCCCTGTAGGAATACGCGATGTTTCCACCCAACTCGACGGATCAATCACACTGACGTTGGCATCCAGTGAATTGAGCACAAACACAGGCGGCTGCGCAGCAAAGGCGACCCCACCAAAAACCACGCTCCCCACAACCGCAATGCGGAGCATGCCGTGCATCAGAAATTTCACAAACAGCTTTCAAAACATGCAACGAGTTTAGCCGTGGGCTTGCATGAAATGCCTAAAGCGTTCTATTTTTCAGGCTACGGCCTGTAATTTTTGTAGATCTTCTGTAGTCAACCAACGCCACTGACCAGGGGCGAGATCAGCAGGAAGCTCTAACGCACCAATCCGGGATCGGTGCAATGCTTCAACACGGTTACCGACTGCTGCAAGCATTCGCTTGACTTGATGGTACTTACCTTCAGTCAGTGTCAAATCCAAGCGATATTCATCCGTCAAAACGCAAGCTGCTGCACGTACAGGCTTTGGATCATCGTCAAGCACTACACCGGCCAAAAGTTGCTCTACCTGCACAGATGTCACAGGGTGCTTGGCAGTGACTTGATAAACCTTGGGAACATGTTTTTTAGGAGAACTCATTCGATGGATGAATTGACCATCATCACTGAGCAACAAAAGACCCGTAGTATCTTGATCCAATCGCCCCACTGCTTGTACACCTTGGATCGCACTTTTGGTTGGTCGGTTTCTTAAAGGAGAAGGCAGCAAAGTGTAAATACTGGGATATGTTGATGGCTTTTGGGAACATTCTGTTCCCGCAGGTTTATGAAGCACGACATAAGCCTGAGAAAAGCATTCCCAATCTATCCCCTGAACACGAAATTTGAAACCCTCAAGAGAGAAATCAGCCGTTGAATTGGTACAAACCACAGGAAAATTATTCCCATCGACATCGTAAATCTCGACCCAACCTTGTTGTACCAATCCAGCACAAACACGACGGGTACCGAATCCCTGAGAATAAAGAATATCTTGTAGTTGCATATACGGCTCCACGAAGAAGAGACAAGCTTCAGACTTTGTCTTTCTAGTTTTTTATATATTTTCTACCCCCCCAAAACCGAACCCCCCCGTGACCTGTTTGTGAGGTTACGGGGGGGTTTGGAGGCTATTGGTGCCTGACGATGACCTACTTTCACACGGGAACCCGCACTATCATCGGCGCGAAGTCGTTTCACTGTCCTGTTCGGGATGGGAAGGAGTGGTACCGACTTGCTATGGTCATCAGGCGTAACTTGTTGCTGGGCAGTTTTTTGGACTGCCTAGCGAATTCATAGAGTATGGAATCAGATTGTTTTTGATTGCGCTATTGGCATAACAGACCTTGATCATTGGAGATCAAAGTTATAGGGTCAAGCCGCACGAGCAATTAGTACTGGTTAGCTGAACGCATTACTGCGCTTACACACCCAGCCTATCAACGTCCTGGTCTAGAACGACTCTTCAGGGGGGTCAAGCCCCCGGCAGATCTCATCTTGAAACGAGTTTCCCGCTTAGATGCTTTCAGCGGTTATCTCTTCCACACTTAGCTACCCTGCGATGCCACTGGCGTGACAACAGGTACACCAGAGGTGTGTCCACTCCGGTCCTCTCGTACTAGGAGCAGGCTTCCTCAAATCTGCAGCGCCCACGGAAGATAGGGACCAAACTGTCTCACGACGTTTTAAACCCAGCTCACGTACCTCTTTAAATGGCGAACAGCCATACCCTTGGGACCGGCTACAGCCCCAGGATGAGATGAGCCGACATCGAGGTGCCAAACACCGCCGTCGATATGAACTCTTGGGCGGTATCAGCCTGTTATCCCCAGAGTACCTTTTATCCGTTGAGCGATGGCCCTTCCATACAGAACCACCGGATCACTATGTCCTGCTTTCGCATCTGCTCGACTTGTCAGTCTCGCAGTTAAGCACGCTTATGCCATTGCACTATCGTCACGATGTCCGACCGTAACTAGCGTACCTTCGAACTCCTCCGTTACGCTTTGGGAGGAGACCGCCCCAGTCAAACTGCCTACCATGCACTGTTCCCGATCCCGATAAGGGACCTGGGTTAGAACCTCAAACGCACCAGGGTGGTATTTCAACGTTGGCTCCATGTGATCTAGCGACCACACTTCAAAGCCTCCCACCTATCCTACACAGATCCGTTCAAAGTCCAATACAAAGCTACAGTAAAGGTTCATGGGGTCTTTCCGTCTTTCCGCGGGGAGATTGCATCATCACAAACATTTCAACTTCGCTGAGTCTCAGGAGGAGACAGTGTGGCCATCGTTACGCCATTCGTGCAGGTCGGAACTTACCCGACAAGGAATTTCGCTACCTTAGGACCGTTATAGTTACGGCCGCCGTTTACTGGGACTTCAATCAAGAGCTTGCACCCCATCATTTAATCTTCCAGCACCGGGCAGGCGTCACACCCTATACGTCCACTTTCGTGTTTGCAGAGTGCTGTGTTTTTATTAAACAGTCGCAGCCACCGATTTTTTGCAACCCCTTTTGGCTTGCCTTGTACAGGTTCACCTAATTGGGGCATACCTTCTCCCGAAGTTACGGTATCAATTTGCCGAGTTCCTTCTCCTGAGTTCTCTCAAGCGCCTTAGAATACTCATCTCGCGCACCAGTGTCGGTTTGCGGTACGGTCGTCAATAGCTGAAGCTTAGTGGCTTTTCCTGGAAGCAGGGTATCACTCACTTCGTCTGCAAGCAGACTCGTTATCACCCCTCATCTAAGCCCGGCGGATTTGCCTACCGAGCACGACTACAGGCTTGAACCAACATATCCAACAGTTGGCTGAGCTAACCTTCTCCGTCCCCACATCGCACTATTGATCGGTACAGGAATATTGACCTGTTTCCCATCAGCTACGCATCTCTGCCTCGCCTTAGGGGCCGACTCACTCTACGCCGATGAACGTTGCGTAGAAAACCTTGCGCTTACGGCGAGGGGGCTTTTCACCCCCTTTAACGCTACTCATGTCAGCATTCGCACTTCTGATACCTCCAGCATCCGTTACCAGACACCTTCACAGGCCTACAGAACGCTCTCCTACCACGTGCAATAAATTGCACATCCGCAGCTTCGGTAACTGGCTTAGCCCCGTTACATCTTCCGCGCAGGACGACTCGATCAGTGAGCTATTACGCTTTCTTTAAATGATGGCTGCTTCTAAGCCAACATCCTGACTGTTTTAGCCTTCCCACTTCGTTTCCCACTTAGCCAATTTTAGGGACCTTAGCTGGCGGTCTGGGTTGTTTCCCTCTTGAGTCCGGACGTTAGCACCCGGTGCTCTGTCTCCCAAGCTGTACTCGTCGGTATTCGGAGTTTGCATAGGTTTGGTAAGTCGCCATGACCCCCTAGCCTAAACAGTGCTCTACCCCCGACGGTAATACTTGAGGCACTACCTAAATAGTTTTCGGAGAGAACCAGCTATTTCCAAGTTTGTTTAGCCTTTCGCCCCTATCCACAGCTCATCCCCTAGTTTTGCAACACTAGTGGGTTCGGACCTCCAGTACCTGTTACGGCACCTTCATCCTGGCCATGGATAGATCACTTGGTTTCGGGTCTACACCCAGCGACTATGTTCGCCCTATTCGGACTCGATTTCTCTACGGCTTCCCTATTCGGTTAACCTTGCCACTGAATGTAAGTCGCTGACCCATTATACAAAAGGTACGCAGTCACCCCTTTCGAGGCTCCTACTTTTTGTAAGCATGCGGTTTCAGGATCTATTTCACTCCCCTCCCGGGGTTCTTTTCGCCTTTCCCTCACGGTACTGGTTCACTATCGGTCGATGATGAGTATTTAGCCTTGGAGGATGGTCCCCCCATATTCAGACAAGGTTTCTCGTGCCCCGCCCTACTTTTCTGCAGCCTAGTACCACACGTCGGTTTTCGCATACAGGGCTATCACCTGCTATGGCTGGGCTTTCCATCCCATTTTGCTAACCGTCGTGCTATCACTGCAAGGCTTCTCCGATTTCGCTCGCCACTACTTTCGGAATCTCGGTTGATGTCTTTTCCTCGAGCTACTGAGATGTTTCAGTTCACCCGGTTCGCTTCGTACACCTATGTATTCAGTGTGCGATACCCCTAAGGGTGGGTTTCCCCATTCAGAAATCTCCGGATCAAAGCTTATTTGCCAGCTCCCCGAAGCTTATCGCAGGCTATCACGTCTTTCGTCGCCTATCATCGCCAAGGCATCCACCACATGCTCTTAGTCACTTGACCCTATAACTTTGACGTCTCTTGCGAAACATCTCCATTTTCTTTCAAGGACTTGCAAGGTCTTTCACCTTGCGCGTTATGCCGTAATCAACTAAACCCTTTCGGGCCTTCATCGTATTACTTTTGAATTTCCAAGCTAAGCTTGAATATTCGTTTTGACGCAATCAAAAATTTCATGTTGCTGATGGCACGGTCTGCAGGTTTTATCCTTGCAGTTTCCATCAGCAACTCTGATTCGACTCTATGAATTTTTAAAGAACAGCCGATTGATCGAACAATATCGATCAACAACAAAGTAGCCTTTTTCAAAGCCACTTTGGTGTTGAATCACGTATAAACCAAATACTTGGTTGGTGGAGGATGACGGGATCGAACCGACGACCCCCTGCTTGCAAAGCAGGTGCTCTCCCAGCTGAGCTAATCCCCCAGGAATCGCATTGTCGTGTCGAAATTTGACCTGTAACACTTGGTGGGTCTGGTTGGTCTCGAACCAACGACCCCTGCGTTATCAACACAGTGCTCTAACCAACTGAGCTACAGACCCAAGCGGGTCTCTGCAAATAACAACAAGAATTTTTAATCTTGCAGTTGCTTTACAGCGACTTCTTCCAACAACCGATAAGTGTGGGCGTTCAAACTAGATTGCAGTTTTCCAGAAAGGAGGTGATCCAGCCGCACCTTCCGATACGGCTACCTTGTTACGACTTCACCCCAGTCACGAACCCTGCCGTGGTAATCGCCCTCCTTGCGGTTAGGCTAACTACTTCTGGCAGAACCCGCTCCCATGGTGTGACGGGCGGTGTGTACAAGACCCGGGAACGTATTCACCGTGACATTCTGATCCACGATTACTAGCGATTCCGACTTCACGCAGTCGAGTTGCAGACTGCGATCCGGACTACGACTGGCTTTATGGGATTAGCTCCCCCTCGCGGGTTGGCAACCCTTTGTACCAGCCATTGTATGACGTGTGTAGCCCCACCTATAAGGGCCATGAGGACTTGACGTCATCCCCACCTTCCTCCGGTTTGTCACCGGCAGTCCCATTAGAGTGCTCAACTAAATGTAGCAACTAATGGCAAGGGTTGCGCTCGTTGCGGGACTTAACCCAACATCTCACGACACGAGCTGACGACAGCCATGCAGCACCTGTGTTACGGCTCTCTTTCGAGCACAATCGCGTCTCTGCGATCTTCCGTACATGTCAAAGGTGGGTAAGGTTTTTCGCGTTGCATCGAATTAAACCACATCATCCACCGCTTGTGCGGGTCCCCGTCAATTCCTTTGAGTTTTAACCTTGCGGCCGTACTCCCCAGGCGGTCAACTTCACGCGTTAGCTTCGTTACTGAGAAAGTGAATTCCCAACAACCAGTTGACATAGTTTAGGGCGTGGACTACCAGGGTATCTAATCCTGTTTGCTCCCCACGCTTTCGTGCATGAGCGTCAGTGCAGGCCCAGGGGATTGCCTTCGCCATCGGTGTTCCTCCGCATATCTACGCATTTCACTGCTACACGCGGAATTCCATCCCCCTCTGCCGCACTCCAGCGATGCAGTCACTAATGCAGTTCCCAGGTTGAGCCCGGGGATTTCACATCTGTCTTACATCACCGCCTGCGCACGCTTTACGCCCAGTAATTCCGATTAACGCTTGCACCCTACGTATTACCGCGGCTGCTGGCACGTAGTTAGCCGGTGCTTATTCTTACGGTACCGTCATGAACCCCAGGTATTAACCAGAGTCTTTTCGTTCCGTACAAAAGCAGTTTACAACCCGAAGGCCTTCATCCTGCACGCGGCATTGCTGGATCAGGCTTTCGCCCATTGTCCAAAATTCCCCACTGCTGCCTCCCGTAGGAGTCTGGGCCGTGTCTCAGTCCCAGTGTGGCTGGTCGTCCTCTCAGACCAGCTACAGATCGTCGGCTTGGTAAGCTTTTATCCCACCAACTACCTAATCTGCCATCGGCCGCTCCGTCCGCGCGAGGTCTTGCGATCCCCCGCTTTCATCCGTAGATCGTATGCGGTATTAGCACAGCTTTCGCTGCGTTATCCCCCACGATCGGGCACGTTCCGATGTATTACTCACCCGTTCGCCACTCGTCAGCATCCGAAGACCTGTTACCGTTCGACTTGCATGTGTAAGGCATGCCGCCAGCGTTCAATCTGAGCCAGGATCAAACTCTACAGTTCGATCTTGTTAAATTTATACTCTTCCGAGTTAACTCATAAAGAAATCGAAGTGAACTTCACTTCTCCATGAGCGTTTGTAGTGCAAGCACTAGTTCCAAAGAACTTGGCAATCCACGTCCAAACGCCCACGCTTATCGGCTGTATATTTTTAAAGTACCAACAGAACAGATTTAACTCTTATTCCACTAAGGTCGCTGCGATCAGCGAAGCCTTGAATTATAACAGGTCTTTTTATTTCCTGTCAACACTGAGGGTTATTTAAACTTCTCAGCATTCTCACCAAACAGAACACTGCAAGCAGCAATCTTATCTAGCGAAGCCTTGTATTCTACACCGCTTTTCAGCAACTAAACACAAAACCCAGAAAACTTTTTCAACCACCTTCGCCACCCAAACAACACCGGAAAAACCAAAGCACCGGGTAGCGAAGCCCTCTACTGTAACACAGAA
>NZ_SLXH01000008.1 GCF_004341365.1 Simplicispira metamorpha | reverse complement strand
GCCGAATGGATGCAGCACAGCGAGGGCCGCAAAACCATCGTGTTCGGCGGCAGCATTGCCCACTGCAAGGAACTGTGCCGCCAGTTCACTGAGGCTGGGGTGATGGCAGCCGTGTTCACCAGCGAAACCAGCGCCAGCGAACGTGAAGTGCTGGTGCGCGAGTTCTCCAAGCCGGATGCGAGCTTGCGCGTGCTCATCAGCGTGGAGGCGCTGGCCAAGGGCTTTGACGTGCCGGACGTGGGCTGCGTGGTGGACTGCCGACCGCTGCGCAAAAGCCTCTCGACTGCCATCCAGATGTGGGGCCGGGGCCTGCGCTCCAGCCCCGCCACGGGCAAAACCGACTGCATCTTGCTCGACCACAGCGGCAACATCCTGCGTTTTGCCGAAGACTTTGAGCAGGTGTTCCATGAGGGCATCGAATCGCTGGACGCAGGCCAGAAGCTGGACAAGACACCGCGCAAGGAACCCGAGGAATATGAGGCCAAGGGCTGCCCGAGCTGTGGCCACCAGCCTTTCCGCAAGCACTGCATGGCCTGCGGTTTCGAGAAACCAGCCCCTGAGCGCGAGGCCGCAGAGTCTGGCCAGATGGTGGAGATTGCCATTGGCAAGGGCAAGAACCGCAAGGTGCTGGCCGACAGCCCAGCGCACCTGTGGGGGCAAGTCTGCGCCTACGCCCGCGCCAACAGTGCCCCGGACAAACAGCACTGGCGCGCGTGCTACTTGTTCAAGGACATGGTGGGCCACTGGCCGCCCGAAGCGTGGCATCTCAGCAGCACGCCCGATGTGCCGGTGTCGCCTGCCGTGGCCAGCAAGATCAAGGCACGCAACATCAGCCGTGCCAAGGCGAGGGCCAGAGCATGAGCAGCTTCATCCAGTTTGCCCGCGCCCACGGGCTGGAGATCGACCCGGCGCGCCTGTACCCCGGCGAGAAGATCAAACGCTGCGGCACGACCGAGAAGCCACGCTCCAGCAATGGCGCTTACTTCTGGGACGGCCAGCGCGGCTGGGTGTTCAACTGGTCAGACCAGGCCCAGGTGCAGTGGTTCAACGACCCCAGCGCCCAGCCTTGGACGCAGGCCGAGAAGGACACCTGGCGGGCCAAGCGCCAGGCCCAGCGCATCCAGCAGGAGCAGGGCTACCAGCGCGCCGCCCAGCAGGCCCAAACCATGCTGCAAGCGGCCACGCCCGGCGAGCACAGCTATCTGCACATCAAAGGTTTCCCACTGGCCCAGGGGCTGATTGCCCCGGACGGCGCCTTGCTCATCCCCATGCGACACAACCAGACCAACGCGCTGCAAGGCGTGCAGGCCATTCGCTGGCTGGAGGCCGAGCGCAAGCACGAAAAGAAGATGCAGCCCTACGGCATGAAGGCCGCTGGCGCAGTTTTCCGCATGGGGCCAGCCCGCGCGCCGGAGACGGTGCTGGTGGAGGGCTACGCCACCGGCCTATCGGTGCTGGAGGCGCTGCGCGGCATGGGCATGCAGGCCGCCGTGCTGGTGGCGTTCAGCGCTCACAACCTGGTGCAGGTGGCCCAGGCCATGAAGGGCCGCGCCTGCGTGTTTGCTGACCACGACAAGAGCGGCACCGGCCAGGCAGCCGCCGAGCAGACGGGCCTGCCGTGGTGCATGAGCCCCATCGAGGGCGAGGACGCCAACGACCTGCACCAGCGCGCCGGGGTGCTGGCGCTGCGCCAACTGTTGATGCAAGTGCGCCTGCAAGGGGGAGTGAGATGAGCAGCAAGAAGAAGTGGAAAGCCGCCGCTGCCAGCCGTGACGCTGGGGGCTTTGTGGCCATGCCGTGGGTGGTGCTGGATTCGCCCGCCTACCAGGCCCTGAGCCACCCGGCCAGGGGCCTGCTGATGGAGTTTGCCAGGCAGTACGTGCGCGACAACAACGGGATGCTGCTGGCATCGGGCACCTACCTTGCCAAACGCGGCTGGACGAGCAATGCCGTCATCACCCGCGCCAAGAAGGAGCTGATCGATGCCGGGTTCATCTTTGAAACCGTCAAGGGCCACCGACCGAATAAGGCCAGCTTGTACGCCGTCACATGGGCCACGCTGGATCACATCGACGGCTTTGACCCGGGAGCCCGCAGCAGCTTTCAGCGCGGTGCCTACCGCACCAAAACGGCTCCTTTACCGACCACCACCCAGCCCAAAAAGACCGTGAAAAAACCACCAAATCAAGTAACACATGGTTACGTGCTTACACCGCCAGACGGTGCAAAACCTCGTTTTATAGCACCGCCAGACGGTGTAGAGAGCGCTGCCACTGCACCGCCAGACGGTGCTATCAAGGGGGTTTTTTGCTATTTCTCTACACCGCCAGACGGTGACCTTCTAGAAATACCATCTACAGACGACCAAGGGGAAGTAGCTGCTGCAACCAGCGCACAGCAAAAAACGGCCAGCACGCTGCACGGCAAACACGATGGGGGCGTGGCTGACCAGGGCAGCTACCTGCGCCTGCGCCCCAACCCAGAACGCTTGTTCACCGGGCTGCCCGGGCTGGATGCTGTGGTGCGCCCAGAAGCGGCAGCAGCACCCCAGCGCGAAGGTGGCTACCAGCGCCTGGCCATCAAGCCCAAGCGCTTGTTCACCGGGCTGCTGCTGGCCGAGCACCAGCGCGCCCCAGAGCAGGTGATGCAGTTGGCTATGCAGCGCGCCGCGCAGGCCGCCAGAAAGGCCGTGGCGCCATGACAGCCCCCTTTCTCAGGCAGCGCCAGCCACGGGCACCGGAGCAGGCCCCGTTGCTGCGCCAGCACCGTGATGGGCTGCTGGGTCTGCTGGCCGAAGCTGCCAACGATCCTGCACAAAACCTGAAGAAACCTGAAGCGCAACTGCCACCGGCACCGCCTCGCCCTGCGCCAGCTACGCCACCAGTCAAGCAAATGTCGCCCACCTGGCTGGACGTGGCGCAGCCCTGGCGCGCGGCAGACGCTGCTTACCTGGCGCACTGGGGGCAGTGCCCCGCCTGCAAGGCCGCTGCCACCGGCCACGCCGACCGCTGCGCCACCGGCCAGCACCTGCACGACACCTACCTGGCCGCGCTGGCCACCACCTGAAAGAACACCATGACCGACACCCAACCCCGCACCCACCACCTGGCCGACGCATCGCCCGAGTTCCTGGCCGCCGTGGACGAACTCACGCGCACCGTAGAAGCGCTGGGGCACGAGCACCCCCAGGCCAAGCGCGCCATGCAGCGGGCAATGGCGCTGGCGCCGCGCACCTTGCGGGACGAGATCACCCGGATGGCCGAGAGCACGGGCCTGCTGCCCAAGCCTGACGGTTACACGGAGGACGGCCAGCCCGTGGTCAGCCTGGAGGCCGTGGCCGCCCAGTTGGGCATGACCTTGGAAGAAGCCCAGGCGCACATGGATGCGATGCTGGCCGAGCTGGAGGCCGCAGGCGTGTCCATGCCGGCCATCGATCCGGCCCGTGTTCACCGTTTGCAGTGAGGTGCCCAGCATGACCACCACCACACCGCCCCCGCTGCGCGCCCAGGTGCTGGCGCTGCGCCGCACGCAATCGGCCCGCGCCGTGGCCCAGGCCCTGAACATCCCCTTGGGCACGGTCAAGGCCATCAGCAGCCGTGCAGGCATCACGCGCGACAACACCACGCTGCGGGCGTTCTTCCGGCTGCCCGAGCCTGTGGCCAGCGCCTGCACCGCACTGCAACCCCCGGTTGCACCGCCCCAGCCCGTGGCCGTCACGGGGAACAAGGACTTGGATGCTGTGCTGTGGCTGCGCCAGGTCGTGCAGACGGGGGATGGCGCCCTGATTGCCAAGGCCATGCAGGCCGCCGAGCGCATCAAGACCCCGGTCAAAGAGCTGGAAAAACGCTACGGGGACTTCCTCATGCGCGAGAGTGGCGGCAACACCATGCGCGCCGTGTTCGGCAGCATCGGCTTTGCCGACCTCAAGGGGCTGGCCGAGCGCACACTGGATAAGCAGGCCCGCAAGCGCGAGGCACTGGCCCGGTTTGGCAGTGAGCAGGCGGTGTTTGCCGAGACTGCGCCCGAGCGGTTTTGCGTGGATGCGCTGGCGCTGGTGCCGGTGGTCACCAAGGGCTGGCGCGAGTACGACCAGGCCCAGGCCAATGCCGCGTTTGACCACCACCAGGACATGGCCCCGCACACTCTGGCCGACTGCCTGCACGAGCTGGAATTCTGGGATGCGCTCTACCACCTGCGCAACGGCTGGGACAACGCAGGGGACGACCTGCCCGAGGTCAGTGCCCGGCGCCACTACATCGAGGCCCACTGCCTGGCCAGCATCCGGCCCAAGACCCGCGACGAGGCCAAGGCCGTGCTGCGCTACATGGCCGCACACGAGATGTTCGACCGCAACGACACGGATGCCGTGCTGGAGAACCTGGTGGGGTAGGACTGTGCAACCCGGGGTTGCGGGTTGCGTTGGAGCCAATTGTTCTCATTTATGTGAACAAAGCGGCATTTCCGAGAGACATCAGGTTTACTGCCATACTAGGGTTTCATAACCCTAAAGAGACGACCATGGCTAATCTCAGAGCGTATATCGCTAACTGTTTGATTGGGGGCGAGTCGATAACCAGGCATGGAGAGAAGTCCATTTGCGACACGGTGCAATTCACCTGTGAAAATCGTGTGTTCGTTCTTACGCAAAAGGCTGATGCCATTCAGAAGCCACGCTCTTATTTCGAAGGCAGTTTTTCAGCGACCACTGAGATTCTTGTCCCGAACGTTGAGAATGCTGACGTGGAGTTGGTATTGGCAATAATAGACCGTATCTGCTGGCTGTTGTCGCTTGCTTGTATGTCTAAGGTGGTCTGCTATGGGCACGACTACCCAGATGGAAAAAACAGTACACGCAAAGCAGTTGTCGGGGTTACGCGATCAAATCGATCAACCATTCAAATCCAACTTGGTGCGAAGGTCAGAGAATTCGTTGATCAGACTTATCCAGCATTCGCTTTGCTGGAGCACCGTCGAAAGCTTGCCGTTGCCTTTGACTACATGCTTCAAGCTGACGCATTGGGCCTTCCGACTGAATGTCGATCCATCTTCGCTTCCGTCTTACTTGAGAATCTGAAGCACCACTACGCCGCCAATGAGGGCTTGCCATTCATTGATGGATACTTCAGAAAGAAACCGGAGCGCAAAGCCGAAACTTGGAAGTTCCGTGAGCTGCTGACAAAGATGTTCAAAGAGGTCGGCATGACGCCGGACATAAGCTCAATCATTTCATTGCGCAATGACGTGGTTCACACTGGATTGTCCGCACTTTCACATCATGACCAGCGAGCGGTCTATGACCAAATTCAAGACTTGGTTCGAGAGTATTTCTTGCGGCTCCTTGGATTTAAGGGGTCGTATCTCGTTTACTCGACTGGATGCTCAACCCATGCAGCCATCTGAGCAGCACCAAACCAATTCAGTACAGATTGCCGCCGCTGTGACCGTGCGCCGCCGTGGTGGCCCAGCAATCTTGGCCAGATTTCAAATCTGACCATCACCGACCCGGCCAACGTGCCGGGTTTTTGCTTTGGGCGCGCGGCCCAACATCCGCCAGTGGCGGGCATCCAGTTCCCGCAGGCTGTGGGATTGGCCCTGCACCATGCCCTGCTGCGATGACCATGGCAGAACCCAACAAAACTCTACATTCCAGCGGCGGTATCCACGCTGGTATCCAAGGAATCAGGCATTTGCTGGATGGTTACCAGCGCATGGTTACCAGGCCGGTTACCAACGAAAGCGCACTTTTCTGGACGGGTTGACGGCCCTGGTTGACGGGCCGGTTGACGGCGAAACCGCACTTTGATGGAGGCTGTAACGCCCGCTGTAACAGCGAAAGCGTACTTTTTGAACTTCAGAAAACTTCAGTTTCCAACCGCAGGTTTACAGGAAGGGGGTTTCCACGGGAGCCTGTCAAAACCTTACCTTCGGGACGGTGCGCAAGGATGCGGTACGCGGTCTGGTACGCACGGAATCGGGGGTGCTGGCGCAGGTTAGCGCTGGCAGGTTAGCGCCGTGGTTAGCGCGTAAACAAGGTGCTGGTAAACAGCGGGGTAAACAAGAAATCGGGCGTTTGCGGGGGCTGGACCGCGCTGGCTATGCGCCCAGTGTGTGCAGCAATACCGGCTCAAAACTGAGCCGGTTATTTCGGCGGGCCACGCTGGTGGCTGTGCCTGGCAGGCCGTGACTGGATCCCCGCTTCGCCCGTTGGGGGCAAACCGGGACTTTCCCGCTTTGGGTGGCCCCGCTATGGTGGGCATCCAGTTTGGGCGAACACCGAGCAAGCCGCGCAGCCCCGAGTTTTCCGAACAATACGCGCGTGCGCGCGAGGGCTGCACGAAGTTGCCAATGGTTGCCACCGCCTGTTATCAAATGTTATGGTTCAAGCGGGCATTGCTGCTCACTGCGCACCCCCGAGTTTTCCGAACAGTACGCGCGCGCGAGGCCCAACCAGATTTGAAATCCCAGTGGGTGCGCCTGCCCAGGCCGAAGGGGGTGCTAAAACGCCGCGCCCTTTGAACTTCACCGCCTGCCGTGCGCCACGGCCTTGAGGCCGGATTTCCCGGCATCAAAAGACGATGGCTCAAAACTGAGCCATCGATACCGACCACTGCCCATTCACCGTGCTGCTGGCAAATGCTGGCACCACGGCTGAACTTTCAGCCCTCGATGGCAAGGGGCTGGATTTCAAATCTGACCCATCGCCCAGGTTGACGGGGTGCATGCGGCAAAACGCCACCCCCTTGGACTTCACCGCGAACGCACACGGCATGGCGCCCACCACTTCGACCAGCGCCAGCCTGCCGCCGTGGCTAGAGCGCTTCGTGGTCGCTGTTGCAAAGGGGCGACAGCCCAACAAAATCAAGCTACAAAAAAAGTAGCATAGAAACATGGAGGAACACGAATCCCAAAACCGGGGAACAAACGCGAAACCGGGGAACAAATCGGGGAACAAATTGCATTTTCCAAGGCGTTTTCATTGGTGAATTCGACTCCCGCCCTCCCGCCAAAACAAAACCCCTTGCAATTCATTGACTTGCAAGGGGTTTTTCCTTTTGCGAAGCGATTTCGCACACGGCTATCATCGCCCCACCCCCACACCAAGCGCGTGCCAGCAGAACTGGGGCAGGCAAACGCTGCGCTGGTCAGGGTGCCAACCAATTTTTGCTATCAAATAAATAGCTGCTTGCGCACATCACGTAAGGCTTGAACTCATATTTGGCTTAAATTCCGGAGAGCAGCACCCCCACGCTGGAAGAAAGCCCGGTATGCCACCCCACGATACGCGCCCGTCCACCGCCCCTGTGACCACCCCCGTGGCGGATACGACAGCCGATGCCCACCAGGGCCTGGGCAGCGCCGAAGCAGCGCGCCGCCTGGCCATCGATGGCCCCAATGCGCTGCCCGGCAGTGCCCCGCGCTCTGCGGCGGCCTTGTTGTGGGACGTGCTCACTGAGCCCATGCTGCTGATGCTGCTGGCGGCGGGCGGCATCTACCTGGCGCTGGGCGACCGGGGCGAGGCGCTGTTCTTGCTCAGTTTTGTCTTCGTGGTGATCGGCATCACGCTGGCGCAAGAGCACAAGACGCAGCGTGCACTCGAATCCCTGCGCGACCTGTCGGCACCGCGCGCCCTGGTCATGCGCGATGGCCAGGAGCAACGCATTGCCGGGCAGGATGTGGTGCGCGGCGACCTGCTGATACTGCACGAGGGCGACCGCATCGCCGCCGATGCGCAGTTGATCCAGGGCCAGCTGGAAGTGGACGAGTCGCTGCTCACCGGCGAGGCCGTGCCCGTTACCAAACTGCCCGCAGCGCAGGCCGATCAGGCAACCGCTGCCGCTGCTGCCGCCAGCACCGCACCGCCCCAATCCAAGCCAGCCCCCTCAGGGGGCAGCGCAGCACACACCGTGGCCAGCGTGGGGGCCTTATTTGCCAGCACCGTGGTCACGCGTGGCGTGGGGCTGGCGCGGGTGTGCGCCACCGCCAGCCATACCGCAGTGGGCCGCCTGGGTGCCGATCTGGCGACCACTGCCGAGCCCGCCTCGGCGCTGCAACAAGGTTCGCGCACGCTGGTGCGTCGGCTGGGCGCCATCGCGGTGGTGCTGGCCAGTGCGCAGGTGGTGCTGGGCTGGTGGTGGAACGGCGGGGCGCTGCTCGACAGCCTGCTGTCTGGCATTGCGCTGGCCATGGCCATCCTGCCCGAAGAAATCCCGGTGATTCTCACGGTGTTTCTGGCGCTGGGCGCGTGGCGGATTTCGCAGCAAAAGGTGCTGACGCGGCGCGTCACGGCAGTAGAAACGCTGGGCGCCATCACCGTGCTGGCGGTGGACAAAACGGGCACGCTCACCATGAACCGCATGGCCGTGGCAGAGCTGGCCACGGCCAACGCACGCTTTACGCCAGAGGACGCCCACCTGCCCGAAACCTTCCACCTGCTGACCGAATTTGCCATGCTGGCCACGCCGGGCGACCCGTTCGACCCGATGGAAAAAGCCATCCAGCACTTTGGCCACCAATGGCTGGCGGGCACCGAACATGTCCACGACGGGTACGAGTCGGAGTTTGAATACGCGCTCTCGGGCGACATCCTGGCCATGACGCGCGTGTTTGCCAGCGACGAACCCGACACACACCTGCTGGCCACCAAGGGCGCCCCCGAGGCTGTGGCCGACCTGTGCCACCTCGGCGCTGCGCAGCGCGAAACCATCCGCCGCCAGGTCGAGTCCATGGCCGAGCGGGGTCTGCGCGTGCTGGGCGTGGCGCGCGGGCGCTGGAGGGGCCCGGCCCTGGCGCCCGACCAAAGCCCGCCCTGGCCGCAAAGCCAGCACGACTTCGACTTTGAATTTCTGGGCCTGCTGGCACTGGCCGACCCACCACGCCCCGAAGTGCCTGCCGCCCTGGCGCAATGCCGCCGCGCAGGTGTGCGTGTGGTCATGATGACTGGCGACCACCCGGCCACGGCCCGCGCGATTGCGCAGCAGGTGGGCCTGTCGGCGCGCCCCGAGGTGCTGACCGGCGCTGAACTCGAAGCGCTGGACGATGCCGCCCTGACCGCGCGCCTGCGCCATGTGGACTTGTGCGCGCGCCTGACACCCGCGCACAAGCTGCGTCTGGTGCAACTGCTGCGTGCCAGCGGCGAGGTGGTAGCCATGACAGGCGATGGTGTCAACGATGCCCCCGCGCTCAAGGCCGCCGATGTGGGCATCGCCATGGGCGAGCGCGGCACCGACGTGGCCCGCGAGGCCGCCGCCCTGGTGCTGCTGGACGACAGCTTTGCCCGCATCGTGGCCGCCATCCGCCAGGGCAGGCGCATTGACGACAACCTGCGCAAAGCCATCCGCTTTACCTTCGCGGTTCACCTTCCGATCATTGCGCTGGCACTGATCCCCACGCTCTTGCAATGGCCAGCGCTGCTGCTGCCAGTACACATCGTGCTGCTGCAATTGCTGATAGACCCGACCTGCGCGGTGGTGCTGGAGGCCGAGCCCGAGGCCCCGGGCCTGATGGAGCGTGCGCCGCGCGCGGTCGGCGATTCGCCCTTTGCCCTGGCGGCCCTGGGCTATGCCGTGGTGCAGGGCCTGGGCATTGCAGTGCTGCTGCTGTGGGGCCATGCCTGGTTCAATGCCCAAGGGGCCAGTGCAGCACAAAGCCGGGGCGTGGTGTTTATCACGCTGGTGCTCAGCGTGATGCTGCTGATTCTGGCGCAGCGCAACGTGGCGCGGCCCGCCCTGTGGTCGGTGCGCTCGCCCACGCCCTGGCTGTGGCGGATCACGGCGGCCATGCTGTTGATGCTGGCGGCAGTCACCGGTCTGCCCTGGCTGCGCGGGTTGATGGGGCTGGCACTGCCCGGCACGGTGGGCATGGTCACCGTGGCAGCGCTGCTGGCACTGTGCCTGGCATGGCTGGAGCTGGTGCGCCTGCTGGGCCAGCACCTGGGGCTGGTACGGCGCTAGCGCGGGGCACTACACCGGCGGCGCAGCGCTGTCGCGCACCGGCACCGGCGCGTGGTCCAGGTCAGGGCGGCGCCAGGGGTCTACGTGGGTCATCAGGTTGAGCACACGGTGGCGCTGCATCACGCGCTGGCGGGCCACCACGGCAATGTCGTGGCCCGCTTCGACGCTCAGGCTGGCGTCCACTTCGATGTGGGCATCGACCACGATCATGTCGCCCATCTTGCGCGTGCGCACGTCGTGGACATCACTGACGCCGGGGGTGTCGCGCAGCGTCTGGCAAATGGCCTGCACCTCTTGCGCATCGACGGCGCGGTCCATCAGGTCATGCAGGGCATCCCAGCCAAACGTCCAGCCCATTTTGGCGACCATGAAGCCGACGATCAGCGCCGCAATCGGGTCGAGGATGGGGTAACCCGCCAAGTTGCCCGCAATGCCAATCCCCACCACCAGCGACGAGGCCGCATCCGATCGCGCGTGCCAGGCATTGGCCACCAGCATGCTGGACTTGACGCGCTTGGCCACCGCCAGCATGTAGCGAAACAGCAGCTCTTTGCCCACCAGCGCCGCGCCCGCCACCCACAGGGCCACGGCATGCACCTGGGCCACGCTGGCGGGGTTTTCAAGCTTGAGCACCGCCGACCACACCATGCCCACACCCACCGCCAGCAGCAGGAGGCCCAGCACCAGCGAGGCAGCGGTTTCAAAGCGCTGGTGGCCGTAGGGGTGGTTGGCATCAGCGTCTTTCTGGCTGTGCCGGTTGGCCAGCAGCACGACAAAATCGGCCACCAGATCCGACAGCGAATGGATGCCGTCGGCAATCAGCCCCTGCGACTTGGACAGCACGCCCACCACAATCTGCAAGGTGGACAACACCACGTTGACCCACACACTGACCCAGGTACTGCGCGAAGCGGCCGCAGCGCGCTCTTGCAGGGTGTAGGGGGTGTCTTCGGAGTCTTCGACAAAGTCAGTGCGTTTCATGGGGGGCCATTAAAGGGGGTGATCAACCAGGTGCGGGGCACGGGCCCTACTCCAGCCAGGATCGGCTGCCACTGCCGATAGAAGCAGCCAGCCGCTGCAAGGCAGGAACGTAGCGCTCCTGCAGTTCATGGGGCGCGACTGCGGCTTTGGGAAACACCATATTCAGCACCGCCAACAAGCGCTTGGCGCAATACACCGGCACGGCCACAGCGGCAAACTCGGCCTCGCGTATCCATTCGCCCTCGTTGGTGGCGTAGCCGCGCGCACGGGTTTCATCCACCAGGCGCTGTACCGCGCACTGGTCACGGGCCATCTCGCCCAGCCAGTCGTTGCGCTGCGCCAGCAAAGCGATCAGGGCTTGACGCTCGGCATCCGAGCAAGCGGCCAGATAGGCGCGCCCCAGGGCCGTGACCAACAGCGGCATTTTTTCTCCAATCATGGCGCGGTGCTGTGACAGCAGGCTCCAGCGGTGGGTGGACTCGCGCACCACCATGAAGCCCGACTCCAGCGTACCCAGGTCACAGGGCCACAGCAGTTCGCGCACAGACGCCTTCATCAACGGGGCGGCCACCTGGTCAATCCAGGCATCGTCTTCAAAGCCTTCACTGAGGCGGCGCACTTCAAACGTCAGGTAGTACTGGCCATCGCGCTCGCCATGGCGCACAAAGCCCTCAGCGCGCAGCGTCTCCAGCAGGCGCTTGACGGTGGTGCGGTGTACGCCACAGGCCTTGGCCAGATCGGTGGTGCTGGCCTGACCGCCCGGCGCCCGGTTGAGGGCCTTGAGCACGTCCAGGCCCCGGGCCAGGCTGCGCACGTCCTTGTAAGGCGGGGCAGCCGATGCGGCAGACAGCAAAGAGGGCGGTGGTGGGGGGCGTGTGGGCACGGGGCGCTCGGTGCAAGTGAGGTTCAACGGCAGAGTAAGGGATTTCCCTGAGCTTTATGTGCACTGGATGCACTCAGTTTACCGCTTGATCTAACGCAAACAAAATTCATTTTTCACCCCCCGTCGCAATCACTCCAAAGCTACACCCATGGACACCAACACCTCTCCCAAGGCCGCCACGGCGGACTTTGATGCCGACATCGTGATCGTCGGTGCAGGCCCGGTCGGGCTGACCATTGCCAACACCCTGGGCGTAGCTGGCGTCAAAACGCTGGTGATTGAAAAGCTCGAAGAGATCATTGACTACCCCCGCGCCATCGGCATTGACGACGAGGCCCTGCGCACCATCCAGACTGCCGGGCTGGCCGACGAGGTGGCAGCGCACATCACGCCCGACCACTGGATGCGCTTTTTTACCGCCGACGGCCAGTGCTTTGCATCGATTGAGCCGCGCACCGACGAGTTCGGCTGGTCGCGGCGCAACGCCTTCATCCAGCCGCAGGTGGACAACATCCTCTACCAGGGCCTCAAGCGCTTTGCCCATGTCGACACCTTGTTTGACCACGGCGTGACCGGCATCACCCAGGATGCCGACGGCGTGACGCTGCAACTGGAAAGCGGCAAAGGCCAGACCCGTACCGTGCGCGCCCGCTATGTGGCCGCCTGCGACGGGGGCAACAGCATCATCCGGCGCACGCTGGGCGTGGCCTACGAAGGCCGCACCAAAGCCAACCAATGGATCGTGGTGGACGTGCGCAACGACCCGCTGGGCACACCGCACATCGACATGTGCTGCGACCCCGAGCGCCCTTACGTCTCGGCTGCACTGCCCCACGGCATCCGCCGCTTTGAGTTCATGGTGATGCCGGGCGAGACGGAAGAAGAACTGTCCAAGCCCGAGAACATGGCTAAGCTCATGCGCAAGGTGGTGCCCGATCCGGACAAGGTCGATTACATCCGCAAGCGTGTGTACACCCACAACGCCCGCCTGGCCGCCACCTTCCGCGTCAACCGCGTGCTGCTGGCCGGCGATGCCGCGCACATCATGCCGGTGTGGCAAGGCCAGGGCTACAACAGCGGTATGCGCGATGCCTGCAACCTGGCCTGGAAGCTGGCCATGGTGGTGCAAGGCAAGTGCGGCGAAGCCATGCTCGACAGCTACGGCCAAGAGCGCCGCGACCACGCCCGCTCCATGATCCACCTGTCGGAAGTGGCCGGTGACATCTTCGCCCCCGAGAACCCGCTGGTCGGCCAGGTGCGCGACAAGCTGATGCTGGCGCTCAACGCCGTGCCCCCGGTCAAGCAGTACTTTGCCGAGATGCGCTTCAAGCCCATGCCCCGCTACGAGCGTGGCATCGTCGTGCCGCCCGAGCGCAGCGAATCGCGCCCGCTGATGGGTGGCCTGCTGCGCCGCTCGGGCGACACCCCTATGGGCCGCCTGCTGGGCCTGATGGCCGAGAAAAAAGAATCCTTCATTGGCCGCGTGCTCAACGGGCTGGAAGCACCCCAGCCCTCGCCCGTGGGCCGCATGTTCATCCAGCCGCGCGTGACCACCGAAGCCGGTGAAACCCTGCTGCTGGACGACGCCATCGGCCTGAACTTTGCCGTGCTGGCCTGGGGCACTGACCCCACCTTCAACATGAGCGCGCGCAGCATCGCCTTCTGGCAGCGCATGGGCGTGAAGTTCATCTGCGTCAAGCCACAGGTGCAAATGGCTTACCGCGATGCGCTGCGCCCCGGCGTCATCACGCTGGGCGATGCGCAGGGCCGCATCAAGGACTGGTTCAGCCAGCAAAGCCAATCGGTGGTGTTTTTGCGCCCCGACCGCTTTGTGGCCGCCATCTGCGCGCCCCAGGGCGTGGATGCCACCACCGCCGCGCTGGCACGCCTGCTGGCCGCGCCGCTGGAGGCCTGAGCCATGACCGCACCCCGCGCTTTTCTGGGCATGTCGCACTCGCCGCTGCTGGGGCTCAACCCCATCAGTGCCGAGGTGGAGCAGTCGCTCAACGCCGCCGTGGCGCAAGCGCGCCAGCAGGTGCTGGCGTTTGACCCCGAGCTGATCGTGCTGGTCGGCCCCGACCACTACAACGGCTTTTTCAACGAGCTGATGCCACCGTTCTGCATCGGCAGCGCCGCCACTTCGGTGGGCGACTACCTCACGCCACCGGGCGAACTCAACGTGGCCACCGACGCCGCACTGGCCCTGGCCACGCGGCTGATGGACGATGACTTCGACATCGCCCTGTCGCGGCGCATGCAGGTGGACCACGGTTTCTCGCAAGCGCTGCAATTTTTGTGGGGCGGGCTGGACACACCGCCAGTGGTGCCGATTTTTCTGAACGCCGTGGCGCAGCCCGGCATTGCACGCCTGCGCCGCTGCCGCCAACTGGGCCAGGCCATTGGTCATTTTCTGGACGGCCTGCCGCAGCGCACGCTCTTGATTGGCTCGGGCGGCCTCTCGCACGAGCCGCCCGTGCCCACGCTGGCCCACCCCGACCCGGCCATCCGCGAGCGCATCACCATCAAGCGCGAACCCACGCAGGCCGAGCGCGCTGCCAAAACCCAGCGCGTGATGGACGCCGGCATGGCACTGGCCGCTGGCGACTCTTCCATGAAGCCGCTCAACCCCGACTGGGACAAACGCTACATGGATGCGCTGGAGCACGGTCAGCTCGACGCCCTGGTGCAGTGGACGGAAGACTCCATCGAGCAGGAAGCCGGTCTGTCGGCCCATGAATCCAAAACCTGGCTGGTGGCGCGCGCCGCCCTGCCCCAAGCCCCCCTGCGCTGCACCTTGCACCATTACCAGGCCGTGCCCGAGCTGATTGCGGGCTACGGTGTGCTGTTCATGCAGACCGCATGATGGCGATTTTTTTCTCCAAGGAACCCCGTCTATGAGCACCCCGGAACAAATGCAGATCAACGCCTGGGCCGAACGGCTGCGCCGTGCAGAGGCCAGCGGCACGCCCATCGCCCCGCTGCGCACCGAGATCCCGAACAACGAAACCGCCTACGCCGTGCAATTGGCCAACGTGCGCCATGCCGTGGAGCAGGGTCGGCGCATCGTGGGGCGCAAGATCGGCCTGACCTCGCTGGCCGTGCAAAAGCAACTGGGCGTAGACCAGCCCGACTTTGGCACGCTGCTGTCGGACATGATTTTTGGCGACGACGAAATCATTCCGGCATCGCGCACCCTGCAACCCAAAGTGGAAGCCGAAGTGGCGCTGGTGCTGGAGCGTGACCTCGACCTGGACGACGCCACGCTGATCGACGTCATCAACGCCACCGCCTATGTGCTGCCCGCCATCGAGATCGTGGGCAGCCGCATCGCCCACTGGAACATCCAGTTCATCGACACCGTGGCCGACAACGCCTCCAGCGGTCTGGTGGTGCTGGGCGGTGTGCCCACCAAGCTCCATGGCCTCGACCTCAAGCTGGTCGAAATGACCATGACCAGCAACGGCCAGCCCGTCTCCAGCGGCAACGGCGCCGCCTGCCTGGGCCACCCGCTCAATGCCGCCGTCTGGCTGGCACGCAAGATGGCCTCGCTAGGCCAGCCCCTGCGCGCGGGCGATCTGGTGCTGACCGGCGCCCTCGGCCCCATGGCCCCCGTTCAGCCGGGCGACCACATCGAAGCGCGCATCAGCGGCGTAGGCACGGTGCGCGCGCGCTTTGGCTCCTGATTTTTTCTTTTTCTCCCACCCCATTCACACCAAGAGACACCCATGCTGCTTCGCCGTACCGTTATTGCCGCCCTGTCCGCCACCGCTTTGGCCGGACTGGCCCACGCCCAGGCCCCCGCTTTTCCCACCCGCCCCGTGACCATGGTGGTGCCCTTCCCTGCGGGCGGCATCACCGACACCATTGCCCGCGCCCTGGCGCAAAAAATGGGTGACACCCTGGGCCAATCGGTCATCGTGGACAACAAACCCGGTGGCGGCGGCCAAATTGCAGCCACCCAGGTCAAGCAAGCTGCTGCCGACGGCCACACCGTGTTCGTGGGCGCGACAGAAATGTTTGCCATCAACCAGAACCTGTTTCGCAAGTTCTCTTACGACCCGCTGAAAGACTTCACGCCCATCAGTTCGCTGATCGCCTCGCCGCTGGTGCTGGTGGTGCCCGCCAACAGCCCGGTCAACAGCGTCAACGACCTGGTGCAGCAGGCCAAAACCCGCAAAGGCGGCATGAACTTTGCCTCGCAGGGCATTGGCTCCATCGGCCACCTGCTGGGCGAATTGTTCCGGGGCCAGACCGGCGGCGAATACAACCATGTGGCCTACAAAGGCTCGGCCCCTGCGCTGCAAGACGTGATGGCAGGCCAGGTGGACATGATGTTCGACCCCGTCATCACCACCGCGCCGCTGATCGCTGGCAAAAAGCTCAAGCCCCTGGCTATTGCCGCTGCCAAGCGCTCGCCACAATTGCCCGATGTGCCCACGCTGGCCGAGCTGGGCATCAAGGGCGTGGATGCAGGCGTGTGGTTTGGTGCCGTGGCCAAAGCCGGTACGCCCGAGCCCGTCGTGGCCAAGCTGAACGACGCCTTCTTGAAGGCGCTGAAAGACCCGGAAATCCTCAAGCGATTCTCGGAGCAAGGCATGCAGCCCTTCCCCTCGTCGCCCGCGCAATTTGGCAGCTTCATGCAATCCGAAGTGGCCCGCTGGGCACCGCTGATCAAGGCCAGCGGCGCCTCTGTGGACTGAAAGTACCCCCAGCATGACCCGCAAACTCAAGGCTGCCATCATTGGCAGCGGCAACATTGGCACGGACTTGATGATCAAGATTCTGCGCCACGGCCAGCACATCGAAATGGGCGCCATGGTGGGCATCGACCCGGCTTCCGACGGCTTAGCGCGCGCCGCCCGCATGGGCGTTGCCACCACGCACGAAGGCGTGCAGGGCCTGACGCGCATGGACGTGTTCAAAGACATCGACTTCGTGTTCGACGCCACCAGCGCCAGTGCCCATGTGCAGAACGACGCCTTGCTGCGCGCACTCAAACCCGGCATCCGCATGATCGACCTCACGCCTGCGGCCATCGGCCCGTACTGCATCCCCGTGGTCAACGGCCAGGCCCACCTGGACGCGCCCAACGTCAACATGGTCACCTGCGGCGGCCAGGCCACCATCCCCATGGTGGCAGCCGTCTCGCGCGTGGCCAAGGTGCACTACGGCGAAATCGTGGCCAGCATCTCCAGCAAAAGCGCAGGCCCTGGCACACGCGCCAACATCGACGAGTTCACCGAAACCACCTCCAAGGCCATCGAAGTGGTGGGCGGCGCTGCCAAGGGCAAAGCCATCATCGTGCTCAACCCGGCCGAGCCGCCGCTGATCATGCGCGACACGGTCTATACGCTGTCCGACCTGGCCGACGAAGCCGCCATTGCCGCCTCGGTAGAGCGCATGGCCGCCGACGTGCAGGCCTACGTGCCCGGCTACCGCCTGAAGCAAAAAGTGCAGTTCGACCGCCTGGAGGGCCTGCACATTCCTGGCGTGGGCAAGAACCTGAGCGGCCTCAAGACCTCGATCTTCCTGGAAGTCGAGGGCGCAGCCCACTACCTGCCCGCCTACGCCGGCAACCTGGACATCATGACCAGCGCGGGCCTGCGCACCGCCGAGCACATGGCCCAGCGCATGCTGGCCGCAGCCACCGCCTGAGGAGCGCACCATGGACAAGAAAATCTACATTTCCGACGTGACCCTGCGCGACGGCAGCCACGCCATCCGCCACCAGTACAGCGTGGCGCAGGCCAAGCAAATTGCCAAGGCGCTGGACGATGCCAAGGTCGACTCCATCGAAGTGGCCCACGGCGACGGTCTGCAAGGCGGCAGCTTCAACTACGGCTTTGGCGCCCACACCGACGTGGAGTGGATCGAGGCCGTGGCCAGCGTGGTCCAGCACGCCAAAATCGCCACGCTGCTGCTGCCCGGTATCGGCACCGTGCACGACCTCAAAGCCGCCTACGACGCGGGCGCGCGCATCGTGCGCGTGGCCACCCACTGCACCGAAGCCGACATCAGCCGCCAGCACATCGAATACGCCCGCCACCTGGGCATGGAAGCCGTGGGCTTTCTGATGATGAGCCACATGCAAACGCCCCAGGGCCTGGCCCAGCAGGCCAAGCTCATGGAAAGCTACGGCGCCACCGTGTGCTACGTGGTCGATTCGGGCGGCGCGCTGTCCATGAACGACGTGCGCGATCGCTTCCGTGCCTTCAAGGACGTGCTCAAGCCCGAGACGCAAACCGGCATGCACGCCCACCACAACCTGAGCCTGGGCGTGGCCAACTCCATCGTGGCCGTGGAAGAAGGCTGCGACCGCGTGGACGCCAGCCTGGCGGGTATGGGCGCGGGCGCGGGCAATGCGCCGCTGGAAGTGTTCATTGCCGCCGCCGACCGCATGGGCTGGAACCACGGCACCGACCTGTACCGGCTGATGGACGCCGCCGACGACATCGTGCGCCCGCTGCAAGACCGCCCCGTGCGCGTGGACCGCGAGACACTGGCGCTGGGCTACGCCGGGGTGTACAGCAGCTTCCTGCGCCACAGCGAAGTGGCGGCCCAGAAATACGGTCTCAAAGCCGTGGACATTCTGGTGGAGCTGGGCAAGCGGCGCATGGTGGGCGGTCAGGAGGACATGATCGTGGACGTGGCCCTGGACTTGCTCAAGGCCCAGGAGCACGAGCGCATACACGCCATGCCCGTGATGAGCGAGGCAGGCTGATTGCCGGGGCTGGCGTACGCCAACGCGCACCCAGCCCTTCAGTTCAGGCCAAAATAGCCTCCAGCCCTTGCGCAGCAAGCGCTACCAGCTATTTATTTAATAGCACCACCCACCCGACACACACCATGACCGACTCCACCCCCGCCCTGACCGAAGCCGCCACCAGCCGATTTGTCCGCATCCAGGAAGGCGACCTGAACCTGCAACTGCACTACAACGACATCGGCCAAGGCGCCGAAACCGTGGTCATGCTGCACGGCTCGGGCCCCGGCGCCAGCGGCTGGGCCAACTTCAACCGCAACATCGAGCCCCTGGTGGCGGCGGGCTACCGCGTCATCCTGCTGGACTGCCCCGGCTGGAGCAAAAGCGACCCCATCGTCAACACCGGCTCGCGCTCCGACCTGAACGCCCGCGCGCTGAAGGGCCTGATGGACGCCATCGGTCTGGACAAAGTCCACATCATCGGCAACTCCATGGGCGCGCACAGCACCGTGGCCTTTGCACTGGCCCACCCCACCCGCGTGGGCAAGCTGATCCTGATGGGCGGCGGCACCGGCGGCCCCAGCCAGTTTGTGCCCATGCCCACCGAGGGCATCAAGCTGATTGGCGCGCTCTACCGCGACCCCAGCATCGAGAACCTCAAGCGCATGATGAATGTGTTTGTCTACGACGCCAGCAGCCTGACCGACGCGCTGTACCAAGCGCGCCTGGACAACATGCTGGCGCGCCGCGACCACCTGGAAAATTTCGTCAAAAGCAGCACGGCCAACCCCAAGCAGTTCCCCGATTACGGCCACCGCCTGGGCGAAGTCACGGCGCAGACGCTGGTCATCTGGGGCCGCGACGACCGCTTTGTGCCCCTGGACGTGGGCCTGCGCCTGGTGTGGGGCCTGCCCAACGCCGAGCTGCACGTGTTCAGCCGCTGCGGCCACTGGGCGCAGTGGGAGCACGCCGACAAGTTCAACCGCATGGTGCTGGACTTTTTGGCGCACTGAGCGCCAACGCACTGGGCGCGCTGGCCGTGCCGGGTACGCGCCCGGCCCCAGCGCCCATGCCAGAGCCAGCGGTGCGCCTGTGGGCTACCCCACCGGCTGCACCCCCACCCGCCTCGGCGGGTTTTTTTTATTTATTTTGATAGCTGCTCGCGCTTTACTGGCAAGGGTCAGAGCCTGTTTTTTCTGTCAGATGCGTGGTCACTGGCGCATCCGGTACGGTGCAGGCTTTGCCGGTGCGCCGGCATTGCTCGTTGTCACGCCAATAGGCACCGTGACTGAGGCAACCCGTCTGGCAAATCACGCTGTCTGCCGCCGCCATGCTGGCCTGCCACCGCGCCAGCGTGCCAGACAGCAGCGCAAGGTCGGCACGGACAAATGCCAGCGCCGACACCCGCACGATGGCAGCCGCCCGCAGGCGAACCACCTGCGCCTGCAAATGCGCTATTTCAGCCTGCTGCTGCGCAATCAGGCGGCTGCAACGCTCTTGCACCGCCGCATACGTGCGGCACACGGCAACGTGCTCGGCAGGCAAAGTATCGGCAAAAGGGCTGGAAGTGGACATGGGGACGGGCCATTGCAGTCAAGTTCCAGGGCAGTATAGATGAGAATAACTTTTATTTGGAAGCATCTACGCACCTGCGTTGCACTGCCACGGCGATGCAACCCCCTCAACTGTTGATCTGCCCCCACAGCTTGTCCAGGCGCTTGGTGCTCACGGGCTGGGGCGTGCGCAGCTCTTGGGCGAAGAAGCTCACGCGCAGCTCCTCCAGCAGCCAGCGCAGCTCCTGCATGCGGGCGTCCACCTGGCCTTTGCGCTCGGCCACCAGGCGCCAGTAGCGCTGCTCTTGCGGGCGCAGTTCGGCCAGCTTTGCGGCGTCGCGGGCGGGGTCGGCGCGCAGTTTGTCCAGCCGCGCGGTGATGGCTTTCAGGTAGCGGGCAAAGTGCGCCAGCTGCGGCCAGGGGGCGGCGGTGAGGAAGTTTTTCGGCACCAGGCGCTGCAACTGCGCCAGCGCGTCTGCCGTGGCGTCGGGGGCGCTTTTGGTGTCTTTGATCTTGCGCGCGGCCACGGCGTACTCGGTCAAGATGGTGGCGGCCAGGCGCGCCACCTCGTTGGCAATCAGCGTCAGGCGGCCACGCCCTTCCTGCACGCGGCGCTCGAAGTCTTGTGCGTTGGTCGGCAGCGGGTCGAGCAAAAAGGCGCGGTCCATGGCCACGTCCAGAATCTGCTGGCGCAGCTCTTCTTGGGTGCCCAGCGGCATGTAGGCCACGGCCATTTTTTGCAGGTCGGGGATGTTTTTTTCCAGGTACTTGAGCGCATCCTTGATGTGCAGCGCGCACAGGCGGCGCAGGCCCGCGCGGTGTTTGGCGGCGGCCACGTCGGGCTCGTCGAACACTTCGATGGTGACGGCATCGCCCGCGTCAATCAGCGCCGGAAAGCCAATCAGCGTCTGAGCGCCTTTGCCGATTTCCATCAGCTCGGGCAGCTCGCCAAACGTCCAGGCGGTGTAGCGCTGGTCGGCGGGCATGGCGGCGGTGGCAGTGGACGGCGGCGTTTTTGCTCCTGATTTAGTAGCTGCTTGCGCACGCCCTGCAGGCGCCAGAGGCTGATTTGGCTTTGAATGGTCAGCCGCGTCGGGCGCAGCGGTGGCCTGCTGCGCCGCCTGCACATTGGCGCCCAGTTTCAGCCCCGCCAGCGCCTGGAAGGCCCCGCGCGCCTTGGCGCCCAGTTCGGCCTTGAGCGCGCCCAGGTTGCGCCCGTGGCCCAGCTGGCGCCCGTGCTCATCCACCACACGGAAGTTCATGAACAAATGCGGCGGCACCATGTCCAGCTTGAAATCGGCGCGCTTGACGTCCAGCGAGGTTTCATCGCGCACCTGCTTGAGCAGCGCATCGACCAACCCGGTGTGGCCGATGCGGTCGGGCGTGCCCAGCAGCGCGGCCAGCCGCGCAGCACTGTCGGGCAGGGGCACAAAGCGGCTGCGCGGGCGCTGGTGCAGGCTTTTGAGCAGCGCCTGGATTTTGTCTTTCAGCATGCCCGGCACCAGCCATTCGCAGCGCTCTTCCTGCACCTGGTTCAGCACGAACAGCGGCACCGTCACCGTCAGGCCGTCGCGCGGATCGCCGGGCTGGTGCAGGTAGCTGGCCGCGCAGTCCACGCCCCCGAGGCGCACCATGCGTGGAAACGCGCTGGTGGTGATGCCAGCGGCCTCGTGGCGCATCAGCTCATCGCGCGTGAGCTTGAGCAAGTCCGGGCGCGCCTTGCTCTCGGTGCGGTACCACTGCTCAAAATGGCGGCCATTGCAAATGTCTTGCGGCACCTGCTGGTCGTAGAAGGCAAAAATCAGTTCTTCGTCCACCAGCACGTCCTGGCGGCGCGATTTGTGCTCCAGCTCTTCGACCTTGGCGATGAGCTTTTCGTTGGCCGCCAGAAACGGCAGGCGCTGGTGCCAATCGGGCAGCACATCGCCCGCCACCAGCGCCTGGCGGATGAACATCTCGCGCGCGGCGTGCGGATCGACCTTGTCGTAGCCCATGCGCCGCCCGCTGTACACCACCAGGCCGTACAGCGTGGCGCGCTCCAGGGCCACCACCTCGGCGGCTTTTTTCTCCCAGTGCGGATCGAGCAGTTGCTTCTTCAACAGGTGCGCGCCGACTTCTTCCAGCCATTGCGGTTCGATGGCGGCCATGCCCCGGCCAAACAGGCGCGTGGTTTCCACCAGCTCGGCGCAGACAATCCAGCGCCCCGGTTTTTTGCGCAGGTGCGCGCCCGGGTGGCGGTGGAACTTGATGCCGCGCGCGCCCAGGTACACGTCTTCCTCTTCGGGCTTGAAGCCGATGTTGCCCAGCAGCCCGGCCAGCATGGACAGGTGCAGTTGCTCATAGCTGGCGGGCTGCGGGTTGAGCGCCCAGCCGTGCTCGGCCACCACCGTCAGGAGCTGGCTGTGGACATCGCGCCACTCGCGCACGCGGCGCACGTTGATGAAGTTCTGCCGCAGCAGTTGCTCGTACTGGCGGTTGCTGAGTTTGTGCGTGGGCACGGCTGCCGCGCTGGCCACGGCGGAAACGGCGGTCACAGCGGAAACGGGCGGGCGCCCCGGCGCGACCTGGCCAGCGGCGCCGGCCTGGCCCGCAGGCGTTTTGGCTGTGGCCGGTGCAGGCTGCACCGCCGCCACCACCGAGCGCTGCGCCACCGGCAAAAACGCCTGCTGCGCGGCCCCGCCCTTGCGCCGCGCCTGGGCTTGCTGCTGCTGCACGCGCGCCGAGGCCAGGGTGGGCATGGCACCGCCGCGCGCCTCTTGCAGCCATTTCCACAGCGTCAGGTAGCCGCTGAACTCGCTCTTGTCGTCATCGAACTTGGCGTGCTGCTGGTCGGCCTGCTGCTGCGCGTCCATGGGGCGGTCGCGCACATCTTGCAGGCTCAGGGCGCTGGCAATCACCAGCACCTCGTTCAGGGCGCCGCGCGCGCGCGCTTCCAGAATCATGCGGCCCACGCGCGGGTCCAGCGGCAGCTTGGACAGCTCCCGGCCCATGGGCGTCAGCTCGTTCTTGTCGTCCACCGCGCCCAGCTCGTTGAGCAGTTGGTAGCCGTCGGCAATGGCGCGGCCCGAGGGCGCGTCGATGAACGGAAAGTCTTCCACCACGCCCAGGTGCAGCGACTTCATGCGCAGGATGACCCCGGCCAGCGAGCTGCGCAAAATTTCCGGGTCGGTAAAGCGCGGGCGACCCGCAAAATCCTGCTCGTCGTACAGCCGAATGCAGATGCCGTTGGCCACGCGGCCACAACGCCCGGCGCGCTGGTTGGCCGCCGCCTGGCTGATGGGCTCGACCAGCAGCTGCTCTACTTTGCTACGCAAACTGTAGCGCTTGACGCGCGCCGTGCCTGCGTCAATGACGTATCGGATGCCTGGCACAGTGAGCGAGGTTTCGGCCACGTTGGTGGCCAAAATGATGCGCCGCCCGGTGTGGCCGTCAAAAATGCGGTCTTGCTCGGCCTGGCTCAGGCGGGCAAACAGCGGCAGCACCTCGGCGCTGCGGGTGACGGCGTGGTGGGCCAGGTGCTTGCGCAGGTGGTCGGCGGCTTCGCGGATTTCGCGCTCGCCGGGCAGGAAGATCAGGATGTCGCCGCTGGCGTTGCCCTGCCACAGTTCGTCCACGCCATCGGCAATGGCGTCGTTCAGGCCGTAATCGCGGCTTTCTTCAAACGGACGCCAGCGCTGCTCCACCGGAAAGGTGCGCCCCGACACCATGATGACCGGCGCGGGCACCAGTTCATGGCCGGGGGCCTCGCCCTGGGCCCCGGCGCGGGCTGGCGCCGGGCGCAGGCTGGCAAAGTGGCGGGCAAAGCGGTCGGCATCGATGGTGGCCGAGGTGACGATGACCTTCAGATCGGGCCGGCGCGGCAGGATTTGCCGGATATAGCCCAGCAAAAAATCGATGTTCAGGCTGCGCTCGTGGGCCTCGTCAATGATGATGGTGTCGTAGGCTTTCAGCAGCGGGTCGGTCTGCGTCTCGGCCAGCAAAATGCCGTCGGTCATCAGCTTGACCGAGGCATCGCGACTCAGGCGGTCTTGGAAGCGCACCTTGTAGCCCACCACATCACCCAGCGGCGTGTTCAGCTCTTCGGCGATGCGCTTGGCCACGCTGCTGGCGGCAATGCGCCGGGGCTGGGTGTGGCCGATGAGCTGGCCTTTCTGGCCCGGCTTGGCGTTGCACTTGCCCCGGCCCAGGGCCAGGGCGATTTTGGGCAGCTGCGTGGTCTTGCCCGAGCCGGTTTCACCGCAGACGATGATGACCTGGTGCTGGGTGATGGCCTCCATGATCTCCTGGCGCCTGCCCGACACGGGCAAGGACTCTGGAAACTGGATGCGCAGGGGCGCGGGCGGCGGGGCGGGTGTCGGTGTGGGCGCGCGGGAGGAATCGGGCAAACGCGAATCTGAAGAAGGCATAGGCCCGCATTATCCGTAGCGCCGCCCTGGCCTACGGGCTGCCGGGGTGCTTTGCATTGCTGCCATCCTGCACCGCCAAGGCAGGGATTCCCCACACAATCACTGCATGTTCCACCTCCTTCCGACACAAACCCATGGCCAGCGGCTTTGTTGAAGGCCCCGAAGGGCTGCGCTACGCGGAGCACATTTCAGTGGCCATGCGGCTTTTTGCAGGGGTGCTGGGCCTGGGCATGTTTCTGATCCCGGTGCCGTTTGTGCTGCACGCCAGCCTGGATACGCCCTGGTGGCACCTGCTGCTGGCGGCGGCGTGTGTGCTGGCGGGCAGCGCCATGGGGCTGCTGTTCATGGCATTGGCACTGGGGCGGGTGCTGGTACTGCAATTCGACACCAGGCGGCGCCGGGTACTGCGCACGTCACGCTGGCCCTGGGGCGCACGCCAGACGCCCATCGACTTTGGCCGTTTTGCACCACCAGACGTTCTGGAGCGGGCCTCTGAAGACGGCCCCTACTACGTGGTGCGCCTGGCCGTGCGGGGCGAGCGCCCCATGCACCTGTCCGGTTTTGACCGCAGGGAGGACGCAGAGCACTGGCGTGACCGCATCGCAGCGCAATTGCAACCCAACACGCCATGAAAACCTGTGTGCGGACACGGTTCTGAGGGCACTTATCATTCGCTCCTCACGTTATTTGCCCCACCGCCCCACGCCCTGCCCTGCCCCATGTCTGCTGTCTTCAACTTCACCTTCGTCCCCTGGTTCCGCTCTGTGGCGCCTTACATCCACAAGTTTCGCAACCAGACGTTTGTGATTGGCCTCACGGGCGAAGGCATCGCGGCGGGCAAGCTGCAAAACATCGCCCAAGACCTGGCGCTGATCCAGGCCATGGGGGTGCGCATCGTGCTGGTGCATGGTTTTCGCCCGCAGGTGAACGAGCAGCTGGCTGCCAAAGGGCATGCCGCCAAATACTCGCACGGCATCCGCGTCACCGACTCGGTGGCGCTCGATTGCGCGCAAGAGGCCGCAGGCCAGCTGCGCTACGAGATTGAGGCCGCGTTCAGCCAGGGCCTGCCCAACACCCCCATGGCAGGTGCCACGGTGCGCGTGATCTCGGGCAACTTCCTCACCGCACGGCCCGTGGGCATCGTCGATGGCGTGGACTTCCAGCATTCGGGTCTGGTGCGCAAGGTCGATGTGGCGGGCATCCAGCGCACGCTGGACATGGGTGCGCTGGTGCTGCTGTCGCCACTGGGTTTCTCCCCCACGGGAGAAGCCTTCAACCTGACCATGGAAGAGGTGGCCACCTCGGTGGCGATGGCGCTCAAGGCCGACAAGCTGATTTTTCTGACCGAGGTGCCCGGCATCCGCGTGCAGCCCGGTGAGCCCGCCAGCGAAGACAACCCCATCGACACCGAGCTGCCCCTGGCCAGCGCCGAGGCCCTGCTGGCCCAGCTGCCCACCGCACAACACCCCACCGACACGGGTTTTTATTTGCAGCACTGCGTCAAGGCCTGCAAGGCGGGCGTGGAGCGCAGCCACATCATCCCGTTTGCGCTGGACGGCTCGCTGCTGCTGGAGGTGTATGTACACGACGGCATCGGCACCATGGTGATCGACGAGAAGCTCGAAGAACTGCGCGAGGCAACCATCGACGATGTGGGCGGCATCCTGCAACTGATTGAGCCGTTTGAAAAAGACGGCACGCTGGTCAAACGCGACCGCACCGAAATCGAGCGCGACATCGAGAGCTACACCATCATCGAGCATGACGGCGTGATCTTTGGCTGTGCCGCGCTTTACCCCTACCCCGAAGCCAAAACCGCCGAGATGGCCGCCGTCACCGTATCGCCGCAAAGCCAGGGCACCGGCGATGGAGAAAAGCTGCTCAAGCGCATCGAGCAGCGCGCTCGCACCCTGGGGCTGAGCAGCATTTTTGTGCTGACCACGCGCACCATGCACTGGTTTATCAAGCGCGGCTTCCAGCCTGTGGACCCCGACTGGCTGCCCGAGGCACGCAAGCGCAAATACAACTGGGACCGGCGCAGCCAGGTGCTGGTGAAGAAGCTGTAATTTCTGTCACCGCGCGGGCCAAAGCCAGCAAAGCCCAGCCCAAACCAGCCACAACCGTCACAACCTGGCAAAGGCCAACAACGCAACCACCCCACCATGCGCAGTGCCCTGCCCGTTCTGTATTCGTTTCGCCGCTGCCCCTATGCCATGCGGGCGCGCTTGGCGCTGGCCGCCAGCGGTCAGGAGTGCGAACTGCGCGAGGTGGTGCTGCGGAACAAGCCACCCAGCCTGCTGCACGCATCGCCCCAAAGCACGGTGCCCGTGCTGGTGCTGCCGCCCACGCCCGGTGGCGCCCCCGGCCAGGTGCTGGAGCACAGCCTGGACATCATGCTTTGGGCATTGGCACGGCACGACCCCGAAGCCTGGCTGGCCCCCACCGAAGGCACGCTGGCCGACATGCTGGCGCTGATTTCCCAGTGCGATGGCCCCTTCAAGCACGCGCTGGACCGCTGCAAATACCCCAACCGCTACCCCGATACCGACCCCACCCTGGCCCGCGCACAGGCCATGGCCTGGCTACAGGTGCTGGAAGAACGACTGACCAGGCAGCCGTTTTTGTTTGGCACACATACGGCGCTGGCAGACATGGCCATCGCCCCCTTCGTGCGGCAGTTTGCGGGCATAGATGCGGGCTGGTGGGAAGGCCAGCCCTGGCCCCGCCTGCAAGCCTGGCTGGCGCAGTGGCAATCCAGCCCACTGTTCCACAGCGTGATGCACAAGCTGCCCGCCTGGGTGGAGGGTGCCGAGGGAGTGCCGTTTCCGCACCCTGAAGGGGTTTGAAAAAAACAAGGCGCCCCGTGGGCGCCTTGATCGTGGGTGAATAGCCAGAAACTCAGGCCATGCTCAGCCCACCGCGCTGCCCGCGCGCGCCACGCACCAGCAGCCACAGCAGACCGATGGCAAACGCCGCAAACCAGACGAACGACCAGTTGGCAATCGAGCCGCCCAGAAACGTCCAGTCAATGGCGGTGCAGTCGCCCGAGCCTTTGAAAATCATGGGGATGGCGCGGCGGATGGGGTAGTTTTCGATCATGCCGAAGAAGTCGCGGCCACACATCGATACTTCGGGCGGAAACCATTGCAGCCAGCTTTGGCGCGCGGCGGTGAAGGCACCAAATCCGCTGAACAACACGGCCAACCCTGTCCATGACATCCACCAGCCTTTTTGGCCTCTAAGGCTTGCCAGTCCTGCGCATACAGCTACCAAAATAAGAGCATACCGCTGCACGATGCACATGGGGCAAGGCTCCAGGCCCTGGAAATGCTGCAAATACAGCCCAAAAGCCAACATGCCCACGCAAGTTACGCTCACCAAAGCCAGCACGCGGCGCGGTGCGCTGGCCACACGATCCATCCATCCCATATGTGTCTTTCAAGGCCACCGGCGGCTGCGCAGACACCCAAGGATGGATGGCGTCAGATACCAGCGGCGTGGTCTAAAAATACCCGGGCGCGGCGCGGCGTGACCACCAAGGTTTCGCCTTCGCGCAAACCCATTTCCTTGAATTGCTGCGCGGGTATCTGCGCTTCAATCAAGGCCTCGGGCGCCGAATTGTCGGCTGGTTTGGGGTCATCCACCGGAATTAGTTCCAGCCGCGCAATCGGCCCGACCACAATGGCCCGGCTCAGCTGCGCCACGATGCCGCGCGGGCGCCCGGCAGCATCCAGCGCCGCGCCAGTGGAGTAGCGCTGCACATCCAGGTCGTGCGGGCGCACGTAGGCAAAGGCTTTGGCGTTTTGTGCGGCACTGTGCTCGGGCGAATCCAGCTCCATGCCTTCCAGATGCACCAGCCCCTCGTGGGCGCGGCCATGGAACAGGTTCACATCGCCCAAAAAACCATAGACAAACGGGCTGGCCGGGTGCTCCCACACCTCTTGCGGTGAGCCGCTTTGCTCGATCTTGCCCTGGTTGATCACCACCACCCGGTCGGCCACCTCCAGCGCCTCTTCCTGGTCGTGGGTGACGAAGATGCTGGTCACGTGCAGCTCATCGTGCAGGCGGCGCAGCCAGCGGCGCAGTTCTTTGCGCACTTTGGCGTCCAGCGCGCCGAAGGGCTCGTCCAGCAGCAGCACCTTGGGCTCCACGGCCAGCGCGCGCGCCAGGGCAATGCGCTGGCGCTGGCCACCCGAGAGCTGCGAGGGAAAGCGGTCGGCAATCCAGTCCAGCTGCACCAGTTTGAGCAGGTCGGTCACTTTTTGCTTGATCTGCGCCTCGCTGGGGCGCTCGCTGCGGGGCTTGACGCGCAGGCCAAAGGCCACGTTCTCAAACACCGTCATGTGCCGGAACAGCGCGTAGTGCTGGAAGACAAAGCCCACGCCGCGCTCACGCACATGCACGTCGGTGGTGTCCTCGCCGCTGAAGTGGATGGTGCCCACATCGGGCGTCTCCAGCCCGGCAATGATGCGCAGCAGCGTGGTCTTGCCGCAGCCCGATGGCCCCAGCAGCGCGATGAGTTCGCCCGATGCGATGTCCAGGCTCACGTCGCGCAGCGCCTGAAACGTGCCGAACTGCTTGCTGATGTTGCGGATTTCAATGCTCATGATTTGATAGCTTTCAACGCTTGCCAGATGCGGGCTGGAGGGTCATTTCGCTTGAAACCGGTCGCTCCGGCGGCAGCTCGGCAGCGGCTTTCAGGGCCTGCTCGTTGCGCCATTCGGCCACCGACTTGATGACCAGAGTGACCAGCGCCAGCAGCGCCAGCAGCGAGGCCGCTGCAAACGCCGCCACCGACTGGTACTCGTTGTACAAAATCTCGACGTGCAGGGGCAGCGTGTTGGTCTGGCCCCGGATATGGCCCGACACCACCGACACGGCACCAAACTCGCCCATGGCCCGGGCGTTGCACAAAATCACGCCGTACAACAGGCCCCATTTGATGTTGGGCAGCGTCACATGCCAGAAGGTTTGCCAGCCGGTGGCGCCCAGCACGATGGCGGCCTGCTCTTCGTCGTTGCCCTGGGCCTGCATCAGCGGAATCAGCTCGCGGGCAATGAACGGGAAGGTGACAAACACGGTGGCCAGCACAATGCCCGGCACGGCAAAAATGACCTTGATGTCGTTGGCTTGCAGCCAGGGGCCCAACCAGCCTTGGGCGCCAAACACCAGCACATACATCAGCCCCGCCACCACCGGCGAGATGGAAAACGGCAGGTCGATCAGCGTGGTCAAAAACGCTTTGCCCTTGAACTCGTATTTGGCAATGCACCAGGCCGCTGCCACGCCAAACACCAGGTTCAGCGGCACGGCAATGGCGGCGGCGATCAAGGTCAGGCGAATGGCCGACCAGGCATCGGGCTCGCGCAGGCCCTCCAGATAGGCGCCCAGCCCTTTGCGCAGCGCCTCGGTAAACACCGCCGCCAGCGGCAGCACCAGAAACAGCAGCACAAAGGCCAGCGCCACGCCAATGAGCGTGTAGCGCACCCAGGCCGCTTCGGTGGTGCCCGCCTTGGCGCGCAAAACTTTGGTGGGGGCACTCATGCGGGGGCTCCTGCGTGGCGGCGCTGCCAGGCTTGCAAAGCATTGATGACCAGCAGCAGCACGAACGAAATCACCAGCATCACCACGGCCACCGCCGTGGCGCCGGCGTAGTCGTACTGCTCCAGCTTGCCGATGATGATGAGCGGCGTGATCTCGGAAATCATGGGCATGTTGCCCGCGATGAAGATGACCGAGCCGTACTCACCCACCGCACGGGCAAAGGCCATGGCAAAGCCGGTCATGAGTGCGGGCGTGATGCTGGGCAGAATCACCTTGTAAAAAATCTGCCAGCGGCTGGCGCCCAGGCTGGTGGCGGCTTCTTCGAGTTCTTTTTCGGTGTCTTCCAGCACGGGCTGCACGGTGCGCACCACAAACGGCAGGCCGATAAAAATCAGCGCAATCACAATGCCCGCGGGCTTGAAGGCCAGCTGTATGCCCAGCGACTCCAGGTACTGGCCCACCCAGCCGTTGCCCGCCAGCAGCGCCGTCAGCGAGATACCGGCCACCGCCGTGGGCAGCGCAAAAGGCAAATCCACCAACGCATCGACGATTTTCTTGCCCGGAAACTGGTAGCGCACCAGCACCCAGGCAATCAACAGGCCAAACACCAGGTTGACCAGCGCCGCCAGCAGCGAGGCGCCAAACGTGAGCTGGTACGACGCCACCACGCGCGGCGAGCTGATGGCCTCCCAGAACTGCGGCCAGGTCAGCGTGAAGGTCTTGAACAGCAGCGCCGACAGCGGAATCAGCACGATGATGCTCAAGTAAAAGAGCGTGTAACCCAGCGTCAGCCCAAAACCGGGCAGCACCCGTTTGGCTTTGCCAGACGCACGGCGCGGCGCAGCAGCACCCGCCGCCGCCAGCGGCGTGGAAGACGTGGCAGCGTGCATGGCTTACTTGGCGCCCGGCGTGTAGAGCTTGTCGAACTGGCCGCCGTCGTTGAAGTGGGCCTTTTGGGCCTCACCCAGCGAGCCGAAATACTTGGCCACGGTGAACTGCTTGAGTGGCTTGAAGAGGGCGGCATGCTTTTTCAGCACCGCTTCGGAACGGGGGCGCAGCGCGTGTTTGGCGGCAATTTCCTGCGCTTCGTCGGAATACAGGTAGTCAAGGTATGCCTTGGCCAACTCGCCGGTGCCCTTCTTGGCCACGGTGCGCTCGACCACGGCCACCGGGTTCTCGGCCACGATGCTGGTAGATGGATAGACCGCGTCGACCTTGCCCTGGCCAAACTCGCGGTCAATGGACAGCACTTCGGATTCAAAGGTGATGAGCACATCGCCAATGTTGCGTTGCAGGAAGATGGCCGTGGCGTCACGCCCGCCCTTGCCCAGCACGGGCACATTTTTGTAGAGCTTGCCGACAAACTCGGCCGCCTGGGCATCGGTGCCGCCTTTTTCGCGCACGCTGCCCCAGGCAGCCAGATAGGCGTAGCGGCCATTGCCGCCGGTTTTGGGGTTGACCACGATCACCTGCACGCCGGGCTTGACCAGGTCCTCCCAGTCCTTGATGTTTTTCGGGTTGCCGTTGCGCACCAGGAACAGCATGGTCGAGGTGGTGGGCGAGGCATCGTGCGGAAACTTCTTCGCCCAGTCTTTGGCGACCACGCCGTTGGCGGCCAGAAACTCAATGTCGGTGGTGGTGTTCATCGTGACCACATCGGCGGCCAGGCCATCGTTCACCGCGCGGGCCTGGGCGCTGGAGCCGCCATGGGCCTGGTCAATCTTCACATCCTTGCCGGTGGTCTTTTTGTAGTGCGCCACAAAGGCCGGGTTGTAGTCTTTGTAAAACTCGCGCGCCACGTCGTACGAGGCGTTGAGCAGCGTCGTTTGTGCCGACACCACACCACTGACCGCCAGCGCCGCAGTCAACAAAAGGGATTTGAGTTTCAGGGAGGTCATACGAGGGTGGCCCAAAAAGCGTGAGATGGTGCCGATTGTGGGTACCGCTCTTTAAAACTCAAAAGAATATATTTTTCTTAATTTATTAATTAAAAAGAATATAGAAGTGCCACTACCGGCACTTCGGTGGCTGCATTTTTCGCACTTGGTTCCTTGAAAAGCTTCGTTGGGCAAGCCAGGCGTGCTGGCAATACTGCACCGGCAGACAGCGCAGTTTGCAGGTCTTGCCACCGGGCGCGCTGTGCTGCGTTGTCCCCGCTTTGCACCACTTTGCCCAAGGAGCCTACCCCATGTCCGCCCCCGATGCCGCCGCCCATACCGCACTGCCCGTGCTGAACCTCACCGACTTCACCCAGGGCGATGCCCAGCACCGGGCCACCTTTGTGCAGCGCCTGCGCGATGTGGCCCACGGTGTCGGTTTCTTCTACCTCAGCGGCTACGGCGCCGCCCCCGGTCAGGTGGACGCCGTGTTCAACGCCACGCGCGACTTCTTTGCCCTGCCAGCGGCACAAAAAGAGGCGCTGCGCATGGTGAACTCGCCCCACTTTCGGGGCTACACCCGGGCCGGAGACGAAATCACCCGGGGCGAGCGCGACTGGCGTGAGCAAATCGATATTGGTGCCGAGCGCGAAGCCATTGCCCCAACGCCGGGCCTGCCTTCGTGGCTGCGCCTGCAAGGCCCCAACCAGTGGCCTGACAGCCTGCCGCAGTTCAAAACCACCTTGCTGCAATGGCAAGACACGCTGACCCATGCCGGGCGCGACCTGCTGCGCGCTCTGGCACTGGCCCTGGGGCAGCCAGAAAACTGCTTCGACGCGGCCTTTGCCCACGCCCCCGTGCAGCACCTGAAGGTGATCCGCTACCCTGGCCGCAGCCAGGACACCTCCCAGCAAGGCGTAGGCGCGCACAAAGACGGCGGCTGCCTGACTTTGCTGCTACAGCATGAGCGCGCGGGCCTGCAAGTGCTCGATCGCAACGCTGCGCACGAGCGCTGGATCGACGTACCGCCCCTGCCGGGCACGCTGGTCATCAACCTGGGCGAGGTGCTGGAAGTGCAATCGGGTGGCTACCTGCGCGCCAATATCCACCGCGTGGTCAGCCCACCCCAGGATGCCGATCGCCTGTCGGTGGCGTTTTTTCTCAGCCCGCAACTCGATGCCGAGCTGCCCCTGTTGCCCCTGCCGCCCGCGCTGGCAGCCCAGGCGCACGGCGTGGACCGCGACCCGCAAAACCCCCTGATCTCTCACACCGGCCGCAACCTGCTCAAGGGGCGGCTGCGCTCACACCCCGACGTGGCCCTGCGCCACCACGCGGATGTTCTGGCTGCGCACGGCATCGCCCCGAATGCCGCCCCCGCCGCTTACGCCTGACAGCCATTACCCCTCCGCCCCTTCCTCAATCACGAAAGCCCTCCCTATGACCACCCCCTCCTCTTCCACACGCCGCTGGTTCATGGCCCTGACCGCTCTGGCCCCTCTGGCACTGGCCACGCCGGGCGCGCTGGCCCAGTCGGCGCCACAGACCGTCTCGATTGGCGCAGAAGCCGTGCCGCACGCGGAGATTCTGGAATTCATCAAACCCCAACTGGCACGCGAAGGCATTGAGCTGAAAGTGCGCGTCTTCACCAACGGCCACCAGGAAAACCAGGCCGTGGCCCAGAAAGACATCGACGCCAACTACTTCCAGCACCAGCCCTATCTGGACAGTTTCAACAAGAGCAACGGCACCCGGCTGGTCGCCATTGCAGCCATCCACGTCGAGCCTTTTGGGGCTTACTCGCGCAAGCACCAGCGCATCGCGGATTTACCCGAAGGCGCCACCGTGGCCATTCCGGGCGACCCGTCCAACGGTGCGCGGGCGCTGCTGCTGTTGCACCGCCATGGCCTGGTCACGCTGAAGAACCCCGACAACATTCTGGCCACAGCGCGCGACATCGTGGCCAACCCGAAAAAGCTGCAATTCAGGGAGCTGGACGGTGCGCTGCTGCCCCGGGTGCTGGGCGACGTGGACTTGGCACTGATCAACACCAACTACGCACTGCAAGCCAATCTCAAGCCGGGGCGTGACGCGCTGCTGATTGAAGGCAGCCAGTCGCCCTACGCCAACATCGTGGTGGCCCGCGAAGACAACCGCAACCACCCGGCCCTGGCCAAAGTGCTGCAAGCCTTGAAGACCCCAGAGGTCAAACGCTTCATTGAAGAGCGCTTCCAAGGCGCTGTGGTGCCGGTTTTTTAAGCGCCCCCGGGCATACGACAGGCCCTGTTGCCGTGCTGGGGCACGGGCCTGTTCCAGGCGCTGGGCGTGCGCACCGCCCAGCCCCGGCGCAGGCCAGAATGCCGGGCACCGCATCCAATTGATGAATCAATATGGCTCTAGCGCCCGTGCAATGGGCGCCAGCAGCTATCAAAAAATGAGTAATCACCCCGCAGACAGGGCCGTCTGGGCAGGCGCCTGCCCTGCCCAGTCCATCTCGTGCGTGAGCGACTGCAACAGCGCCAGGCCCAGCGGCCACTCGCCGTGGCCCGAATCGATGTTGATGTGGCCCGCGTTTTGCAGGCGCACAAACTCACTGCCCCAGGCACGGGCATAGGCACCGGCCAGGCGGATGGGGCAATACGGATCGTTGCTGCTGGCCACCACGATGCTGCGGTAAGGCAGCGCCGCGTGGGGCACCGGGGCAAAGTCGCTCAGGATGGCGCGGCGCTCGGGGTCGGCGGGCGCCACCAACAAGGCACCGCGCACGCGCGCAGCCGCCTCGGGCCCCATGTGTGTACAGGCAATGCACCCCAGGCTGTGCGCTACCAGCACCACGGGACAGGGCGCGGCCAGCACCGTTTTTTCAAGCTGCCCCACCCAGGCGGTGCGCGTGGGCGTGATCCAGTCGTCCTGCACCACGCGGGTGGCCTGTGCCAGTCGCTCGGCCCACAGACTTTGCCAATGGCCCGGGCCCGAGTCGCGCCAGCCGGGCACGATGATGAAAGAAGTGCCCGTCATGTGAGTCTGAATGGAACTGGGGGGCGCCATGCAGCCACTCCTTGGTTGTGATGACGGGATTTTGCGATCCAGCCTTTAAAACCCAAACGAATATATCGTTGTTACTTCATCACAAAATCATCTTTGAAAAACCACCGCTGCGCTGCCGACCAGCCAGCGCGTGGGTGCGGCACCGATCGCAGGCCCGATAGCCCCCGAAAGCCACTCATCTTCGCCTGTGCGCGCATGCAACCCAGGCACCCAAGGCGCATGATGGGCGACACTTGTACGTAAGCAAATGAAAAAACGGCAAACACTGCGCCATGGCAGGCCAGTGGGTGTGCCGACACCGGCTGCGCGCCACTCTGGGTACACGATTTCAAAGGACAGTCTATTTATGAACACATGGAAAATCAGCCACCGCCTGATGGCCGGCTTTGGCTTGGTCATCGCCATTTTGTTGGGGATGTCCATCTTCAGCGTCTATATCGCCCAGGGGATTGACGCAGCCTTGAGCGCCAACTCCACGCAAAACGCTGTGATCCAGCGCGCGGCCATCAACTTCCGGGGTTCGGCGCACGACCGCTCCATTGCCGTGCGCGATGCCGTATTGGCGCCCACCCCGCAGCTGCGCGACAAAGAGGTGCAAGCCATTGTCCGGCTGGCCGATTTTTATGCCGAGTCCGGCAAACAAATGCAAAAGGCCCTGAGCACCTCCGGTGCCGTTCCGGCAGAGGTGGCTCCGATGGTCAAGGCCATTCAGGAGATCGAAGCGCGCACCGTGGACACCACGCAAAAAGTGCTGGCGCTGGTGCAGGCAGGCGACCGCACAGGCGCCGAGGCACTGCTCTGGGCCCAGGCCAAGCCCCAATACGAGCAGTGGCTGGCCGCCATCAACCAGCTGATCGACTTTGAAGAAAAACGCATCATCGCCAACAACTCCACAGCCAACCACGAGGCCAAACAATTCAGCAGCGTGATGCTGGTCATCACACTGCTGGCCGTGCTGATAGGCATGGCCACCACCACCATGGTCACGCGCAGCATTGGCAGCGAGCTGGGCGCTGAACCCAGTGAAGTGCGCGCCGTAGTGCAAGCCATGCAGCAAGGCGACCTGACCGTTGCCATCCGCACCCAGCCTGGCGACACCACCAGCGTGATGGCAGCGGTGCGCGATATGCAGCAGCGCTTTCATACGCTGGTCTGCGCGGTGCGCAACAGCATTGCGCAGTTGCACGATACCGGTGGTGACATTGCCAACGGCAACCAGCACCTGGGCGCCCGCACCGAGCAAACCGCCAGCAGCCTGGAGCAAACCGCCTCCAGCATGGAAGAACTGACAGCCACCGTGCGCCAAAGCGCCGACGCCGCACGCCAGGCCAGCCAGTTGTCCACCGATGCGGCCAGCACCGCCACCAAGGGCGGCGAAGTGATGCAGCAAGTGGTCAGCACCATGCAGGAGATACACCAGCGTAGCGCCAAAATCGCCGACATCATCGGCGTGATTGATGGCATTGCCTTCCAGACCAACATCCTGGCGCTCAACGCCGCTGTCGAGGCCGCCCGTGCGGGCGAACAGGGCCGGGGCTTTGCCGTGGTAGCCACCGAAGTGCGCAGCCTGGCCGGGCGCAGCGCCGAAGCAGCCAAAGAGATCAAAGGGCTGATCCAGGCCAGCGTGGAAAAAGTGAACTCCGGCAGCCAACTGGTGGCCAATGCGGGCACCACGATGGACGAGATCGTGCAAGGTGTGCAGCGCGTCAGCAGCATCATTGGCGAGATCAGCACTGCCGCTGCCGAGCAAAGCGACGGCATCTCGCAAATCAATGTGGCCGTGGCGCAGCTCGATCAGATGACGCAACAAAACGGCGCCTTGGTCGGAGAAAGCGCTACAGCGGTTGTCAACTTGCAAGCGCAGGCACGCCAGCTGTCCGATCTGGTGCAGGCATTCACTGTAGAGACGCGCCGCGCTTTACCTGCATAACGACTGCGCCAGTCAGGCGCAAAAAAAGGGAGGTGCACAAAAGCACCTCCCTTTTTTGTCACTGCGTTGGTGGCCCGCAGGCCACCGCAGCCCCCTTACCGCTTGGGGGACGTGTTGAGCAAGGCGGCCTTCTGCTTGGAAGCCTTGCCGCGCGCAGAACGCTTTTCTTGCTGCGGCGGTGCCGATTTCTCACGGGCCATCGGCAACTTGGTTTTCTCGGGTGCGGGGCGCTTGTCCTTGGATTTTCCCTCCGCACGAGCGCCCTTGTGCTCTTTTTGCTGCGATCGGGAGGGCTGCAACGCGCCTTCAGTGAGCAGCGCAAAGTCGATGCGGCGCCCGTCCAGATCCACCCGGCTCACCTGCACCTGTACCCGCGTACCAATCGAATAGCGGATGCCGCTGCGCTCACCGCGCAGCTCCTGGCGTGCCTCGTCGAACTTGAAGTACTCGCCGCCCAGCTCGGTGATGTGTACCAGCCCTTCGACATACATGGCGTCCAGCGTGACGAACAGACCAAAGCTGGTCACAGCGCTGACCACGCCGGAATACTCCTCGCCCAGATGGTCGCGCATGTATTTGCACTTGAGCCAGGCTTCCACGTCGCGGCTGGCCTCGTCGGCGCGGCGCTCGTTGGCACTGCAATGCAGACCGGCGGCTTCCCAGGACTGGGTTTCCTTCAGGGCAGCGCCAGTTTCTTTTTTGCGGGGTTTCTCGCCCGGCGCGGCAGGGGGCGCCACCCGGGCGGCCAGGCGCTTGGCCAGCTTGGCATGTGCCTCGCCGGGCACCGGCAAGGCGGGCAGCTGGTACTTGGTTTTGCCCAGAATCGCCTTGATGACGCGGTGTACCAGCAAATCCGGATAGCGGCGGATGGGGCTGGTGAAGTGCGTGTAAGCCTCAAACGCCAAGCCAAAGTGGCCGCTGTTGGCTGGCGTGTAAATCGCCTGCTGCATGGAGCGCAGCAGCATGGTGTGGATTTGCTGCGCGTCAGGACGGTCTTTGGTGGCCTCAGCAATGGCCTGGAATTCGGACGGCTGGGGATTCTCGCTGATGGACATGCCCACGGCCATGGCCTTGAGATAGCTGCGCAATATCTCCTGTTTTTCTGGTGTGGGGCCTTCGTGCACACGGTACAGGCCATGCTGTTTGCCCTGCGCAATAAAGTCGGCGCTGCACACGTTGGCCGCCAGCATGGCCTCTTCGATCAGCTTGTGCGCGTCGTTGCGGGTGCGCGGCACGATCTTTTCGATGCGCCCGTTGTCGTCGCAAACGATCTGGGTCTCGGTGGTTTCAAAATCCACCGCACCACGCGCACGCCGCTCCAGCAGCAGCGCACGGTACACGTCATGCAAATTCAGCAGCTCAGGCAAGCGCTCTTTGCGCTTGGCAGCCTCGGGGCCCCGGGTGTTGGCCAAAATCGCTGCCACTTCGGTGTAGGTCAGGCGCGCATGGCTGCGCATCACGGCGGGGTAAAACTGGTAGGCATGCACCACGCCCTTGGCGGTGACCAGCATGTCGCAGACCATGCACAGGCGCTCGACTTCCGGGTTGAGCGAGCACAAGCCGTTGCTGAGCTTTTCCGGCAGCATGGGGATGACGCGGCGCGGAAAATACACGCTGGTGGCGCGGTCGTAGGCGTCAATATCGATGGCGCTGCCGGTTTGCACATAGTGGCTGACATCGGCGATGGCCACCAGCAAGCGCCAGCCCTTGCCGCGCCCGACCTTGGCAGGCTCGCAATACACCGCATCGTCAAAGTCACGGGCGTCTTCGCCGTCGATGGTGACCAGGGGCACATCGGTCAAATCCACGCGCTGCTTTTTGTCTTGCGCGCGCACATGGTCGGGCAACGTCTTGGTCAGGGCCAGGCAGGCCTCGGAGAACTCGTGCGGCACACCGTACTTGCGCACCGCGATTTCAATTTCCATACCGGGGTCGTCTATCTCACCCAGCACCTCGGTGATGCGGCCCACGGGCTGGCCAAACAACGCAGGCGGCTCGGTCAGCTGCACCACGACCACCTGCCCCGGCTTGGCCACACCCAGCGCACTGGCGGGGATGAGCACATCCTGGCCATAGCGCTTGTCTTCAGGAGCCACCAGCCAGACGCCACTTTCTTGCAGCAAACGGCCAATCAGGGGCTGTACCGGGCGCTCGATGATTTCCACCACGCGCCCTTCTGGCCGACCGCGCCGATCCTGGCGCACGATGCGCACGCGCACACGGTCTTTGTGCAGCACAGCACGCATTTCGTTGGGGGGCAAAAAGATATCGCCTTGGCCATCGTCACGGATGACAAAACCATGCCCATCGCGGTGGCCTTGTACGGTGCCCTCTATTTCATCTGCAAAATGTGCAGGACTTGTTTTGGAACTCATTTTTTTAATATACAATCTTATTCTTTCCTGAAATGCCCAGGTGGCGGAATTGGTAGACGCACTAGTTTCAGGTACTAGCGAGTAACATCGTGGAGGTTCGAGTCCTCTCCTGGGCACCAAGTTTAACGAGAAGCCGCTGCACCACAGCGGCTTTTTTGTTTTCAATTCAATAAACTCTTCCAAAAGAGTGCTTTTATTGCTGTATAATTCAAATCTTTCCTGAGATGCCCAGATGGCGGAATTGGTAGACGCACTAGTTTCAGGTACTAGCGAGTAACATCGTGGAGGTTCGAGTCCTCTTCTGGGCACCAAAATTTAAAAGGCCGTTGCACATGCAACGGCCTTTTTGTTTTGCTCTGCCAAAACAAGCGCAACAAGCCACCCTGTACCAATCCAGCGGTGGCCCATCGCACTTTGGCGGCATACACCACCAAAGTGCCCCGCCGGGGGAATACCCCCGGTCTTGTCTTGCTTACTGCTTGCGCAACAACGCTTTCAGCGCATTTTGCAGACGCCGGGCGCTGGCCGCATCGCTGGCACCTGCCAGCACGGTGGCCGTATCTTGCCCCCAGGTTTGCGCAGGCGCAGGATCGTTGCGGCGCGTGAGCAGTTGCAGTTGCAGCATCCGGCGTGCAGACAATTCATCCGCAGGCGTGGGCACTTCGGCGGCGATTTCCAAACGCAACAATGCCTGTGCAATATCCCCCGAAGGCGCTTTGCCCAGCGCTTGCGTCCAGGCGGTGCGCACCGCAGGCGTCACGCGGCCACCCAGTTCTTGGGCCGATGGCAGCAGGGCCGCATCGCGCTTTTCCCAGGCAGTGAGCAAATGGGTCAGGGCCTCGCCGTGGGCTTGTGCAGCCAGCTTTTTCAGGGCCTGCTGGGCATGCTCCATGGCCTCGCGCTGGGCACGGAAAGCCGCATCGCCCAAACGCGGGCCACGGTCTTCGTAGGCAGGGCGATCGCCAAAACGTCCACCGCTGCGTGCATCGTCACGGGAGCCACGCGCATCGGGGCGACCTGCATCGCGGCCCGAGCGGGCATCGCGCCGGTCGCCGGGCTTGCCAGGGCGGCCCGGGGCAGCAGGGGCTTCTTTTTTCATGCCGGGACGATCATCACCGCGCACCGCCACCACCGGGCGGGCTGTGGGCTTGGGTGCCGCAGCCGGCTGGTCTTGCGCTGGTGCATCCTGGCCAGATTCAGTTGCCGGGGCCGCAGAATCCGCTCCTGCTTCTGTAGCTGCTTGCGCACTGTCTACGGGCGCTACAGCCTGATTTGACTGATTTTTTGCCGCAGCCTCTGCCTCGGCGCGCTCCTGTGCCTGGCCGCGCAGTGCCGCCTCCAGAGCGGCCATCGCCGCGCGAATTTGCTGCGCATCGCCGGTGGCGTTGGCCGCGTCCAGTGCCTTGGCGGCATCGAGTACCGCACGGTCGCGTTCGCTGAGGGCAGCAGCGCCCTTTTCGCGCTCGGCGCTCTTGCGGTTGAAGGCTTCGTCAATGGGCTTGCGGAAAGCGTCCCACAGCTTTTGCTCGTGCTTGCGCTCCAGCGGCACGCTTTGCGCCTCAGCCTGCCAGCGCTGTTGCAGCGACTTGATGGCGTCAATGCGCAAGGTGGGCGCGGCGCCCAGCACGTTGGCCTCGTCGATCATGGCGTGGCGGCGGGCCAGGCTGTCTTTTTGCGCGCTCTCAAAAGGGGCAGCGGCAGCGGCAATGGCCTGCTTCCACAGCGGCTGCAGTTCAGCGAAGATTTTTTCACCGACGTGGCCACCGGCGCGCCAGCGGTCGCCAAACTGGTGCAGGGCGCGGTTCACGGCCTTCCAGTCAGCGGAGGCGGCTGGGGTCTGCGCCCAGGCCTTGACTTCTTCAATCAGCGCCAGACGCTGCGCCTTGTGCTCGGCCGCTTCGGTGCGCACTTTGTCGATCCAGGCCTCAACCACCTTGTGGGCGGCGTTGCAGGCTTCGTCAAACTTTTTCCACAGGCCATGGTTGGGGGCGCCGCCTTGGTCGGCCTGCTTCCACTGTTCACGCAACTGGCGCAGGGTTTCCTGCATTTTGCGGCCACCCAGGGCCTGGCCTTCGGGGCGCTGCAACAGCGCTTCGGCTTTGGCCAGCAGGTCTTCGCGCACCTGGTCGGCGCTCCAGCGCTGCCAGCCTTCGAGCTCACCGGCAGCGACCAGTGCGGTGTGAACTTGTTGTTCCAGGGCCGCATCCAGGTGCTTGCCATGGTCTTTGAGCACAGCGCGCAGCGCGGCGGCGGCACCGGCGCTGGCTTTGCCATGGCCTTGGGCGGTTTCCTGCTCCAGCTTGGCCAGTGCTTCGCGCACGGTGTGTTCGGCCTTGGCAATGACTTCTGGCGCGACTTTGGCTTTGGGCGCGCGGGCGGTGCGCTCGGCCACCACGGCCTCGGCGGGCACGCCCCGGGCAATGCGCAGTTCATCGGCCCACACGGGCACGGGCGGCAGCGCGGCGCTGGCATCTTCTGCGGCAGCCACGGCCTGGGCCACTGCGGGCTGGAAAGCATCCCACACCACCAGCAGTTGCGTGCGCGAGGAGTCCAGCAGCGGGGGAAAGCGCGCCTCGACGCTGGCCCAGCTGTCATCGCCCGCCAGCGCCTGGGCCTGGTCTTGCCAATGCTGCACATCGGCGCGCAGGATTTCCAGGGCGGCCTGGGCATCGCGCCAGGACTTGGTGGACAGCACCTCGATGCGCTGCGCCAGCAGTACGGCGGCCTCGCGCTGCACCTGCACGCGGTGCTGCAGGTCTTCAATCACCTTGACGCGCTCGGCCAATTGCACCTTGAGCAGCGACAGCGGCTCGCGCGACAGTGGCGCGCCCGCCTTGGCGGCGTCGCGCTGCCAGGCCAGGGCGTCAGCGATGTTGAGTTTGGCCGCCGACAGCAGCGCCGTGGCTTTGTCGGCCCACTCGGCGGCGATGGCTTCCTGGTTTTTGGCGCGGCGCAGTTCATCCATGCGCTCGCGCACGGCACGGGCTGCGCCCTTGTCGCGGCCACTGAGTTCTTTGAAGACTTCCTGCAACTGTTCGGGCGCAGGTTGGGTGGTCAACCACTCGCGGATGCGCGATGCGCGCTCGCCTGCCGTGGCAGCCGAGAAAGCGCCACCGGTCAGCGCGTCCAGGGGGTGCGCTTCGGGGGTTTTGGCCGGGGCCGGATGGGTTTCAGGTGCGTCGGACATTTTGTTGCGGGAAGAAAAAGGAAACATGGATTCTGTAGAAAACGCGCCCCCGGGAGTCATTCCGGGGACAAAGAAGCAGTCACACTGCGGGCCGCCGCGCTGGCGCGTGCAGGCGAAACCGCTATTTTCACCGGGATTTGGCCATGGGCCTACAGCCCGATTCAACGCGTGGCCAGCACCAGCTGTGCGTGGGGCTTCCAGTCGGGCTCTGCGCCCACGCTCTTGGCCGCGCCCAGAAACAGGCGCTCCAGCGGCAAGCCACGCGCAGCCAGGTGGTCGCGCACGGCCACGGCGCGTGCCAGAGCCAGGTCTTGCATGGCATTTTCTGGCACGGCAGTGTGGGCCAGCAACAGCGCTTCCATCTCGGCCTGGGGCACGTCTTTGGCCATGCCCACCAGGTTGCGCCGTTTGGTGACATCGGCGCGGCGGTACACCTCTTTGAGCAGTGGCACATACTCTTGCGGCTCTATGGCCACGATGCCTTCTGCCGATTGGCCAGCGCGCAAAGCCAGGCGGCGTTTTTGTGCCAGCAGCGCCGCTTGCAGGCGCTCGCGGCGCCAGGCATCGCTCTCGGTATCGGCGCTGGCCTGGCCCACCACGGTCATCTTCAGCGCAGGCCGCTCAAGCATGGCCTGGGCAATTTTCTCCAGCCCCTGGCGCGCGCCCTCATCGAGCTGCGCACTGCCCGGCGCAAAAGCCACCGAGTCCAGTGCATCGCTGCCACCCAAAGCCGACGCCAGCAAAGAAAACGGCGCAGTCACGGCTTTGAGGATCAAGTTGCCAATGACCTTGAAGATCACCGTACCGAGACGGAACTCCGGATCGTTCAGAGAGCCGCTGATGGGCAAGTCCACATCGATCACACCGTTGCGGTCGGCCAGCAAGGCCACGGCCAGGCGCACCGGCAGGCTGGCGGGCGCGCCCGGCACAGGCTCGCCAAAGGTGAGCTGGTTCAGCACCAGTTTGTTGCTGGCCGTGAGCTGCCCATCGGGCTGCACGCGGTACGACACGTCCATGCTGAGTTTGCCGCGCTCTACGCCGTGGCCAGCATATTTGATGGTGTAGGGCGACAGCGGCGGCAGCTCCAGATCGCGCATACGGCCCCGAATGTCCAGCGCCAGCGGCTGCACCAAGGGGTTGAGCTTGCCGGTGATTTCCAGCGAGGCCGTGCCCTCGGCGCGCCCGCGCAGCTCCAGATCGGCCATGTCGGGGGCGCCCCCGCCAGCCGGTGGCAGCGAGGAAAACGCACTGAGCCGCCCTGCCAGCTCGCTCAAGTTGGCCGAATAGTTGGGGCGGATGAAGTGGTCGGTGAAATACACCTTGCCCCCCGTCAGGCTGACCGGGCCAACGCGAATGACGGGCGCCAGCGGGTCTGGCACCGGCGCAGCCTGGGCCACAGGGGCGACGCCAGCCACTGCACCCGCAGTTTCGGTGGCTATGGCGGTGGGCTGCGGCGCCGGCTTGCCTGCGGCCACAGCGCTGGCAGCACCGGCGGCTGTGGGCGCAGCGCCCTTCACCAGGTCTTGCAGGTTGAGGCGACCGCTCTCCTGAATGATGATGCGGGCAAAAAAGTCGCTCAAGGTGGTTTCTTGTACGTCCACCGTGGGCGGTTTGCCCGGCACCAGCGCCACCTGCAAACCGCGCAGCGACAGCGACTTCCAGTTCAACAAATCGTTCTGGGCACCCGCGCCGCGCCCCCCACCCAGCGCAATGCTGGGCGCATCGGACGGAGCGCGGAGCATGCGCACGCGCACATCGTCCAGTGCGGCATCGCCCTGCACTTTCAGCTCGGGGCCTGCGCTGGCGGCGGCATAACGCACCTCGCCTTTGAAGCTGCCATCGGCACGGCGGATGTCCACATTCAGCGCATCGGCCACGTAGGGCTCGAAAGCGTGCAGTGGCACCTGGCTGGCCAGCACCCTGCCTTGCGCTGCCAACGGTGCCAGACCCAGCGTGCCGTCGTATTCCAGCCGCCCAGGATCAGTGCGCCCGGCGCCAATGCGCGCCGACACACTCAGGGCAGAAGGCTTGGCGGACGCAGCCAAAGGGGCAAAGTCTTGCAGCCGCAGTTGCAGCGATGACAGCAAGAACGCCACTGGCTGCGCCTGCGCACCGTCGCGGAAAGCCACGGTGCCAGCATCGACAGCCACCTCGGCCAGTTGCACCGACCAAGGCGGTGCCGGTGTGGGCACAGCAACAGGTGTGTGCGCTGCGGGCCGGGATGTGCTGGCGGTGCTGGTCGTACCCGGCTGCTGGGGCTCGCCCACCGCCTGGGCGGTGCCGGGCGGCACAGGGGCCAGCCACCGCTCGTACATCCAGTGGCCATCGGCGGTGCGCTCAACCAGCACGCGCGGCTGGGTCAGGGCGATGCGGCCCACCGTGGCGCTGCGCTGGGTCAGGTGGATTTGCGCGTTGTCGATCTGCAATTTTTTCAGTTCGGCCAGGCTGCTCTTGCCGCGCAGGGGCAGGCTGGCGGCCTCGGTGGGGGTGCAATCGGTGGCGGGCGCACAAGCCAGCTCGATGCCATCGAGCGTGAGGCGTGCCACCTGCGCGACCAGAGCGGGCGCGTTCCAGGCCAGGCCCAGATCGGCGTTGAGCGTGCCCGCCAGCCGGGGCGCCACCCACTGCACACCATAGGGGGCAGCCAGCGCCAGGGGCACGTCATGCAGTTCCAGCGCCACCTGGGCCCGCTGCGGCGTGGCATGGCCCTCAAACACCAGCCGGGCGGGCGCGGGTGCCGCCTCCACGCCAGCGCCCGACACCTGGGTGCGGCCCGCAAAGCGCAGCGGCTGGGTCAGCGGCAGCGCAATGGCCGAAGCGTCCAGCGCCAGCTCGCGCAGCGCCACGCGTGCCGGTGCGGGCAGGCTCTCGTCCAGCCAATCGACCTGGGCGCCGCGCACGGCCACGCGCTCCACGGCCACCTGCCAATCCGCAGGAGCTTCTTTTTTGATAGCTTCAGGCGCACGTCCAGCGGGCTCTGGAGCCGTTTTTTTCTTCAAATCGGGAGGGCCGGACAACGCCAGATTCAGCCGCCCATCGCGGGTGCGGTGCGCGTTCAGGCGGGGCGATTGCAATTGCACTGCGCTCAGGCGCATGCGGCGCTCCAGGGGCTGCAAATCAGCCACATCCACCTGCAACGTATCCCAGGACAGCAGCGCGCGCTGCGCGGTGTCCAGCACTTTGACCTCCTTGGCCTGTACGCGGCCTTGCAACTTGAGCGCCGCCACCGGCGCCTGCACAAACGACACCTGCACATCGGCGTCCAGCACCGCCGATTGCAGCCGCACCGGCAAACTCTCGGGCAAATAGCCCAGGTAGGGCGAAAGATCAAAGTCGGCCAGGTGGATGCTGGCGTTGGCCTGCGGTGTGGCGGCAAAAGGCGTGGCCTCGGCCTGCGACTCGAACACATCGCCATTGAGCTGGAACGCCAGGTGCGGCAGCACCTTGATGTCGCGCTGCGATGGCAGGCTGCTGACAAAAGGCAGCTTCAAAGACAGCGCGCGCAGCGTGTGGCTGCGGCCCACGGCATCGTCCTGAAAGTCCATCGCACCGCCCTGCACCGCGATGTTGTACAGGGCAAAACCGGCGGGCCCGCCCTGTGGCGCAGGTTCGGTGGTGGCCAACCGGGCCAGCACATCGTCAATGTCATAACTGCCCGAGGCCAGGCGCTTCAGCCGCACCACGGGCGCATCGACTTGCAGCGCATCCACCACAGGGGCCAGGCGCCATAAAGATTGCAACGCTGCATTCATATAGATACGCTGGATCTGGACTTGGGGCACATCGCCGCTGGCAGAGGCCATCGCCAGGTCATGGATGGTCAGCTCCAGGCTCCAGGGACGAAAGTCCACCTTGCCGATAGAGACTTGGCGGCCCAGCTTTTGCGTGGCCCATTTTTCGCCCACGCTGCGCACCAACGGCGCGGCCACCAGCCAGCCCAGGGCCCACAGCACGAGCACACCCACAAGCAGCCAGACAAGGCGCCGCAGCCAGCGGTTTTGACGGAAAGACGAGAGATTCATAAAGGGGTTTTTCGGGATACATCGATACACAGCAAGCCCACATTGGAACAAAAACCCGGGGCTGGCCTGCAAGCAGTCGAAACAGGCGGCAAGCCCCCTGTGCGCAGCGCAAAACGCTTTACCGGCCCACATTTCGACTTTTTGATGAAAAAACTTTGAGCGCCTTTTTGATCGCGAAAAAAACACAAAAACTGTATTTTTATACAGTATCTTGATAATTTTATTGTCTAAAAAATTGCATCGTTAGTGTTGACTTGCTATTAAATGAGCTTCTAGAATCCGCCAGCCTCAAAACAGGCTAGTACAAACCCTCAACCCGCTGCCGAATCCGGCTAAGTCAATTCGATGTTTGCAGGCGCTGCGCGCCAGGCACGAATTTGATGGCGTACCAATCCAGGCGAGACCTCCTGACGCTGCGAAGCCCCACAAAGGCGACCGATGTTCAGGCCTCTGCCACAGAAAGGAAAGCTATGACAGCGTCAGGAAAAATGGTTTCCGGCTTACGCACTTTTGCTGCCGACGTAACCGAAGGATTTCTTGAAATTACCCACAACAGCTTCGCCCTTTTGGGCCTGGCTGTGGCTTTTGTGGCCATCACCCTGGTGGCACGCCCTGACCTGAGGCAGGCGGGCGAAGAGCAACTCATAGGCTGGTTGCAAGCGCGCCAGGTTGCACTGATGGGCGAGCCAGAGCCTGAGCCCGAACCCAGCGACCGTGCCATGGCCGCCAACCCCAAAGACCTGCCCAAGGAGCAGGCCAAGGTGGCCTACTGGCTGAGCAAGAAATACAGCGTCGCACCCGAACCCGTGAGCCTGCTGGTGGCTGAGGCTTATGAAACCGGCGCCCGCGTCAAGCTCGATCCGACCCTGATCCTGGCCGTCATGGCCATTGAATCGCGCTTCAACCCCTTTGCCCAAAGCGCTGTAGGCGCACAGGGCCTGATGCAGGTCATGACCCGCGTCCACACCGACAAATACGAGAACGTGGGCGGTAAGCTGGCCGCGTTCGATCCGGTGACCAACCTGCGCGTGGGCGTGAAGGTGCTGCAAGAGTGCATCGCCCGCGCCGGTTCGGTTGAAGGCGGCTTGCGCTACTACGTGGGCGCAGCCAACCTGCCCGATGACGGTGGCTACGCAGCCAAGGTGCTGGCAGAGCACTCGCGCTTGCGCCAGGTCGCTGGCACCAAGGCCCTGCCCGCATCGCCCTACCCCCTGCTGGCCGCACGCGAAACCACCGACCCAGCGGGCCCGGTACAGGTGCAGGCACCCGCCACCGTGCAGCCCGCTGCCGCACAGGCCACCGATGGCCCCGCAGCCATCGAAAAAGTGGCGATGCTGTCGGCCCTGTGAGCAGCCCCACCAGACTGTGCCCGCGCCCGCCCATCAACACGCTACACTTGCCCGGTACGCGACTGGCGATAGGCGCTGCACCCTTCCAGGGTAGCTGGCGCTGACGTGGATCCCCCGGTGGCCCTGAAGGGCTGCCACCAAACCACTAGGAAGCGTACCGCTACAAGCCCCTGGGCTTGCAGCGATCGAGCCGTTCGCCTGGGCAGCCCTTGCTTCAAGGGACTCTAGTTCACAGGACTGCCACACCATGTACCAACGCAATATTCTTGTCGAGCAAACCGACCCCGAACTCTTCGCCGCCATCCAATCCGAGAACGCGCGCCAAGAGCACCACATCGAGCTGATCGCCAGCGAAAACTACGCCTCGCCCGCCGTCATGTGGGCCCAGGGCACCCAGCTGACCAACAAGTACGCCGAAGGCTACCCAGGCCGCCGCTACTACGGCGGCTGCGAATACGTCGATGTGGCCGAGCAGCTGGCCATTGACCGCGTCAAGCAAATCTTTGGCGCCGACGCGGCCAACGTGCAGCCGCACTGCGGTGCATCGGCCAACGAGGCCGTGTTCCTGGCCTTCTTGAAGCCTGGCGACACCATCATGGGCATGAGCCTGGCCGAAGGCGGTCACCTGACGCACGGCATGCCGCTGAACATGTCGGGCAAGTGGTTCAACGTGGTCTCTTACGGCCTGGATGCCAACGAAGCCATCGACTACGACGCCATGGAAGCCAAGGCCCGTGAGCACCGCCCCAAGCTTATCGTCGCGGGTGCCTCGGCCTACAGCCTGCACATCGATTTTGAGCGCTTTGCAAAGATCGCCAAGGAAATCGGCGCCATCTTCATGGTGGACATGGCCCACTACGCCGGCCTGATCGCTGCGGGCGTGTACCCTAACCCCGTGCCCTACGCCGATGTGGTGACTTCGACCACGCACAAGAGCCTGCGCGGCCCACGCGGCGGCATCATCCTGATGAAGGCCGAGCACGAGAAGGCCATCAACAGCGCCATCTTCCCCGGCCTGCAAGGCGGCCCGCTGATGCACGTGATTGCTGCCAAGGCCGTGGCCTTCAAGGAAGCGCTGCAGCCCGAGTTCAAGCTGTACCAGCAGCAGGTGCTGAAAAACGCGCAAATCATGGCCGAAACCCTGACCGAGCGCGGCCTGCGCATCGTCAGCGGCCGCACCGAAAGCCACGTCATGTTGGTGGACCTGCGCGCCAAGGGCATCACCGGCAAGGAAGCCGAGGCCGTGCTGGGCGCCGCCCACATGACCATCAACAAGAACGCCATCCCCAACGACCCTGAAAAGCCGATGGTGACCAGCGGCGTGCGCATTGGCACCCCCGCCATGACCACGCGCGGCTTCAAGGACGAAGAAGCACGCATCACCGCCCACCTGGTGGCCGATGTGCTGGACAACCCGCGCGATGAAGCCCACATCGCTGCCGTGCGCGCCAAGGTCAACGCGCTGACGGCGCGCTTTCCGGTCTACGGTTAAGCCGGTTTGATGCCATGAAGTGCCCCTTTTGCAGCCACCAAGAGACGCAAGTCGTTGAAACCCGGGTGTCTGAGGAAGGGGACTTCATTCGCCGCCGGCGCCGCTGCAGCGCCTGCGAGAAGCGCTTTACCACCTACGAGCGCCCCGAGGTAAATTTTCCGGTGGTGGTCAAAAAAGATGGCCGCCGCACCGAATACACCCGCACCAAGCTGCTGGGCTCATTCAGCATTGCGCTGCGCAAGCGCCCCGTGAGCACCGCGCAGATCGACGCCGCCATCGAGGGCATCGAAGAAACCCTGCTCAATCTGGGCCTGCGCGAGGTGCCCTCCAGCCGCATCGGCGAGCTGGTGATGCGCGCCCTGCAAAAGCTCGACAAGGTGGCCTACATCCGCTATGCCAGCGTGTACCGCAGCTTTGAAGACATCAACGACTTCAAGACGCTGGTGGACGAAGTGCGGCAGTAACACCGTACAGCCCTTTGCATTTTTCAGTGTTTTTGGCCTCCAGCCCCCGAATGGCGGGCGCTAGAAGCTATCACTTTAATAGCACATTCAACGACCAGCAGCCTCTGGCGTGGCCAGAGTGGTGGACGCTGGCAGGCGCGTGATGCGGTCGGTGGCCGGTGCGGGCACCGGGCTTTGGCTGCGGAAGTAGCCCTCCAGCGCATCCACATCCAGCATGCCGCCTTGCACATCGCGGCCCTGGGCCAGCACGCTGTAATCACTGCCGCCGGTGGCCAGAAAACTGCTGATGCTGACGCGGTAGTCCTGCCCGTCTTGCAGCGGCTGGCCATGCAGCGTGATAGCTTGTACGCGCGCGCCGGGCGGCTGCGACAGGTCGTAGCGGTAGCTGAAGCCGCGCGATACCGAGAGCACGCGCGTGCGCTCCGAGGGGCTGGTGGCGCGGTCAAACTGCTGCTCCAGCAGCGCCCTGATTTGCGCCCCGGTGTAGGTCTTGACCACCAGCGTGTTGCCAAACGGCTGCACGGCAAACAGCTGGCCGTAGCGCACCAGGCCCTGGTCATCGGGCATCAAATCGGCGCGGATACCGCCTGCGTGCATGAACGACAGCTGCGCCCCACCCGCCTGCGCAGCGCTGGTGGCCCACAGCTGGGCATCGGCAATCAGGTTGCCCAGGGCGCTCTCGCCGGAAGGGGCCGTCTGGCGCGTGGCTGCGTTAGCCATTTGGCCCACGGGCTTGTTGGCCAGCGGCGCCACTGCGTCCTGGTAGCGCGCTATCAGGCTTTGCACCTGGGCATCGGGCGCAAAAGACGGGTACAGGGCGCTGGGCGACACCCAGCCTGCGCTGGTCTGGTAGCCCGCGTTCTGCACCACCACGTTGCGCGCGCTTTTGCCGTCCAGGCGGCGGGTGCGGGTGTCAAAACGCAAGGCAATGTCGGTGACCAGCGTGCCGTACTGGCCCGCGCTGGTCAGCAAAAACGGACGCTGCGGATTGACGCTGGCGTAGTCGCACACATAAGCCTGGTGCGTGTGGCCGGAAATCACCACGTCGATGGCGGTATCCAGGCGCTCCAGAATGGGCACGATGTCGCCGCTCAGGCCCGCGCAGCTGGGCTCGGTGATGCCGGTAGCGCCCGCCGTGGTGGCGCCGCCCTCGTGCAGGGCCAGGACGATGATGTCGGCACCCTGCGCGCGCAACTGCGCGGCCTGGGCGTTGGCGGTGTCGGCCTCGTCGGCAAAGCGCAGACCGGCCACGCCTGCGGGCGTGACCATGCTGGGCGTACTGCGCAGGGTCATACCGATGAAGCCCACGGTGACTTGGGCGCCGCCTTCGGTAAAGCGCTTGAGGCCGGTGGCGGGCAGCAGGGTCTGGCCGTCCTCGCGCAGCACGTTGGCGGCCAGAAAGCCAAACTGCGCCCCGGCAAAGGGCTGGCTGATCTGGCAGGGCTCGCGCACCGTGAACTTTTCGCAGCCGCCGTGTTGCAGGCGCAGCAGCTCGCGCCAGCCGCGGTCGAATTCGTGGTTGCCGACGGCGTTGAAGTCGATCTGGATCTGGTTCATGGCCTCGATGGTCGGCTCGTCCAGAAACAGCGATGACACCATGGGCGAGGCCCCCACCAGATCACCCGCCGACACCACCGCGTGGTGCGGTGTGCGCGCTTTCAAGGTGGCAATGGCGCCCGCCAGATGGGCGATGCCGCCTGCGGGCAGGGCCACGCGCTCGGTCGGCAGCGCACCGGGCACGGTGATGGACTGGCGCGGTGGCTCCAGGTTGCCATGCAGGTCGTTGAAGCCGATCAGGGCGATGTCGATGTGCTGCGGCGCACCCACACCGCCACAGCCCGCCAGCGCCAGCGCGCCTACCAGCGCCGTGCGGCGCAGCATGGCCCCCACCGCAGGCATCACAGCGCCGCAGGAATGGGCGCCACAGGCGGCACCACATCGCCGCACTGGGCGCGGTGGCGCAGCGCGTGGTCTATCAGCACCAGCGCCAGCAGCGCCTCGGCGATGGGCGCGGCGCGGATGCCCACGCAGGGGTCGTGGCGGCCTTTGGTGACGACCTCGGCGCTCTGGCCGTGGATGTCGATGGACTCGCGCGGGCTCAGGATGGAGCTGGTCGGCTTGATGGCAATGGACACTTCAATGTCCTGGCCGGTGCTGATGCCGCCCAGCACACCGCCCGCGTGGTTGGTGCGAAAACCGCCCGGCGTGAGCGAGTCGCCATGCACCGTGCCGCGCTGGGCCACGCTGTCAAAGCCAGCGCCGATCTCCACGCCCTTGACGGCGTTGAGGCCCATCATGGCGTAGGCGATGTCGGCGTCGAGCTTGTCGAACAAGGGCTCGCCCCAGCCCACTGGCACGCCCGTAGCCTGCACGCGGATGCGCGCGCCGCAGGAGTCGTGGGCCTTGCGCAGCGCGTCCATGTAGTCCTCGTAGCGCTGCACGTCGGCCACGGGGGCAAAAAACGGGTTGTTGGGCACATGCGCCCAATCTTCAAACGGGATGGGCAGCTCGCCCAGCTGCGTCATGCAGGCGCGCAGTTGGATGCCAAATTGCGCAGCCAGCCACTTTTTGGCCACGGCGCCAGCGGCCACCGTGGGCGCTGTCAGGCGCGCCGAAGAGCGCCCGCCGCCGCGCGGGTCGCGGATGCCGTATTTGTGAAAGTAGGTGTAGTCGGCGTGGCCGGGGCGAAAGCGCTCGGCGATGTCGCCATAGTCTTTGCTGCGCTGGTCCTGGTTGCGGATCAGCAGGGCAATGGGCGTGCCGGTGGTTTTGCCCTGGTACACGCCCGACAGAATCTCGACCGCATCGGGTTCGTTGCGCTGCGTGACGTGGCGGCTGGTGCCGGGGCGGCGCCGGTCAAGGTCGTGCTGGATGTCGGCCTCGCTCAAGGCCATGCCGGGCGGGCAGCCATCGATCACGCAGCCAATGGCCGGGCCGTGGGATTCACCAAAGTTGGTGACGGTAAAAAGGGTGCCGAAGGTGTTGCCGCTCATGGCGCGTCATCATTCCAAAAAACTATCATTTTTATAGCTGCTCGCGCAGACCCTGTAAGCCTTGGAGGCCAATTTGCCTATTATTTCAGGGCCTGGCGGTGCAGGCCCTGGCATCAGGCGGCGGGCGTTTCGTCCTCGGCGGGCCAGTCGCGGATGTAGGCCTTGAGCATCTGGTTCTCAAAATTCTGGCTGTCCACCACGGCCTTGGCCACGTCATAGAAGCTGATCACGCCCATGAGCATGCGCTTGTCCATCACGGGCATGTAGCGGGCGTGGCGGTCGAGCATCATGCGGCGCACCTCGTCCATGTCGGTCTCGGTGGTGCAGGTGAGCGGGTGGTCGTCCATGGCGGTGCGCACCAGCATGGTGCCCACGCTGCCGCCGTTTTTGACCACCGCCTGGATGACCTCGCGGAAGGTGAGCATGCCCACCAGATCACCATGCTCCATGATGACCAGCGAACCAATATCCTTTTCAGCCATCACGTTGACGGCTTGTGCCAATGGCTCATCCGGGTGGGCGGTGTAGAGGGTGCTGCCCTTGACGCGCAGGATATCGCTGACTTTCATGTGGTGCTCCGTGGTGGCTGCGGCAGTGGCCGAGGGGGTATGTGGTGTCAATGGCGTTGAAATATAGCCCACAATGCCAGCGCATTTTCGTTCGCATTGAGAACACGTTCTTACACCTTGGAGACACCCATGCCCGGCTACGCCGACCCCGGCTTTGACACGCTGGCCCTGCACGCAGGCGCCACCCCCGACCCCACCACCGGCGCACGCGCCGTGCCCATCCACCTGACCACCTCGTTCGTCTTTGAATCGAGCGACCACGCTGCCTCGCTGTTCAACCTGGAGCGACCCGGCCACGTCTACAGCCGCATCAGCAACCCCACCAACGCGGTGCTGGAGCAGCGCGTCTCGGCCCTGGAAGGCGGCGTGGGCGCCATTGCCGTGGCCAGCGGCCAGGCGGCGCTGCACCTGGCCATCTGCACGCTGATGGGCGCGGGCAGCCACATCGTGGCCAGCACGGCGCTGTATGGCGGATCGCAAAACCTGCTGCACTACACGCTGCGCCGCTTCGGCATTGACACCACTTTCGTCCAACCCGGCGACATCGACGGCTGGCGCGCTGCCGTGCGGCCCAATACCAAACTGTTCTTTGGCGAGACGGTGGGCAACCCCGGCCTGGATGTGCTGGACATTCCCACCGTATCGGCCATCGCCCACGAGGCCGGGGTGCCGCTGCTGGTGGACTCCACACTGACCTCGCCCTGGCTGATGAAGCCGCTCGAACTCGGTGCCGATCTGGTCTACCACTCGGCCACCAAGTTTTTGTCGGGCCACGGCACGGTGATTGGCGGCATCGTGGTCGATGGCGGCAGTTTTGACTGGGCAGGCCCGCAGGCCGCAGGCAAATTTGCCGAACTGACCGCGCCCTACGACGGCTTTCACCACATGGTGTTTGCCGAAGAAAGCACGGTGGGCGCCTTCTTGCTGCGCGCCCGGCGCGAGGGCCTGCGCGACTTTGGCGCCTGCATGAGCCCGCACACGGCCTGGCTGATCCTGCAAGGCATCGAAACCCTGCCGCTGCGCATGGAACGCCACATGCGCAATACGCAGAAAGTGGTGGAGTTTCTGGCCAGCCAGCCGTTTGTCTCGCGCGTGGGCCACCCCATGCTCGAATCGCACCCCAGCCACCAGCTGGCGCAAAAACTGCTCCCGCGCGGCGCAGGCTCGGTGTTCAGCTTTGACCTGAAGGGCCACCGTGAGCAGGGCAAGAAGTTCATCGAAACGCTGAAAGTCTTCAGCCACCTGGCCAACGTGGGCGACTGCCGCAGCCTGGTCATCCACCCGGCCAGCACCACGCACTTTCGCATGAGCGACGAGGCGCTGGCAGGCGCTGGCATCTCGCAAGGCACGATCCGCCTGTCGATTGGCCTGGAAGATGCCGACGACCTGATCGACGACCTCAAACGCGCGCTGAAAGCGGCAGAAAAAGCGGCCTGAGCCCGTGCCAAAAATTTGTATCAAAACAGCCTCTAGCGCTTACCCACCTTGCGGATACAGCTATGTTTTTTAAAGTCAACGACGCCAACATCTACGCCTACACCGGCGGCAAGCCTTTCGATGCCGCGCGCCCCACGGTGGTGCTGATCCACGGTGTGCTCAACGACCACAGCGTCTGGGCTCTGCAAAGCCGCTACCTGGCCCACCACGGCTGGAACGTGCTGGCCATCGACCTGCCCGGCCACTGCCGCAGCGGCGGCGAGGCACCGGCCAGCGTCGAGGCCGCCGCCGACTTCATCGCCGCCTTGCTGGACGCAGCGGGCGTGCAGCGCGCCGCACTGGTGGGCCACAGCTGGGGCTCGCTGATTGCGCTGGAGGCCGCCGCCCGTCTGCAAGAGCGGATCAGCCACCTGGCGCTGGTGGGCACGGCCTACCCGATGAAGGTGTCGCCCGCACTCATCGAGGCCGCGCTGAACACGCCCGAGAAGGCGCTGCGCATGGTCAACGTGTTCTCGCGCAACACGCTGGCGCCGCCCTCGGGCGCAGGCTTTTGGGTGTATGGCGCCGGGCTGGCGCTGGGCCGGCGCGTGCTGCGCAGCAACCCGCAGGTCAACGTGTTCCACCGGGGCTTTGTGGCCTGCGACAGCTACGCCAACGGCGAGCAGGCCATGGCGCGCACCACCTGCCCGGTGCTGTTTGCGCTGGGTGCGGCAGACCAGATGACGCCGCCCAAGGCCGCGCAGGGCCTGATCGCCACGGCGCGCAGCACAGGCCAGCGGGTGCAGGTGGTGAGCCTGCCCTCGGGCCACAACCAGATGAGCGAAGCGCCCGACGAGACGCTGATGGCGCTGCGGGATTTTCTGGCCACGGCTTGAGGCCGCCTGAGGCAGCCAGCGCGCACCGGGGCGGCTCTGGCGCCTATGCGCCCGTCATGCGCGCGGCATCCACCCAGGCATCAAACTGCTCGGCGCTGACATGGCCCGAGGCAATGGCCGCTTCGCGCAGGCTGGTGCCTTCGGCGTGGGCCTTTTTGGCAATCTGCGCGGCCTTGTCGTAGCCAATGTGCGGGTTCAGCGCCGTCACCAGCATCAGCGAGCGCGCTACCAGCTCAGCGATGCGTTCGCGCTGGGGCTCTATGCCCACGGCGCAGTGGTCGTTGAAGCTGCGCATGCCATCGGCCAGCAGGCGCACGCTTTGCAGAAAATTGTGAATCACCATGGGCCGGTACACGTTCAGCTCAAAGTTGCCCGATGCACCGCCGATGTTGATGGCTACGTCGTTGCCCATCACCTGGCAGCACAGCATGGTCAGCGCCTCGCACTGCGTGGGGTTGACCTTGCCGGGCATGATGGACGAGCCGGGTTCGTTCTCCGGAATGGTGATTTCGCCCAGACCGCTGCGCGGCCCGCTGGCCAGCCAGCGCACGTCGTTGGCAATCTTCATCAGGCTGGCAGCCAGACCCTTGAGGGCGCCGTGGGCATGCACCAGCGCATCGCAACTGGCCAGGGCCTCGAACTTGCTGGGCGCCGTGACCAGGGGCAGCCCGGTCAGGTCGGCCAGCTCTTGCGCCACGGCCTGGGCAAAGCCCGCTGGTGCGTTCAAGCCCGTGCCCACGGCGGTGCCGCCCAGCGCCAGCTCACACAGATGCGGCAAGGCGGCGCGCACATGCTGCTCGCCATGGCGCAGCTGCGCCACCCAGCCGGAAACCTCTTGTCCCAGCGTCAGCGGCGTGGCGTCCTGCAAATGGGTGCGCCCCATTTTGACGATGCCATCAAACGCCTGGGCCTTGCCCGCCAGCGTGGCCCGCAGCGCATGCAAGGCGGGCAACAACTGCCGCGTCAGCGCATCGACTGCCGCGATGTGCATGGCCGTCGGGAACACATCGTTGCTCGACTGGCTCTGGTTCACATCGTCGTTGGCATGCACCAGGCGCTGCTGGCCACGCGGCCCGTCCAGCAGTTCGCTGGCGCGGTTGGCCAACACCTCGTTCATGTTCATGTGGGTTTGCGTGCCCGAGCCGGTCTGCCAGATGACCAGCGGAAACTCCTCCAGGTGCTGGCCGTTGATGATTTCATCGGCAGCCCCGATGATGACGGTGGCCTTGCCCGTCTCCAGCGTGCCCTGGGCGTGGTTGACGTAGGCGCAGGCGCGCTTGACCTGCGCCAGCGCGCGCAACAGCTCGGGCGCCATGCGCTCGCCCGAGATCGCAAAATGCCCCAGCGCACGCTGGGTTTGCGCCCCCCAGAGCCGGTCGGCGGGCACCGCAATGGTGCCCATGGAATCGCGCTCGGTACGCATGGCAGCGGTGCTGGCGCGGGAAGAAGAAAAGGCGGTCATTGGCACATCTCCTGCCTTCGGCCCGCAACACGCTGGCCGCGAAGGTGGCCACAGCATACCCCCGGCAGTCTCCCCCTGACAGCAAGGCGCAAGCCGTGCGGGAGATAATCGCAGCCTTCGAGAACACTGGAAGACCCACCCCCGCCATGACCACGACGACCATCCGCCAGCAAGACCTGATCGACTCCGTTGCCGCCGCGCTGCAATACATCAGCTACTACCACCCCACCGATTACATCGCGCACCTGGCCCGCGCCTACGAGCGCGAACAAAGCCCCGCGGCCAAAGATGCCATGGCGCAAATCCTGACCAACAGCAAAATGAGCGCCACCGGCCAGCGCCCCATTTGCCAGGACACCGGCATCGTCAACGTGTTCCTGAAAGTGGGCATGGACGTGCGCTGGGAAGGCTTTACCGGCAGCCTGGACGACGCCATCAACGAAGGCGTGCGCCGTGGCTACAACCACCCCGACAACACCCTGCGCGCCAGCGTGGTGGCCGATCCGCTGTTTGCCCGCAAGAACACCAAAGACAACACGCCCGCCGTGATCTTTACCGAGATCGTGCCCGGCAATAAAGTGGACATCACCGTGGCAGCCAAGGGCGGCGGCTCGGAAAACAAGTCCAAGATGGTCATGATGAACCCCAGCGACAACCTGGTGGACTGGGTGCTGAAAACCGTGCCCACCATGGGCGCAGGCTGGTGCCCACCCGGCATGCTGGGCATCGGCATTGGCGGCACCGCAGAAAAAGCCGTGCTCATGGCCAAGGAAAGCCTGATGGACGACCTGGACATGTACGAGCTGCAAGCCAAGGCCGCCAGCGGCGCCGCGCTCGATGACGTGGAAAAACTGCGCCTGGAGCTGTTTGACAAAGTCAACGCCCTCGGCATTGGCGCCCAGGGCCTGGGCGGCCTGACCACGGTGCTGGACATCAAGATCAAGATGTACCCCACGCACGCTGCCAGCAAGCCCGTGGCCATGATCCCCAACTGCGCTGCCACGCGCCACGCGCACTTTGTCATGGACGGCTCCGGCCCCGTCTACCTCACGCCCCCCAGCCTCGACCTGTGGCCCAAGATTGACTGGGAACCCGACTACAACAAGAGCAAAAAGGTCAACCTCGACACACTCACCAAGGAAGAAGTGGCCAGCTGGAAGCCCGGCGACACCCTGCTGCTCAACGGCAAGATGCTCACGGGGCGCGATGCCGCGCACAAGCGCATCCAGGACATGCTGGCCAAGGGCGAGAAGCTGCCCGTCGATTTCACCAACCGCGTGATTTACTACGTCGGCCCGGTCGATCCGGTCAAGGGCGAGGCTGTCGGCCCCGCAGGCCCCACCACCGCCACCCGCATGGACGGCTTCACCGACATGATGCTGGCGCAAACCGGCCTGATTGCCATGGTTGGCAAAGCCGAGCGCGGCCCGGTGGCCATCGAGAGCATCAAAAAGCACCAATCGGCCTACCTGATGGCGGTGGGCGGCGCTGCCTACCTGGTGTCCAAGGCCATCAAAACCGCCAAGGTGGTGGGCTTTGAAGACCTGGGTATGGAAGCCATCTACGAATTTGACGTGGTGGACATGCCCGTCACCGTGGCCGTGGATGCAGGCGGCACCAGTGCCCACATCACCGGCCCGGCAGAATGGCAAAAACGCATCGCTACGGGTGAGTTCAAGGGCATTGAAGTGGCTGCGGCCTAACGCCAGCGCCTTGGCCAAGGCCCTGTCAGAAACCGCCTTCGGGCGGTTTTTTCGGGCCCATGCCGATTTTTAAATGCTTTTTTGACTTTCTTGTCGCCTTTTGCCATGCAGCCTGCCTCGTCTCCGATTGGTGTTTTTGACAGCGGCGTGGGCGGGCTGAGCGTGTTGCAAGCGCTGCGTGCCGAGTTGCCGCACGAGCGCTTTGTCTACCTGGCCGATACGGCCTACGCACCCTACGGCGAGCGCGGCGATGTTTTTGTGGCCGCACGCACGCATGCCATTGCACAGTTTCTGCACACGCAGCACCACACCAAGGCCCTGGTGGTGGCTTGCAACACGGCCACGGCGGCGGCCATCCACGAACTGCGATCGCGCTACCCGGATATGCCGACCATCGGCGTCGAGCCCGCACTGAAGCCAGCCATAGCGCACAGCCGCACCGGTCGCATTGGCGTGATAGGTACCCAGGGCACGCTGGGCAGCGCCAAATTTGGCAGGCTGCTGGCGTCGCTGCAAGACCAGGCTGAATTCATCGTGCAACCCTGCGACGGGCTGGCCCACGCCATTGAATGCAGCACGGCCAGCCTCCCAACCGAGGCGCCCTCAAACGCTACAGAAATAAGAGCACTGTGCGCACGCTATACGGGCGCTATGGGCCGTTTTGGCACTGAACCAGGTGAGATAGACACGCTGGTTCTGGGCTGCACGCACTACGTGTTTGCACAAGACACATTGCGCAACCTGCTGGGCCCACAGGTGCAGTTGATCGCTACGGGCGAACCTGTGGCGCGGCACACGCGGCGCCTGCTGCAAGCCAGTGGCAACCTCAGCCCGGCCTCCAGTCCAGCCCCGACCATGCCCAACGATGAGCGCATTCAACTGCTGACCACGGGGCCGCTCGTATCCCTGCAAACGGCCGCTGCGCGCTGGCTGCAGTTGCCTGCACAGTGCTGTGGCACGGTAGATTTGCCCACCACATGACACCCGTGCTGCACCTCTCAATTTGAGGTCAAATCGGCCTCAAACGCCCGTACGATGGGCGCTAACAGCTACAAAAATCATAGCTCCTGAGCATCCCACAAACGCTCACCCGAGTGTTCCAGATGGGTCAGGTACAGGCGCAGGTCAAACTCGTACTGGTGGTAAGCGGGCTCCATGTACTCACAAAGCTGGTAGAAGGCTTTGTTGTGCTCACGCTCGCGCAGATGGGCCAGTTCATGGACGACGATCATGCGCAAAAATGCCTCGGGCGCCTGCTTGAACAGCGCGGCAATGCGGATTTCGTGCTTGGCCGCCAAACGGTTGCCCTGTACGCGCGACACCGTGGTATGCAGCCCCAGCGCATGGCGCACGACGTGGATTTTGCTGTCAAACACCACCTTGTTGACCGCATCGGCGTTGCGCAGGTGGCTGGTTTTCAACGCGGTGGTGTATTGGTACAGCGCTTTGTCGGTGCGCACGCTGTGTGCCTGGGGGTATTTGCGCTGCAACAGCGTGGCCAGCGCCGCCTTACCCTGCCCCATCAGGCGGCGCACCTGATCCTGCACCGTGCCGGGGTAGGCTTGCAGATAGGGCAAATCACTGTGCATGGTGCTTGCGGGCCTGGAGTACGGCCCGCCCAAGGTCAGTGCAGATGGCGCGGACGGCGCCCACCGCCACCGCCGTGGCCACCACCCGAGCCACCAGGGCCACGCGGCGGCTTGCCGATCTCCAGCGAGTTGACGAGGGCATCAAAACGCTGGGTAAACAACTTGTCGATTTCGGAGACAACGCCACCCAGCTCGGAGCCATCAAAGTGGCGCTCCATCATGTTCACCACGTCTTGCACCAGCAAATCGCGCTGCACTTGCATGATGGCGGCCGGCGTGGGCCCGACAAAGAGCATGACGAAGTCATCGCGCGATTCGGCATCGCTGTCTTCTTCGTCTTCATCAAACTGGGCATCGTAGAACGTGACTTCAATGGCTGCGCCTTGTTCAGACAGCTCATTGAGGCTCATGCACATTTCATCCAAGGACTGGCGGAAATCATCGTCACCGCGCACCGTCCAGCACATTCTCAGCACATGCTCTTTGGCGTCGAACTTGATGCCGGGCTCTTCTTCATAGGCACTGGCAGCACCATCGGCCAGCGAGCGCGCACCTGCATACGTCCACAGGGGCTTGAGCGCCTCTTGCAATTGCTCATACCGTGCATCGGGGCGCAGCAACACCTCACCATGCACATGAATCTCAAAAGGAGCGTTGTAATTTGACATGATTGAATCGCAGCCCCGGGAGCGAAAGCCGCCTTATGTAGTTTGCTGCCGTGTGAAATGCGTCTGTGGTGCCCCGAGCCGGGGTCGAACCGGCACGCCCCTTTTCAGGAAAGCGGCGGATTTTAAGTCCGCAGTGTCTACCAATTTCACCATCGGGGCCCTCGATAACCAAGGGCATCGCAACTGTCTTAGTGGCAGACCTGAATCTGCGTCACCCCAAAGAAAAAGGGAAGCTTAAGCTTCCCTTTTATAAATGGAGCGGGAAAAGAGTCTCGAACTCTCGACCTCAACCTTGGCAAGGTTGCGCTCTACCAACTGAGCTATTCCCGCGTTTTAATTTTTACTGACTTTAAGTATCAGCAATTTCGCAATTTTTTTATTATACCAGATTTTACTGCTGGTTTTTATTTTTGCCAAATTTTAAGAGCTTACATTCTGGAGGCGCGGCCCGGAGTCGAACCGGGCTAACCGGATTTGCAATCCGGGGCATAACCGCTTTGCTACCGCGCCAGAGAAAACCATTCTTCATGAGAAAAGGGAAGCACTTGCTCCCCTTTTCAAAATTTGGAGCGGGAAAAGAGTCTCGAACTCTCGACCTCAACCTTGGCAAGGTTGCGCTCTACCAACTGAGCTATTCCCGCATTTACCGAAGCTTTGTATTGTACTACGTTTGCTGCGATGACGTTATTGTAACGCAATTTTTGGCACTTTTCAGAAAAAACTTCAGTGTTTGATGGAATCTGGAAGAAGCGGGGCTTCCACCTTCTCCACTGCCGCAGAAACCACCACAGCAGCCGCCTCTTCAGCGGTCAAAGGCACAGGCTTGCGCTCCAAGGCGATGTCCAAAACTTTGTCGATCCACTTAACGGGAACGATGTTGAGACCACTTTTCACGTTATCCGGTATCTCTTGCAGATCTTTGACGTTCTCTTCCGGAATCAACACTGTCTTGATGCCACCGCGCAATGCGGCCAGCAGCTTCTCCTTGAGCCCGCCAATAGCAGTGACTTCCCCGCGCAGGGTGATTTCGCCGGTCATGGCCACATCGCCACGCACAGCGATACCTGTCAGCGCCGAAACGAAAGCCGTCACCATAGCTGCACCCGCACTGGGCCCATCCTTGGGCGTCGCACCGTCTGGCACATGGATGTGAACATCTTTCTTTTCAAAGTCTTCGTTCTTGATGCCCAACGCACGCGCGCGGCTGCGCACCACAGTGCGCGCAGTTTCCACCGATTCTTTCATCACGTCACCCAGCGAACCTGTGCGGGTAATGACGCCTTTGCCAGGCATGGTGGCAGCTTCGATCGTGAGCAAATCACCGCCCACTTCCGTCCAGGCCAAGCCAACGACCTGACCGATCTGATTTTGCAACTCAGCACGGCCATAGGTGTACTTGCGCACACCCAGATAATCCGGCAGGCTGTCGGCTGTCACCACGACCTGCGGCTCCAGCTTTTTCAGTTGCAAGCCCTTGACCACCTTGCGGCAGATTTTGGAAAGCTCACGCTCCAACGAACGAACGCCAGCCTCACGGGTGTAATAGCGCACCACATCGCGCACTGCCGATTCGGTAATGTCAAGCTCTTCAGACTTCACACCATTGTTCTTGAACTGCTTGGGCAGCAGATACTTCATCGCGATACTGGTCTTTTCGTCTTCGGTATAGCCCGACAAACGAATAACCTCCATGCGATCCAGAAGCGCAGGTGGTATGTTCATGGAGTTGGAAGTTGCCACAAACATCACGTCACTGAGATCAAAATCGACCTCCACGTAATGGTCGCCAAACTTGTGGTTTTGCTCCGGGTCCAGAACCTCCAGCAAAGCACTGGATGGGTCACCCCGGAAGTCTGTACCCAACTTATCGATCTCATCCAACAAGAACAACGGGTTACGCGCACCTGCTTTTGTCAGGCTTTGCAATACCTTGCCTGGCATAGCGCCAATATAAGTACGGCGGTGGCCACGGATCTCCGCCTCATCACGCATACCACCCAAGGCCATACGGACGTACTTACGCCCCGTAGCCTTGGCAATCGACTGTCCAAGAGAGGTTTTACCCACCCCTGGTGGACCGACAAGGCACAAAATAGGCGCCTTCACCTTGTCCACGCGCTGTTGCACAGCAAGATATTCCAAAATACGGTCTTTGACTTTGTCCAAACCATAGTGGTCTTCATTGAGTACCACTTCGGCATTGCCCAGATCATGCTTGATTTTGGTTTTTTTGCTCCAAGGCAACCCGACCAGCACATCAATATAGTTGCGCACCACAGTTGCTTCTGCTGACATAGGGGACATGAGTTTGAGCTTCTTCAGCTCACTCTCTGCCTTTTTGCGCGCATCGACGGGCATTCTCGCGAGCTTGATCTTTTGCTCTATTTCCTCAATGTCGGCGCCTTCCTCACCTTCTCCCAGCTCTTTCTGGATGGCTTTGACTTGTTCGTTAAGGTAGAAGTCGCGCTGATTTTTTTCCATTTGGCGTTTGACACGCCCACGGATTTTTTTATCTACGTTCAGGATATCCACTTCCCTGTCAAGCTGGTCAAACAGATTCTCCAGCCGCAGCTTCACATCCGACAGATCCAGGACAGCCTGTTTGTTTTCCAGCTTGAGCGGCAGATGCGCAGCAATCGTGTCGACCAATCGCCCCGGATCATCAATGCTGGAAATGGAAGTGAGAATTTCCGGGGGAATCTTCTTGTTCAGTTTGACGTATTGGTCAAACTGCTGCATGACAGCGCGACGCAAAGCCTCAATCTCGCTGGGCTTGTTATCTCCCTGTTCTGGCTCTACCGGAACCGTCGTGGCCACAAAATGCGTCTGCACATCTTCAATTGACTGCACCAAAGCACGCTGTTGCCCCTCCACCAGCACCTTGACGGTGCCATCCGGAAGCTTGAGCATTTGCAAGATGGTAGAGATGCAGCCCACATCAAACATGTCCGCAATCGAAGGCTCGTCCTTGGCTGCAGCTTTCTGGGCCACCAGCATAATCCGGCGATCAGATTCCATGGCCAACTCAAGGGCCTTGATGCTCTTGGGCCGCCCCACAAACAGGGGAATGACCATATGGGGAAACACAACCACATCGCGCAGCGGCAACAGCGGCAACTCGATAGGCGTGGCGGGTAGGGGAGTATGTCCGGACATGGAAAGCCTCATGAAACTGGATGGAATATGGTCCGCAGACAGGAATTTTCAACCTGCCAGCACGTCTGTACTGGCGTAAGGGTTGATTAACAAGAGAGGCACAACGTCCACAACAGGACTATCAAGCCTGCTTGACTGCTTCGCGGTAAACCAGCAACGGAGACTTGTTTTCTTCAATAGTGGACTCGTCCACCACCACCTTTTCGACGTTGCTGGAGGTGGGCAAATCGAACATCGTGCCAATCAGTGCCTGCTCCAGAATAGAGCGCAATCCACGTGCTCCCGTTTTGCGTGCCAGTGCCTTGCGGGCAATCGCTTTCAAAGCGGCAGGACGAATTTCGAGCTCTGCACCCTCCATGGCCAGCAATTTGCTGTATTGCTTGACCAAGGCGTTTTTTGGCTCCGTCAGAATCTGCACCAAGGCGTCTTCGCTCAATTCAGTCAACGCAGTCACCACAGGCATGCGCCCCACCAACTCCGGGATCAGACCAAATTTGATCAAATCTTCAGGTTCGATTTCCGAGAAAACGTCAGACAACGAACGCTGCTGCTTGCTCTTGACTGCTGCGCCAAAACCAATACCAGAAGCTTCCGTACGATTTTCAATGACCTTTTCCAATCCGGCAAACGCACCACCACAAATGAACAGGATGTTGGTGGTGTCAATCTGCAAGAAGTCCTGGTTAGGATGCTTGCGCCCACCTTGCGGAGGCACGCTGGCCATGGTGCCTTCAATCAGTTTGAGCAGCGCCTGCTGCACACCTTCGCCGGACACATCGCGGGTAATGGATGGGTTGTCTGCCTTGCGTGAAATCTTGTCGATCTCATCGATATAGACAATGCCGCGCTGCGCGCGCTCGACCTCGTAATTGCAGCTTTGCAGCAACTTGGCGACGATGTTTTCTACGTCTTCACCTACATAGCCCGCTTCGGTCAGTGTGGTGGCATCGGCCATGACAAAAGGCACGTCCAGCATGCGCGCCAGGGTTTGCGCCAGCAGTGTCTTGCCGGAGCCCGTGGGACCAATCAGCAAGATATTGCTCTTGGCCAGTTCCACATCGTCTTTTTGGGCTTTGTCTTTATGGCGCAACCGTTTGTAGTGGTTATAAACGGCCACCGACAAAGTGCGCTTGGCCATATCCTGGCCAATGACATAGTTATCCAGATTGGCTTTGATCTCAGCCGGTGTGGGCAGGTCGCCGCGCGCATCACGACCCGCCTCGGTGCCTGGCAATTCGTCACGGATGACTTCGTTGCACAGATCAATACACTCGTCGCAGATAAAAACCGACGGGCCGGCGATCAGCTTCTTTACCTCATGCTGGCTTTTGCCACAGAAAGAGCAGTAAAGGGTTTTTTCGCTGGAAGAGCCTTTTTTATCGGCCATGGGAAGAATGCCTTGTCACGGGAATAAGTTGTCGGGATGATAACCAAATAGAAACGGCGCTTTCCCTGAGGGAAAAACGCCGTCCAGGGTGCACATGCACGCTCAGGCGCGCTTGTCGATCACCTGATCGACCAGACCGTAGTCTTTGGCCTCTTGCGCCGTCAGAAAATAGTCGCGCTCAGTATCGCGCTCGATTTTTTCCAGTGGCTGGCCAGTGCGTTCAGCGAGTATCTTGTTCAGTTGCTCACGGGTTTTCAGGATTTCGCGGGCATGGATTTCGATCTCGGTAGCTTGGCCCTGCATGCCGCCCAGAGGCTGGTGGATCATGACCTTGGAGTTAGGCAATGCAAAGCGCTTGCCCTTGGCGCCAGCGGCCAACAAGAAAGCGCCCATGCTAGCAGCCATGCCCGTACACAGAGTGGACACGTCGGGCTTGATGAAATTCATGGTGTCAAAAATCGCCATGCCTGCACTGACCGAACCACCGGGTGAATTGATGTAGAAAGAAATATCCTTATCAGGGTTCTCGCTCTCCAGGAACAACAACTGCGCCACCACCAAATTGGCGGTATGGTCGTTCACGGGCCCCACCAGGAAAATCACGCGCTCCTTGAGAAGACGCGAATAAATGTCATAAGACCGCTCGCCGCGGCCCGACTGCTCGATGACCATCGGGATCATGCCCAGGCCTTGTGTTTCCAGTGCGCTCATGTTTTCTCCTGTCAGGCGGGTACTGTACCCACAAACGAATTGGGGCTTGTGCGCCAAAGCACAAGCCCCCGGGATGCCATTCACCTTGCAGGCTCCAGCGCTGGGAGCACTGCTTCAGCGCACTGGATCAGCCCTGGCCCATCAGCTCATCAAACGAGACTGCCTTGTCCGTCACCTGGGCTTTGCCCAGGACGAAATCGGCCACGTTATTTTCGATGACCACCGCTTCGACTTCAGCCAAACGCTGGCGGTCGCCAAAATACCAACGCACCACGTCTTCAGGCTTCTCGTAGCTGGCAGCCAGCTCGTCGATGTGGGCCTTGAGTTGCTCGGGCTTGGCGTGCAACTCGTTGGCGCGTACCAACTCGGCCACCACCAAGCCCAGACGCACGCGGCGCTCTGCTTGTGGACGGAAAATGTCGGCAGGAATCTCGGCCTTGTCAGCATCCTTGATGCCACGCTGCTTCAGGTCAGCCCGTGCAGCTTCGAGCAGGCGCTCGATTTCGGCTTGCACGCTGGCATTGGGCAGATCCAGTTCGGCCTTGGTCAGCAGCGCATCCATGACCGCTTGCTTGTTGCGGGCCATCAAGCGGAACTTGACTTCACGCTCCAGATTTTTCTTGATGTCAGCGCGCAGGCCTTCGACCGTGCCATCAGCAATACCCAGCGACTTGGCCAACGCGTCGTTGACTTCAGGCAGGTGGGCTGCTTCGATTTTCTTCAGCGTGACCAGGAAATCGGCTGTCTTGCCAGCCACATCCTTGCCATGGTAGTCCTCAGGAAAGGCCAGCGGAAAGGTCTTGCTTTCGCCAGACTTCATGCCACGCACAGCATCTTCAAACTCTTTGAGCATCTGGCCTTCACCGACCAAAAACTGGAAGTCTTCTGCTTTGCCGCCCTGGAAAGGCTCGCCATCGAGCTTGCCTTCAAAGTCCACAGTGACGCGGTCGCCATCTTGGGCGGGCGCATCAAGGGCACGCTGGGCAAAGCTGCGGCGCTGCTTGCGCAGGATGTCCACCGTCTTGTCGATAGCGCTGTCGTTGACTTCAGCCGTGAGTTTTTCAACTTGTGCTTCGTTCAGATCACCGATCTTGACTTCGGGGAACACTTCAAACACCGCATCAAAAGTGACTTCACCTTCAGGTGCGCCTTCTTTTTCGGTGATGCGCGGCTGGCCTGCCACCCGCAGCTTGGCTTCGTTGGCAGCGCTGGCAAAAGCTTCGCCGACCTTGTCGTTCAGCACTTCGTACTGCACCGAGTAGCCATAGCGCTGCGACACCACATTCATGGGCACCTTGCCAGGACGGAAGCCGTCCATTTTCACGGTGCGAGCCAGGCGCTTGAGGCGCGAATCAACCTCGGTCTGGATCACGGAAAGGGGCAGGCTCAGCGTGATCTTGCGCTCGAGCTTTTCAAGGGTTTCAACGGTAACGGCCATGGCTCTTCCTAATTTGTCAGTCAAACATGCCTGCTTGCCCCGAGGCGGGCGCTGTATGCGGCAAGGTCTCACATGGGTGGTGCGCGGGGGGGGACTCGAACCCCCACAGTATTGCTACCGTCAGGACCTAAACCTGGTGCGTCTACCAATTTCGCCACCCGCGCAGTCTTCAAACAAACAGGCGGCAAGGGTCAATTTGCCGCCCGCATGAAACTGGTCAACTTTCGATTTTAACCTGTTGCAGAGCCATTAGCAGCCACCTGGTACTTCAGGTGGTGGTCGGCGCACCCGGAACCAGGCGGCATACATGGCAGGCAGCGCCAGCAAGGTCAGTACCGTCGCCACCACCAGCCCGCCCATGATGGCCACGGCCATGGGGCCCCAGAACACGCTGCGTGAGAGCGGAATCATGGCCAGCACTGCCGCTGCAGCTGTCAACACAATGGGGCGCAGGCGGCGCACTGCCGACTCAACGATGGCGTCCCAGGCGGGCACACCGCGCGCGCGGTCTTGCTCGATCTGGTCAATCAAAATCACTGAATTGCGCTGGATCATGCCCATCAGTGCAATCACGCCCAGCAGCGCCACAAAGCCGAAAGGCCGGTTCAGCAGCAGCAGCGCACCCGCCACTCCGGCAATGCCCAGCGGGCCGGTCAAAAACACCAGCATGGCGCGGCTGAAGCTGTGCAATTGCAGCATCAGCAGCGTGAAGGTGATGAACAGCATGATGGGCACGCCCGCCGCAATCGACGACGAGCCCTTGGAGCTTTCCTCCACCGCCCCTGCCACCTCAATGCGGTAGGCGTTCTGGCCAGCGTTATGCCAGGCGGCCTCAATCTGGCGCAGTTGCGGCAACAGCGCCTGCGTCACCGTGGCGCCTTGCAGGCCCTCGACCACATCGCCTTGCACCGTGATGGCGTAATCGCGGTTTTCGCGCCACATCACCCCCGGCTCCCAGGTGAATACCGGCTTGGCAATCTGCGTCAGTGGAATGGACTGGCCCGAGGCCGTAGGCAGGTAGGCATTGGCAATGTCGGTGATAAAGCGGCGCTCGTGCTCAGGCTGGCGCAGCACGATGTCGATGAGCTTGTCGCCCTCGCGGTACTGCCCCACTTGGGCGCCCGACTGCATCACCTTGGAGGCCTGGGCAATCGACTGGCTGCTCACGCCCAGCGCACGCGCCTTGGCCTGGTCAATCTCCAGGCGCAGCACCTTGACCGACTCGTTCCAGTTGTCGTTCACGCCGCGCATTTGTGGCGCAGCGCGCAGCGCCTCTTTGACTTCATCGGCCCGCGCACGCAGCACGGTCGGGTCGGTGCCCACCACGCGAAATTGCACCGGGTACGGCACTGGTGGCCCGTTGGGCAGCAGCTTGACGCGGCCACGCACCTCGGGAAATTCCGTGGCCAGCAGCGCAGGCAGCTTGACGCGCAGCGCCTCGCGCACCGCCAAATCCTGCGACAGCACGATGAACTGCGACACGTTGGTCTGCGGAAACACCTGGTCCAGCGGCAGGTAAAAACGCGGCACGCCCGAACCCACCCAGGTGCTCACGCTGGCCACGCCCGGCTCGGCGCGCAGGCGCGCTTCCACGCGGCGCGTGACCTCCTCGTTGCCCGCAAACGATGTGCCCTCCGGAAACCACACATCCACCAGAATTTCAGGCCGGCTCGAATCCGGGAAGAACTGCTGCTGCACCCGGCCCATGCCGACAATGCCCAGCGCAAAAATCAGCACCGTGACGCCGATGGTGATCCAGCGGTGCTCCACGCACCAATGCACTGCGCGGCGAAAGGCGGTGTAGAACGGGCTGTCAAACACCTCGTGCGGGTCGGCGGTGATGCCATCGGCCACGCCCGGGCCGGCGGGCAGCAACTGCACGTGGGCGGGCGTTTTGAGCAGCAGCGTCCCCAGGTAGGGCACAAAATACACCGACACAATCCACGACAGCACCAGCGCAATCACCGTCACGGCAAAGATGGCAAAGGTGTATTCGCCCGTGACCGATTTGGCGATGCCGATGGGCAAAAAGCCCGCTGCTGTGATCAAGGTGCCCGTCAGCATCGGGATGGCCGTGATCTCGTAGGCAAAGGTGGCGGCGCGCACCTTGTCGTAGCCCTCTTCCATCTTGCGCACCATCATCTCGACGGCAATGATGGCGTCGTCCACCAGCAGGCCCAGGGCGATGATCAGCGAGCCCAGCGAGATTTTGTGCAGGCCAATGCCCCAGTACCACATGGCCAGAAACGTCACCGCCAGCACCAGCGGAATGGTGATGCCCACCACCAGCCCGGGTCGGGGGTCGATGTACCAGCGCTTGTACCAAGGGTGGTGGCCGCTGCGCTGGTGCAAGCCCAGGGCCAGGAAACTCACGGCCAGCACAATCACCACGGCCTCGATCAGCACTTTGACAAACTCATTGACCGAACTGGCTACCGCCTTGGGCTGGTCTTGCACGTTGACCAACCGCACACCGGCGGGCAATTGCTTGGCGATGCGATCGGTGGTGGCGTGCAGCGCCTTGCCCAGGGCAATGATGTCGCCGCCCTTGGCCATGGAAACGCCCAGCGCAATCACCTCCTGGCCCTGGTGGCGCACCTTGACGTTGGGTGGATCCACATAGCCGCGCTGCACCTCGGCAATGTCCGACAGGCGCAGCTGGCGCCCCGAGGCACCGCGAATCGGCATGGCGCGCAGCTCGTCAATGGCATTGAACTGCCCCCCTACGCGCACCTGCACCACATCTTGTGGCGTCTGCACGGCGCCAGCGTTTTCGACCGCGTTTTGCTGGCCCAACTGTGCCAGCACCTGGTTCATGTCCAGACCCAGCTGCGCGAGGCGCTTTTGCGAGATTTCGACAAACAGCTTCTCATCCTGCACGCCAAACAGCTCGACCTTGGCCACATCGGGCACGCGCAGCAGCTGCTGGCGCACATCGTCGGCAAAGTTTTTCAGCTCGGCGTTGCTGAAGCCGTCGGCCTCCAGCGCGTAGATGACGCCGTAGACGTCGCCAAAGTCGTCATTGAAGAACGGCCCCTGCACGCCCTGGGGCAAGGTGTAGCGCATATCGCCCACCTTTTTGCGCACGGCATACCAGACGTTGGCCACCTCGCTGGCCTTAGAGGAGTCTTTGATCTGAAAGATGATTTGCGACTCGCCCGGCTTGGAATAGCTGCGGATTTTGTCGGCGTAAGGCACCTCTTGCAGCGTGCGTTCGATCTTGTCGGTGACCTGCTCGGCCACCTGCTGCGCAGTGGCGCCGGGCCAGTAGGTGCGCACCACCATGGCACGGAAGGTGAACGGCGGGTCTTCATCCTGCCCCAGCTGGAAATAGGCCCCCACGCCCATCAGCAAGAGCACCACCATCAGGTAGCGCGTCAGGGCCGGATGGTCGAGCGCCCATTTGGAAAGGTTGAAACCCGGTTTTGGTTGCACTGGCGTCATGGTCGGCTCACGGCTGGGAAGCAGCGGGGATGGCACCAGAGGCCGCAGCAGGCGCAAGGGTCAGGTCTTTGGGTGCTACTTTTTCAGGAGCTGCTTGCGCTGCACTGGCGGGCGTTTGAGCCCATTTTTGCTCATATACCGTCACCTTCTGCCCCGGCGAGAGCACATGCACGCCCGTGGCCACCACCTGCATGCCCGGCGCCAGGCCCGCAGCCACCACGGCGGCGTTGCCATCGGCCGTGGCGATTTGCACATCCTGCGAGCGCACGGTACTGGTGGCCGGGTCGTACACCCACACCGCCGTGCCCTGGCCCTGCTGGCGCAGCGCCGTGGTGGGCAGCGTGATGGCCGGTATGCCCACATGGCTGAGCACCTGCGGCGTGACGTACACCGTGGCCCCCAACGCGGGTGCCGTGGCGGCGTCTATGCCCACTTTGACGGCAAAGGTGCGCGTCACCGGATCGGCGCTGGCGGCCACCTCACGCACCCGCCCTTGCAGCGGCGCACCGCCTGCCCAGGCGCGCACGCCCACGGCCTGGCCCACCTGTATCTGCGCCACTTTGTCCTCGGGCACGGCAAACACCACATCGCGCGCACCGTCCTGGGCAATGCGCACCACCGGCGTGCCCGCCGCCACCACCTGGCCGGGCTCGGCTTCAATGGCCGTGACCACGCCCGCCACATCGGCCAGCAGCCGCGTGTACTGCGCCTGGTTGCCCTGGGCCGACGACTGCGCGCGCGCCTGCGCCAGCGCAGCCTGGGCGGCCTGGAGCGTGGCCTCGCGGCGCTGTAACTCGGCGCCGCTGATGAAATTCTGGTTTTTCAGGGCGGCATAGCGCTGCAAATCAGCTGCGGCCAGATCACGCTGGGTTTGCGCAGCGCTGACCTGGGCCTGCGCGGCCTGCGCGGCCAACTGGTAATCCTGCGGATCGAGCTGCGCCAGCACCTGACCGGCCCGCACCCGCTGGCCCAGCTCGGCCTGGCGCTGGACGATCTTGCCCGCCACCCGAAAGCCCAGGCGCGACTCCACACGCGCACGCACCTCGCCCGCATACTCCACCTGCGACTGCAATGCCCCCACGCCCACCGTCAGCAGTTTGACTGCACGCACCGGCTCGGGCAGCGGCTCGGGCCGCGAACAGCCGGTCAGCCAACCGGCTGCGGCACACAGAAAAAAAACCCCACAACGGGGCCACGGTGCGATCAAAGTGCGCATGAAAAAGTCCGGTGAAAAAATTACTGACTGACTGGTTAGTAATCTAGAGGATACCTGCCTGCGCTGTCAAGCGACAATCCACACCGTGAACACCCAGCCCGCCCCCATCACCCACTACGAGAACTTTCCGGTCGCCTCGCTCTTGTGCCCGCCGCACCTGCGCGCGCCCATCGCCGCCATTTACGCCTTTGCGCGCACCGCCGACGACCTGGCCGACGAGGGCGACGCCAGCACCGCGCAGCGCCTGGCCGACCTGGCCGCCTACCGTGCCGACCTGCACGCCATCGCCGCAGGCACAGCACCCTCGGCGCGCTGGGCCAGCGTGTTTGTGCCGCTGGCACCGGTGCTGCGCCAGACACAGTTGCCCGTGCCGCTGCTGGACGACCTGCTCAGCGCCTTTGCCCAGGACGTGCGCAAAACCGCCGCAGCCGCTGGCTACGCCGACCGCGCCGAGCTGCTGGACTACTGCCGCCGCTCGGCCAACCCGGTCGGGCGGCTGCTGCTGCACCTCTACGGCGTGAACAGCCCCGAGGCGCTGCAAGAGAGCGACGCCATCTGCACCGCGCTGCAACTGATCAACTTCTGGCAAGACCTGAGTGTGGATATTCCGCGCGGGCGCTTTTACCTGCCCGATGCCGACTGCGCCACCCACGGCGTGCAGCGCGCCGATTTATTGCCCCTGCACAGCACGCCAAATACTACTGAATTGATAGCTGCCAGCGCAGACTGGGCAAGGGCCACCATGCTAAAAGGTGCAAAACTGGTACACCGCCTGCCCGGGCGCGCTGGCTGGGAGCTGCGCCTGGTGGTGCAAGGCGGTTTGCGCATCCTCGACAAGATAGACGCGCCACGCGGCGCCAGCCTGCACACCCGCCCCCGTATCCGCGCCTGGGACGGCCCGCTGATGCTGGCGCGCGCACTGCGCATGTGAACGCGCCTGTGCGAGACGCTGTTGGCAGGCTCAGGCCAGGCGCGCCAGCAACTGCGGCGTGCCATCCGTGCCCGTGAACACCAGATCACCGCCAGCGTCCAGGGCAAACACACCGCGATCAAACTCGCGGCGCAGGCGGGCCGTGAGCTTGCACAACGACAACTCCACCGCCCCCGCCGTACCCACCGCCACCTCCAGGCGCGCGGCGCGCGTGGCCTCCAGCTCTTTTTCCAGCGCCTCGCGCTCTTTCAAGGACTTGCCCCACACCAGCACCGCCTGCTGCCACGAGGCACGGGCGCGCTCCAGAATGCCTTTGGGATCGGCCACCTTGAGTTGCTTGATCAGTTGCTCCAGCCGCGTCTCCTGGGCTTTTTCTTCGTCGATGCGCTTGAGCAAGGCGGCGTACTGCTCTTCCAGCGCCCGGTTCACGCCCAGCACCACCTTGGTGGCACCCGCCTTGTCCGAGCCCAGGGTGGACACACGCACCAGCATGGTTGCCGTGGCCACGCCTCCAATCAAACGCCCCTTTTGGCGCGAGCCCGCGCCCACAATGATCTGGTTGAGCGAATCAAGCTCGCACTCCAGGGCCATGTCCTTGATGGCAATCACGGTGCCGGCATGGATTTTGACGCCCTCGGCAAACCGCACTGTCACCGAGCCACCGGCCCGCAGCGCAGAGCGGCCAATCACCCCGCCCGCTACCTGGATGTTGCCGCCCGCTTCCAGCATGCCCGAGTCCACCATGCCATCGACCACGATGTCGCCACTGGCCACCACCTTCATGCCCTGCACCACCTCGCCCGTAACGTGGACGTTGCCATCAAAGTGGATGTTGCCCGTGGCCATGTTGACTTCTTTGAAGCGCACCACAGGCTCCACCGTCACGCCGCAATCGACCCGCACCGGCTGCCCGCTGACGGCGGCCACCAGCACGCAGGGGTCGTCGCTGGAGACTTCAGCGCCGCTCAGGCCTGCGGCAAAGTGCCGGTCTTTGCCTGGCTGGGCCTTGACCACGCCGCCCTTGACGCTGTGGCCATCAATGCCTGCGGTGGCCGGAGTGCGCCGCATCAGCGCATCGCCGGGCTGCACTGTCTCGATGGCGCCGCGTTCGCGGTAGTCGATCAGGCCGTTCTCGTCGAGTGTGGGCTCGCGATTCACGGTATGCGGCACCAGGTCTTCAAAGACAGCGTCTGCGCCATCCTGGGCATGTACCCCCCGGGCCACGATGACATGGCTGCAACTGCCCTTCTGGCAGGCCTGCGACACGGCCGTCTGGTCAATGCCAAACACCACACCGGCCAGGGTCAGGGCCTGCAAGGCCTGTTCTGGCGCAGCAGGCTTGCCACCCACGGGCGGGATGATGCTGAGCGTGGCCGTCATGCCATCGGAACTGGTGTGAACCTGGTACTCGGCGTCCAGGCGCTGCGCCAGCTGGATACCAAAAGGCTCCTGCTGCACATTGCACATCTCGGCCGCGCTGGCGATGGCCTCGGCATCGAGCCGGCAATCGCCGTAGCCTTCTTGCACCAGCAGTTGGTGCAAGGTGGCAGCGTCCATGGCAGCGCGCCCCTGCACAGGCTGCGAAACCAGCAAAATCTGGCCATCGGCTTCATTGAACGTAATGCCGGGAAAGTGGATTGCGGACATATGTCTCTCTGATTTCTTATGAGTGGGTCAGCGCCTGGGGGGCGCGCTTGCGCTGCGGGGCTATCGCCTGCGGTCTGCTGCCAGACTGCAAAGTAAATGAAGCGGCCAGACCAGCGAGCTGGCGCGACTGCTCCTGCAAGGCGCTGGAGGCGGCAGAGGTCTGCTCTACCAGTGCGGCGTTTTGCTGCGTCACACCGTCCAGGTCCGCCACCGCCTGGTTGATCTGCGCCAGGCCAGAAGACTGCTCACGGCTGGCCGAGGCGATCTCGCCCACGATGTCAGCCACGCGCTGGATGCCCGTCACGATCTCCTGCATGGTGGCGCCGGCCTGGGCCACCTGCTGGCTGCCCACGCCCACCTTGTCCACGGAGTTGGTGATGAGGGCACGCACCTCTTTGGCCGCTTCGGCACTGCGCTGGGCCAGGCTGCGCACCTCAGAGGCCACCACGGCAAAGCCCCGGCCCTGCTCACCCGCGCGCGCGGCCTCGACGGCAGCGTTCAGGGCGAGGATGTTGGTCTGGAATGCAATGCCGTCGATCACGCTGATGATGTCCACGATCTTGCGCGAGGAAGCGTTGATGGCCTCCATGGTGTCCACCACCTGCGCCACCACAGCCCCGCCGCGCTCGGCCACGCCGGTGGCGGCCACGGCCAGCTGGTTGGCCTGGTTGGCGCTGTCGGCGTTGTGCTGCACCGTGCCCGAGAGCTGCTCGGTGGCCGATGCCGTCTGTTCCAGCGAGCTGGCCTGCGCCTCGGTGCGATCGGACAAATCCTGCGTGCCCGTGGCCACTTCGGAGGCCGCACCGGCAATGGCGTCGGCACCACCGCGCACCTGGCCGATGGCGTTGTGCAGATTGGTGCGCATGGCTTCAACCTGGCCGAGCAGGGAGGCGATTTCATCGCTGCCGCTGCAAACCACCGACTGCGACAAATCGCTGTTGGCAATGGCCGCCGTGGCCTCACCGGCCTGGCGAAAACCCGAGCGCAGGCGCGACAGCAGCGTCAGCGACAGCACCGAGGCCGGAACACCGCCCAGCACCGTGGTCAGCACAAACACCAGCAGGGCGATGTTGTAGCGGTGCTCGGCGTCCTGGTAGGCCGCATCAGCGCGCGAAACCTGGTAGTCGCGGAACGCGGCCATGGACTTGATCAGGGCCTCGCCCTCGGTGCGGCTGGCTTCCAGGAAGCGTTCCATCACCTGCGGATTGAAATCTTCTGCCTTGATGGCGTCGAGGGTGGGGCGCAACTTGTCGCGCCAGGCGTTGCGCAGGCCCTGCTGGGTCTGGAGCAACTGCTGCGCCCGGGCATCGGTGGCTGCGCCGGCTTCGATCTCTTTGTTCAGCACGGCAGCCCGCGCCTGGTTATCGGCAATGGTTTGCAGGTGCAGGCTGGTGGGGTGGGAATGGACAGCCGCCAGAGGGCTGTCGGGCGCGTGCTGAAAGGCCAGCAACACCTGCATGCGCGTTTGCAACTGGATTTGTATGTTTTCTTCGGCCAGCAGCGCCCAGTGCATGGCCTCGGTGTGCACCGTCTTGAGGCTGTCACGGGCCGACACCAGCCCCCAGAGACTGACCGCCACCACTGCCGTGAAAGATATCCAATACGCCAAAAGCACGACGACAAAACGCTGTGTGATGCGCAGGTTGTTCAGCATGGGGGGCCTCTTGTTGTTCGGACGCGGGAATCATAGCGCTCACATCAGGACACAAAAGGGTGAAAAGCACATTTGCCATGGCCCGTTCCGCGAAGCAGCGCACCTGCCATGGGACAATCGCGCCCCATGAATCCGGAACAGTACGTCCAACAAAAAGCCGCCGCCTCGGGCAGCAGCTTCTATTACGCCTTTCTGTTCCTGCCCCGGCCCCGGCGCGCAGCCATCACGGCCTTTTATGCGTTTTGCCGCGAGGTGGACGACGTGGTCGATGAAGTCTCCGACCCCAGCGTGGCCCGCAGCAAACTGGCCTGGTGGCAGAGCGAGGTGACCAAGGCCTTTGCGGGCACGCCCACACACCCGGTCATGCAGGCACTGATACCGCACACCAGCGCCTACGCCATAGAGCCACGCCACCTGCAAGCCGTCATTGAAGGCTGCCAGATGGATCTGGAGCAAACACGCTACCTCGACTACCCCGGCCTGCAACGCTACTGCCACCTGGTCGCTGGCGTGGTGGGCGAGGTGGCAGCGCAGATTTTTGGCCAAACCGACCCGGCCACCACGCAATACGCCCACCGCCTGGGCCAGGCGCTGCAACTGACCAACATCCTGCGCGACGTGGGCGAAGACGCACTGCGCGGGCGCATCTACCTGCCCGTCAACGAGCTGCAAAAGTTCGACGTCAAGGCGCACGAAATTCTCAAGCGCGAATACTCTGATCGCTTTACCGCGCTGATGCGTTTTCAGGCCGAACGCGCGCACCAGCTCTACGACGAAGCGCTGGCCCTGTTGCCTGCTGCCGACCGGCGCGCACAAAAACCCGGCCTGATGATGGCCAGCATCTACCGCACCCTGCTGCGCGAGATCGAGCGCGACAACTTCCAGGTGCTGCACCAGCGCGTGAGCCTGACGCCGCTGCGCAAATTCTGGCTGGCCTGGAAGGTGCAGGCCCTGGGGCGCCTATGAGATCGCCCCCACGGTGGCCCACTGCGTGTGGCGCCCTGCCCCCCAAGGGGGCTGCATTTCGCCTTGAGGCGGCCCGGCGGCGAAACCTCGCCCCCACGGTAGCCCACTGCGCCGGGCGCCCTGCCCTTTTCTGACCCATGCGCCGCATAGCCATCGTCGGGGCAGGGTGGGCGGGCATGGCCGCTGCGGTGGCCACTGTGCAAGCCGGGCACCATGCTACTGTTTTTGAAGCAGCCCGCGCCCTGGGTGGGCGCGCCCGGGCCATTTTGGCCACCGGTGTGGATGGGCAAGAGCTGGTGCTGGACAACGGCCAGCACATCCTCATCGGCGCCTACACCGAATCGCTGCGCCTGATGCGCCAGGTGGGCATCAACCCTGACACCGCCCTGCTGCGCCTGCCGCTGGCGCTGCGCTTTGCCGATGGCAGCGGCTTGCAATGGCCCGACCTGCCACCGCCCTGGGACGCCGCCATCGGCATTGCCCGTGCGCACGGCTGGCGCTGGCGCGAGCGGCTGGCGCTGTTGCGTGTGGCTTTTGGCTGGCAGCGGGCACGCTTTACCTGCGCGCAGCACCAGTCGGTGGCCGATTTGTGTGCGGCGCTGCCGCCCAAACTGCTGCAAGAGTTCATTGATCCGCTGTGCGTGGCTGCGCTCAACACCCCCGCCGACCAGGCCAGCGGCCAGGTCTTTTTGCGCGTGCTGCAAGACAGCCTGTTCAGCGGACGCGGCGGCTCCAACCTGTTGCTGCCGCGCACCAACCTGAGCGAGCTGTTTCCGGAGGCGGCTGCGCGCTGGCTGCGCGGCCAGGGTTCGGTGGTGCGCACGGGCGTGCGCGTGCGCTCGGTCACGGCCATGCCGCACAGCGGCTGCTGGCTGGTTGATGGCCAGCGTTTTGACGCCGTGGTGCTGGCCGCCTCCAGCACCGAGGCCGCGCGCATCGTGTCGCAGTGCGCGCAAACCGCGCCCGTGGCCATGGCCGTGCCGCTGTGCGACTGGGCAGCCTGCGCCGAGGCGCTGCACTTTGAGGCCATTGCCACCGTCTATGCCCAAGGCCCGGTGCCCGCGCCCGGCAAGCACTTGCTGGCACGCCCCATGGTGGCGCTGCGCAGCCCCGCCACCGGCCCGGCCCAGTTTGTGTTTGACCGTGGCCAGCTGGGCGACCCGCCCGGCCTGCTGGCCTTTGTGGCCAGCACCAGCCACGGCGACCGCGCCCAGCTGGAACAGCAGGTGCTGGCGCAAGCCCGCGAAGAACTGGGCCTGCACGACCTGCAAGCCGTGCAAACCGTGGTCGAAAAACGTGCCACCTTTGCCTGCACCCCCGGCCTGCGCCGCCCTGGCGCACGCATCGCCCCGGGCCTGTGGGCCTGCGGCGATTACATCGCTGGCCCCTACCCCGCCACGCTCGAAGGCGCGGTGCGCAGCGGCACTGCCGCTGGCCAAGGCACCTCCAGCGCCTGATACAGTCCTAAAACGCTATTTAATCGATAGCTGTTAGCGCACACCAGGCAAGGCTTTGAGCCTGATTTGACCTCAAAATCAGGCAGACCACGGCAGCACGGCAGCACGGCAGCACGGCAGCACGAAGCGCAGCGTACTGTGGCCCGCCACGCAGCCCTATCCGTCCTTGGCCAGACAAGCGCACAGCGCGCCCAGATCGGCCACCGTGAGGTGCGGCGCGTGTGGCGCATGTGCCCAATCGTGGCCCGCGCGATTCAGCCAGGCCACCTGCATGCCCGCTTGCAGGCCCCCTACGCCATCGAGGTGGGCATCGTCGCCAATGTGCAGCACCTGCTGCGCGGGCACCCCGGCCGCCTGCGCACCGCGCTGAAAGATGCGCACATCGGGCTTGGCCACGCCCACCTCGCGCGCACTGACCGAGGCATAAAAATACCGCCCCAGCCCCACACGCTGCACATCGGCGTTGCCATTGGACAGCGCCACCACCGGAAAACGGCTGCTCAGGTACTCCAGCGCGGGCAGCGCATCGGCAAACAGCTCGACGCGCTGGCGCTCGGCAAAAAACGCCTCAAAGGCGTCTTGCGCCAGCGCCGGGTCGTCGCCCGCGCGCAGCAGTGCGCGGCGAATGGACTCGCGGCGCAGCGCACTCATGTCGTGCAGCAGGTCGGGGCACTCGTGGTGTACCTGCTCACGGATGGCGCGCAGCACGCCCGGCTGCTGGCACAGCGCCTGCGTGGCCGGGGCGTGCGCGCCCAGCCAGTTTTGCAACACCACTTCAGCGCGCGCAATGGTGGGCCAGATGGGCCACAGCGTATCGTCCAGGTCAAGGGTGATGGCACGGATGCGAGAAAGATCAAGGGACATGGCAAAAACGGCAGGGAAACTGGTCTTTGCAGGATAGCGCAGCCCCCAAGCGTTACGATGGCAAAGACCTGGCCAGCGCACCACCACAGTGCGCTGGGCCAGCTCTCTCAACCACCAAAAATCCAGGAGCACACCATGACCGCCGCATTGACCACCGCCCAAAAAGAAGAACTCCGGGCCCTGCTGCTGGCACGCCGCGACGAGTTGCATGCCCAGATGCAGCAAAACCGCGAGAACCTCGCGCCTCCCAGCGCCGACGAGGGGGCTGTAGTGCAACGCAATGTGGCCCGCGAGGTCGACCAGGCCCTGACCGACATCGACGCCGCCGACCTGGCCCGCATCAACCGCGCCCTGGATGCCCTGGCCGACGGCAGTTACGGCCTGTGCGATGAATGCGGCTGCGACATCCCCTTTGCGCGCCTGCAAATCGAGCCGCAAACCCAGCACTGCGTCGCCTGCAAATCGCGCTGGGAGCAGGCCACCGGCCACGCCCACGCCAGCCACTAAACCGGGGGCCAAGTCGGCTTTGATTTCTGCGCACCCGGTGCTGCGCTGGTGACAGAATGTTGGCATGACCGATAAAAACACCTCCCCCGCCAACGCCACTGAGCCGACCCCGCCCAACGCCCTGCAAAGCGTTGTCTCGCCCTCGGCCCCTGGCGCCCCATCTGCCAAACCCGCGAAATCTGCCAAAACCGCCAAAACCGCCGCAGCCCCCCGGCGTGCGCTGCGGGGCGACACGGCCCCGCACCTGACCACCAGCGCCGTGGGTCGCCATATTCCCCAGGAAGCCACCCAGGCCGCACAAAACCACCAGCTGGCGGCTGTGCTGGGGCTGCTGGACAACACGGCATTGCCCGCCGCAGAACGCGCCAGCGCCCTGCGCGCCACCCTGGAAGGCGCCTCGCAAGACGACCTGGCCGCACTGCGCCAGGCCCTGTGGGCCACCTCTGACGCCTCCAGCGAACCCGTTCACAAAAACCACCCCGACGATGAACTCGCCCGGGACTGGCGCGAGGGCGGCTACCCCTACAAAAACCTGATGCGCCGCTCCACCTACGAGGCGCAAAAGTACCAATTGCAGGTCGAATTGCTCAAGCTGCAAGCCTGGGTCAAAGAGACGGGCCAGCGCGTGGTGATTTTGTTTGAGGGGCGCGACGCCGCAGGCAAGGGCGGTGCCATCAAGCGCTTCATGGAGCACTTGAACCCACGCGGCGCGCGCGTGGTGGCACTGGAAAAACCCAGCGAAGTCGAGCGCGGCCAGTGGTATTTTCAGCGCTACATCCAGCACCTGCCCACCGCAGGCGAGATCGTGCTGCTGGACCGCAGCTGGTACAACCGCGCTGGCGTAGAGCGCGTGATGGGCTTTTGCACCGATGCCGAATACCACGAGTTCATGCGCCAGACGCCCGAATTCGAGCGCACGCTGGTGCGCAGCGGCATCCACCTGGTCAAGTTCTGGTTCTCGGTGGGGCGGGCCGAGCAGCGCCGCCGCTTCAAGGAGCGCGAGGTGCATCCGCTCAAGCAATGGAAGCTCAGCCCCATCGACCTGGCCAGCCTGGACAAGTGGGACGACTACACCCGCGCCAAAGAAGCCATGTTCTTTGGCACCGACACCGCCGATTCGCCCTGGACGGTGGTCAAAAGCGACTGCAAAAAACGCGCCCGCCTCAACGCCATGCGCTACGTGCTGCACAAACTGCCCTACACCAACAAAGACCCCAAGACCATCGGCAAGCTGGACCCGCTGATCGTCGGGCGCGCGCATGTGGTGTACGAGCGCGGCGAGCAACCGGGCGTGCTGATTTAAGCAGCACTGCCCCCCACTTCACGCAGGCGCACCGCCTGCTCTGAAGTGCTGGGTGGCACCGATCCCGGGTGATAAGTTGAGTCAAAAACCATATCCGTCATCCAGCGCTTAAAGCTGGGGTTGTCACTGAACTGCTTGAACAACTCTGTGTGGTCGGCAATCAACTCCAGCACCACACGGTTCAGCGCCTTGTCGTGCTCCAGTTTGGCAGTGGACGGGGTGAATTTCATTGCGTTCTGATAAGCCCTGTCCTGTGCCACCCGTGCCGGAATTTCCTCGGTGATGACCTTGCGAATCTTGTCGCCATCTTTCCAGGCAATGTTGCCAAACATGTCGTTGAAGGCCTTCACGATGTTGGATAGCTTGTCAATTTCCGGGTCGCCGCCACCGCCACCACCGCCAGTTGGTGGCGGTTCAATGAAGGCATCCGCATCGCCCATCGTCATCTTCAGCGACGCCTGCGCTTCCACCCTGTAGCTTTCCATGTCAATGGCCTCCAGCACGCCCTTGGACAAGTCTTCCTCTTTTGGAGCAGGTAGTTTTGGAATCAGGAAGTTCAGAAAAATCGAAAGCTTCTCCCACGCTGGGTGACCGTAAGTCAGGATTGCCCCAAGAAAGCCATAGCTGCGCACGAAGGATTTGGCTTTGCCCTTGAACTCAACTTGGCCGTCTTCATCCAAGTTATCGATGTATTCGGCAACGCAGGCGTCAAGGATGGGGTCAAGCTTGTCTCGGTTTGCGCCGGTAACGTACAGGGCAACCAAGTCCTCAACCTGCTGCCAGCTATACACCTGCTTGGCATCAAGATCGCTCTTCAGATCGTGCAACTTGTTGGGATCGGTTTCACCGGTTTGGATCGTGGCGCGGTAGTAGTCTTGGAAGGCTACCTTCACCGCTTCAGCGTTGTTGGCGAAGTCCAGAACAAAAGTATCGCGCTTCTGCGGATGGGCGCGGTTCAGCCGGGAGAGCGTTTGCACGGCCAGCACACCCGCCAACGGCTTGTCTACGTACATCGTGTGCAGCAGCGGTTCATCAAAACCGGTAACGAACTTGTTGGCAACGATCAGAAAGCGATACGGCTCTTGTTTGAGCTTGACCGGAATGTCCTTGCTCGGAAAATCATTCAGATCGGCCTCGGTTTTTTTTGCGCCGCCAATTTCAAAATCGCCTGAGTACGCCACGATGGCCTTGAACGGGCTCTTGATCGTGCGGAGGTAATCTGACACCTCCCGGTAATAGTCGATGGCCCGTGCAATGCCGTTGCAGACAATCAACGCCCGGGCCTTGCCACCAACTTTTTGCTTGTCTGCCACCTGCGCCACAAAGTGATCGACCATGATCTCAGCCTTCTTGCGGATGGCCTTGTCGTGGGATTCGACGTAGTTGCGAATCTTCTTCAGCGCCTTGGCCTTGTCGAAATCTGGGTCGTCTTCGACGATCTTGGCGACATGGTAGAAGCTGTCCACCGGCGTGTAATTGGCAACCACGTCGAGGATGAAGCCCTCCTGAATTGCCTGCTTGGTGGTGTAGGTCAGCTCTTGCGGCGAGCGGTAGCGCACTTCTCCGCCTTCCACGTAACGCTCGCCAAACAACTCCAGCGTGCGATTTTTCGGCGTGGCCGTGAAGGCAAAGTAGCTGGCGTTCGACAGCATCTTGCGCGATTCAATCAGCTTGTTGACGGCGTCCTCGACGGATTCATCGCCATCCTCGCCGTCCCCAGCCGCACCCGACAAAGCCATGTGCATCTTGGCCGTGGTTTTGCCACCCTGGCTGGAATGCGCCTCGTCGATCAACAGCGCGAACCTCTTGCCGCCGAGGTCGTCCAGTTCATCGAGGATGAACGGGAACTTCTGCACCGTCGTCACAATGATTTTCTTGCCCTTGCGCAGGAAGGTGCGCAACTCGGCGGCGTCTTCTGAGTGGCCGAAGATCGATGCCACGTGGTCATAGCTCTTGATGGTGCGGGCGATCTGGGTGTCCAGCGCACGCCGGTCAGTAATGACGATGACCGAATCGAATTGAGGCAGCATCGCATCGGCAGCAGTCTTGAGCTCCACTAACTGGTGTGCAAGCCACGCAATGGTGTTGCTCTTGCCACTGCCCGCCGAGTGCTGGATCAGGTAACGCTTGCTGACGCCATCCTCGCGGGAGAGACAGAGCAAAGTGCGGACGGTTCGCAGTTGGTGAAACCGTGGAAACACCTGCTTGCGACGCTTTTTGCCCTTTTCGTCTTCCTCTTCCACTATCTGCGTGAAGTTCTCGATGATGTTGGCCAACGAGTTCTTTTGTAGCACCTGCTTCCACAGGTAGTCGGTCTTTAAGCCGTCCGGGTTGGGCGGGTTGCCTGCGCCGTGGTTCCAGCCCTGGTTGAAGGGCAGAAACCACGAAGTCTTGCCGGTCAGGTGCGTGCAAAAACGCACCTCGGCATCGTCCACCGCCATGTGTGCCACGCAGCGCCCGAGCTGAAACAACAACTCTTTCGGATTGCGGTCGCTCTGGTACTGCGTGACGGCATCGGCCACGGTTTGCTTGGTCAGCGAGTTCTTCAACTCGAAGGTCAATACCGGCAAGCCGTTGATGAAAATCACCATATCCAGCGAACGCTGCAATTCGTCGTTGCTGTAGCGCAGTTGCCGGGTGACGCTGAAGATGTTCTTGCCGAAGTTTTCAAAGGCGCTGGCATTGCCTGGTGTGGGCAGCAACTTGTACAGATCGACGTGTACGGTGCCACCGCCATTTGCGTGACTGACCCCCTTGCGTAGCACATCCACCACGCCGCGCTTGGCAATCTCGCCCTGGATGCGGTGCAGGAACTGGGTGCGCTTGATGCCTTCGTTGGCCAGTTCCAGCTCAGTGACGACGGTGGACTGCGTCGCCTTCAGAAACGCCAGCAACTGCACCACATCCAGCGCCACATCGCGGTGGTAGTCGCTTGCCCGACCCAGTACGTAGCCGCCCGGCGCATACATCGCCCCCACTTCACCCGCCGCCCAGTCCTGGGCCTGCGGCTGCTCGCTGATGCCCGCCAGGTGGCGCACGATCAACTGCTCCAGACCTTTTTCACTGGTGTCGGTGGGCTTCATGCGTTGCCTTCCTTTTTTCTGCGCCGGGGTTTGGGCACTGCATTCGTGGGTTGGGTCGCTGTCGTGGGCCGCGATAAGGCCACCGGTGCGGCACGTTCACGCGCCACGGCGATGGCGTGATGCAAACGCGAGCGCAGTGCCTCGCGCTGCGGCAGTTCGGTCAGGTATTCGGCCACGCGGATGCTGGAGCCGTCCAGTTGCAGCACTTCGACTTCTTCCCGGTTGATGCTGGCGCACAAAATCAGGCCAATAGGCTCTTCTTCACCAGGTTGCCGCTCATGGCGATTGAGCCAGCGCAGATACAGCTCCATCTGTCCCTTGTGCGCCGCCTGGAACCTCTCCAGCTTGAGTTCAATAGCTACCAATCGCCGTAGCTTGCGGTGGTAGAACAGCAAGTCGATATAAAAATCGTCCGCACCAATGACCAAGCGCTTTTGTCGGGCCACAAAACAGAAGCCGTCACCCATTTCCAGCAGGAAGCGTTCCATATCGGCCAGGATGGCAGACTCCAGGTCGCGCTCGCTGTACGCGCCTTGCAGGCCGAGAAAATCCAGCAGGTAGGGGTCACGAAACACCAGGTCGGCGCTGATCTGGTCTTGCTCGCGCAGCTTGGCAATTTCCATCTCCACGACCGCTTCGGGCTTTTTTGAGATGGCCGTGCGCTCGTACAACATACCGCCGATCTTCTGCTCCAGCGTGCGCGTGCTCCAGCGTTCGATGCGGCACATCTCGGCGTAAAACTCGCGCTGCAAAGGCCGCTCCAGATAGATGAGTTGGCGGAAATGCGTCCATGACAAAACCGCACTCAGCGTAGAAACCATCTGCTCGTCGGGGAAGACCTCTGCAAATCGCTTCATGTGCCACAAGTTGCGATCGGTGAAGCCCTTGCCGTAGGCCAGGGTCAATTCTCTACTCACTGCGGAGACAATCTCTTGCCCGTAGGGCGCACGCTCTTTCTGGAGCAACTCCACCCCAATGCGCAGGCCGATGCGCCAATACAGCATGGTCAGCGTGGCATTGGCGGTCTGGGCGACGTGCTGGCGGGCGGTGTCGATCAGGCCGCGCAGTTCGGCAAGCAGCGCGTTGGAGGCCAAAGCGGACTCAGTCTTCTTCGCCATCGCCGTCCTCCGTCTCGGTGTCGATGTCTTCGTCGCCGCCCAGTGCCACCAGCGCAGCGTCGTCCACCACGTCCTCCGGGCCGGGCTGCCAGCCCCGCACGTCCACTTGGCCGGTGACCACATCGGCAATCAGGCAGTCGCGGTATTCGCGGATGAGGGCGATTTCCTTCTCTATCTCTCGGCGCACCGATAGTTCTTCGTAGTAGAAGTTGGAAACTTCGCGCTGCAGATGCAGCGGCGGAACCGGAACCTTCTCTTTCAACAGCGTGCGCGGATTCAGCGGGCGATTACGCCCCGCAGCGCCGCGTGAATGATGGTTGAGAATCAGGTCGCCAGCCTTGCTCAAGAAGAACGTGTAGAGATACTCAGGCGTGACGGCATCACGTTTGCATTTGGCAATCGGGTAGCGATGGGATGCAATGCACCCATCATCTTCGGCGCTGGCAACGGCCACAGCACCTTCCCAAGCGAACTGGCCGCTGAACATCAGGTAGCCTTTCTCGATGCGGAAAAAAGTCGAATCCCCAAGGTGTTTCCCTTCGGTGGGCGGCTTGTGAAAAATGCCGCGACCACGGTTGAACATGCCAATCGGCATGTAGGTCACTTCCGACTCTCTGGTGATGGGCGTCGCCAAAAGCGAGACGACGCGGTCAAGCCGAAGGTGTTGAGTTTCCGAAGATGAAATGGCCTGCTCTGCAAGAACGCCACGTTGCTCGGCCATCAGGGCGATCAACTCACGCTTGGCCTGGATAAAGCGGGCGATGTGCGCGTCCTGCGCGCGCAGGTAGGCGACGATCTGATCTTGCTCGGGGCGTGGCGGCAATGGGATTTCGAGCGCAGCAAATCGGTCTGAATAGAGCCGCAAAAAACCTGAGGTTCCCGTTCCAAGACCTTTCGACTCAGACCGGAACAATCCGCGTATCGGCCACGACCGGAACAAATAACCGAGGTATTCGGGGCTGTCGTCACGAAGCAGGCGAAACACCGCGTAATCCGGGCTAACTAAACCGGACAGGCGATTGCGGAAGAACATTGCATTGCCAGCCTGCATCCGATTCAACACCAGTTCGTCTGGTCGCGCCTTCTTGTAACCGATGAGATTCTCCGGGGCGATGCGCTTGACCGAAACATCGTTGTGCGGAACCAAGCCACGGTGCTGACGCATCGACAGCAGAGTTTCCTCGCCCGTTTTTGAGCGGTCGTCTATTTCTCGCAAGAAGTTCTTGGCACGGAGTAGCCGCCAGTGATCCGGCACACACGGAACCCAGCGGGAACGAACTGGCTGGTAGTTCGAGTAGGTGCTCGTTGCCGCCATCACGCGCCCCCCACGATCTTGTGCAGCAAACCTTCGCTCTGCTGCTCCAGCGCAAGAATGTCGGCGCGGATTTCCGCCAGCGTGCGCAGCGGCGTGGGCTTGTAGAAGTAGCGGGCGAACGAAATCTCGTAGCCGATCTGGGTTTTGTCCGTGGCGATCCAAGCGTCCGGCGCGTGCGGTAGCACTTCGCGGGCAAAAAAGGCGTCGATGCCGCCCGGCTCTTTCAGTGGCACCTGCTCGGTGTCGCGCAGGTCGCTGTCGGGCTCGTACTCCACCATGAAACGGTCTTTGCCCACGGTTTCCAGGTAGGCGCCGTCGTAGCCAGGTTCAAAGTGCTCACCCGCTTTGAGCTTGCTGCGTTTGGCTACCACCGGCGGTGCAGCCTCGTCGCGCCAGCTCACCGCTTTGTAAATGGCTTTTTTCTCCGGCGCACCGAGCTTGTCGCCCTGCGCCTTCAGGGCGGCGTCGAAGCGGGAGCGGAATGCATTGTGGTCGTCGAACATGGCGCTGCCCAGTGTCTGCTGCACCCGTTGCGCCACCGCCATCAGTCTTTTGTCACGCAGCCAGGTTGATGCGTCGAGCAGCTTCTTGCGACGCTTGGCGGGTACGGCCTTGCGCGCGGCGGGCGCCTCCCCGTCATCGGCGCTGTCGCTGTCTTCGCTGTCGTCGTCCTCGTTTTCGTCCTCGCCTTTCAGCCACGCCTCAATGGTCGGTTTGCGCGCAGTGAACTCGGTATAGAGCGCCTCGCCGTGGGTGGCATAGATTTCGGCGCGCAGCGCTTCGTCGCCAGAGGCAAAACGCAGAGGCTCAATGCGCTCGTCGGAAAGTTGGCTTTTCAGGCGCAGCGGGCGATCTACGGTGATCTTCCAATAGCCGAAGTCCTGGGTGTCGAACCATTTGGACTGGGCGGTTCCCTGTGCATCGCCGAGGTAGAGGTCGAGGATGCGGGCAATGTCGGCATCGCCCAGTTCGCAGTTCTTTTTGCCCAGGTTGCGCCGCAGCGGCCCAAACCACTGGCTGGCGTCTATCAGTTGCACACGGCCTTGGCGGTGCGCAGCCTTTTTGTTGGCGAGCACCCAGACATAGGTTGCAATACCGGTGTTGTAGAAAATATTGAGCGGCAGGGCGATGATGGCTTCGAGCCAATCGTTCTCCAGCACCCAGCGGCGGATGTTGCTCTCGCCCTGGCCCGCGTCGCCCGTGAACAGCGCCGAGCCGTTGTGTACCAGCGCAATGCGGCTGCCCAGCGGCGTGTGGTGCTTCATCTTTTGCAACTTGTTCACCAAGAACATGAGTTGCCCATCGCTGGAGCGGGTGAGGAGCTTGAATTCGGGGTCGCCACCGTGGCTGACGATAAAGCGTGGGTCGTTCAAGCCCTGTTTGCCGCCCATGCGTTCGAGGTCGGTTTTCCAGCTCTTGCCGTAGGGTGGATTAGAGAGCATGAAGTCGAACTCATGCGCCTTGAACGCATCGGCTGACAGCGTGGATTTGTCTGCACCACCGACGATGTTCTCGGCCTCCTCGCCTTCGCCTTTGAGCAACAGGTCGGCCTTGCAGATGGCGTAAGTTTCGGGGTTGATCTCCTGGCCGAACAGGTGAATCGAGACTTCTTTGTGGTGACTGGTGGCCAATGCCTGCAAGGCCTCTTCGGCCACCGTCAACATACCGCCGGTGCCACAACTGCCGTCGTACAAGGTGTAACCGCCCGATTGAATCTGGTTTTCAATCGGCAGAAACAGCAACTTGGCCATGAGCTGTACCACGTCACGCGGCGTGAAATGCTCGCCAGCCTCTTCATTGTTTTCCTCGTTGAAGCGGCGGATCAGTTCCTCAAACACCGTGCCCATGCCATGGTTGTCGAGCGCGGGCAGGCGGACGCGGCCATCGGCATCTTTGATCGGCAGTGGTGATAGGTTGATGTCGGGGTCAAGAAAATCGTTGATCAGAAAACCCAGAATGTGGGCATCGACCAGCGTTTGAATCTGGTCGCGGAATTTGAATTTGGTCAGGATTTCCTGGACGTTGGGCGAAAAGCCATTCAGGTAGTCGATGAAGTCATCGCGCAGGCGCTGGCCTGCTGTGCTGGTCTTGAGCTTTTCAAGCGTGGATTCAGAGGTGTTGTAAAAGGCCTGCCCGGCAGCCATGCGCAGGGCGCCGTCCTGCTCGGCCACGCCGTGCGTGTTCAGAAATTTCTTGCGCTCCAAAACCGCTTGTTTGGTGGACTCCAGCACCGCATCCAGTCGCCGCAGCACTGTGAAGGGCAGGATCACGTCACGGTACTTGCCGCGCACATACACGTCGCGCAGGCGGTCGTCGGCAATGTTCCAGATGAAATCAGCCACCCATTTCAGGTGGCTTTGATCTTGTGGTTGGGTTGGTTTCATAGAAGCGAGGGTAACGGCAATGCAAATGCGCCATTCCGTGAATTTGCAGGCGGGTGTGCAGCCAATCCGAATACACCTTGGGCGAGAATGCCCCTCATGCCTTTTCAACCCGAACCCGCCTACACCCACGGCCAGGCCCCGCGCACGGCCATTTTGCTGTGCAACCTGGGCACGCCCGACGCCCCCACCGCCCCCGCACTGCGCCGCTACCTGGGGCAGTTTTTGTCGGACCAGCGCGTGGTGGAAATCCCCAAGCCGCTGTGGTGGCTGATCCTGCACGGCATCATCCTGCGCACGCGCCCAGCCAAGTCGGCCGCCAAATACGCCAGTATCTGGACGCCTGAAGGCTCGCCGCTGGCCGTCTGGACAAGCAAACAGGCCACGCTGCTGCGCGGCTGGCTGGGCGAGGCAGGCCACCAGGTGCTGGTGCGCCACGCCATGCGCTACGGCAACCCCTCCATTGCCAGCCAGCTCGACGCCCTCAAGGCCGAGGGCGCCACGCGCATCCTGATCCTGCCGCTGTACCCGCAGTATTCGGGCACCACCACGGCCAGCGTGTTCGATGCCGTCTACACCTGGGCTGCACGCACGCGCAACGTGCCCGAGCTGCGCTTTGTCAACCACTACCACGACGACCCCGGCTACATCAACGCCCTGGCCGCCACCATCCAGACCCACTGGAAGCACCACGGCCCGCCCGACAAGCTGGTGATGAGCTTTCACGGCGTGCCCGAGCGCACCCTGCACCTGGGCGACCCCTACCACTGCGAGAGCCACAAAACCGCGCGCCTGCTGGCCCAGCGCCTGGGCCTGCAAAAAGACGACTACCAAGTCACCTTCCAGTCGCGCTTTGGCAAGGCCAAGTGGCTGCAGCCCTACACCGAGCCCACGCTGATCGAGATGGGCCAGGCGGGCGTGGGCCGCGTCGATGTCATCTGCCCCGGCTTCACCGGCGACTGCCTGGAAACGCTGGAAGAAATCAACCAGGAAGCGCGCGAAGCCTTTTTGCACGCGGGGGGCAAAGAGTTTCACTACATCCCCTGCCTGAACGACAGCAACCTGTGGATCACCGCGCTCAGCCGCATCGCCCAGCAGCACCTGGGCGGCTGGCCCACCCAGCTGCCCGATGCTGCCGCGCTGGCCGATGCCCAGGCACACGCCCGGGCAGGCGGCGCCCCCGCAGGCGCCTGCCCCGTGGCGCACTGAAACCAGTCCCGAAGGGTGCCGTGGCCGCACGGCGCGCGCCGGTGTCGGCACGCAGCCAACGCCCCGCCAGCCAGCGGGACGGGGTCACCACACCACGCTGACTGTCCTGGCCCAATGCCCAGCGCCCCGCACAAGCCCGCTTGCGCCCACAGCCACTTCCGGTTAAAACTCAAAATTGATAGCTGCTCGCGCCCATCCAATAAGGGCCAGAGCCATTTTTTATACCAAACTAATCCATGCCCGCCACCGCCCTTGCCCCCCACCAGCTGCGCCTGACCATCCCCCCCGACACGCTGGGTTTTGCGAGCACAGAGGCGCTGCAAGGCCTGCCCCTGCCCTGGATTGGCCAGGAGCGCGCCCAGGTGGCCGCCCGCTTTGGCCTGGAGATGGATCAGCCCGACTACCACCTGTTCGTGCTGGGCGAAGTCGGCAGTGGCCGCACCTCGCTCTTGCGCCAGGCCATGCAGGCCGCCGCCGCCCAGCGCCCGGTGCCGCCCGACCTGTGCTATTTGCACCACTTCGACACCCCCGAGCGCCCGCGCGCCCTGCGTCTGCCCGCCGGCCAGGGCCGCCTGCTGCGCCAGGGCATGGAGCAGGCCATGCGCGCCCTGCCCACCGATCTGGCCAAACGCCTGGCCGCCGCTGACTACCGCGCCGAGAGCGATCGCATCGAAAAAACCTACCAGCGCGACGAAGCCGCCGCCTTTGCCACACTGGACGCACTGGCCGAGAAGCTGCACTTTCGCCTCTCGCGCGAGGACGGGCACATGGTCTTTACGCTGATCGGCACCAAAGGCCACCCGCTGACCGAAGCCGAGGCCCACGCCCTGGGCCGCGAGCGCCGCGCCGAAATCGACGCCGCCGAGCAAACGCTGCGCAGCGAAATCGCCCGCTTTCTGGAAGCCACGCGCCCGCTGGAACGCGAGCGCGACGCCGCACTGGAGCAACTGCGCCGCCAGTTTGCCCAGCCGCTGGTAGCACAGGCCTTGCAGGGCGTGCGCGCCAGCCTGAGCCCACAGGCGCAGGACAGCGGCGCCCTGGCGCCCTGGCTGGCCCAGGTGCAAACCCAGCTGCTGGAGCACCTGCACCTGTTTGTGGCGGGCGACGCCAGCGACAACAGCGGCGCCGAAGACGAACGCAAAGACGCCCAGGACGACCTGCTGGCACGCTGCCAGGCCCACCTGGTGGTGGACAACGCGGGCCTGACTTGCGCCCCCGTCATCATCGAAGACAACCCGCAAACGCGCAGCCTGCTGGGCAGCATCGAGTACCAGGCCGACGCCGACATGCTGGTGGCCGACTTCACCAGCATCCACGCGGGCAGCCTGCTCAAAGCACACGGGGGCTTTTTGATGCTGCACCTGCGCGACCTGCTGGGCGACGAGGGCCTGTGGGAGCGGCTGCGGCGCTTTTTGCGCTGCAACCGCCTGCAAATCGAAGAGCCCGGCGCCGCCCACGGCCCCATGGCCACCGTGGCGCTGCAACCCGAGGCGGTGGACATCCAGGTCAAGATCGTGCTGATCGGCTCAGTGGAAGAGTATTACGCCCTGCAAGAAGCCGACCCCGAAGTGGCGCGGCGTTTTCGGGTCAAGGTGGACTTTGCCGAATCCTTCCGGGCCACGGCGCAAACGCGCCAGACCACCGCCGTGTTCATCGCCCAGACCGTACACAGGCGGGGCCTGCCGCATTTTTCTGCCGCCGCCGTGGCACGCATGCTGGAGCAAAGCCACCGCGAGGCCGACGACCAGACCCGCCAAAGCGCCCTGTTTGCCCACACCGAAGCACTGGCCATCGAGAGCGCCGCGCTGTGCCGTGCGCGCGCTGGTGCGCTGGTCGAGCCCGGCGACATCGAAGCCGCCCTGCAAGCGCGCATGCTGCGCCACAACTACCCCGAGCAGCGCCTGCACGAATCCATTGCCGACGGCGAGCGGCTGCTGACACTGCACGGCGCGCACATCGGCCAGATCAACGCGCTGACGCAAATCGACCTGGGCGACTACCGCTTTGGCTTTCCGGTGCGCATCACGGCGCGCGCCTTTGCCGGGCACGAGGGGCTGCTGAACATCGAGCGCGAGGTGGAAATGTCCGGCCCCATCCACGACAAGGGCGTGCTGATACTGCACAGCTACCTCACCGCCCTGTTTGGCCACATCGCGCCGCTGGCGCTGAATGCCTCGGTGGTGTTCGAGCAGGAATACAGCGGGGTGGAGGGCGACTCGGCCTCGTGTGCGGAGCTGTATGCGCTGCTGTCAGCGCTGTCGGGCTTGCCGCTGGCGCAGGGCATTGCCGTGACGGGCGCACTCAACCAGCACGGCCAGGTGCTGCCGGTGGGTGGTATCAACGAAAAAATCGAGGGCTGGTTCAACGCCTGCGAGGCGGCAGGGCTGGATGGTACGCAGGGCGCCTTGATCCCGGCGCGCAACCAACAGCAGCTGATGCTGGCGCCGCACATTGTCAGCGCCGTGGCGCAGGGGCGCTTTCACATCTACACCGCCCACCACGCCAGTGAAGGCATTGCGTTGCTCACGGGCCAGGCACCGGGCCTGGGGCCCGACGGCGTGGCCACGGGCGAGCCCGGCAGCGTGCTGGGCCGGGCCGAGCACACCCTGCGCGCCTTTCGCCGTGCCTGCCAGCTGGCGGACCGCACGCGCGGTGGGCGCAGCGGGCGCGCCGGGCGTGATGTGGGAGGGCACTGACCATGTCCGCCGCACCCACCGCCACCGCCATGGCCATCACGCTGCTGGGCGGGGTGGGCCTGTTTCTGGTGGGCATGACCATGCTCACCGACGGCCTGAAGATGGCGGCGGGCCGGGCGCTGGAGCGCATTCTGGCCGCTTGGACGCGCACGCGCCTGCACGGGCTGATCACGGGCGTGCTGCTGACGGCGCTGCTGCAATCGTCCACCGCCATGACGGTGGCGGCGATTGGTTTTGTCAACGCCGGGTTGCTGACGTTTTCTTCGGCGCTGTGGGTGGTGTTTGGCTCCAACCTGGGCTCCTCGGTCACGGGCTGGCTGGTGGCCTGGATTGGCTTCAAGATGAAGATCGACGCCTTTGCCCTGCCGTTTGTCGGTGTGGGCATGGCGCTCAAGCTCACGGGTGAGGGCACGCGCCGGGGCGGCCTGGGCACGGCGCTGGCAGGTTTTGGCGTGATGTTTCTGGGCATCGACATCCTCAAAAACGGCTTCTCCGGCACCACCACCGCCCTGCCCGCACTGGGCAACGACCTGCCCGGTCTGGCCATGGCCGTGGGCGTGGGCCTGCTGCTGACCATCGTGCTGCAAGCCTCCTCGGCCACGCTGACGCTGGTGCTGACCGCCGTGGCGGGCGGCATGATGTCGGTGCAGGTGGGCGCGGCCATGGTGATTGGCGCCAACGTGGGCACCACGCTCACGGGCATTCTGGCGGCCATTGGCGCTACGTCGAACGCGCGGCGGCTGGCGGCGGCGCATGTGTTCTTCAACGTGGTCACGGCCATCGTGGCCATGGCCATGTTGTCACCGCTGCTGTGGCTGATCCACACGGTGGGCGTGTGGGCCACGGGCAGTGGCGATGTGGTGACGCAGCTGGTGATTTTTCACACGGCGTTCAATGCGCTGGGGGTGCTGCTGATGTGGCCGCTATCGGGGCCGCTGGTGCGCTGGTTGCTGGCGCGCTTTGGCCAGGCCGATGAGGACGTGGGCCGCCCGCGCTACCTCGACCGCAACGTCGCCGCCGTGCCCGGCCTGGCCTTGCAGGCACTGCGCCGCGAACTGGCGCGCATGGGCCACCTGGCGCTGGCGCTGGCCAGCGACGCCGCACGCCTGAACCCGCAGGCCCTGCCCTGGGCACCCGCACCGCCCCAGTCCGACGCCCGCCTGGCCCGCCAGCTGGGGACGGTAGAGCATTTGCAGCTGGCCATTGGCCAGTTCGTCAGTGAACTCAGCCGCCGCCCCATGCCCCAGGACGTGGCCCGGCAGCTGCCCGAGCTGCTGCGCATTGCCACCCACTTTGACACCCTGGCGCGCGTCATGCACCACGTCGGCGTGCAAGGCAGCCACACGCCCCGGCCTGCGCCTGCTGCGGCACCAGCAGCCCCGCTGTTGCTGCTGCCCGGCGCGCTGCAACACATGCTGCTGCCAGCCAGCGCACCCGAGGCTGCCGCGCCCGACCATGCCGCTGGGGCGGACACCACCTCTTCGCCCAGCGCCGACATCGTGGCCTGCGTGGTGCCGGTGTTTACCAGCGCACTGGCGTTTTTTACGATGGCCGATCCCCAAAGCGAAAACCAGGCGCAAACCGGCACCTGGCTGGCCAGCGAGGCGCGCGACGCCTTTGAAGACAGCTACCAGGCCGCCAAAGCCGCCCTCTTGCACGCGGGCGCTGGCGGTGCGGTGGACGTGAACGCGGTGTACGACTGGCTGGCCCGCCTGAGTGACCTGCGCCGCGCCGTGGAGCAAGGTTTCAAGGCCGCCCAGCGCCTGGCCACCCTGCCCGACTTGCCGCCCCTGCCCAGCACCGAAGGCGCACCAAAACCGCCGCCGCAAGACACTGCCGCACACCAGTAAAAAAACCATAAAAAGTGGCTATGGCGCTTACCCAATAAGCACTTGCAGCTATATTTTCAATAGCACTATTTCAACCTAACGCTCCAGCCACCACTGGATGACGAACTTGGCGGCAAAGCCCAACATGCCCAGGCCCAGCCCCAAAAAAATCACCAAGGCGCCAAACTTTCCCGCCTTGGACTGCCAGGCCAGCTGCCCGATGATGAACAGCATAAACAGCATGAAGGCGCCCACCCCGTAGGTGAGGAAGAAGCCGGAAATCTGCGCCTCGGTGTAGCCAAAAATCACGCTGCACCTCCGCTCACACCGCCCCTGCGGGCCAGAACAACGCGGGGCACAAAAGCCCCCATGCAGTGGGCATCGTGGTGTTTCATAGGTAATCTTGGTAGCGCAGAAATGGAACGCCGGACTGTACAGGCTGCCACCGCAGCGCACAGGCGGCACGCCAGACAACCAGCTTGGGCTTGTGCCCATCTGCGCTTGTCAGCCCCCCTTTCAGCACCCGATTGTTTCTTCAGAACAAAAAGTAGCTGGTGTTTTTGCGTGTTTATTCAGCACAGGCAAATCCCGATAATTTGTGCTCTTGCGGTGCAGGGCCCCTGGCAGGGTCGGGTGCCGCGCCCGTTGTTTGCCACACGCCCCTCGCCATCGGTACGCCCCATGTCCCTTGAACACCCCACCCTGCCCTTGCCCCGTTGGCGCCACATCTGGGCCGACTTGGGCCCCGGCTACGCCACCAACGGCCTGATTGCCTTCATCTTTTCTGCCACGGGGCCGCTGGCCATCATTTTGTCGGTGGGCGTGCGCGGCGGGCTGTCGCAGGCGGAGCTGGCCTCGTGGGTGTTTGGCGCGTTCTTCATGAACGGTCTGGTCACGCTGACCATGACGCTGCGCTACCGCACGCCGCTGGGCTTTGCCTGGACGATTCCGGGCACGGTGCTGGTCGGCCCGGCGCTGCAACACCTGAGCTTTGCCGAGGTGCTGGGCGCCTTTTATGCCACCAGCGCCCTGGTGCTGGTGCTGGGGCTGAGCGGCTGGGTCAAGCGCATCATGGCGCTGCTGCCCATGCCCATCGTGATGGGCATGGTGGCCGGGGTGTTTTTGCGCTTTGGCCTGGATCTGGTGCGCGCCCTGCACAGCAACCTCACCATTGCCGCGCCCATGGTGGTGGCGTTTGTGCTGCTGTCGGCCCTGCCTGCGCTGGGCAAGCGGCTGCCACCGCTGATTGGCGCGCTGCTGGTGGGCGCCGTGGCGGTGGCGCTGGGCGGGCAGGTCAACCCCGACTTGCTGGGCAGCCTGACCTTTGCGCAGCCCGTGGTGCAGGCGCCGGTGTGGTCGGTGGCGGCGCTGGTGGAGCTGGTGGTGCCATTGGCCATCACGGTGCTGGTGGTGCAAAACGGCCAGGGCGTGGCGGTACTCAAAGCCGCCGGGCATGAGCCGCCCGTGAACGCGATTGCCGTCGCTTGCGGCATTGGCTCGTTCCTGAGCGCCGCTGTAGGCTCGGTCAGCACCTGCCTCACCGGCCCGAGTAATGCGCTGATGACCTCGTCGGGCACCCGCGAGCGCCAGTACACCGCCGCGCTGACCTTTGGCGCACTCGCCCTGACCTTTGGCCTGATGGCGCCCACCTTCACCGGCCTGATGCTGGCCACGCCCAAAGAATTCATCATGGTGCTGGGCGGCCTGGCCATGCTGCGCGTGCTGCAAGGGGCGTTTGTGGCCTCGTTCGGCAGTGGCCGCTTCACGCTGGGGGCGCTGATCAGCCTGCTGGTCACGGTGGCCGACCTGGGCGTCTGGAACATCGGCGCCGCATTCTGGGGGCTGGTGGCGGGCTTTGCCGTGTCGTGGCTGATGGAAAAAGCCGACTTCGTCGCCCTGGCCAACAAGGACTGAAACCGCCCGCGCTGGCCTGGCCCGTGCCTTGCCCCCTGCGCCACCCCGCTTTGTCCGGCGCAGCGCCAGCGGCTGGCGGCGCTCCTGGCTACGGCGGCGAGCGGCCTGGCCCGTCGGGGCGGGCAAACAGCGCCAGCAGCCAATCGATGAACACCCGCACCCGCGCGGGCAATTGCCGGTTGGGCGGGTAGAGCACGCTCAGCGGCAACAGCGGCGGGCGCTGTGCAGGCAGCAGCTCGCACAACACGCCCTGCGCCAGCAGCGGGGCCACAAAGGCATACGGCGTCTGGATCAGGCCAAAACCCGCCACGCAGGCGCTGATGTAGCTGTCACCGTTGTTGACGGCGATGCGCGCGGGCAGCTTGCGCGTGAGCAGCTTGCCATCCACCACAAACTCCAGCGGCACCGGCCTGCCCGTAGCTGCCGAGAGGTAGTCCACCGCGTGGTGCTGGGCCAGCGCGTCCAGCGTGTAGGGGTTGCCGTGGCGGGCCAGGTACTCGGCACTGGCGCAGGTCACCTGGGGCAGGTGGGCCAGGCGGCGCGCCACCAGAGGCACATCGCGCAAATCGCCCGCGCGCAGCACGCAGTCCACGCCCTCACGCACCAGGTCGATGGGCCGGTCGGTCACGCTCACTTCCAGCCGTATCTGCGGGTAGCGCGCACTGAACTCCGGCAGCGCCGGCGCCAGCACGTTGCGGAACATGGCAGCCGACAAATCGAGCCGGATGCGCCCCTCCGGCACCCGCGCTGCCTGGGTGAACTGCGCATCGGCCTCGTCCAGATCGGCCAGGATGGCCACGCAGCGCTCGTAGTACGCAGCGCCCTCCACCGTGGGCGTGACCTGCCGGGTGGTGCGCGCCAGCAGGCGCACGCCCAGGTGGCGCTCCAGCTGCTGGATGCTGTGCGTGGCCGCAGCCCGGTTCAGCCCCAGCTGCTCAGCCGCCCGGCTGAAGCTGCCCAGCTCCACGATGCGGGTGAACAGGCGCAGGGCGCGCAGGTGGTCGATCATGGTTCTTTCTCGCTCCAGAGCGCCTTCACCACGGCAGCCGCTCGCCGCTGTAGGCATAAAAACTCCCCGTGTCTTCGGGACGCAAGCTGTCGAGCACGCGCAGCAGGTCGGTGGCGGCGTCCATCGGGGATCGGCCTATGGCGGCGCCGTTGAAGGGGGCCGACAGGGCCGAATCCACGGTGCCGGGGTGCAGCGCTACCAGGGTGGCGCGCGGGTGGCTGCGGGCCACTTCGATGGCGGCGGTTTTGAGCAGCATGTTCAGCGCGGCCTTGGAGGCGCGGTAGCTGTACCAGCCCCCCAGGCGGTTGTCGCCAATGCTGCCCACCTTGGCCGAGAGCACGGCCAGCACGCTGCGTTCGTGGCGGGCAAGCAAGGGCGCGAAGTGCGCCAACACCAGCGCGGGGCCAAAGGTGTTGGCGCGGAAGGTGGCCTCCAGCTGCGCGTAGTTCAGCTGCGCCAGGCGCTTCTCGGGCTGAAATTGCGGCGTGTGCAGCACCCCGGCGGCGTGGATGATGCAGTGGAACGGCCCCTGCGCGCGCAGTTGGGCCGCGGCGCGGGCCACGCTGGCTTCGTCGGCCAAGTCGATGGCCGGGTCGCTGCGGCGGCCTACGCCCAGGGCCAGGGCGCAGCGCGGGTCGGCTTGCAGGTTGTGCAGCAGCGCGCTGCCGATGGCGCCGGTGTGGCCAATGACCAGGGCGCGGTAACCGTCAGGAAGGGATTGCATGGCGCAGGGCTCCAGACAAAAGAAGATTCAAAAGATGCGCGGCCAGGGAGCTCGGTGGCCGCTGGGCAGGCGCTGGGCGGGCGCAGGCAGCGGCGCTCATGCCGTGCCCCACAGGCGGCGGTACTGGCCATCGGCATCGTGGTCGTGGGTCTGCTTGTCGGGGTTGAAGCGGCGCCCGCCGCGCGGGTCGGTGCCGCGCCCGGCCACGTACAGCCAGTTGCCCTGGTTGCTGTAGGTGTCGTAGTCCAGCAGCTGGGCCTCGAACCAGGCGGCACCAGCGCGCCAGTCGCCGCCCAGGTCGTGCAGCAGGTAGCTGGCCACGATTTGGCGCAGGCGGTTGCTCAGATACCCGGTGGCGGCCAGCTCGCGCATGCCAGCATCGACCAGGCTTTGGCCGGTGTCGCCCCGGCGCCAAACGGCAAAACCGGCAGCGTGGTGCGGCGGCAGCGGCGCAGCGCCCAAGCCCAGGGCGCGGTACAGCGCGGCGCCGTGTTGCAGGTGCAGCAAGCGGAAATGGTCGCGCCACAGCAGCTCGAACCACAGCCAGTACGTGCCATCGTTGGCGCCGTGCTGGTCTTCAAAGGCACGCAGCTCGGCCATCACCTGCCGGGCCGACAGCGCCCCGGTGGCCAGCCAGGACGAGAACTTGCTGGAGTAGTCCAGCCCCATCAAACCGTTGCGCGTTTGCTTGTAGCTGTGTGGCAGCTTGCGCGCCAGGTACTGGCGCAAGTGAATCAGCGCGGCGGTTTCGCCGCCGTGGCAGGCAGGCGTGGCGTAGGGGAAGGACGAGCGCGGATCGTGCAGCGGCGCCGCATCAACTCCTGTTTTGATAGCTGCTTGCGCTTTCTGTACGGGGGCTGGAGGCTGTTTTGAGCCAACATCTGCTGCACCGGCAGCCAGCGCCTGGTTGGGCGCCACATTTGCTTCTGGTTTGATAGCTGCTAGCGCTTTCTGGATAAGGGCTGGAGCCTGTTTTGACCCTAAATCCATCCCGGACGGCAGCGGTGGCAGCGCCTGCGGCGTGGGCAACGGCGCGGGCGGCTGCACTGCGGCGCGCTCCACGGCCTGGCGAAACTGCGTGAACACCTGCGGCAGCGCATCGATGGCAAAGGGCAAATCGGCAGGGCACAGCAGGCTCGATTGCCACACGGTCTGCACCGCCAGGCCGGCGGCGCGCAGGGCGGCCACTTCGGCCTGCTCGTAGGGCGCGGCGATGTCTTCGCAAACGATGCGCGCCGCGCCCAGCGCCTGGGCGATGGCGGGCAGCACCATCTGCGGCGCGCCGGTGCATTCGAGCAGGTCACTGCCGCGCGCTTGCAGATTGGCGCGCAAATCGGCCAGCGCCTGGGCCAGAAAAGCCCGGCGGTGCGCGCCCACGCGGGCAAAGCCCCAAGGACTGGCCTCGTCTTGCGGCGGGTGGACAAACACCGGCAGCAGCTGCTCGGCACCCCGGCAGGCCAGCGCCAGCGCGGGGTTGTCGTGCAGGCGCAGGTCGTGGCGCAGCCAGTAAAGGGTGGTGCTCATCGCGACGATTTTTTGGTGGTGGATGCAGGCCGGGCGCTGCGGGCCGCGCCATGGCTGGCGCTGGTGTCAACGCTGTGGCTGGCGGTTGGACTGGTGCTGGCGCCAGCGCTGGCACCACCGCGCGCGCTGCGGCAGCGGTCAGAGCAGTAGCGCACCTCGTCCCAGACTTTTTCCCATTTTTTGCGCCAGGCAAACGGCAGGCCACAGGTGGCGCAGGCCTTGTGCGGCAGGTCGGCTTTTTTGCGCATGCGCATGGAAAACTCCCAAGAATATGGACGGTGGACAAGCAATGGCCCGGCGCGGCACTGTAGCCAAGGCGGAGCGACACGGCCTGCGCCCTGCGGCAAAGCCCCCGGGCGCCACCAGCGCAACAGCGCCGTGCAGCACGCCCAAATGCACCCAAGACACAAGACCCGCCTTGTTTATTACCAAAACGAACAAGCAACCAAAATAAAGATGGTTGGGAATGGGGACTTACCCGGCCACAATCGCACCCATTGTTGCGCTGCCCGGTGGCGCTTTACCCAGGAACCCCCATGAAAAAAATCCTCCAGTTCGCCTTTGCCATCACGGCGGCCAGCAGCGCGTTTGCCGCCCAGCCCCTGCTCAGCCCGGCCGATCTGCAAGCGCAGGCCAAGGCGCCGCAAGTGCGCATCATCGATATCCGCGAGCCCAAGGCGTATGCCGAGAGCCACATCCCCGGGGCCGTCTCGGCGCCCTACGGCCAATGGCGCGGCCCGGCCAGCAACCCCGGCGACCTGCCCGCCCTGCCCCAGCTCACGCAACTGGTGCAAAGCCTGGGATTGAATCCGGACAGCCACGCCGTCGTCGTCTCCAGCGGCGCCGACACCACCGACTTTGGCAGCGCCGCCCGCGTGTACTGGACGCTGAAGGTGCTGGGCGTGCAGCAGCTGTCGGTGCTCAACGGCGGCATGCAGGCCTGGGCCAGCGCCAAGCTGCCGCAAGACAACGTGGTGCCGCAAATCACCGCTTCCAAGTTCACACCCACACTGGACAAGCGCTACATCGCCACCCGCGATGAGGTGGCCGAGAAGGTCAAGTCCGGCAACGCGCTGCTGGTCGATGCCCGGCCCGCAGCCTTCTTCCAGGGCGAGACCAAACACGCCGCCGCCAAGCAGGCGGGCACGCTCAAGGGCGCGGTCAACGTCGAGCATTCGCGCTGGTTTGCCCCCGGCAGCACGGCCATGATGTCGGTGCCCGAAGCGCAAAAGGCCGCCGCCAGCACCCCGCTGGGCAAGCAACCCGAAACGGAAACCGTGGCCTTTTGCAACACCGGCCACTGGGCCGCGACCAACTGGTTTGCCCAATCCGAAGTGCTGGGCCAGAAGAACGTGAAGCTCTACGCGGGCTCCATGGTGGACTGGACGCAAGACGCCAGCCACCTGCCCATGGACAACGTGCCAGGCCGCATGCAGCAGCTCAAATCGCTGTTCAAATAAGCCGCTTCACTTTCTTCCAGGCGCCGCCCCGTCCACTCTGGCCGGGGCGTTGGCTTTTTGAGTTTCCCTATTTGATGAAGGACGCGGTGCGATGAAGCGTTTACCCCTGGTATTGGCCCTGGCGGCTTTTGCTGTGTTTCTGGTCTGGAGCGTGTCGGCTCGCCAGGGCCTGTTGTTTCTGGTGGGCATTGGCCTGGGCGCGGCCCTGGCCGGTGCGCGCTTTGGCTTTACCACTGGCTGGCGCATGCTGGTCGAGCAGCGCGATGCGCGCGGCGTGATGGGCCAGTTGCTGCTGCTGGCGCTGGCCTCCGTGCTGGCCATGCCGCTGCTGGGCCTGTTCCCGGAACTCACGGCGGCCCTCGGGCCACCCAGCGTCAGCCTGCTGATTGGCGCCTTCTTTTTCGGGCTGAGCATGCAGATTGCCGACGGCTGCGGCTCGGGCACGCTGTACAAGGCCGGGCTGGGCATTCCGCTGAACATGGCGATCTTGCCGGTGTTTGCGCTGGGCAGCTTTTTGGGCTCGGTGCATCTGGACGGCTGGCTGGCGCTGGGCAAAACCGAGCCCGTGGGCCTGGTCAGCACCTGGGGCTGGATGCCTGCGCTGGCGGCCACGCTGGTGGCGCTGGCGCTGGTGGGCTGGGGCGTGCGCCGCTGGGCGGGCAACGCCCACCCGCTGTGGGACAAACGCTGGGTGGTGGGCGCCATCGCGCTGGCGCTGCTGGCCACGGCCAACCTGCTGCTGGCGGGCCAGCCCTGGGGCGTGGTCTATGGTTTTGGTCTGTGGGCCGCAAAAATCGCCCAGGGCGTGGGCGCGTTTGACCCCAGCGCCAACTGGTTCTGGAGCCAGCCGGGCAACGCCCAGCGCATCACGCAAACCGTGCTGCTGGACGTGACCAGCATCACCAACATCGGCATCCTGGGCGGTGCGCTGTGGGTGGCCGCCAAGAAAACCGAAACCAGCAAGCCCCTGACGGGCCAGCAATGGCTGGTGGGCATGGCCGCCGGGCTGCTGATGGGCTACAGCTCGCGCCTGGCCTTTGGCTGCAACGTGGGCGCCATGCTCAGCGGCATTGCCACCGGCAGCATCCACGGCTGGATCTGGGTGCCCCTGGCCTTTGGCGGCACGCTGATTGGGCTGCGCGTGCGCCGCCATTTCCATTTCTGAACTGCGCAGGAGACTTTGCCAATGAACACCACCCTGATTTTGCGCAGCGCGTTCTGGTTGCTGCTGCTGGGCTTTCTGGCCTGGGACTTCCAGCACTCTGAGCCCGTGGACTTGCGCAACGAGCCCCCGCTGATCGCCGCAGGCTCAGGCCAGGCGGCGGCGGGCGGACACTGCTCTATGCCCGATTGAGAGAGGCTGAGGGCACGCGCTGGCAGGCGGCAGCGCGGCCTCTGGCCCTGGCAAGGTGTGCGGCCCGCGCCTTGCGCTGTACGCTGGTGGCTGGGCGCGTTGGCGCCACGCCAGGATCACACGGCGCCGATGGCGCGCACGGCGAAGGTGGCCAAGCTGCGCAGCACGGTCAGCGTGTGTTTCAGGACGTAATCCAGCACCTCGGGGGCGAAATGCTCCAGCAAGACCCACCCGGCGCCCAGCGCCAGGGCAAAGCCCAGCAAGCGCTCGAAGGCGCCACCCGTCAAAAACGTCAGCGGGGATGAAAAACGCCGCTTCACCGGCCACAGCAAGGGCACACCGCCGTGGGTGACAAAGTCGCCCGCGATGTGGCTGAGGTAGCCCGCCGCCACGCCCACCGCCACCAAAGCCCACCCAGTGCCCACCAATTGCCATTGCGCGAGGCCGTAGCGCAGCGCCAGCGCCAGGCCCACCACCGCCAGCAGGCTGTGCGTGATGCCCCGGTGGCCAAACACGGCCGCAATCGGCATGGAAATGAACGGAATGCGCCGCCCCAGCCAGCTTTTGGGGTGGTCAATGTCGGGCAACAACGCGCCCCCGGTGGCGCCGATGAGCAACCCCACGGCCGCCATATCGTGCAAATGCAAAAAACTGACCAGCCCGGCACCCGCAAAAAAGCCGGTGACCAGGTGTGTAGAAACCATCATGGTGTGCAGAGCCCATGCCGTTGGCACCGGGCATGGTCAGCGCCTGGCTGGCACAACCTTTTTGCCCTCTCAACCAATCAACACCAGCGTTAAAAGCTCTTATTTTAGTAGCAAAGAGCCGCATCCCCCACCCTCACCCGGCGCTGCGCTGCGCTGCAAAAACCCCGCCACCCAGGCCAGCTGCTCGGGCACGTTCAGCGCGGGGGCGTGGCCGCAGCCGGGCACCTCGATCACTTGCAGCAGGCCGCGCGCGCCGGGGCCGCGCTGGTGCATGGCGGCCACGGTATCGGGCAGCACCAGATCGGACTCGGCACCGCGCAGGCACAGCACGGGGATGTCGAGGGCGTCGTAGTGCTCCCAAATCAGGTAATCGTCTGCGTGGTGCGTGAACTGCTGCACCATGGCCGGGTCGTAGTGCGGCGTGACGCGGCCATCGCCCAAGCGCCGGGTGGAGGTTTCGGTCAGGCGGCGCCACTGCGCATCGCTGAGCCAGCCGTAGGGCCGGTACACCTGGCGAAAAAATGCTTCCAGCTCGGTCACGGTATCAAAGGCCGGGGGCTGGCCCGCATAGGCCTTGATGCGCTCCAGCGCCAGTGCCGACAGCTCGGGCGCGTTGTCGTTGAGCACCAGGCTCTGGATGCGGCCCTTGAGCTGCGGCGCAAACAGGCCCGAGGCGCACACGGTGCCAATGGCGCCGCCCATGGAGGTGCCCACCCAGTGCGCGCTCGCAATGCCCAGCTGATCGAACAAGTCAGCGGCCAGGCGGGCGTAAAAGCGCAGGCAGTATTCGTGCAGCGGATCGCGGCCCCACTGGCTCAGGCCCCGGCCCAGGGTGTCGGGGCACACCACGCGCCAGCCCTGCGCGGCCAGGTGCGCGGCCAGCTCGTCCATATCGCGCCCAGTGCGCGCCAGGCCGTGCCAGGCAATCACCGCCGGAGCGTCGGGCGCGCCCCATTCGGTGACATGGATTTCGTAGCCAGCGCAGGTGATATAGCGCGATGCAGGAGACATGGCAAAGCCCCTTGAAGGTGAAAAAGCGGTAGCAAAAATGCGGCAGAGGCACGGCAGCAATACGGGGCCAGTGCCACGCCCGGCGCCCCGGGCCACAGCGCCAGCCAAAAACTGTCAACCCGCCCGGCGCAGCGCCCCCATGCGCAAGCGCCCCACCACGCCGGTGGGAAAGTAGTACACCGAGAGAACAAACAGTACGCCCAGCCACAGCAGCCAGCGGTCGGGCGAGAGCAGCGCCGACAGCCACGGCAGGCTGGCCGCCGCCTCGCTGCCCAGCCGCAGCAAATCCTGCAAATAGCTTTGCGCTACCAGAAACAGCACCGCACCAATGACCGATCCGTATATGGTGCCCATGCCGCCAATGACCACGATGAGCAGGCAGTCCATCATGATTTCAAAGCTGAGCGAGGTGTCCGGCCCGTTGTAGCGCAGCCACAGCGCCAGCATGGCCCCGGCCATGGTGGCAAACAGCGCCGACAGCACGCTGGATGTGGTGCGGTACACCACCACGCGGTAGCCGATGGCCTCGGCGCGGAACTCGTTCTCGCGGATGGCTTGCAGCACCCGGCCAAAGGGCGAGTTGACGATGCGCAGCAGCGCCAGCACCAGCGCCACGGCCAGCACAAACAGCAGGTAGTAGCAGATCAGCCGCCCATCGATGGCCACGCCCAGAAACGGCTCGTCAAACGGCTCAAAGCTGGGCGACAAGACGGCGGGCACCTTGAAGGTCAGGCCGTCCTCGCCGCCGGTGATGTCCGACAGCTGCGAGGCCAGCGTCTGGAACGCCGAGGCCACGGCCAGCGTGATCATGGCAAAAAAGATGGCCCGCACCCGCAGCGAGAACAGCCCCACCGCCAGCGACAGCAGCAGCGACAAGAGCAGCGCCCCACCCAGGCCCACGCCCAGCGCCGTCCAGGTTGGCCCCAGGCGCGTGGTGGCCACGGCAATGCCATAGGCGCCAATGCCAAAAAACATGGTGTGCGCAAAGCTGACGATGCCGGTATAGCCCAGCAGCAAATCGAAGCTGGCCACCAGCACCACAAAAATCAGCACCTTGGCCGCCACCGACAGCGCCTTGACGCCCGGAAACAGAAACGGCGCCAGCGCCAGAGCGAAAAAAATCGCCAGCAACACCGCCGCCAGCAGCTTGCTGCGCGGGTAGTCGCCCGAGAGGAGTCGGTTCAGCATGTCAGGCTCCTGTTCAGCGGTTGGCCACCGGATAGATGCCCTGCGGGCGCCACAGCAAGATGGCCACCATCAGCGCAATGTTGGAAAACAGCGCCACTTTGGGCAGCAAAAAGCCGGTGTAGTTGGCCATCAGCCCCACCAAGAGCGCACCAATCAGCGCCCCGCCCGTGCTGCCCAGCCCGCCGATGATGATGACGATAAAGATCAGCACGTTGACCTGCGCGCCCATTTGCGGCACCACGTTTTGCTGGTACAGCCCCCACATCACGCCGCCCAGGCCCGCCAGCGCACTGCCCACCACAAACACGCCCACAAACAGCCGCCGGATGCGGTAGCCCAGGCTTTCGACCATCTCGCGGTCTTGCACGCCGGCGCGGATCAGCAGGCCCACCTTGGTGCGCGAGAGCACATAGGCCAGCACGCCAAACACCAGCAGGCCCACTGCCACTGCCACCAGGCGGTATTTCTCGATGGCAGCGTCGCCCACCAGTACGGCGCCGCGCATGCCCTCGGGCAGTGGCAGCGGGATTTGCTGCGGCCCCCAGATCACCTTGATCAGCTCCTCGCCAATGATCATGCCGCCCATGGTGATGAGGATTTGCTTCAAGTGCTGGCCGTACACAGGCCGCACGATAAAGCGCTCGAACGCCAGGCCCACGGCGCCCGCCACCGCCATGGCCACCAGCATGGCGGGCAGCACCGCCACCAGGTTGCGCCACAGCTGCGCGCTCTGTGTCCAGTCGCCCATGGCGCCCAGCACGCTGGTGGCCACAAACGCGCCCAGCGCAATGAACACGCCGTGGCCAAAGTTGAGCACGTCCATCAGCCCGAACACCAGCGTCAGCCCCGAGGCGATGATGAAAATGATCATGCCCATGGCCAGCCCCGCCACCGTCAGCGTCAGCCAGGTGCTGGGCGAGCCGATGAAGGGCAGCACGATGAGCGATAGCAGCGGCACCAGCGCCAGCGGCTTCCAGTCCAGATCGCGGGTGCTCATGCGGTGCTTCCTCTCACGGTGGGGTGGGTGGGCCAGTGTGCTTTGTTTTTGATAGCTGCCAGCGCGCACTGCATAAGGGCTGGAGCCTGATTTGGCTTGAAATGGTGCGTCACAGTGCCAACCCCAGTAGCTGGCGCTGCAAGGCCTCGTCCTGCGCCAGCGCGGCCATGCTGCCGGCGTGTACCACGCGGCCGTTGTCCATCACGGCCACGCTGTCGCCCAGCTGCTTGGCAAAGTGGATGTTCTGCTCCACCAGCAGCAGCGTGACGCCGCTTTTCTTGAGCTGGCCAAAGGCGTCGATCATGTTGTTGACCATCACCGGCGCCAGGCCCTTGCTGGGCTCGTCGATGATGAGCAGGTCGCGCGGCTCGACGATGGCGCGGCTCACGGCCAGCATCTGCTTTTGCCCGCCACTGAGCTTGCCCGCCGGGTGGTTCCAGAACTTCTCTACCGCCGGGAACAGCTTGAAAATCCATTCCAGCCGCGCCGTATCCATCTGCGCCACATTGCGCGCCTGGCGGGCGGCCAGCAGCATGTTTTCTTTCACCGTCAGGTCGGCAAAGATGCCCATGTTCTCGGGCACGTAGGCAATGTTCAGGTGGGCGATGTGCGGCGTGTGCAGCCGCGTGATGTCGCGCCCGGCAAAGGTGATGCGGCCCTGCGATGCCTGCCACAGGCCCATGATGGTGCGCAGCGTGGTGGTCTTGCCCGCGCCGTTGCGGCCCAGCAGCATGGTCAGCTCGCCCTGGGGCACGGCCAAATCCACGCCGTGCAGGATGTGGTATGCGCCAATGTGCGTGTGTACGCCCTGCAATTGCAGCAAGGGTTGCGCACTGGCCACGGGCTGCGCTGGCCCCACAGCCCGCTGCGGCGCACCAGTGGCGGTCATGACAGCGATGCTCATGCGGCCTCCTTGGCCACGCCCAGATAAGCCTCTTGCACCACGGGCGAGGCAATCACCTCAGCGGGCGCGCCATCGGCCACCAGCGTGCCGTTGGTCAGCACGATGATGCGGTCGGCCAGCTCGCGCACCACGTCCATCTTGTGCTCGACCAGCAAGATGGTTTTGCTTTTGTCTTGTTTCAGCGCGCGGATCAGGTTCAGGATCACGGGCGCCTCGTCGTGGCTCATGCCGGCGGTGGGTTCATCAAACATATAGACCTGCGGCTCCAGCGCCATCAAGAGGGCCACTTCCAGCTTGCGCTGGTCGCCATGGGGCAAGCTGGCCACGGGGGTGTCGCGCCGCTCTTGCATGGCCACGGCGTGCAGGATTTCTTCTGCCCGCTCGGTGAGCTGGCGGTGGTCGCTCCAGATGCTCCACAGGTTCAGGCCACGGTGGTGTTTGCCCGCTTGCGTGGCCTGCACGGCCAGGCGCACGTTCTCCAGCACGCTCAGGTTGGGGAACAGGTTGGTGAGCTGAAACGCCCGCCCCAGCCCTGCCCGGGTGCGCGCCGATGCCGATAGCCCCGTCAGCTCGCGCCCGCCCAGCCGCACCGAGCCAGCGCTGGCCTTGAGCTGGCCCGAGATCAGGTTGAAGTACGTGGTCTTGCCCGCGCCGTTGGGGCCAACGATGGCGGTGAGCGTGCCCGGCGCAAAAGCGCAGCTCACGGCATTCACCGCCACGTGGCCGCCAAAGCGGATGGTCAGGTCCTGGGTTGCAAGCATGGGGTAGCCGCCGCCTCAGCGCGCGTTGCGGATCGGGATGTTCATCTCTTCGGGCTTGATCTCGCGCACCAGCTCGGGCACACCCCAGCTGAAGGCCGGGTCCACCTTGATCTTGAAGTGGTACATGCTCTGCATGGCCTGGTGGTCTTCGCGCCGGAAGGTCATGGTGCCCTTGGGCGTGTCAAAGCTCATGCCTTCCATGGTCTTGATGAGCGTGTTGGTTTTGGTGTCGCCGCCGGTTTTTTTCAGGGCTGTGACCAGCGCCATGGCCGAGGTAAAGCCGCCCGCCGTGAAGAAGTCGGGCGGCGTCTTGAACTGCTGGTAGTGCGCGGCCACCAGCGCATCGTTGACCGGGTTCTTCGGAATGCCGAAGTAGTAGTAGGTGGCGCCTTCCATGCCGGGGAAGTTTTTGTAGCTGGCCATGGCCGGCAGGATGTTGCCGCCGGTGGCAATCTCGATGCCGTAGCGCTTCAAGTCCAGGTCGGCAATCTTGAACGGGTTGCCCGCCCCGGCCCAGACAATCCAGATCACCTTGCGCCCGGGCAAGTCCTTGAGCTTGTCGATCAGGCGCTGCGCCCCGGCGGTGAAGTCGGTGGTGGTGGTGGGCAAATACTCTTCGTGGACAATTTTGGCCTTCTTGATGGCCTCTTTGAACGCCTTGACGCCGTCGCGGCCAAAAGCGTAGTCCTGGCCCAGCGTGGCGATGTGAACGCCGGGTTTGTCCAGCGCCACGGCGTTGCTGATGGCGTCCTGGCTGCTGTTGCGGCCCGTGCGGAAGATGTATTTGTTCCACTTGTCGCCGGTAATCGAGTCGGCCACGGCGGGCTCGACCAGCAAAATCTTCTTGTACTCCTCGGCCACCGGCAACAGCGCCAGCGCCACGCCCGAGGACGTCGGCCCCACGGCCAGATCGGCCTTGTCATCGGAGTAGGCGGTGGCCAGCAGGCTCTTGCCCAGGTCGGGCTTGCCTTGGTCGTCTTTCTCGATGACCACGATTTTTTTGCCGTTGACCTGCATGGTGCCGCCGGTGGCGTATTGCAGGCCCATCATCAGGCCGGTTTGCGTCTGCTTGCCGTAGGCCTCCAGCGGGCCAGTCTTGCTGTAGATGTGGGCAATGCGGATTTCACCCGACTGGGCGAAGGCCGGTGCCGAAACGGTGGCGGCCAAAGCGGCCAGTGCGACCAATGTGCGACGTTGCATGGATGTGTCTCCTGTGGTGGTGACTGAACATTGCACAGTCCGTGCCAGCCCAAAAATCCTGCCGAACATCGCACAAGCCATTGATTACATTGGAAAAACCAATGAACCTCTGGATCGATCAACGCACCATGTGTCCAGAAAACAGACATCGCCACTGTCTGCCATGCAGACACCCGTTCAAGTTTTACGCAGGGTTTTCCATACGTGCGTACAGCGTGGCGCGTGATATGCCCAGCTGGCGTGCAGTGGCCTGCTTGTTGCCGCCGTGGGCGGCCAGGGCGGCGGCGATGGCGCGGCGCTCCAGCTCGGCCACCTGCTGGGCCAGGGGGCGCAGCAAATCGCCCTGGGCCTGCGCGCCGGGCTGTAGCGCGGGCGCATCGGGCTCGGGGGCGGCGGGCTCTACGCCCGTTTCGCGCAGGATGCGGGTGAGCTGGGCGGCGTCGATGGTGTCGGAGTCGCTGCGCATGGCGGCCTGCTCCAGCACGTTGCGCAGCTCGCGGATGTTGCCGCGCCAGGGCTGGGCCATCAGCAGTGCCAGGGCGTCGGGCAGCAGCTCGGGCGGGGCGCTGCCGTTGCGCAGGGCCAGGTCTTCGCCCAGCACCTCGACCAGCGCCGGGATGTCGCTGCGCCGCTCGCGCAGGGGCGGCACGCGCAGGGGCAGCACATGCAGGCGGTAGAACAAGTCCTCGCGGAACTTGCCCTCGCGCACCAGCGCGGTCAGGTCGCGCGAGGTGGCCGCCACCACGCGCACGTCAAACGGCACCAGCTGGTTGGAGCCCAGCGGCTCGATCTCGCCCTCTTGCAGCGCGCGCAGCAGCTTGGCTTGCAGGCTGGGTGGCATATCGCCAATCTCGTCGAGGAACAGCGTGCCGCCGTCGGCCAGCTTGAATTTGCCATCGCGCCCTTTGCGGTCGGCACCGGTGTAGGCGCCGGGGGCCACGCCAAAAAACTCGGCCTCCAGCAAGGTGTCGGGTACGGCGGCAATGTTGACGCTGACAAACGGCCCGCCCGAGCGCGCCGAGGTGGCGTGGATGGCGTGCGCCAGCAGCTCTTTGCCCGTGCCCGTCTCGCCCAGCAGCAGCACCGGGCTGGACGACTGGGCCGCCCGGCGCGCCTGGCGCTTGACCTCGGCGGCGGCGGGGCTGGAGCCGACAAAGCTGGCAAAGGTGTATTTGGCCCGGCGCACGCCGCTGCCGGCGCCGCTGATCTGGCGGCCGCGCTGCACGGCCAGCTCGCGCCGGGCGTCGTCCAGGTCGCGCTGGAGCAGCGCAAACTTGCTGATCAGGGGTTGCAGCGTGGTTTCGGGGTGGTCAAACAGCACGATGCCGATGGCGCCAATGACCTGCTGGGCCTCGTCGCGCAGCGGAATGCGGCTGACCACAAAGGTGCCCGCCTGGTTGGTGAGCAGGTCAATCAACACGGGTTTGCCGGTGTCGAGCACGCTGCGCATCTGGGTGTTGGGAATCACCTCTTCGACCATGCGGCCCAGAAACTGCTCGACCGAGCCCACGCCCAGGTCGGGCAAAAAGCGCCGGTAGCCCTCGTTGACCCAGACGATGCGGCCACTGTGGTCCACCAGAAACATGCCCTGGCTGACGCTGGAAAACAGCTGGAACATGGAGCGCGCCGCCAGCTCCAGAATGCCTTGCGCGTCCAGGGGCAAGGCGGCGTGGGTGGCTGCGGCGGGGGTGGTAGCGGGGTCAGGAAGAGCCATGCGGCGATGGTAGCGCAGGCCCTCTCCCGTATGTTGAAGCTATTAAATCAATAGCTGCTTGCGCCCACCCAGAAAGCGTTACAAGCCTATTTGATTGATAAACCACTGGCCCGCTTGACCTGCTGCGCCATGGCCGTTCCCAGCAAGCCCGGGCGGGGTTCGACCAGCGTCAAGAACTCCTTGGCGCGGGTGATGCCGGTATAGACCAGCTCGCGCGTGAGCAGATCGCCCCCGGCGTCGGGCAGCACCACCACGGTATGGAAAAACTCCGAGCCCTGGCTTTTGTGGATGGTCATGGCAAAGGCGGTTTCGACATGCGCCAGGCGGCTGACCGAGACGCTGCGCAACTGCTCGCCATCGAGAAAATACGCACGCAGGTTTTTTTTGCCCTCGGGCGCGGGCAGCACCACGCCCACGTCGCCGTTGAACACGCCCAGCGCCTTGTCGTTGCGCGTGACCATGATGGGGCGGCCCGCAAACCATTCGCCTTGGGGCTGCAGCAGGCCAGTGCGGGCCAGTGCGTTTTGCACCTGCTGGTTCATGGCGCGGTCGCCCCAGGGGCCGTCGTGAACGGCGCACAGGATGCGGAAACGGTCAAACGCTTGCAGCACGGTTTTGACCCAGGCGGTGTGGGCATCCACGGCACTGGTCTGGGCCGCGCTGGCCGCGTCGGGCGGGGCGGCGTTGGTCGCCGGGGCTGCGGGTACGGGCCGCGCCTTCATGCCATGTTGCATGGCGCGCAGGTAGTCGCCATAACAGGCCGGGGCCAGCGCGCGGCCATGCAGGGCCAGTTGCACCACGGCCTCGGGCAGTACGGGGGTGGGCAGCAAATACACCTTGCCCGCCGCAGGGGCTGCGCTGCCGGGGGCCTCGGGGGCTGGCGCGGGCGCATCGGGTGCCTGCACTGCGGCAGCTGGGCGCGCACGGGCAGACGCTTTAGCCTTCGCCTGGGGCGCTGTTTTTTGGGCTGCCAGGTCGGTGGCCACTGGAACTTGGGCGACCTGTGCGGGTGGCGCCCAAGTGCCAGCCGCCAGCGCTTGCCGGGTGCCGCGCTGGAGCAAGTCGTAGGCGCCCCAGGGCACATCTGGCGTGGTCTGGATGGCAAAAGCAGCGCCAGCGTTAACGGCCTTGGCCAGGGCGCCAATGTCGGTGCCAAAGCGGCGGCTGTGGCGCAGCATCACGGTTTGCTGGTCCAGCGCACTGCCGGGCGTGGCCGATGCGCTCAATGCCTCGCCCGCCACAGCGCGCAGGTAGTCGCAGGTGGCGGGGTGGTAGCGCGTGTCCTGGGCGTGGGCGCACAAATCGCCCAGCACCGAGCCCGCTTCCACCGAGGCCAGCTGGTCTTTGTCGCCCAGCAAAATCAGCGTGGCCTGGGGCGGCATGGCTTGCAGCAGTGCGGCCATCATCTCCAAATGCACCATGGAGGTTTCATCGACGATGAGCACGTCCACATCCAGCGGGTGCTGGGCGTTGTGCTGGAACTGGCGGCTGCCCTGGTGCATGCCCAGCAGCGAATGCAGGGTGCGGGCCTTGCCGATGCGCTCGGCCAGGGCGTGCAGGTCAATGGCGCCTTGCAGGCTCGCTTGCAGGCTGGCCAGCGATTGGTCAATCGACTGGCGCAGGCGCGCCGCTGCCTTGCCGGTGGGGGCGGCCAGCGCCACGCGCAGCTGGGCAGGGTCGGGGCTGGTGGCCAGCAGCAGTGCCAGCAGGCGCGCGGCGGTATAGGTTTTGCCAGTGCCCGGCCCGCCCGTGATGACGGTGAGGCGGCTGCGCAGGGCCAGGGCGCAGGCAATTTTTTGCCAATCGGGCACGGGCGGCGGCGAAGCAGCATTGTTGGCGGACGGCTTCGGAAACAGCAGGTTCAGCCAGTCGCGGGCGGCGCGCTCGTCCACCGCTTGCGCTACGGCGGCGCGCTGGCCCACCGCCTGCGCCACCTGCTGCTCATACACCCAATAGCGGCGCAGGTAGAGCAGCGGCGCCTCTGGCGTACCACCCAACACCAGCGGCTGGCCGGTGTCGGGCGGGGCATTGCCATCGGCCACACAGCGCACGACGGGGCTGCGCTGCAAGGCTTGCACCCATGCCGCAGGCTCTGGAGGCAGACTGGGCCAGAAGGTGCCCAGGGCCTCGCTGGCCTGGGCGGTCCAGGCCAGTGCGCTGTGCGGTTGGCGCACCAGATCGGCCAGCGGCAGGCAGACATGGCCCCGGCCTTCCATGTGGGCCAGCAAGGCGGTGGCCACCAGCAAGGCGGGCTCGGCCTGTGGATCGTGCTGCGCCACAAAATCGGCCATGGCACTGTCCAGGCGGCGCAGCCAGCCCTGCTCTGACCAGTCGCGCAGGGTGTGGAGGGTGGGATTCATCGGCAAGGGCTCCAGCGACAGGGTTCAGGCTATGGGTTCAGGGGAGGGTTCGAGCATGGCGTCGAGTGCGCCCAAGGCCTGCGTTGGCAAGGTCAGGGTGTAAACGCCCCCCGCCGGGCCGTGGAGGCCGCGCAGGAAGAAATACACCGCGCCGCCCAATTGCGTCTCGGGGTCGTAAGCGCTCCCCAGGCGGGCTTGCAGCAGCCGGTGCAGCGCCAGCACATACACGGCGGCCTGCACGTCGTAGCGGTGCGTGGCCATGGCGGCGCGCAGGCCGTGGCCGTCGTAAGCGCTGTCGTCGGCGCCCAGGGCGTTGGATTTGTAGTCCAGCACCCAATAGCGCCCTTCGTGCTCGAACACCAAATCGATAAAGCCCATCAACATGCCGTGCAGCGTGCTGGTTTGCAGGCGCGGGCGCTCTGCCCCTTGCAGCAGGTAATCACGGCACAGGGTGTCGATGGCGGCGGTGTCAATCTGGCGTGCGGGCAGCCAGAACTCCATTTCAGAGCGCGCGGTGGGCAGATCGGCCAGCGCCACGCCCAGACCGGGCAGCGGTGCGTGGGCCACGTCGGTCAGCCAGGCGACCAGCGCGGGGGCCGACTCCTGGTAGCCGCCCTGCTCGCAGCGCGCTTGCAGGCGCTGTTGCAGGCGCTCGTTGCCGCGCAGGGCAAAGCCCTGGTCAGCCAGCCAGTCAAGTTGCTGGTGCAGCCAGTTGCCCGTGAGCGGCCCGCGCTGGAAGTGGTGCCAGATCGGCGTGGCGGCATGGCCTGCGCCTGCGGTGGCAGCGGGCAGCGCGGGCGTGGTGCCCTCCCCGGCCTCCCCATCGGGCAGCGCTTCATCGTCCGCAGGGCGCAGCACGTGCAGGGGCGAGAGCGCATGGGCAGGCCATGCGGGTGGTGGCGTGGCAAGGCTGCTTTGCGCCAGCGTTTGCGGTGGGCTCTTCAGGTCACGGGTCAGGCGCGAGTAGCTGGCAATGCCCCAGTGGCGATCAAAGTCGGCGCGGTAATCGGGCACCTCTTGCAAAGCGGCTGGGTGGCCACGCGGCGCCAGACGGGTCACGCTGGTATGGGCGGCGGCACTGTGCAGCACGATGCCCGTACCCGCGCTGGCCAGCGCCTGCAAGGGCACCAGCCAATCGGCTGCCTCACGCGGGGCGGCCCCACCCAGCAGGTAGCCGATGGCGCTGTGGTGGGTCTGGCACGCCTTGCCGTTGCCCACCTTGACCGCCGCAAAGCCCAGCCACAGCGCATGGCGGGGCCGGGTCATGGCCACATAGAGCAGGCGCAGGTCGTCGCGCAAGCGCTCTTGTTCGTAGCGGGTCTGGGCCTCGTCGTTCATGTCCAGCACCAGCTCGCGCTCGCCTCCCGCCGTGGGCAGCAGGGCCGATGTGACATAGCGCTTGTCAAACCCCCGGAAACTGCTGGCAAACGGCAGGCACACCACCGGGTATTCCAACCCCTTGCTTTTGTGGATGGTGACGATCTTGATCAGGTCGGCATCGCTTTCCAGGCGCACCACCTGCTCGTCGCTTTGCTCGGCGTTTTCAGCAATCTGGTTCATCAGCCAGCGGATGAGGGCTTGCTCGCCCTCCAAATCGGCGCTGGCGTGTTGCAGCAGTTCGGCCAGGTGCAGGTAATTGGTCAGGCTGCGCTCGCCGCCATCGCGTTGCAGCCAGCGCGCAGCCAGCCCGAAGCGGTGGATGGTCTGGCGCAGCATGGCCAGCACGCCCTGGCTGGCCCAGACCTGCCGCAGCGCGCGCAGGGTGTCGGCCTGCTCGTCAAACCAATCGTCTTGCGTGGCCAGCCGCGCCAGCACGTCCAGCGCCAGCCCCACGCTGGCCAGCGCCAGCGCGGCGCGCACCAAGGTAGCGTCTTGCGGGGCGGCCACGGCGCGCAGCCAATGCACCAGGTCGCGGGCCTCGTCGCTCTGGAACACCGAATCCTTGTCCGACAAATACACCGATGCCACGTTGCGCTTTTGCAGGGCGCGGCGCATGGCAGCGGCCTCGGTGCCGGTGCGCACCAGGATGGCAATGTCCTGCGGGCGCAGGCGCTCCAGCGGCTTGCCTTCCTCTTGAAAACCGTTGGTCGGATCGTTCAGCCACACAACGATTTGCTCGGCGCAGCGCTGGGCAAAGGCGTAGCGCGTGTGGCCCGCACTTTGCATCTCCAGGTCATGCACCAGCGTGATGGCGGGCATGGCGGCGCCCGCACCCACCCATTGCTCCTGGCGCCCGTGGGCTGCCACTTCCACAAAGGGCAAGGGGTTGCTGCCATCGCTGGCGGCAAACTGGAAGGCGCCGCCGGGCTGCCCCTGCTGCGGTGGCCGCGCCTCGGCCTGCAAAAAGCTGTGGTTGACGGCCTGCACCAGCGCATGGGTAGAGCGGTAATTGACCGACAGCGCATAGTGCCGCCCTGCGGTGGCACGGCGCGCTTGCAGGTAGCTGTAAATGTCCGCACCACGAAAACCGTAAATGGACTGTTTGGGGTCGCCAATCAGCAGCAAAGCGCGCTCGGGGTCGTTGTCTGGTGTGCGGTAAATCTGGTCAAAGATGCGGTACTGGAGGGGCGCGGTGTCCTGGAACTCGTCAATCAGCGCCACCGGGTATTGGGCAGCAATGCGATCGCGCAGGCGCTCGCCGCTGGCGCTGTGCAGCGCGGCGTCCAGGCGCTCAAGCATGTCGGCAAAACCGAACGTGCCCTGCTGCTGCTTGAGCTGGCGCAGGCGCTGCGCCACGCTGGCGGCGGCGTGGCGGCGGGCGGTGGCGCTGGGCTGGGGCAGGTTTTGCAGGGCGATTTGCAGGGTGGCGAAGGCATTGAAGGCCTCCTGCTCGTCTTGCGTGAACGGGATAGGCCCGGCCCCGGCTTGGCGCATCGCTGCCAGCCCGGCCAGCGTGAGGCGCTGCCAGCCCTTACCCAGGTCAAGCACTACAGGCGTCGGCTTCTCGCCGTCCTTGTCCTTGCCTTCAGTCCAGTTCTGTAGCGTATCCAGCCAGCGATTGAGGTTTGCCATAGGAAATCCGGCTGCCCAGCCGTGGGCTGCCGGTGGGGTTTGCGCATTGACAAAACCGCGCATTGCCACCACCCGCCGACTCCAGTCACTGCGCAGCACATCCAACTGCCGTTGGTGCTCGCTGTGGGCCTGCGCCATCGCTTCCACCACACTGAGCGCAGCGCCCTCGCCCTGCGGCACTTTGCCCCGCAGCGCTTTCACGTCATTGAGCAAGGCATCCACACTGCGCCAGACGCCCAGCACCTGCGCCAGCGAGTCGGCAGACAGGCCGTAGCACTGCTGGCGCCAGTAATCTTGCACAGCCTGGGCGAGCAAGGCTTCTTCGTCGGCCACCAGCTCCTCTTCAAACAGGCTGGCGCTGTCAAAAGCGTGCTCGCGCAGCATGCGCTGGCACCAGGCGTCAATGGTGTGGATGCTGGCGTCGTCCATGCCCTCAGCGGCCATGGCCAGGCGCCAGGCGGCCTGCTGGCGCGCGGCAGGGTCGGCGTAATCGGCCAGCAGGTGTTGCAGGTAGTGGTCGGCCTCGTGCGGCACGGCCTCGCCGCGAAAACACCGGGTGGCCTCCAGCAAGCGCGCTCGGATGCGGTCGGACAACTCCCGCGTGGCGGCGCGGGTGAAGGTCATCACCAGAATGTCGGGCGGCATCAGGGGCCGGGCAAAGCGCGTCTCGGGCGCGCCGTGGCCCAGCACCAGGCGCACGTACAGCGCGGCAATCGTCCAGGTTTTGCCGGTACCGGCGCTGGCTTCAATCAGGCGCGAGCCCCACAGCGGGAAGCTTCGGGGGTGCAGTGTTTCGGGCATGGTCGGTTCCGTCGTCAGGGGCGTGCGCTCAGGCATCGGCGTTGGCCTTGGTTTTTGCTTTGGTTTTTGCTTTGGTTGTGACTTTGGCGGGGGGCGCTGCGGCGTCGGCCTCGGGGGCTGGTGCGGCGTCGGCATCTGCCTCGGGGGCATGCGGTTGCACGGTGATGCACTCTCTGGCCCATTGCAGCAGCGGGCCATACACCTGCGGCGCCCAATCTGCCAGCCCCAGGCCATCGGGGGCGCGGGCGGCGCACAGCGCGTCAAAGTCGGCAAAGGTGCGCGCCAGGCACATCTCGCGCACTTCGGCCCGTTGCTGGCTGTCGCTGTAGTCGCTGCCTTCGTAGGCGGCCTGGGCCTGGTCATAGGCTTTTTCCTGCTCGGCGGGCGGGGTCAAAGCAGTGATGGTGGCCATCTCCAGCGCGGTGTTCAGGGGCAAGGGCAAGGGCGCTTGCTGGCCCAGCTGCCACAGCGCGCACAAGGTGTTCAGGCTCTCGGTGGCTTGCGCTGGAGACATGGGCTGGATGTGCAGCACCGCATCCTGCCCCACCACGCAGCCCTGCAAGGGCTGCCCGGCAGCGGCGGCCAGCAGCGTGCGCACCCAGGGCGCCAGCAGCTTGTCGGGCCGGGGCTTGCCCTTGGCGCTGACTTTGCTGGGCTGCAGTTGCACCCAGGCGCGCTGGCTGGCCCCGGCGGCCTGGACTGCCTCCGGGGCAGCGTTTGCCTGGCGCTGGTACACACCATCAATCCAGTCGCGCAACACCACGCCTTGGGATTGGTGCTGCACGGCGATGCGCTCGGTGCGCTGGCCAAACGCCTGGCCCAGCGCGGCCCAGGCACTGGCCATGGCAGTCAGGGTGGCTTGCAGCTCCTGTTTCTTGCGGGTGCCCAGACCGGCCATGGGCAAATCGCCCGCGCGTTGCAGGGCACCGAGCCGACTGGCCACCAGCGACTGGAGCTGCGCTGCATCGCACTGCGGCGGCGCGGGCCAGTGCTGTAGCTGCGCGGCAACGAGCTGGTAGTTTTCCAGACCGTCAAAGGCAAAGGCTTCGGTATCGCCCGGCTCGTCTTCAGGATTCCAGAAGCCCACGCCCAAACGCTCCTTGAAAAACGCCTTGACCGGGTTGCGCAAGAACCGCACCAGCCGCTCCATATCCAGCGGGGCGCTGTCATCGGCCAAGACCACGGAGGCGCCTTGTGTGCCATCGTGGGGCGCAATCGCCAAGGGCTCGTCCAGCACACCATGCACGCTGCGCCACTCGCGGGCGTAGGTGCGCAGCGGCGAGGCGGCCTCGAAGTAGCGGCGGCTGAAGGGTTGCAGCGGGTGCTCGGTGGTGCGGCAGGCCACGGCCTCGTCGCCCCAGGCGGCGGCGATGTAGTCGCGCAGCTGCGACACCAGCACCGAGGGCGGCTGGTCGCTGTTGTCGCGCACGCTGCGGCCCGTCCAGCTCACATACAGCACGCGCCGCGCCGACAGCAGGGCTTCGAGCATGAGCTGGCGGTCGTCGTGTTGGCGCGAGCGGTCGCCGGGGCGGAACATGCCGCGCTGGTTCATCAGGTCGAAGTCGCTGCGCGGTGCGCGGCGGGGGTAGTCGCCATCGTTCATGCCCAGCAGGCACACCACCTCGAACGGGATCGCGCGCATGGGCATCAGCGTGCAAAAGGTCACGCCACCCGCCCTGAAGCGCTGGTCGAGGCTGGGCTGCTGCAAGGCGTCCATCCAGCCGTGGCGCAGCGCGGCCAGCGGCACGGCTTGTGCAAACCCGGCCTGTTCGCAGGCGCGCAGCCAGCGCGCCAGGCCGTCGTGGAGTGCGGCCAGGGCCTGGGCATCGGCCTCATCGGTGCTGCGCAGCAACGCGCCCAGCAGCCACTGGGCGTGGTCGCGCCACTGCTCGGGCGTGGCCTGCTGCTGGCTGCGCTGCCACCAACCATCGAGTGTGTGCAGCAGGTGGGCCAGGCTGCCCGCCACGGCGGCATCCAGGCCACCCACTTCGGTGTAAGGCTCTATGCCCTGCCAGCCTGCGGCGGCAGCGGGCGCATCGTCAAGCGCCCCGGCGGCATAGGCCAGCAGCATGCGCTGCAGCCCAAACCAGGCGCTGTTTTGCTCGCCACATTCCGCCAGGCCCAGTTGCGCGCGCTGCTGGGCGTGCAGCCCCCAGCGGATGCCCGCACCGCCCATCCACTGCGTGAGCTGCGGCAGTTGGTCGGCGGCGATGCCAAAGCGCCGGGCAATGGCGGGCACTTCCAGCAAATCCACCAGCTCGCTCAGGCCGCAGCGCTGCGTGGGCAGGCGCAGCAACCATTCCAGCGCCACGATGACCGGGCTGCTGGCCTTGGCGCTCAGATCAGCAATATCGAAGGGGATAAAGCGCGCATCGTGGCGCGGGTACTGGCCGAATACGGCGCGAATGGCCGGGGCCATGCTTTGTACGTCGGGCACCATGACGACGATGTCGCGCGGGGCCAGACCGGGCTGGGCCAGCAGGGCCAGCAGCTGGTCTTGCAGCACCTCCAGCTCGCGCACCGGGCTGTGCGCCACATGGAACACCACGGAGCGGTCGTCACGCGCCAGCGGTGCATCGTCGTGGCGCACCGCCAGCGGCTCCAGGTCGCGGATACGCTGCTGTACGCGGGTGAGCAGGGGCGTGTCTGCCGTTTCGGGGGCCTCGCCAAACAGGTCGATTTTGAGCAGCGGAAAGCGTTGTGCTGTGGCGGCGGCATCGTCAAAGGCATCAAGCTGGCGCACAAAGTCGCGCCCCTGGCGGCCCCAGGCGGCCAGCAGCGGGTGGGCGTGCAGGTGCATGTCTTCCCAGGCGGGCGGCGCACTGGGGCTGCCTGTGCGCGGGTGGTGGCGGCGGCGCTCCATCCGGAACAGCTCGCGGCCTTCGATGATGTCGCCCCAGTAAAAACGGCAGGGGTTGGGCACGGCCAGAATCACCTGGCTGTGCGGCGCCAGCGCGGCCAGCAGCTCCAGGTAGGCGCCGGGGATGTGGCTCATGCCAAACACCACCAGGCGGCGCGGCACCCGGCCCGCAAAGTCCTCGTCGCCCTGCAAGCGCGCCAGCGCCTGGCGGTGCAGGTCGGGGCGGGTGGCGCTGCGCTGCTCGGGCGGCAGGCTCTCCAGCACCGCGCGCCACAGTGCAGGCTGCCAGCGCTGGTCGTCCGCCAGGGCCTGGGGCTGGCCAGCGGGGGTGGTGACGGTGTCGTGCCCGGCGGCCCAGGCCTGTAGCCAGTCGGCGCGGTAGTTCTGGTACTGGTCGAACAGGTCGGCCAGCTGGGCAGCCAGTTGCAGTTGGCGGGCGGTGTCGGGGGCGATGGATGCTGGTTCGCTGGCCCATTCAGCGGTCTGGGCGGTAGGCCGCAGGTACTGGGCCATGGGCGCAAACACCGGCTGCGCCAGCACGCCGGGCAACAGCTGCATCAGCCGCCAGGTCATGGGCAGCTTGTCCAGCGGCGACTCGCGGGGCACCGCGCCTGCACCCAGCACCTGGCGGTAGGCGCGCCAGACAAAACGCCCCGGCAGCTCCACCCGCGCCGCAGCGCACACCCCGGCCTGGCGCGCCATCTCCATCTTCAGCCACTCGGCCATGCCGCTGCTCTGCACCAGCACCACCTCTTCTTCGAGGGGCTGCAGCGGGTGGCGGCCCAGCCAGGCGATGAGGGTCTGCGCCAGGTCTTCCGCGCGGTTACCGTGCAAAACAATGAATCCGGGCGGGAGGGGATGCGGGTGGGGCATGGGCGAGTTCCAGAGGCAGGGAAAGGGATGGAGCGTAAGGAGGCAGACGGTGCGCAGCAGCTTCTTTTTTGATAGCTTCTTGCGCTTGCTACGTAAGGGCTAGAGCGTGTTATGAACTTTGAAAAATTCTCTTTTGTGATAAGCACTTACGCACGTTTTTTCAAAAGTGGAAATCGTGGAATTCTTCAATAAAATCAATGACTTGCACAGAAGTTCATAACACGCTCTAGAGCCATTTTTAATCCTTCACCATAGGAAGAAACGGCTTACCCCCAAAACGGGCGGGGTGGTTCATCATCACCGCCAGCATGACGGGAAAAAATTCAAGCGAAAACAGCCTCTACCCCTTATGCAGCAAGCGTAAGCAGCTATTTATTTGATAGCTCTTCAAGGCTGATACACACTTGAAGGTTCAAAGCGATGAATTCGTCCCATGTGTACTTGTGTGCATAGCGCAGCGCGTACATCCGATCCACGCGACAAATATCTGGCCGTTCTTCGTAAATGGCGCAGGACTTGCCTTCCATGTCGTAGTGCTTGCACGTTCCATCACCGCGATCCAGAAACTGTGTTTCCTCGGCAAGGTAAACATGCTGGCAACACAGGCCGCATTGAGTGCAGGGGAACGGGGCACGCGCCGATATTTTCACTTGACCAATGACGCAAGCCATTTGCGCGTACTTGCAGGATTGCCTATTTCATAAGGCAGCTCAATACCACGTCGGGTGATTTCTTCCTTAATAACCAGACCACGTTGCACTTCATCTGTGCAGGATGCCAAATCGTGCGAGAAGACAGCTAGCTCTTCTGGGTCTAGGTTAAATTCTATGCGCGTCAGCTCAGTCAGGTATCGATCAAGCTCAGCATTGATGGCCTGGTATTTTTTCACAGTGCCAGCATGCGGCATTATGGACTCGGCAAAATCCCACATCTTTTTTGCCATTTCACTATGCAGCAAAAAATAGGTAAGCCCCAGTGTGATAATACCCGTAATCAATGCACCAGCGAATGCTGCCAATTCAGCACCAAATGGAAAACTGAGCATTGGAACTAATTGTGCGTGAACTAGCGACCCTACTGCAACTCCTGCAGCAGCAGAGAGAATTCCGACCACCGCACGACACAAATCGACGAAACCAAGTCTATCAGGATTAAATAATATCAACTTAAATGCTTTAACCAATTGCCCCCAGATCTCCCGAATGATCTTAATGGCCATTTTTTGAGCTGTAGCAAAGATATTAAAGATAGTCGTCGCAACACTCGACATGATGCCAGCAAAGGCACCATCTTTGAATGCTACTAGAAAATCATTAAACCTTTTTTGCACACGATGCCAAATGCCTTGCAAGGCATTCTTGATGTGCTCCATAAATTTATCGAAACTGAACTTTTGCTTGAGGTTTTCAAGAATTTTCGGGATTTGATCTCGCAATTCAAACCAAATCTCAGTCATTATCAGGCCCAACATTTGGCGCGTACCCATTTTCAATCCAGAGATACCTGCCGCACTAGCCGTACTTACCATGAACCTGCTTCCGCTATAATAATTTTTATTGATATCGGAGTCATATTTACCACGTGCTTCTTCATCTTTTTTTCGCATCTCTTCCACATCGATTGATTTTAATGCATCAATCTTTATTTTAGCCTTGCGAATATCAGACTCAAGCCTGTCGGCTTTATCACGCTGCGCAGGAGTATCTCGAGGAAGATTCTTGAGCCTCTCCTGGTCTTTTTTTAAATTATTTTCATATATTTCAATTTTTCCAGGCAATTCATTAAGAAAATCATCACAGCAAGTTGCTTGCTTTGATCTATTGATGCTGAAATGTGTACTCTGCAGATTACTGCTTTGGTTTGCCAACTCAGCGCCATCCAACCCAGCCAGCACCCGACCACGGTCATCGTGAATTTCTTTAGCTGAAATAACGTGATCAAGGTCACGTCTTTCATTTAAACCCATCGATTGGTTGCGATAGGCATCATGCAAATTTCCACTTTGATGTGCCGCTTTTTCTCGGCGGCCTGTTTCTATGAAATTTTTATGAGAGTCATAAGCAGTTCTGTCGTAGTCACCGCGTTGCTCATATTTTTGCTGGGACGCATCTGTTGCATAAATATTTTTTCGAGCATTTTGGATGGTATCAACATCACCACCAACCTTATCCTTAAAAAGAAGAAAATCCAACCCAAAAGTTGTCGTCAAACTATTGATTACAGTTTTCTCAAGCTCTTTAGCCCAAGGATAATTAGTAGCAGCTTGCATATTTTCCAAAATTTTTTAAAAACACTAAAAAAGTGCCGCCATCTTTAGGCGACACCACCAATAAATTACCTAACATCCCCTATATCATTAGCTTCATTTTTAGCCTTACGCAAAGCAGCCTCCAGTTCCGCATCATTAAGAATCATAGAACCATCAGCATCCTTCTCCATTTCGGGCACACCATCCCTATTACGCACCACTTCATTATTAATTTTCTTAAGCGTAAATAACGGAGTAGTAATGACATCAACCAAGATAGATGCTAACGCATAACCATCTTCAATTACACGAACAGCATTACCACCAAGTTTATCCATCTCAGAATTCACATCAACATTTCGACCCTTAATATCCTCAATAAAAGCATTTATATTCTTAAGTTCATCAAAATATTGTTGGAATTGACCAAAAATAGAATTGAGCGATCGCTTGATTTTTTGCGAATAATCTATAGTGTCTTCAAGCTGCTGAGAGGCCCTGTCCATTTTCTCAATCGCAACGTTGACCTCACCATTCGCCTTGCGTGCATTTCTCAGCGCTTCCTCACCATGGCTGTCATAAGCCCAACCCGCAATTGCCAAAACAGGTGCAGCCACCGCTGCTCCCAAAATGGCTGTGCCACCAGCAATCCCAAGGCCACCAGTGGCCAGTGACCCACCCCCCAGCGCAGCCAATGTAGCCTTGGTTGCTGCTGCGCCAGACAAAGCAGAGATAGCTGTACCAGTGGAGGCCGCGCCAAGCGCCATCACACCGCCATAAATGGCAAAACCAGCAGCCGCACCCGCAGCACCAGCGCCCATAGCGGTACCCATGACACCAACAGCGGTGTAACTGTAATCCTCGATTTTTTGCAATTTATGCTTTGGAATGCTAATGTCCAGCTTATTTTTTCTACCCGAATTTAGTTGCTTCAAAAGTGCATCAGCCAAGATTTTAAATTTACCAATACTTTGACCGATTTCTAATTCTTTTTTCCCCAGCAAATCAAGAGCAAGTGTAGTTTCTTTCTCTTTTCCATCAAAAGAATTTCTCTTCCGGTCATAACGAGACTTGGCTTCTTTTACAATATCATCAGCCTCCGAATGCTTTTGGTAGCCGTCATAACCTTTTTTGGCACCAAAAGCAGCAGTAGCAAGAGCTGCAACTCCAATAATGAGGGGAAGGGGCATATAAACCTTTCAGGTTAGGGAAGAAAAAATACAGCGAATTTTTTATAAATTTAGCAACCACTCGGCGTGGAGCGAAGAGAGCGCAACAAATGCTGTTTCATATCTTTGAACTCTTCGGCTGTCAGTGCGCCTTGTTGATACAGATCAAAAAGCGTCTTTAACTCATCAATGCCACTTTTGGAGCCCAATAAATTATTGACTAGAAATAAAACAACTTGAATCAAGCGGCATATTTGACAGAATCCTTCCCAAAAAACTGCTGCACCTTTTTGGGCGATTTCTGCAAAT